>CBIHOC010000034.1:0-55804 GCA_966211705.1 uncultured Chryseobacterium sp.
TGGCGGGGGTTGCGGGTTCGCGGCTTCGCCGCTTCAGTTGTCGGTGTGGCCCCGGATTTACTAACACCTAAAACTGACAACACCAAACCCGCAAAACTTTTTTCACAACCGACAACCGACAACTTTTGACAACCGGCAACTGACTATCTTTGTTTAAAGCAATTTTTATGAAAAAGATCATCACCTCCAAAAGCGCTCCCGACCCGATCGGTCCTTACAGCCACGGCGTATTGCACGGCAACATGCTGTTCGTTTCCGGGCAGGTTGGCAAACATCCTGAAACCGGCGAGATCCTTCCCGGCATCGAAGGCCAGGCGACACGCGTGATGGAAAACATTCGTGGCATCCTCGCGGAAGCCGGCATGGATTTTTCAAACGTGGTCAAAACAACGATCTTCCTCCAGAACTTCGGCGACTTCGCTTCCGTGAACGGAATTTACGGCGGCTATTTCACCGGCAATTATCCCGCCCGTGAAACGGTGGAAGTTTCCCGCCTGCCGCTGGACGTATTGGTTGAAATTTCAGTCATCGCGATAAAATAGATTTGAGAAGTGAGACATGAGACATGAGACGTGAGAATTTCACGTCAGCATTCTCACGTCTCACGTCTCATGTCTCAAGTCTCACGTCTTCATGTGTGGAATAGCAGGCGCGATCGCCTTCACCGAAAAAGGAAAAGCGTACCTCGATAAAATCGGCGGGGCAGTAAACGCATTGCGTCATCGCGGGCCGGACGGGGAAGGCATTTACCGTGACGGGAACGTCGCGCTCGGCCATACGCGCCTGGCGATCATCGATACGTCGGAGGCGGGCGCGCAGCCGTTCACCTCGGCGGACGGGCGTTACACGATCGTGCTGAACGGGGAGATTTTCAATTTCCGGGAATTGCGCACGGAGCTGGAAAAAGACGGCGTGAAATTCCGTTCGCAGACCGACACGGAAGTGCTGCTGGCGATGTATGCGAAATACGGGAATGAATGTTTACCGAAGCTGAACGGCTTTTTCGCATTTGCGGTTTACGATAAAAAAGAGCAAAATCTTTTCCTGGCGCGCGACCGTTTCGGTGAAAAGCCGCTTTACTGGTATTACGACGAGCACGTGAGCCTGTTTGCGTCGGAAATGAAAGCGCTGGTTGCGTTCGGCATTCCGCAAAAGCTTTCGGAAGAATCATTGGCCGCATACCTGCACCTGAATTACATCCCCGGCAACAATACGATCTTCGAACACACCTGGAACCATCCTGTCGGTTTTTGGAACGTGATGCACAGCGACCGGCCGTTCACCGGCGATACGTATTACGACATCACCCGCGCGATGCATCCCGCTTCGAAGCTGGGCTATGAAGAAGCGCAGGCAAAGCTTCGCACGCTGGCCGAAGATGCGGTGGTGCGGCGGCTCGTGGCCGACGTTCCGCTCGGGGCGTTCCTCAGCGGCGGCGTGGATTCGTCCATCATCACCGCGCTCGCCGCAAAGCACAAGCCGGGGATGGAAACATTTTCCGTCGGTTTTGCCGATGAGCCGTATTTCGACGAAACGCAGTACGCGCAACTGGTGGCGAACCACCTCGGAACGAAGCACCATGTATTTTCGCTCACCAACAACGACCTGCTCGAATCGCTTCACTCGTTCCTCGAAAATTGCGACGAGCCTTTCGCCGATTCTTCCGCGCTCGCGGTGAACATCCTTTCCCGCGAAACACGTAAGCACGTGACGGTCGCGCTTTCCGGCGACGGGGCGGACGAGCTGTTTGCCGGTTACAACAAGCACGAAGGGGAATACCGCGCGCGCCAGAAAAATCTCGTCAACACGTTCATCAAAGCCGGCGCGCCGCTGTGGAATTTCCTGCGTGCGTCCCGCAACACCACTTTCGGGAATAAAGTGCGGCAGCTCCGCCGCTTTGCCGCCGGGCTCGACAATTCCCCGGCGGGGCGTTACTGGCTGTGGGCCGGCTACACCAGCGAAGGCGCTGTCGACCGCCTGTACCCGGGCGACAAGCCGCGCGAGATCCTCCGCAAGGAAATGTCAGGCGGCATTACCGGCAAAGGCGATCTCAACGAGATCCTCCGCGCCGACATGCAGATGGTGCTGCGCGGCGACATGCTCGTGAAGGTGGACCGCATGAGCATGCTGCACGGGCTCGAAGTGCGCCCGCCCTTCCTCGATCACGAGGTGGTGGATTTTGTAATGAGCCTCCCGGCTTCATACAAGATCGACGACGATTCGCGCAAAAAAATTCTCAAGGATGCGTTCAGCGACCTGCTCCCGGCGGAAATTTACGAGCGCCCGAAACAAGGTTTTGAAGTTCCTCTCCTCCACTGGTTCCGCGGCGAGCTGCGCGGCATGATCGAAGAAGTGCTGAATGAAAAATTCCTGCACGAGCAGAATTTATTCCGCCCGGAAATCGTGAAAGCCATCCGGCGCCAGCTGCATTCACCCAATCCCGGCGAAAGCGTGGCGAGAATATGGGGATTGCTCGTGTTCCAGAAATGGTGGCTTAAATACATGCGGAACACACCGCGCGCGTAAAGCCCTCTCAAAGACTATTTTAATTTCACCCGAAAATCTTAACCACAGCGATCACTGAGGTCCGCCGCGGCGGATTCACAGAGGTACACGGAGAATATTTCCCGAATGTTCTCTGTGCATGCAGGTGCTGGATGTCCCTTGTAATCTCTGTGGCTGATTTTTAAACAGCCTCTCAGACCAGCAGCAGCAGGTAGCCGGCCACGGAACCGCCGAGCACGATGAACGCGCTGTTCAGCTTTTTAAAGAACAGCACCACCGCGAGACTTGTAACCGCAATTACAATCGTGCGCCAGTCGGTCACCGACTCGCGCGCCATCAGGAAAGCCACCCAGAGGATCATGGCAACGGAAGCCACGTTCACCGCGTCGAGGAAGGCGGACATTACACCGGACTTTCGCAGGCGCGGAATGAGCGGGTTGAGAAACGCAACGAACAGGAACGACGGAAGAAAAATTCCCACAGTCGCCGCGATCGCCCCGGGAAGTCCCGCCACCTGCCAGCCGACGAACGTGGCGGATGAGAACACCGGGCCGGGCGTAAACTGCCCCACCGCAATGGCGTCGATCAGCTCCGGGCGCGTCAGCAGTCCGCGGCCCACGAGCTCTTCATCGAGGAACGCAAAAAGCACGTAGCCGCTGCCGTAAAGGATGGAACCGATCTTCAGGAAGATCCAGAAAAGGTGCTGCGCGGAACGGTCAGCCGCGACGACGGGCGCCTGCAGGAGAAAAAACGGGAAGAGGCTGCTGAGGTGCTTTTTTTGTTTCCCCGCAACATGCACGAGCATGCCCGCCAGTCCCGCGCCGAACAAGGCGATGATCTCGCTGACGCCCGCGACCACCGCAGCCAGCGTGGCAAGGCCGATGATCCCCAGCCAGTAGCTCTTCAGCGATTTTTTCCCCAGCGGGATGACCGCGGTAATAACCACGGCGATGATCGCGGGTTTGATCCCGTAGATGAAAGCGTTCACTTCCGGCAATCTGCCGTATGCGCTGTAAAACCACGCGAAAACAGAAGTGATCAGCACGGCGGGGAGAATGAAACAGCTGCCGGCGACGATGAGCCCCGCGCGGCCTGCGCGCTCGTGCCCGCAATGCATGGTCATTTCCGTGGAATTGGGCCCCGGGATAAGATTCGTTGCGCCGACCAGGTCGAGGAAATGTTGCCGGCTCATCCATTTCTTTTTCCGCACCACTTCTTCCTCCATCATGGAAATATGCACCGCCGGTCCGCCGAACGCGGTAAAGCCCAGGCGAAGGAACAGGGCTGCAACTTCCCCGAGGTTTTTCCGCTTGCTTTCCTTGCTTTCTTCCATTACGAGACACTATTTCCTGATCGGGGATTGACGCACCGAAGGCGTTTGGACGTTGAAGAACGGAACATTTTCCATTTTGTGGCAGTTGTTGCAATTCATCGTCAGCATCTCGAATTTTTCGCGGAACGCAGCGGTATCCCTGTCGCCGACGGCTTTCTGCATTTCCGGCAATACAAACGAAAGAAAATGTTCCGCCGACTTCGCGCGTTTCGGCCGGCGCACGAGCCCGTTGTCAATCGCCAGCCTGATCTTCTCCAGCTGGTAAGCGGCATATTCCCAGTTCTCATCTTGTCCCGCCCAGTATAATTCCTGGTAACGATAGCCCGTTTCGACCATCGCATTGTCAAACCCGCGAAACTGTTTTTCGATGATCCTGGTCTGCTCTTCTTCCGTGCCGGTGATCCATTCGCCCTGGTGTGCGGGATTTTCATGCGCTTCATTTCCCGGTTGCTCTTCGCATGCGATCATCAGCGCCAGCAGCCCGGCGGTCATCCATGCGCAAACGTTCATCTTTTTCATACGCGGAACATTACGGTATCGCGTACAATTTTATGCAAATAAAAGACCGGCAGCACCGGGCATTACTGTTGCCGTCTGTTCTTTCTGTTATTTTTACGCGTATTCCTTCTCCCGATGACCAAAGTTCTCCGCATCATCAACCGTTTCAACCTGGGCGGGCCGACATATAACGTGGCTTACCTGGCCAAATACCTCTCCCCGGAATTCGAAACGTTGCTGGTGGGCGGTGCGAAAGATGAAACGGAAGACAGCTCGGAATTCATTCTTGAAAATCTCGGGCTGAAACCGGTCATCATTCCCGAAATGCGGCGCGAGATCAGCCTGCTGAACGACCGCATCGCCTACAAAAAGATCAAGGCGCTGATCCGCGAATTCAGGCCCGACATCGTGCACACGCATGCGTCCAAAGCCGGCACCATCGGGCGCCTGGCGGCCTCTGCATGCAAAGTCCCGGTGATCGTGCATACGTTCCATGGACACGTGTTTCATTCGTATTTCGGGAAAACGAAAACGGCGGTGTTCAAATCCATCGAACGTTACCTTGCGCGGCGCAGCGACGCCATTGTCGCCATCAGCCCGAAGCAAAAGGAAGAGCTGGCCACCGAACACCGCATCTGCCCGCCCGAAAAGATCACCGTCATTCCCCTCGGCTTCGACCTTTCGCGCTTCCGTGAAAACAAAGAGGTGAAACGAAACGCTTTTCGCACGGAATACGGGTTGTCGGAAGCGGATGTCGCTGTTGTCATCGTCGGGCGGCTGGTGCCGGTGAAAAACCACGTCATGTTCCTCCGTGCGCTGAAGCTGGCGCTGGAAAGCACAAAAAGTCCTGTCCGCGCGTTCATCGTCGGCGACGGGGAGGAGCGCGCTGCGCTGGAAACGGCGGCGCGGGAGCTGGGATTCGATTTCGCCACCGAAAAATCGCCGGGGAATAAAGTGCTGACGTTCACTTCCTGGATCAAGGACGTGGACCGCGTGCTGGCGGGCAGCGACATCGTGTGCCTGACGTCGTGGAACGAAGGCACACCGGTGAGCCTGATCGAGGCCCAGGCGGCGGGCAGGCCGGTGATCACGACCAACGTGGGCGGCGTGGAGAACATTGTCGCGCCGGGCATAACGGCCCTGCTGTGCGAGCCCGGCGATGAAAAAACGTTCGCGGAACAGCTTGCCGGGCTGTGCGATAACCCCGGCAAGCGGGCGGAAATGGGCGCTGCGGGCTGGCCGGTGGTGGGCGAGCGTTTCCATTACACGCGCCTTGTTTCCGACATGGAAAAGCTCTACCGGCGCCTGCTGCAGGAGCGCCCGCCTGCCGGAAGGGGCAGGAAATCCCGGGTTTGACCGTTTTTGATACCTTTGTTAATTCTCGAAACCGAGCCCAACCGTATGAAAAAACTGCTGCTCCCCAGGCTTCCTTTGTTTGCCTTTCTCGGCATTCTTCTTTCCCTGAATAGCTGCCGCATCCTCAACCCGAACATTATGCTCCAGGCAGGCAAAGACTACCCGTACGATACACTCAGGACGGACAGTACGGTGGCCAGGGAGTTCATACTCCAATCCAATGACATTATCGAGTTCCGCCTGTTCGCAAACGACGGCTTTAAGCTCATCGATATCGTTGCTTCCGGTTCGGGGGCAGCGGGCAACAACCTTGTTTTCCGCCAGGGCCTGGAATACATCCTTGACAACCGGGGCACGGTGAAGCTTCCCGTGCTCGGCGAGGAGAACCTGGCCGGGATGACGATCCGCGAGGCCCAGGATTACCTGGAAAAACGCTACTCGGAATACTACGTCGATCCCTTCGTCCTCATCAAGGTCATTAATAAGCGGGTTATCGTTTACCCCGGGCAGGCCGGGCAGGCGAAAGTCGTTACGCTGGGAAACAACAATACGTCAGTGATCGAAGTGCTGGCGATCGCCGGCGGGATCAGTACCGACGGAAAGGCATATAACGTGAAGCTGATCCGAAAAACAGAGGATACGAAAAAGCCTTATAAAATTTACAAGCTCGACCTTTCGAAGATCGAAGGACTGGAAGAAGGACAAACCATTGTACAGTCGGGCGACATCATTTACGTCGAGCCGCGGAAAAACCTTGCGCGGGAAACGTTGCGCGAGATCACGCCTATTCTCAGCCTCACCACAAGCCTGTTCACGCTCTATTTCCTCCTTTCCCGTCTCTGATCCGAACGAGCTATGCTGCAGGCCCAGCTTAATGACAGGAACGAGTCGCTCGAGCGCTATAAAGAGCGCCTGACGAATTTCAGCGGGGAATTCGAGCTTGGCCTTTTCGTTTACATCGCGAAGAAATCGGTCCTGTGGGTCGCTTTCTTTTTTGCCATGGCCCTTGCCGGCGCGTGGCTGTACCTGCGCTACGCCCAGCCCGAATACGAAGCGAGCGCGGTGATCAAGATCAACATCGAAGACAAGGCCAAGATGCTCGAGGTGGCAAGCGTTTTCGACATGGAGGACCAGAACCAGCTGGCCGGCGCCGTGGAAGTGATCCGCTCCAAAGAGTTTCTCACCCGCGTGCTGAGCGAGCTGCCGCTGGAGGTCAGCTATTTCGCGGAAGGAAAGATCAAAACCAACGAGCATTACAAATCTTCGCCGTACACCATCGGGCTGGCCATCAAAACCCCGCAGATCGTCGGCACGCGCTTCGACATCAGGTTCGACCCGGGTTATGCGTCGGGTGAAATTTCCTACACCTACGGCGGGCAGGCGCATTCGCAGAAATTCCGCGAGAACCAGTGGGCGGAATTCCCGCATGCTTCCTTCCTGGTCACGATCGACAAGGAAAAGCTGAAGACGATGCTCAACAGCGCGACGGGCGACAACAATTACTACTTCGTCGTGAATTCCATCGACGACCTCGCCGACGTTTATTTCCCGCGCCTCAATGTTGCGCTGGTCAATGAAGCCGCCAAAACGATCAAGATCTCTTTCACCGACAACAACCCGGTAAAGGCGTACGACGTGGTCAATACGATCGCGAAAGAATACAACGAATACGATGTGGAACGCCGGAGCGAAAGCGGCAAAAAAGCGCTCGAGTTCATTGCCGGCCAGCTCGAGCAGGTGAAGGAAGAACTTCGCCTGGTGGAAGATTCTATCGGCCATTTCCGCGTGGTCCACAACATCCGCGACAACGAAGCGGTGAATGCCTTCAACATGACCCGTTTCGGCTCGCTGGAAGACCAGGTGACGAAAGTCGATCTGGAAGACCGCGTGCTGGAAGAGATCGAGCAGAAGCTGAACGACCCGAACGTCGATGTCAAATCGCTGCTCGCGCTGCTGGCCGGCACCGAGAACGAGCAGGCGCTGAGCACGCCGATGAACAACCTTTACCGCCTGATCGGCGAGCGTGACGAAGCCCTCTACTCCATCAAGCCCAAAAGCGACGTGATCAAAGCGTACGATTACCAGATCGGCGTGCAGAAGGACCTGCTCATCCGCAGCGTCAGGTCGATCCGTTCGCAGGTGGCGCTCCGCAAGGTGGCGCTGCTGGAAAAGATGAAGGGGTATGGCGACAAGCTGCCGGTCGAGGAAAACCTTGACGCGAAATATTCGGAGCTGCTGCACATGCGCGAGGTGAAAGAGAAATTTCTCTTCCTCCTTATCGAAAAGCAGTACGAATATTCGATCTCCAAGGTCGGCTTCGTGGCGAAGCACGAGGTTCTCGAGAAGCCGCGCATTCCCATCGCGCCCATCCGCCCCAGCCGTAATTCCACGCTCATCACCACCCTGCTGATCGCCGTCGTGTTCAGCCTTATCGTGATCATCGTCCGCTACCTGATGCACGACACGATCAATTCGCTCAACGAGATCACGAAGCAGACGCAGGCGTCCATCAGCGTGCTCGGCATCATCCCGAAGTACAAGCAGAACGTGCCGGTTTCCCAGCTGCTTGTGGACAAAAACCCGAAGTCGCTGATCGCGGAAGCGTTCCGTTCGCTGCGCACGAACTTACAGTTCATTTCCAACGAGCCCGGCCCGAAGATCATGGCGGTGACGTCGACGATCTCGGGTGAAGGGAAAACGTTCGTGGCCATCAATCTTGCCGGCATCATCGCGTATTCCGGCAAAAAAGTGATCATCATCGACCTCGACATGCGGAAGCCGAAGATCCACCTCGGCTTCAACGTGCCGAACGACAAAGGCATGAGCACGCTGCTGATCGGGAAGGACAGCATGGAAGCGTGCATCAAAAAAAGCTCGCTGGAAAATCTCGACATCATCACCGCCGGGCCGATCCCGCCCAACCCGTCGGAGCTCATCATCAGCGCCAAAATGACCGAGATCCTCGAGAAGCTCAAAACCATGTACGAGCTGATCATCGTCGACAACCCGCCCGTGGGCCTTGTGACCGACGGCATCCACACGATCCAGATGGCGGATTACCCCGTGTACATTTTCCGCGCCGATTACTCCAAGCGCAACTTCATCCAGATCGTCGACCGTCTTTACAACGAGAACAACATCAAGCGCCTCGCGGTTGTGCTCAACGGCGTGGATGTGGACCGCAAAGGATACGGCTACAATTACGGGTACGGTTACGGGTACGGCTATGGATACGGTTATGGTTATTACGATGACCAGGCCAGGAAAAGAAGCCGCCTTGCGCGCATCCTGGGAAGAAAATAACAGGCGGAAAATTCCAAAAGACAAAAAACAAATCCCAAAGGGGAAACTTCAAAAAGGCAAGGAACAAATTCCAACGAGCAAATTCCGGAAAGACAATTCCTGTTTAAGACTTCAGGGTTTGTTTTTTTGGGCTTTGAATTTTTAACGAGTTATGGACGTCATAAAGACACCGATCGAAGGGTTGCTGATCATTCAGCCGAAAGTATTCAGCGACGGAAGAGGCTATTTTTACGAGTCATGGAACAGGCGATCGTTCGAACGTGCGGGCATCGGGGAAGATTTCGTGCAGGACAACCAGTCGCTTTCCCAGGAGGGCGTGCTGCGCGGGCTGCATTTCCAGAACCCGCCGTTCGCGCAGGCCAAGCTCGTCCGCGTGATCACCGGCGCCGTGCTCGACGTGGCGGTCGACATCCGGAAGGACTCTCCCACTTACGGGCAGCATTACGCGCTGGAGCTGAACGCGGAAAATAAAACCATGTTCTACATTCCCGCAGGCTTTGCGCACGGCTTCCTGACGCTGGAGGACAATACGATCTTCGCTTATAAATGCAGCAACTATTACGACAAAGCGTCGGAAGATACCTTGCTGTGGAACGATCCGGACCTCGGCATCGACTGGGGAATTGCGGATCCTGTGCTGTCGGAGAAAGACGCGCAGGGAAAAGCGTTCCGGGGATATGAAAGTGCGTTCTGATCCATGATCTACGTCTACCGCGAAGGATGCGATCCAGGTGAAATTGACAGGGGCAACGGGTAAGCTGTAAATCGTAAATTTGTTAAGCAACCCATGAACAACGACCTCGTCCTGGTTTATTCCGGTTATTTCATCTGCTCGATCGTTTTGGCATTCCTGCTGAATGCGCTTTTCCTGCGCTTCTCACGCACGCTCGGCATCCGCAACAGCACGGAGCACATCCGCTGGAGCAGCCTGCAGAAACCTGCCGTGGGCGGAATTTCATTTTTCGTGCTCTTCCTGCTTTCCATCGCCTGCTACGCGGTGTTCTTCCCGTACCGCTTCATGCCGCTCGACAAGCAATTGCTGGGCCTGCTCGGCGCGGTGACGCTGGCATTCGTCATGGGGCTGGCCGACGATGCGTACAACACCAAACCGTTCCTCAAGCTTTTCGTGCAGATACTTTGCGGCGTCATTCTCATCGCCACCAACCAGCGCATCGAACTTTTCGAAAACAATTACCTCAATAATGCGCTGACGATCGCCTGGGTGGTGGGCATCATGAACTCGATCAACATGCTCGACAACATGGACGCGATCACGGCGAGCATTTCGGCGATCGTGCTGCTGGAGGCATTGCTCACGCTCTACATCAGCCACGATTTTTTCAACGTGCACGTGATCATGATCCTCGGCGTGCTCGGCGCGCTGGGCGGCTTTCTTTTTTTCAACTGGCATCCTTCGAAGCTCTTCATGGGCGATACGGGCAGCCAGTTCCTGGGCATTCTCCTGGCCACGATCGGCATCCGCTATTTCTGGAACAGTCCCGATTTCGGCGGCAATTATTTCAACACGAAACAGGTGATCGTGACGATGCTCGCGTTCCTCATTCCGATCTGCGATACGACGATCGTGATCATCAACCGCATCATGCGGCGGCAGGCGCCGTGGGTGGGCGGAAAAGACCATACCACGCACCATCTTTCCTATCTCGGTTTCAGCGACAGCCAGGTCGCGCTCGCGTTTTCGGGCATCTCCTTCGTTTCCATGATGTTAATTTTCGTTATACAGGGCACAATTGTGAACTGGGGCACCAAACATATCCTCGTTTTCGGTGGCTATTTTGCCGTTGTTTTCGGAACTTTGTATGCTGTCACAAAGTATTCGAAGCAACCGCAAAAACAGGATGAGCCGACTGCTGAATAACACGAAGGCATTTTTCCGCCGCTGGTATCGCCACGTGGTCGCGCTGCCGATGCTGCTCCTGCTGGTGGTCCTCGTCAAGCTGCTCAACTTCTCCGCCACCGACCCGGTTTCCGACGACGATTACCGGAATTATTTTCTCTCCAACTACAAAGTTTTCGGCATCACCATTCCGAAAGACCTCAACTTCTGCGGGGAGCTGGTGCCCGTGACCGATTTCACCGTGCGCGAATCGCTGGAACGCGAGCTGCTCGTAAACACCTATTTCCAGTCGCAGTCGCTGCTCCTGCACAAACGCGCCAGCCGCTGGTTCCCCATTATCGAGCCGATCCTCAAACGGAACGGCGTGCCCGACGATTTCAAATACGTGGCGCTCATCGAAAGCGGGCTGACGAATGCCGTGTCGCCGATGAAAGCAACCGGTTTCTGGCAGCTGATGGATGCAACGGCGGAGACGTACGGGCTGGAACGCAGCGAAGAGGTCGACGAACGTTACCACGTCGAAAAATCCACGGAAGCGGCCTGCAAAGTGATCAAAGCGGCGTACGCGCATTACGGGAACTGGACGCTGGCGGCGGCTTCGTACAACCTCGGCATGGGCGGCGTGGACAAGCAGCTCGACCGGCAGAAGTCGGACAGCTACTACGACCTTTACCTGAACGAAGAGACCGCGCGCTACATCTTCCGCATCCTCGCGGTGAAAGAAATCATCTCGCGCCCGAAAGCATACGGCTACCACCTCCGCCCCCGCGACCTTTACGCACCGATCCCGACGTACAGCGTGAAGGTCGATTCCTCCATCACCGATCTCGCCGCATTCGCCATCGCGCAGGGCACGACGTACAAGATCCTCAAGGTGATGAATCCCTGGCTGCTCAAATCCACGCTGAGCAACCCGGACCACAAAACGTATTACATCCAGTTCCCGCAGAAAGGCGTAAAACTCTACGGCATGGAAGACGACGATTCCGCTTCCGGCGTGGCCACAGTGGGCCGCACGGATACGTCGAAGTATGTTACGAAAGCGGAAGTGATCGCCGATTCCCTGTCGCGGCCGATCCTGCACGTGGTGAAAACCGGTGAAACGTGGAACACGATTGCAACGCAGCATGGCGTGGAAGAAAACCTGCTGCTGGAGTGGAACAAAAAATCTTCTTCGGAGCTGCCGAAGGTCGGGGAGGAAATTGTGGTTCCCAGGAAGAATTGAACGATTCGATCACGCGCTTACGCGACGTTATTCAACAATTCAACAATTCAAGATTAGCAGAGGGTTCGGAAGATCTGCCGGGGAAGCGCTGACCGCAGTATCTTTGCGCCTATGCAACTTCGCCCCGCTTCGATTTTCCTCATCACCTTCCTTCTCGTCATACTGCTGGCGAAATGTTTCACCCCGCGGAAAAGCTTCGACACCTGCGCGCCTCCTCCCCGCCCCGACTATGCGCTGCAGAAAAGCTGGGCCGCGCTGCCCGCGATGAAAGACAGCGCCGACGCGCTTCCGCCGCATCCCGGGCTGAAAGACGGGCAGGCCGGTGCGAAGGTCGACGTGTTCTTCATTCATCCCACGCTCTACTTCAAAGGCAAAAGCTGGAACGCAGACATCGCCGACAAGCGCACCAACAAGCTCGTCGATAAATATTCCATCCGCCAGCAGGCGAGCGTCTTCAACGGGAGCTGCAAAGTGTACGCGCCGCGCTACCGGCAGGCCACGCTCGCCTCGTTCAGGGACGGGGATAAAGACGGCCGCACCGCGCTCGACACGGCCTACAGCGACATCCGCGACGCTTTCCGTTATTACCTCGAACACTACAACAACGGGCGGCCGTTCATCATCGCCTCGCACAGCCAGGGGACATTCCACGCCACGCGGCTCATCGGCGAGTTCGTGGACAAGGACCCGGCGCTGCGGAAATTGTTCGTCGCGGCGTATCTCGTCGGCGGATCCACGCCCCGCAACGCGTACACGACCATCCTGCCGTGCGATTCAGCCGCGCAGCCGGGCTGCTACATGGCGTGGCATTGCCGCAAATGGGGCACCATCTACGCGCCGAAGACGGAAAAAAACGCGAACTGGCCCGGCTACGACAACGTCGAAGTTTACGAATGCGTCAACCCGCTCACCTGGCGCAGGGATACGGCGTACGCGCCCGCCTCGCTCAACAAAGGCTCGCTGCCGTCCACTTTCGACCGGCTCGACGTGGGAATTGTCGATGCGAAAATTTCACCGGCCCACCTGGTCTGGTCGCATGCCCCGTCCAGGCCCGGCTACCGGAAAGGGGACAACTACCATGTCATGGATTATAATTTGTTCTGGATGAACGTGAGGGAGAATGTTGCAGTGCGGGTGGAAAGTTATTTCCTAAAACAGAAATCGTCATTGTGAGGATTTCCGATTGCGGATTGAAAAGGAAAAAAGGAAATTCCGTCTGCGGGTACAAGCCACGGGAACACGGGGATCATTGTAGCGACACGATGCCTCGTGTCGCTACAATGATCCCCGTGTCCCCGTGTCTCCGTGGTAAACCAACATTTGGACTTTTTCAAACTGAGACACTACCGAAAACTGGAATTCGGCAACCGAAAATTATTTTTCCTTCTCGGCAAAATCCTTGAAGTACTGCATGTACTTTTTCGTCTGGCTTTTGAACGCGCCGGGCATAAGGAAGCCGATCAGTTTCAGGAATAAGCCGTCGAAGCGGAATTCGTTTTCCGCCATGTACTTCGTTTTGTTGTCGGGCAGCGGGACGAAGAAATTTCTGGAGAGGTTGTAAACGCCCTTCGCTTCATACGAGCCGGTGAACTCGCGCGGCAGGTCGCGTTTGATCACCGTTTCGGTGAGCACCATTTCACGCTTGCCGTTGATGTATTTCAGCTTCGATTTGGCGCCGGGCTGGCCGGGAATGCCGCTTACGGCTTCAAAACTGACGAGGTTGGGCTGCCACTTTTTGAGGTTTTCCGGGTTGTCGAACAGCTCGACCACGCGTGCCACCGGCAGGTCGATGATGATCTCGTTGGTGTATTTCATAAGCGTGCGTTTGAACAAATATACCGGATAATAGATGTGCTGATGTGGCCATAATCCGCAAGTCCATTCTGTCCCCGCCAAAAATCCCGCAGGAATAGCGCAGCTTAATGATCCGCAGTTTCCTGGAGAAGAAAAACAGTAAATTTAGCAACACCAACCTGCGGATCCCGGGAGGAAGATACAACCGGGCTGAACTGCGCAACTTTCGTAAATTGCAGTAATAATGCACACCCGGAGCCCCATCGTTCAGAAGAAAAAAGGAAGCCGTGCCGTCGCGCACCAGCTGACACGCAGCCTGGGACGAAAGTCGTATTCGTCCGTCACACAGCGGATGAAAGGTGACAATGAAGAGGAAGACACAGGCATTTTCAGCATGATCCGGTGGGGAAGCAAAAAGCTGCAGGGGGCGAAGCAGGAACTCTACGACTACTTCGCTTACGGGAACAGCCTCTGGGATATCGCTGCGGCGACGGGCTTCGGTATTTTCAAAATACAGGAAATGCTGGCGGACCCCGAGCCGGATATTGAACTGGTGGATGCCCTGCTGGCGCTGATCCGCAAAAATTATACGTACAGTTACGACACGAATCCGCTGACGGCCCTTGTGCCCGCCCACCTGATCAGCGACCTCCCGGAAGGAGACCAGGCAAAAGTGGACGAGATCTTCCGCCGCATCAATCAATTTCCGTTCTCCTATTCGGGCTCATCGGGTGATGCGCTCACTGCTTTTCTGAAGAAGAGCGGCGACTGCAGCGACCTGGCGGAAATGTTCATCTACGCCGTGAAGGCGGCCGGCATCCATAACGTGAAAATGGAAACCTGTTATGGGCGCATGCTGGTGAACAGGGGCTTTATCCACGGCCGCGACGAGAACTGCAATACCATGGGCGGGGAATTCTGGTTTTTCTTCGATCATTTCTGGTGCAGCTACAACGGAACGCATTACGACCTGCTGTTCCGGAAAAAAGGATACCCGAAAATGAAGATGAGTTCCGGCAGCGGTTCTTACAAAGGCATTCCGTATACGCTTTTTCCCGACGGCCGCTGTTTCGTGCAGGGCGATTTTTTGCCGAAGCTGGGGATCGAGCTGGAGCCCGGCAAGAGCGGGCTCGTGGAGCATTCGCTGCGCGACCTCAAGGTATTGATCGATGAATGCCTCCCGGGCCTGGCGCCTGTCAAGCAGGATAACATGAACAACGACCAGCTCTGAACGTTGTGCTTTTTTGTTTTCGTCGTTAACCGAAAAACATAGGCCGTCTCATTTTTCCGGGCGGCTTCCGGCAAATGTGCTGTAGCGCTATATCCATCGGCATTTCGGCACATCAGCATATCGGCACGTCATTTTTCCAGGCGTTTATCGTCCGGGGAATAGGCCACGTCGAGATTATTGAGGCGGAATGCGAGCTCCAGCTGGTCCACGCCTGTCGATAACGCCGGTTTTTTCCGGAGCTTCTTCGCGTATTTTTTCACCAGCTCCGCTTCCATTTCCTCCTGCGTCTTCACCGATTTGTCTTTGAGGATGTGGCGCACGTCGAACTCTTTTTTCAGCGCGACGGAGATCATGGAAAAACGGTGGCAGGAAAGCGGGTCGGCCTCGGCGCACATGAGGGCGATGGTGAAACCTTTTTCCACGCCTTTCTTCAATCGCTCCACGCCCGAACGGAACTCTTCCGAAGCGCGCACTTTTTCAAAATCGAGCCGGCCCGTTTCATCGAGCAATTCCGGGTCCGATTTGCGCGCGCCGAATTCCGGGCCGAAATGCAGGTACAGGATGCCGTATTTTTCAAGAAAGGCCTGCAGGTTTTTTTTGCCGAACTGCGGGTTGAAACGGCTCGCCGGCATGCTGCGCACGTCGACGAGACAATTGACGCCCTGCGACGAAAGCAGTTCCAGGAAATAATCCGCCGGGTGCGTGGAATGGCCGATGGTGTAAATGATTGGCTTTGATGGCATGTTTCTCCTCGTTCTCCGGCAACTTTAAAGTTACGTCAATAATCGACGAACAGTTCATAACTGTAACTGTCGAACGCATGAAGACCTCTTACGGTGAACGACGTGCCGGTTTGGCGGTTCACCTGGAAAACCTTTGTGGCCGAAACGCCCAGCAGGTCATCGTCGCCAAGTAGCCTGCCGTACGTTTCCACATCCGTTGTTTCATACGCTTTGCGGATCGCCGCCAGGTTGACGCGCACCACCGGTTCGACCTGCTCTTTGTTCTTGTCGGAATCCATCTCGATGAGCACGAAACACAGCTCGTTTTCACTTTCCATCTTCGCAGGTGCAGCATGTAACGTTTTCACCCGGTTTGCAGAATCGAGCACGAAGTATTCCGACAGCAGCAGCACCGGTGCAGCAGCCGGATCGGTAATGAGATAGGCAAGAAAGATGATCTCGTCGTTCTGCGAGGAGATGCGCGTGCCATCTTCGCTCAGGTTGTCCGCACGTATATTGACGCGCAGGCGGTCGCCTGTACCGGCTGCCGGGGAAGCAGGCGGCGGTTTCTGCGTACGGCAGCCTGCGAAAACGAAAACGGGAATGAAAAACAGGAACGCTGCTTTCCTCATTTAATGAACAGGCTGAACGTGCAACCTTCCGCGATGGCTGTGTAATTGACCTCATACCGCCCCGGCTTCAGCATGCTGATGTCGACAAGGGCGCGTTCGTTCTCCGGGAATTCCTTTCCCGTGATCGCGTTCCCGAGCGTATCGCGGATGCCGAACGAGGTTTGGGTCGTGTGCGTACCGAAGTCGGCGAGATGGACGGCGCTGCTGCTGTCGAAATGAATGACCGGGGTTTTGAAGACCGATCCGGGTGCTTTGGACGGGGTTTCGATGGTGTAACGGGCGGTGTCTGATCCGGAGGATTTTTTGTCTTCCGGGGAAGATGCACAGGACGCAGCGAAAAATGCGAGCAGAAGGAGGAATGTGTTTTTCATGTGAAGGAATGTTACCACGGAATAATGGATAATTATTGTAGAGGCACGAGACCTCGCGCTTCTACAACAGGAATATTTCTTCGTGGTTATTCCAAATCTACGGATTACTGACCAACTGCATTTCCCGGAAATCCCTGCGAATTGAAAACCCAGGTGAACAGCTTGTTAATAACCTGAAAATTCCATCCGGCATTGAATACTTTTTTTGCGTAATTTTTTAGTCGCATTAACCTTCTACTCTTATGTCAAATTCAAAATTTACAATCTTCACCGGCTCAGATGGACAATTCTATTTCCGTCTCGTAGGCGGGAACAGCAAGACCATTCTTCAAAGCGAAGGCTACACTTCCCGCCAGAGCTGCGAGAACGGGATCAGCTCCGTTCGCACGAATGCAAAAAACCGTGACATGTTCCGCGAGCATGACGCAAACGACGGGCGCTTTTATTTCACGCTGAACGCCGCGAACGGGCAGGTCATCGCCACCAGCCAGATGTACAGTTCGAAGCAAGCGATGCAGGATGGTATCGAGGCTGTTATGAACACAGCCCCGGACGCGCCGCTGGAAGGTTGATTTTTTTGCGGATCCCGATTTATTTCTGATTTTAAAAATCGCTGCCATTACCGTCTCCGGGAAAGCGGCGGGCCTGGCCGCTGCTTGTGGTAAAATGACGTGAAGTGAAATGACATCCTTTCGAATTTACGGCCACACAACAACGAATCCGAAACTAAAAACTCATTTCAAACTCTTCCCGCACAAACTGCGAAATGTAAGTACTCAACCCCTCCCCTTCCTCCGCCAGTTTTTTCATCATCTCCACATCCTTCTTCCCCGGCCGTTTGTAGCTGTATCTGTACACCACAGCTGATCCCACAAACCGCACGAGGATGTAATCCTTCCCGATCTCGTAAAGAAACACACCTGATTTCCCGCTTCGGTTTTTGTAACGTTTCATGCAGCAATGTAGTCCATTCCACTGGCGCGCGCCCCTTGTTCTCGCCCTTCGACAGGCTCAGGAAGCTCGAACCGGCGGGCCTTTTTTCAACCGCACGAGAATATTACAAACAACAAACCCTACGGCCAGTTTTCATTCTCCTTCTTTTCCTGCAACTCCACCGCTTCCAGCTCCGCTTCGGTATTATCCTTTTTAATCTCCACGCGAACATGCCGGTACAAGCTCATGTACACGTTCGCGATCCATACGAGAGAAAAACCGGAAATGAAATAACCGCGCCAATCGTCGAACAGCAGATGATAATGCGTCAGAACGAGAATCAAGATCACCACGTAATGGCTGAAGCAATATTCGCAGGTGAAGAGGTAGAAGAATTTCCGCGTCCAGATGCTCTTGCCCTCTTTGCTTTTTTTAACGCAATATTCACGCGGCTCACGGAACACTTCTTCGTGCGTGACCGTCCAGGAAATACAGGCGACAGGAATGGCGAGGATGAATAGCAGAAAAAGCTGCTGCGCAAGTGAAACCATAATCAACTGATATTGACTACGCTACCGGCAGACAGCGAGAATAATCTCCAAGTTACGAAATTCACTAGAGAATACAGTCGTGAGTTGGGTGATTGGAGTTCGAAATGGATAACTTTTTCCGAACTCCAAACTCCTAACTCCTGTCTTTCCGCCGTATCTTTGCACTCATTTTCCAAGGAGCCAAAATGCCCGATTTCCAGAACCTGCCGCCGATTGCCGAGAGCGAGAACGAAACGCTCGAAGTGATCGGCGCGCGCGTACATAACCTCAAAGACTTAACGGTTTCCATTCCGCGCAACAAGCTCGTCGTCGTGACGGGGCTGAGCGGGAGCGGGAAATCATCGCTTGCGTTCGATACGATCTACGCGGAAGGTCAGCGCCGCTACATCGAAACGTTCTCCGCTTACGCGCGCCAGTTCCTCGGCGACCTGGAACGGCCTGACGTGGACAAGATCACGGGGCTTTCGCCGGTGATCTCCATCGAGCAGAAAACGGTGAACAAAAACCCGCGCTCGACGGTGGGCACGATCACGGAGATCTACGATTTCCTGCGCCTGCTTTACGCGCGCGCGGCGGATGCTTTTTCGTACGTGACCGGCGAAAAAATGGTGCGCTACACCGACGACCAGGTGATCGACCTGATCCTTTCGTCGTATGAAGGCAAAAAAGTATTGCTGCTCGCGCCGGTGGTGAAAGGCCGCAAAGGTCATTACCGCGAGCTGTTCGAGCACATCCGCAAGCAGGGGTTCCTGCGCGCGCGCGTTGACGGTGAACTCGTGGAACTGACCACGCGCATCCAGCTCGACCGCTACAAGGTGCACGACATCGAGATCGTGATCGACCGCCTGGAAGTGGCGGCGGCAGACAAGCAGCGCATCGCGGAATCGGTGAAGCTGGCGCTGAAGCACGGCAAAGGAACGATGATGGTGGCGGAAGCGGCAACGGCGAAAGGACAAACAACGGAAGTGCGACATTTCAGCCGTCACCTCATGTGCCCCACGTCGGGCATTGCGTACGACGATCCCGCGCCGAATTTATTTTCCTTCAACTCCCCGTACGGCGCCTGCCCGAAATGCAACGGCCTCGGCCACATCCTGGAGATCGACATCGACAAGATCATCCCGGTCAAAACAAAAAGCATCAAGTCCGGCGCGATCGTTCCCATCGGGGAATACCGCAGCAGCTGGATCTTCAAGCAGCTCGACGCGATCGCGGATAAATTCCGCTTCAAGCTTTCCGACCCGGTGCGCGACATTCCCGAGGATGCGCTGAACGCGATCCTTTACGGCACCGACGAAATGCTGAAGGTGAAGAACGACAACTTCGGCGGCAACGGCACGAGCTACGCGCTTTCTTTCGAAGGCGTGGTGAATTTCCTCGCGCGCCAGGAACAGGAAGGTTCCGCAGGCGTTCAGAAATGGGCGGCCGAGTTCATGAACGAAGCGCAATGCCCGAAGTGCAAAGGCACGCGCCTGAAAAAAGAAGCGCTGTACTTCATGGTCGGCGACAAAAACATCGCGGAACTTTCGGCGATGAGCCTTTCCGAATTGCGCGCGTGGATGGAAGGGCTGGAAGAACGCGTGAGCGAACGCCAGCGCGCCATCGCAGCGGAAGTGCTGAAAGAGATCCGCACGCGTTTACAATTCCTGCTCGACGTGGGGCTGGATTACCTCTCCGTCAACCGCAGCTCGCGTTCCCTGTCCGGCGGTGAAGCGCAGCGCATCCGTCTCGCCACGCAGATCGGCTCCCAGCTCGTGGGCGTGCTGTACATTCTCGACGAGCCGAGCATCGGGCTGCACCAGCGCGACAACATGCGCCTGATCCACGCGCTGAAAGACCTGCGCGACATCGGCAACTCGGTGATCGTGGTGGAGCACGACAAGGAAATGATCCTCGCCGCGGATCACGTGCTGGACATCGGCCCGCGCGCGGGCGTGCATGGCGGACATGTCGTGGCGCAGGGAACGCCGGAAGAGCTTTTGAAATTCGACACGCTCACGTCAAACTACATCACGGGAAAGCAGCAGATCGCGGTACCGGCAGCGCGCCGCAAAGGCACCGGGAAATCGATCGTGCTCGACGGCTGCACGGGGCATAACCTGAAGAATGTGACGGTGGAATTGCCGCTCGGCAAATTCATCTGCATCACCGGCGTGAGCGGCAGCGGGAAATCCTCTCTCATCAACGAAACGCTGTATCCCATCCTCAGCAAGCATTTTTACCGCAGCGACCGCAAGCCTCTTCCCTACCGGAAGATCCACGGCCTCGAGCACATCGACAAGGTCATCGACATCGACCAGTCGCCGATCGGGCGCACACCGCGTTCCAACCCGGCCACGTACACGAACGTGTTCTCCGACATCCGCGCGTTGTTCTCCGAATTGCCCGAAGCGAAGATCCGCGGATACAAGCCGGGGCGTTTTTCCTTCAACGTAAAAGGCGGACGCTGCGAAACCTGCCAGGGCGCGGGCCTGCGCACGATCGAGATGAATTTCCTTCCCGACGTGTACGTGCATTGCGAAACCTGCAACGGCAAACGCTACAACCGCGAAACGCTGGAAGTGCGCTACAAAGGCAAAAGCATCAGCGACGTGCTGGAAATGACGATCGAGAATGCCGCGGAATTTTTCGAATACCAGCCCTCCATCCTCCAGCGCGTGAAAGCCATGAACGACGTCGGTCTCGGCTACATCACGCTCGGCCAGCAAAGCACCACGCTTTCCGGCGGCGAGGCCCAGCGCGTGAAGCTCGCGACAGAGCTTGCCCGCAAACAAACCGGCAACACGCTCTACATCCTCGACGAGCCGACGACGGGATTGCATTTCGAAGACATCCGCATCCTGCTCGAAGTGCTCGACAAGCTGGTCGACCAGGGCAACACGGTGCTGGTGATCGAGCACAACATGGACATCATCAAGGTGGCCGACCACGTGATCGACCTCGGCCCGGAAGGCGGCAGCGGGGGTGGGGAAATCTTAGTCACAGGAACACCCGAACATGTGGCGAAGAATACGAAGAGCTTTACGGCGAAATTTTTGCGGGAAGAATTGGGCGTAACTGCAAAAGTGTAAAACCACGGAGACACGGAGGCACGGAGTTCTCGACTGCGTTCGAACCCTCCGTGCCTCCGTGTCTCCGTGGTAATAAAAAGCCGTGTTATTTACACGCCGCGTCCCCGCACTTACAGTCAATCTCATCTTCCACAACAATACCGGGAACACAGCGCAGCATCAGTCCGCGGAGCTTCCGGTGGTCTTCGTACGAGAAGGTGCAGCCGGTGTGCAGCCACAGCAACTGGTTGCCGCAGCGGATCACGCAGTCGTTGCCGTAGGACAGGCCGGGCGTTCCGCCGTGATCGTCATCGAGGGTTTTCTGGCTGTGCAGGTAAACGAACGCGCGGTTGAGGGTCGCGGTGTCGTTGTACACGCACTGTTTGATCGTGAAGTTGAGTGCTGTGTTCGTTTTGCCTCCTTTGAAGAAATAATGCTTCGACGTGCCGCCGGCGACAGGCGGAAAAATGGCCCCGTCGATCGTATGGCTGCGGTCGACATTGCGTTCGTCGACAGTGACATCGACTTCTTCCTTGCTTGTGGTGGTGAACATGGAATCGGCAAGGCGGATGAATTCGCCGACGTGAAAGGTATCGCGGTAAATGACCGGCGGCGGCGGAGTAACCGTGTCCGTTGGCGGGGTGGAATCGTTGGGAGGAACGGAATCGTTTCCGGGAGCGGGGCCGTCGGAGCAGGTGGCGAGGAAGAGCAGCGGGGCTGCAAAAAGGAGTGTGTAGGGTTTCTGCATGTGCGAAAAGTACATTGGGAATGTTTAAAAAGCAACAATTGGAACTGGTCAATTCAACCCGGTTTTTGTATCTTTAATGAACAATATTGTTTTTATGACCGATTTGAAAAATAAGCTCCACGAATTGATCGATAGCACCAGCGATAATGTATTGCTGGAAAATATTTACCTGGCATTGCGGCAGCGCATCGAACCGGGGCCACGCGATATTCTCGACGATCTTTCGCCTGAGCAATTCAACCTTTTGCAGGAATCTATTTCGCAATATAAACGGGGAGAAACCAAAACACATGAAGAGGTGCTCCAACTGTTGCGGCAATGGAATACGAAGTAAGCTGGACCCAGGCTGCATCACGCGATTTTGCGAACGTATTGGCTCACCTGGAAACAGAATGGTCGCTAAAAGTCGCCAATAGTTTTTTTTGCAGAGACACTGGATACGATTGCAATGCTGAAGCTTTATCCGCAGGCGGGAGTAGCATCTTTTGACAGCCCGGATATCCGTCGCATTCTCATTACCAAACATAATGCGCTTTATTACCTGCTGATTGAGAATAAAATTATCCTTCTGAATATTTTTGACACGCGAAGCTTTAAGTACCCGCGATAAATATCGTCTCGTTTTACCGGCGAATATTTCCCGGTGAAACCCTCTTCTTTTCTTTTTCGTACAACAATCAACCCCAGTTCCCAATGTTCCGGAGCCTTTTGACAAAGGCGGAACCAAAAACGGCCCGCCGTTTCCAACTTACCCCGTAACTTTACACTGGAATTTAAAAATCAGGCATTCAGCCCCTATATAGTTTTATGACCAACGAAGAAAAAATCCGCCGCGCCTTTGCAGAAAAAGATTGGCACGAGATCAAGGCGGGCGACTCCTGGCAGATCTTCAAGATCATGTCGGAGTTCGTAGAAGGCTTTGAAAAAATGGCCAAGATCGGCCCCTGCGTTTCGGTATTCGGTTCGGCGCGCACAAAACCCGACAACAAGTATTACCAGCTTGCCGAAGAAATTTCCGAAAAGCTCACCCGCGAAGGCTACGGCGTGATCAGCGGGGGCGGCCCGGGAATCATGGAAGCGGCCAACAAAGGCGCCAAAACCGGGAAAGGAAAATCCGTGGGCCTCAACATCCGCCTCCCGTTCGAGCAATCGTCCAACGCGTTCGTTGACCACGACAAAAACATCGTGTTCGATTACTTTTTCGTGCGCAAAACGATCTTCCTGAAATATTCCCAGGGCTTCATCGCCATGCCCGGCGGATTCGGCACGCTCGACGAGCTGTTCGAATCGCTCACGCTGGTGCAGACGTCCAAGATCGCCAACTTCCCGGTGATCCTCGTCGGCTCCGATTACTGGGGCGGGCTGGTAGACTGGATCCGCAACACGATGCTGATGAAAGAGAAGAACGTGAACGAAGGCGACCTTGCGTTGTTCCATGTCGTGGATACGGCAGACGAAGCGGTGCGCATCATCAACGAATTCTACTCGCATTACATGCTGAAGCCGAACTTCTAAGGTGCAGACATGAGATGTGAGACTTGAGACTTGAGACGCGCGACATGAGATGTGAGACTTGAGATTTAATGCGACGAACGGCAACGTTGCTCGTCGCATTTTCTTTTTCTCTGCGTTCCCTGCGCCTCTGCGGCAAAAAATCAGGCTGAGGACGCGGAGATTGCGCAAAGGCGTCTTTCAACAATTCAATGTTAACAACCCGCGTGACGTATTCACAAAATTTTGAGACTGCCGAAATTCAGTCGTGGCAAGGCTTTGATTGTTTGCACATCCTCCTTCATTAACAAAATCATGTTTGTAAGTCTGGGTTTCACACGTTAAGTGCGCTGCATGCTTCGGATAGTTTTGCTCTGATCCTCAGCTCAAACTGAGGTTCTGCCAAACCAAGCCCATGAAGCGAGCCCGCCTGACCTGGATGCTTACCTCCTGCATAGCAGGAACCTATGTTGGAGCGCAAACTGCACCGAAGGAGCTCCCGATGGTCAGTCTCGGCGCAGGGCTTACACTGTTCAGCGGGGATGTGGGCAGCGCGAACAACACGGGCGCCGCTTTCCGCAATGCGTGGCGTTTCGGCGTCGAGCAGCGGTTTCATAACTGGATCGGCGCGGAAGTGTTTGCGCATTACGGCACGCTGGCGAAAAGCGAGCGCAGCGTAACGCTCAACCGCAACTTCGAATCGCCGCTGCTTTTTGCGGGTGCAAACGCGGTCGTTTATTTCGACAACAACGTGATCATGCCGCGGGGAGCCCTCTTCTCCCCTTATTTCACAGCAGGTTTCGGCTGGATGAGCTTCGATCCGCACGGCGACCTGAAAGACAAGAACAGCAATCCGTATTACTACTGGAGCGACGGTTCCATTCACAACCTCGCGGAAAACGATCCGAATGCGTCGAATTCCGTCATGCTGAGCCGCGATTATACGTACGAGACCCAGCTGAAAGACAGCACGACGAATTATTCCCGCAGCAGCTTTGCAGTTCCCCTCGGCGTCGGTTTCCGCTGGAGCTTCGGGCATAATTTCGGCGTAAACCTTCACGCGAATTATTTCGTGACGTTCACCGATTACATCGACAACGCGAAGGACGGCGGTAATGACAGCTACTGGTGGTGCGGCGTTTCGGTGTATTACAAATTCGGCAAACACGACGGGGAAGCGGAAACGGGCATGAGTGCGAAAGAGCTGATGAACGAAGATTTCGACAAAGACGGCGTTACGGATGGAAATGACATCTGCCAGGGAACGCCCGCCAACGTGAAGGTCGACAGCAAAGGCTGCCCGGTGGATGAGGACGACGACGGCATTGCGGATTACCTCGACAAGGAACCGAACACGAAGAAGGGCGCGATCGTGGACGGGAACGGCGTGGCGATCGATTATGAAAAGATCCGCATGGAAGCCGAACGCGACTCCGTCAACGCCGCACAGAAAACAACGTTCGCCACCAGTCCTTCCCTCGAAACGCTGAAGCAGGGCGACCAGGACCTCACGCCGAAAACCGGTCCCGACTGCATCCCGGCGGAATTCAGGGATGCGGACGTGAACAAGGATTGCATCATCACTGCCGACGAGATCAATAACGTGATCGACCAGTTCTTCGACGGGGAAGGCAACTGGACGGCCGACGGCATCAACCGGCTAATCGATTATTTCTTCGACCAATAAAATGAACCGCAACTTATGATACGATCGCTGATCATCGTTTGTAACCTGGCCATCGCATTCATCGTGAACATCCTCTCGGGCGCGCCGTCAGGAGAAGTCAAAGCCCCCTCAGCTGTGAAAGCGGGCGAATCGTTCGTGGTGGAGGTGACGATACAGACCAACGGGGAAACCGATTTCATGCGCTACTCCATGGATCTTCCCGACGGCTGGACCGCGGAAAAAATCACCACCGACGGCGCTTCGTTCAAATTTGAAAAGCACACCGTCAAGTTCCTCTGGTCGCGCGTGGGCGAAGTTCCCCAGCTCAAAATCTCCTATCGCGTCAATGTCCCCGCAACGGCCGCTTCCGGTCCCACCTCGCTTACCTGCAAGCTTTCACATACTGTCGACAACCTGCCGAGCAACATCGAACTCACGCCGCATGTGATCACCGTCGAAGGCGGCACCGCAACCACAACGGCCACCATGTCGCCCGACTCCACCGCGAAGCCGCCGGTGAATGTCACCGTGAGCCGGACGGTTCCGATGGATCCCGTCAACGGAGAATTCCTTGTCGACATCATCGTCAACAAAGGCGACCTCAGCAGCTTCGGCAAGATCCAGGATACCCTCCCGGAAGGCTTCACGGCCAAAGTGGTGAAAAGCGACGGCGCGGATTTCGAATTCAAAAACGGCGTGGTTCGTTTCAGCTGGTACGCCGGCATGCCGAAAAAACCTACGCTGAATGTACAATACAGCGTGGTCGTTTCCCCCGACATGAGCGGCACGTACCAGATCCCCGGTCATTTCTCATACGTGGAAGACAACAACGGGAAAGTGGTGACGACAGAAACGTCTAACGTCAATATCAAATCCACCGAGGCGATCGTGCGGAAAGACCCGGACACGCAGCAAGGCGGAACGACGCAGCCTCCCGACACCCAGCAGGGAAGTACGCAACAGGGAAATACGCAGACCGCGCAAAGTGGAAATACGCAGCAGGGCGGCAACACGGAGCAGGGCGGAACTACACAGCAGGGCGGGAATAAAATGGCCGGTGTGAACTACAGCGTGCAGATCGCAGCGATGCGGAGAATGGTCCCGGTTGCGTATTACCAGCAGACATACAACATTCCCACGGTTAATGCCGAGCAGATCGAAGGGCTGAACAAGTACACGACCGGCTCGTTCGACACGTATCAAAGCGCGCGCGACCACCGTGAAACGATCCGTGCGAAAGGCGTGGAAGGCCCGTTCGTAGCCGCCTACAACAGCGGCAAGCGCATTACTGTACAGGAAGCGCTGATGATCACGAGCCAGAAATGGATACGCTGATCGCAGCCACATTTTGCTAAATTTGTGTTGATGACCCGACTGTTGCTGCTTTCACGGCTTGCGAGACGAAGCTTCTTTAGCGCAGTCCTGGTGTTCGCCGGGCTTTCCTTTCCTGCGACTGCGATCGCGCAAACCGATTCCACGGAGCTGACGCTGGCATATCCCGATACGCAGGCCCAGCCGAAACCTGCACCGAAACCTTTCGTCTTCAAACCCACGCTGGGCCTCGGCACCGGTCTCTTCTCCTATTACGGCGATCTCTACCAGAAACATTTCGTTAATCCTTCACTGAGCCGCATCGGTTACGAACTGAGCCTGAGCCAGCCGGTCACACCCTATCTCCGCGTCAGCTTTTACACGATGTTCGGGAAGCTCGGGGCGAATGAACGGCTGATCTATCGCAACGTCAATTTCGAATCGCAGATCCGCGTGGGCGGCTTTCACTTCGAATACAACTTCGCCAACTTCATGCCCGGCAAGCGTTCCATCCGCCCCTGGGTTTCGGTGGGCTTCGAATCGTTCGAGTTCCTGAGCAAAACCGACTTGTACGATGCGAACGGAAACCTTTATTACTACTGGTCCGACGGGTCCATCCGCAACATGGACGAGAACGATCCGTTTGCGTCGCAGGCTTCTTACCTCGTGCGCGATTACACGTACGAATCCGATGTGCGTGAACAGAACCTCGACGGTTTCGGGAAATACCCGGAACGTTCGTGGGCGCTTCCCGTCGGCGCAGGCGTGATCATGGAGGTAAGCGAAAGATGGGATGTGAAGATGGGCGCGACGATGCACTTCGGCTTCACCGATTACGTGGACGGCGTGACGGATGCGAGCGCGGGCAATCGCACGGGAACGCCCGCCAACGACAACTTCATGTTCATGTCGCTTTCCCTGCGCTACAACCTCACCGGCCCGAATGAAACGGCGCCCGACACGAGCGGCATGAGCCCCGAAGAATTCGATTATCTCGTGGACAACTGGGATTACGACAAGGATGGCGTCCTCGACATTTCCGATTCCTGCGGCGGAACGCCCCCGGGTGTGACCGTAGATGAAAAAGGCTGCCCGCTCGACGACGACAGGGATCTTACGCCGACGTACCGCGACGATGAAATGGCCACCAGCACCGAATTCGCCGACGAGCGCGGCGTGGGCCTCACCGATTCGCTCATCCAGTGGAGGTGGAACTTATATAACGATTCCACCGGTGAATACCACGCCATCACCGAGATCATCCGCTCGAATAAAGACTTCATCGCCACCGGCGGCGCAGAACGGAAAGTCTACATGGTTTCACTCGGCACTTACACACGCGGCGTTTCCAACGAAACCATGACGCGCCTGCTGAGCGTGCCCGATCTCACCGGTTCCATGCTCAGGGATTCGTCCACCATTTACACCGCGGGCAAATTCACCGACCTGCGCGATGCGGAGAAACGCCGCAAGCAGCTCGAGGCGCAGGGCTTCAATAATCCTGTAATTGTGTATCGCACCCCCGACGGCCGGTACGTGGAAGTGAAAGATGTTTTCGTGAACACGCCGACCGGCCCTGTTGGCCCCACGGGTCCCACCGGTCCTGCCGGCCCCACTGGTCCGACAGGCGCAACTGGCATCACCGGTCCCACGGGCGTTACAGGCTCCACCGGCGTCACCGGTCCCACGGGATCAACCGGAATTACCGGTCCGACCGGCGCAACGGGATCGACAGGTTTTACTTCTTCGCCCACGCTCAGCGACACCGGCCTGGTGTTCCGCGTGCAGCTCGGCGCATTCCGCCGTCCCATTTCCGGCTCCACCTTTGCCGACGTTCCCGACCTGACGGTGGTGAAAACGGAAGACGGTCTTTACAAATACATGAGCGGATCGTACCCGACTTTCGATGCAGCCGCGCAGGCCAAGGCGCAGCTGCTGGTGAAAGGATACAGCGGTGCATTCATCACGGCATACAAGAATGGCAAACGCGTGCCGCTCAACCAGGCAGGCGCGGTGTATGTGAAGAGCGAGAAAGAAGACCTGAACGAGAATAAAGAAAAAAGCGCGGACGTGAAATCGCTGATCGAATTCCGCGTGCAGCTCGGTGTGTTCAAAAATGAGCCGCCGCCGGAAGAGATGGCACGCCTGCAAAAGATACAGGGACTGAAGCGCGACATGACGCCCACCGGGTTAATGCGTTTCACTGTCGGCTCGACAAATGATTACAAAGCCATCGAAGCGCTGCGCGAGCAGATGAAAGCCCAGGGCTTCCCGGATGCATTCGTGATCGCCTTCTTCAAAGGAACGCAAACTACTGTTCCTGAAGCCCTTGAGCTGATGAAATAGCAGGAATGCCTGCGATCTCATGACGCAGCTTATGAATTTATCGGGCACATGGCATTATCTTTGTCTCATCCTGTTTAAACCCGATTCAAATGAAACGTCTCCTTACCATATTCTTTCTTCTCGCTGGAATCGCTTTCGCCCATTCTGCTTATGCGCAGCAGGACGGCGGGAAGAAAAAGAAAAAAAGCAAAAAAAGCGAGCAGGCCAGCCCGAACCGCGAACAACCTTCCGGCAGCGGTGCGCCTGATGAGATCGCCATCGATGAAGGCGGCGCGCCGAAAGTGAAAAAGACGGGCACGCCCGCGCAGGGCGCCCCCTCCACCGCCGGCGATACGATCCCGAAAAACAAAAAGGCGGAGCAGCAAACTTCTGAGCGCGCAGCTCCCGCCCCCCCGGGCGGCTCACCTGAACCCATCGCCATTGATGAAGGCGGCACGCCCAAAGTGAAAAAGCCTTCGACAGCAGGCGGCAGCAACCCGTCTTCTTCCGACAGCGCGATCAAGGCCCCTGCCGACCTGATCGGCAGGCCGCAGGATTAGCGAATAAAAAAATTACTATAAAACCTCGAAGGTCTCCGACGCACGTGCGCAGGAGACCTTCGAGGTTTTATAGCATCTTTTTATAGTACATTCGTAATTCGCCACGACGAAACCATCCCCCTACATGAAAACTCCGCTCCTCATTCTCCTGCTGGCCTGCGCAGTTTTGCCATCCGTTTCTTTCGCACAGCAAGCCGACAGCCTTTCTGTAAAGCCGAAGAAAGAAAAAAAGCAACCCGATTCCACCGATAAGAAATTGTTCGAGCTGAGCTTCGGGCAATCGCTGCTGTTCATTTCCAACAGCCAGCTTGTGGATATCCGCAACACGGAAGCGATTGTCATTCCCACCAGCGCAATGCTCTTCTTTACGGAGCTGCGCCCGATGAAACGGTTGCACATCCCGGTCTTCATCAGCATTCCTACCGAGACGAAACAATTTCTCGTGGCCGGCCAGCTGGTGAACGAGCGTGCTTCTCCCACGTTCGGCACGGGCGTGCAATGCAAGCTCTTCGAATTCCCGGTTTCGAAAAAAGCCTGCGTGGAGATGGAGATTGGCCCGCTGGCCAGCTTTTTATTCAACCAGAACAAAAAGCTGCGTTTTGCCCCGATCGGCGCTGCCCGGGTGAAGATCATCAAGGAAAAAAACTTCGTGATGTACATCGGGAGCAGCTATTCCATCGGCATCAACGCGTGGGGATTGTTTTACGGAACGGGATTCATCTTTTGAGAAACCCCATGGATTTACGCCCCATTCCGCAAACCGATGAACGCGCCCGTCCCGGCGACTCGAATGAGCTGCAAACATTGGTGTTCGAAAAAATGCAGGCCATGTACGCCCGGTCGGGCTTTACGGAACCCTGGATCGGTTATTACGCGGAAGTGAACGGGCAGATCGTCGGTTCCTGCGGGTTCAAGAACGGGATCAAGAACGGGAAGGTCGAAATTTCGTATTTCACGTTCCCCGCGTACGAGCGCAAAGGTTACGCGAAAACAATGTGCCGCATGCTGACAAAGCTGGCCATGACGACCGACAAGAACATCGTGATCACCGCGCAAACCTTGCCGGCGAAGAATATTTCACACCGCATCCTGGAAAGCAACAACTACCGGCGCTCGCGCATACTGTTCGACGCGGAGCATGGCGAGGTGTGGGAATGGGAATATGACGGGTGAAGAACGAGGGCAAAATCGCCCTTGTTTCGTGAACGAGGGCAAGAAACCCTATCTCAATTAAGAGGCAATGGAAGCTCTTGTTAGAAAAACAAGGGCAAAAAACACCTTCGAGGAGTAAACGAGGGTAAAATATTCATGTTTTTACTCTCGTAATGGATTTTTAGCAGGCGATTTTTTTGAGGTGGCTTCTAAACACCGCACTACAATTATTCTTCTTTCTCCGAAAATTTCACCCCGAAACTTTCCAATTCCTTCAACGCCGGCTCGTAAATGTCCGCCGTCACCGGCACGCAAACGCCTGCCCGCTTCAGCTTTCCTTCCATGATCATTTTCACTGCAATGGCTGCGGGGAGTCCCACCGTTTTGGCCATGGCCGTGTGCACTTCATCGTCGCCTTTTACCACAAGCGATGCGGTGAGGATGTGTTTTTTTCCCGCGAGCATGTATTCGAAACGATGCTGCATGACGATCATGTCTTTGTCGCCGGGTTTCAGCTTCCATTTCCGCTCCAGCAGCTCCTGCAGGATCTGCGCAGGCGATGCTTCCCGCAGGGGAATGCGCTCGTCCGAAAAAATGCCGGCCCATTCGAGCTTCTTCATCACTTCCCCGTCCACCGACTCGCCGAGCAACGCGGCCAGCTTTTGCTGCACGGTTACGCCCTGCATGTTTTCCGGCAGGAATGCGTCGACCAGCTGTGAGTAGGTCAGCTCGTTCGCATTGTGAATTTTCCACGTGTCGTCGGTCCAGCCGAGCTGCACAAAAGCGTTCCATGCGCGGCAGAAGCCCGGCATGCGCAACGTGCCGCGAAGCATCGTGGAAATTTTTTCAAGACCGTAAACCTCGCGGTACGAAAGCGAATCGCGGTTGGCATACGCGTCATAATCGCCCCATCCGTCAACGTGGATGGTTTCGGCGGAGGAAAATATCCTGCTGTAGGGCTGGTATTTGTAATTCCCGTTCTCGATGAACTGGGCCGTCCCCTGCCCTGCCAGGATCACGTTCCGCGGGTTCCAGGAAAATTTGTAGCCCCAGGGATTGTCGTTCGACTCCGGCGCGACGAGGCCGCCGCAATACGAATGGAACGCCGTCATTTCCCCGCCCGCCGCACGCACACGGTCGATCACCTGCATGGCCGACATGTGGTCGATGCCCGGGTCGAGGCCGATCTCGTTGAGCAGGATGACACCTTTGTTTTTTGCTTCCGCATCCAGCGCGCGCATTTCATCCGAAACATAGGAAGCCGTAACGAGATGCCGTCCCAGCCGCACGCAATCCTTCGCCACCGCGCCGTGCATGAACGCCGGCAGCATGGAAACCACCACCGCCGCGCCTGAAATCTCTTTTTCGCGCTGAACAGCATCCGTAATATCGAAACGGAAAGAAGCGCCGGAGGAATGACCGTTCACCCGCGCCGCCGCATTTTTTTCTTCCACGTCGCCCACGCGCACACGCCATCCGCCTTTTTCTGCATGTTCAAGAAGATAGCTGATGAGCGAAGATGAAGAGCGGCCGGCGCCGATGATGAGAATGGTTTTCATTGTGGTGCGAAGTTAATTGTTTGTTGTTTGTCGTTTGTTGTTATCTCTGTTTGCCCGCAGTCGAGGGCCAATTTTCCTGTTACGACAAAATTGGCCCTCGACTGCGCCCGGGCAAGCAGGTATTTTATTGGTCAGGCATTAGCCCCAGACAACGACAAACAATAAACCTGTGAGTTCACACCACACATCCCGGGAGTACCGTCAATACTTGAAATAACGAACCAATCCGTATTTTCGCGCGCCAAAATGACCTGCACGTGTCATGCAGTAAGGCGGTGACGAAAAGGATGGAAATATTTTTGTTGCGGTCAGCTAAAACAATCTAACATGAAGAATCATAATACACGGATGAGCCGGCTGCGGCATTTCATTCTTTTTATAACGATCGCGGTTTCCTTCGCCGCCAGGGCGCAGGTGAACCTGTCCAGCGGGCTTGCGGCGTATTACCCGTTCAACGGGAATGCGCAGGACGCAAGCGGCAACAACAACAATGGAACGCTTTCCGGATCGGCGGTAATCGTCGCGGACCAGTGGAGCAATCCTTCTTCCGCGTGCAACATGAGCGGACCGAACAATGCAGGACGTGTGACCGTTCCCAACAGCGCCTCCCTGCAGTTCAGCACCACGGCTTCGTTCTCGACCTGGTTTCGTCTCAACAGCAACGTCGGCACCAACGGCTTCGGCAACATCGTGGCGGGCGGTTCGCACTGCATCTTCGCAAAAGACGGCGATGCCGGCGGCGGATTGTATTGCCTTACCGCACTTTCTGGCTCCAACCTGGCCATCAGCATCGGCAATGTGGGCATGACTACGCTTAACTACACGCTGGCAGGCTATACCACCGGCACGTGGATCCACATTGTGTACATTATGGATGCAACAGAGCAGCGTTTATACATCAACAATAATCTCGCGGCAACCGTGGCCGGCGCGCCCAACTTCGGCACGATGAACACGAAGCAGCTTTGCCTCGGGCGTTTCGGCAGCAACTGGTACCCGGTCAACGGCGCGCTGGATGAATTCCGCGTGTACAACCGCGTGCTGAACCTCGCGGAGATCGCCGCGCTTTCTTCAGGCAACCCGGTGTCGCTGAGTGTGACGAACGTTTCACCGCTCGCGCTTTGCGCGGGAGATGCGATCTCTGCCGACTTTTCCGTCACCGACTCGGTCCAGGCAGGGAATGTGTATACGCTGCAGCTTTCCGATGCAGCAGGCAATTTCACTTTCCCGCTGAACATCGGCACGCTCACGTCGAATGCGCTGACAGGAACAATTCCCGGCACCGTTCCGCAGGGCGTTCCTTCCGGCACGGGATATCGCGTGCGCGTTACCTCCAGCCTGCCCACGTCGGTCAGCGCAGGAAGCGCGCAAACAATTACCGTAAACGGCGTGCTGGGCGACATTCCCGGTGCGGGCTTCAGCTACATGGGCAATTCAGGCGGCAAGGATTTTTTCTACAATGCCACGGCGCTGTCCTGGGTGAACGCGCAAAATAATTGTGTCGCCAGCGGCGGAAACCTTGCAACAATTCCTAACGCCGCGACGAATGCATTCATTACCGCCAACGTTCCTGTGGGTGTATTCATCGGCTTTACCGACCAAACGCAGGAAGGAACGTTCACGTGGATCGACGGTTCGCCGGTGACGTACCAGAACTGGAATGCCGGGGAGCCGAACAACTCGGGAAATGAAGATTACACACAGCTTTTCGCCAGCACCGGGCGCTGGAACGACGTGCCCGCCACAGCGACATCCGCGTACGTCATGCAGCTGGCGCCGGCACGCTCGAATTCCCCGGTCTGCACCGGCAGCGCGGTCACGCTTTTTGCCGCAACGCTCAGCGGCGCGACGTATTCCTGGAGCGGCCCGAACGGCTTTACCTCCACGTCGCAGAACCCGGTGATCGCCTCTGCAGCGCTCGCCGATGGCGGAACGTACACGGTCACCATTACGAAGAACGGCTGCACAGGCACGGCCACCACAACCGTTACGGTTAACCAGGCGCCGAATGCGATCGGTGGCGTTTCCACGTTGCTCACATCGCTTTCTTCGGGCCTCATCCTGCACTACCCGATGAACGGCAACGCAAACGACGCGAGCGGCAACAACCTCAACGGAACACTATTCGGCGGCGTCACAACGGTCAGCGATCGTTTCGGTAATGCGGGAAATGCGCTGCAGTTCAACGGCAGCAATGGTTACATCGACGTTCCCGACGGCGTGTATTTCAGCGGCGACTTCACCGTCAGCTGCTGGCTGAAAGTCGCATCGTACGCATCGTGGAGCCGCGTGTTCGATTTCGGGAATGGCCCGGCGAACAACAACGTGCTGCTCGCGGTCACGAACGGAACAACAGGACGCCCGGCTGCCGAAATATACAACGGCACTGCAAGCGGCGGGCAGATCAACAGCGCTTCGGTGCAGGTAGGGCTCAACCAGTGGAAGCTGCTCACCTACACGTTCACCGGCGGCACCGGCCGTGTGTATCTCAACGGCACGCAGATCGCAAGCGGCACGCAAACTACACCGCAAAACGTTTTGCGCACGCTCTGCTACATCGGCCGCAGCAACTGGGCGGGTGACGCGTACGCCAACGCTTCGTTCGATGACTTCCGCATTTACAACCGCGCGATCACCACGATGGAAATAACCTCGCTGCTGATGGAGCAACCCGACGCAATGAACCTTGCGGCAACACCTGCGTCCGTTTGCCCGAACACGGCGGGCATCATACGCGTCATCGGCACGCAGCCCGGCGTTTCTTACCAGCTGCAGAATGCGGCCACCAGCACCAACATCGGCGCAGCACAAACCGGCAACGGCGATACACTTTCTTTCGCCACCGGCAACCTTGCAGCGAACACGACATTCCAGGTAGTTGCTACGGCTCCCGGCGGCTGCCAGGTTACGATCTCATCAGTGACCGTGAGCGTGATTACACTTGCCGCAGCGCCAACCACAACCGGCGCTTCACGCTGCGAGCCGGGAACAGTCACGCTGTCGGCTTCAGGCGCGCCGGCGGGCGGTGTGTACAACTGGTACACGGTTTCAACAGGCGGCACCGTCATTTTCACCGGGCCGGCTTTCACCACGCCGGTGCTGACGACTACCATTACGTATTATGTCGCCATCCTGCTCAATGGCTGTGAAAGCCCGCGCGCACCGGTAACGGCGACGATCAATCTCGCCACAGCGCCCGCCGTCGATCTTTACACCGGTCTCATCGTGCATTACAAGCTCGACGGGAACACGGCAGATTCGAGCGGCCGCGGAAATAATGCGAACCTGAACTGGAACGGCGCTTACGTGAACGACCGTTTCGCACAGCCGAACAGCGCGCTCCAGCCTGTTACCGGCGCATACCTCGACGCAGGCAACCCCGGCGACCTGCAGGCGCTCACCACGCAGGTGACGATCTCGATGTGGATCAATGAAACGCCCGGAAACTGGGGATTCTTCGCGCCGCTCGCGAACAAATGGCAGAACAACGGCCTGTACATGGGCCTCGACAGCTATTACGATGTCGGCGCGGGACAGCAGATGAACCGCGTGCGCTGGAGGGTCAACGGCGCCACATACGTGAACAGCAACACGAACGTTCCGCACAATACCTGGCATCACATCGTATGCACGTACAACGGCTCACGCCTGCGCATTTACCAGAACGGCGTGCTCACCGGCGATGTTGCATACACCGGGGTAATTACCAATACGATCACCAACTTCCAGGTCGGCAGGCAGGCAAACGGGCTGGGCAATGCAATCTTCGAAGGCATTTACGATGAGGTGCGCGTGTACAACCGTGCGCTGAACCAGGATGAAGTGCTGGCGTTGTATTTCAACAACAGCGTCGCGTTCTCGAACACGCCGATCTGCGAAGGCAATACGCTCCTGCTTACATCACCGTCCATCGCCGGCGCAACGTACCAATGGAACGGACCGAACGGCTTCAGCTCCACGCAGCAGAACCCGGCGGGAATACCGAATGCAACGGCGGCCAATGCAGGCACGTACACGCTGGTCATCACCAACCCGAACGGCTGCGTAACGTCGCCGCAAACGAACACGGTGGTGGTGAACCCGCTTCCCTCCGCCCCGCTCACCGTGAACGATACGGTATGTGGAAGCGGAAATGCGATCCTCTCCGCATCCGGCGGAACGAGCTACAGGTGGTACACGGTGCCGACCGGCGGAACACCGCTCAGCGGCCAGACCGGCGCGACGTACACGATCAACAACCTCACGGCAACGGATACGTTCTACGTTTCGATCATGTCGGCTGCAGGTTGTGAAAGTCCCGGCAGAACCATGGTGATCGCTTATTACCAGAACCCGATGCAGACGAATTTACCGGCAAGCGGAAGCACGGTTTGCGCAGGAGCATCGACCGCAACGGTTACGGTACAAACCAGCCAGAATGGAATTACGTACCAGGCGTTCTTCAACAGCAGCGCGGTGAGCACACCTGTAACGGGCAATGGCGGAACGATCACGCTGACGGTGACCACGGCAACGCTCGGCACCGGCAACAACACGATCACCGTTACGGCCAACCAGCTCGGCTGCGGATCGGTGAACCTTTCGGATACGGCGACGGTGACGATCAACGCGCTTCCTTCGGCGAACGTTACAGCTTCCGGGCCGGTTACGTTCTGCACCGGCGGCGACGTGACGCTCACCGCAACGGCAGGAACTTCCTGGCTGTGGAGCAATGGAGCCACCACACAGAACATTACCGTAAGCACATCCGGCACCTACAGCGTGACGGTAACCGATGCAAACGGGTGCAGCAATACGTCTTCCGGCACTACAGTGAACGTGCTTGCGCCGCCCGTCGCTTCGCTCAGCGCATCCGGTCCGCTTACCTTCTGCCAGGGCGGCGATGTAACGCTCACAGCCTCCGGTGGCGGCACGTACACATGGAGCAACGGCGCAACAGCATCGGCGATCACGGTGTCAACAAGCGGAACCTATTACGTGATCGCGTCGAACGGCGCGTGCACGGATACTTCTTCTTCCGTAACGGTCGTGGTGGATCCCACACCGAATGCAACGATCACTGCGTCGGGCCCGCTTTCATTCTGCCAGGGCGATAACGTGGTGCTCACCGCATCGGGTGGCGGAACATACCTGTGGAGCAATGGCGCGACAACGAGCTCCATCACGGTGACGGCTTCCGGCAGCTACGACGTGACGGTGACCAACGTGAGCGGATGTTCGGCAACTTCACCAGCGGTGAACGTGACGGTGAATACATTGCCCGCTGCGACACTCAGCGCCTCCGGCCCGTTGACATTCTGCCAGGGCGACGATGTCACGCTCACCGCATCCGGCGGCAGCAGCTATGCGTGGAGCAACGGGGCAACTTCATCATCGATCACCGTCACTTCGAGCGGAACATATTACGTGATCGCATCGAACGGTGCGTGCGCGGATACTTCTTCTTCCGTAACTGTTGTGGTCGATCCGGCGCCTTCCGCTTCGGTCAGCGCTTCCGGCCCGCTTACCTTCTGCCAGGGCGGTAACGTCGTGCTCGCTGCATCCGGCGGAGGAACCTACCTCTGGAGCACCGGCGCGACCACGAGTTCGATCATGGTGACCACTTCCGGCAGCTACGACGTGACGGTGACGAGTGCGAACGGATGTTCTGCAACTTCCTCCGCGATGAACGTCAACGTGCTTCCGCCGCCGACAGCCACCATCAGCGCTTCCGGCCCGCTCACCTTCTGCCAGGGCGATGACGTGATGCTCACGGCAGGCGGCGGATCGTCGTACGCATGGAGCACCGGCGCAACCGGCTCGTCCATTTTCGTTTCGCAATCGGGAACGTATTACGTGGTCGCGAACAACGCCACCTGCAGCGACACCTCGGCTGCAATCACGGTGGTTGTGAACCCGCTGCCGAACGTGAGTTTCGTGCTGCCTGTCGATACGTTCTGCATCATGGGCCCCGCGTACACGCTCACCGGCGGATCGCCTGCCGGCGGCACTTACAGCGGCCAGGGCGTGACGGGCAACCAGTTCGATCCGTTCATGGCCGGTTTCGGCGACATCGAGATCTTCTACGATTACACCGACGCAAACGGGTGCAGCAATTTCAGCTCCGTGATGGTGTACGTCGATTTCTGCACCGGCGTGGAAAATGCGGTTTCAACACCGGCGCTCAGCGCAGTTCCTAACCCAACAAGCGGAACGACCATGATCAGCTGGGCTGCGACGAACATCAGCACGCTCGAGGTGTTCGATGCGACGGGACGATTGGTGCTGACGGAAAATGTGAGCGGGAAATCGTCGGCGGAAATTTCGCTCAACGGTTTAGCCACCGGTGTTTACCAGGTGAAGCTGAGCGGTGAAGAAGTTTTGTTCCTCCGGCTGGTGAAACAATAGAATGTTGGGCATAACAGAACAAGGGTCGACCGGTTGGTCGACCCTTGTTCTGTTATGCAGGATCGCAATCAGTATTTTCCTTCAGCAATGGCGATCGCGCCGGGAGCATTTGCAGAGCCGGTCTTAAACAAAACACCATCAACGTAGATTTCAGCTTGTACCTCTTTGCCGGAGGAAACCGTGTTCCATGCTTTCACGCTGAACGTGTTGCCGGAATTGTGCTGGAAGGTGATCGTGCTGTTGAGGCGGTCGAACTGTCCCTGTTTTGAAACGAGGATGCCGTTTTCAGGTTCGAGGTATTCGAGGGTGACGTGGCCGGACTGGGCGAAGATGCGGTATTCGACAGTAACGGTGCGAACCGGTGCGTAGGGAGCTGCAACTTCTTCTTTCGTGCAGGAAACGAAGGCGGTTGCGGTAAGAACGAGTGCGATTGCGAAGAGCTTTTTCATTTTGGTTTTAGATGGGTCAGTTTAAACGAGGGCGCAAAAGTAGACTTTATCTATACCAAAAGCAATATCGTCGAAGAAATTATGGCGCTTATCTAAAACGTTACTTTTTCTTCGCCGTCCTTCTCTCCTCGTCCAGCCGTTTCAGCAAATTCAAGCCGCGGCGCAGGGAAAATACGCGGTCGGAAGAAACGGCTGCATGCAGCAAACGTTCCATGTCCTTACGCAGCAGCTCCACCTCTTCGGAAGGCGAAGATGGTGAAAGCACAAGGAGCCGATTATAATACTCAACATCCATTTTCGAGAACACTTCTTTCGCGCGCGTATCGGACATAACCTTCTGCGCGCCTTTCCAGTCGCCGCACAGGAAGCTGAAGATGGCCTGCGTGGTAAGCCCGTCGTACAGTTGCTGCGAATCATTTTTGCGCAGGACGCTTACATAGGTTTTCAATTGCTTTGCAAGGAAATCCGGGTTGGGGCAGCGCAGCGCGGGATAAGCGTAACTATAGATGACAGCCATTTCTGCGAAACCTTTAAGACGCTTTTCTTCCTGGCGCTGTTCTTTCTGGAAGTCGATGAGGTTTTCGGCAGTCTTCAGCGCTTCCCGGTAGCGGCCGGTGGCGACCTCGATGGCGATGCGGTTGGCAAAAAAACTTTCGGAGCGGCGGATACGCAGGTTGGGCGTGCGTTCCATGATCTCCCAGGCTTCTCTGAAGCAATTGTAGCAGGCCGTCACATCGCCTTTCATGAAGTGGCTTGTGCCTTCGGCGCTCAGCAGGTAGAACTGCATGATCGTTCCGCTGTTCGGCTCGTAATATCCAGCAGGCATACCGGGGTTGGCTGCCATCAGGCGCTTGAAGGCGGTGAGGTGGCGGGCATGCGCCTTGGTACTGAAGCCGGGAAGTCCGACCGTGTAGCCGACGACGGTGAAATGATAAAACAGGCGGAAGCGCGGGAAACCGGCGCGCACGATGGACAGCCGGCGCATCTGGCGGAGCAGCGCGGGGATTTTTGTGCCCTGGCGGGTGTGCGTAAGCAGGTACACGTTGCGCGACAACGCCTGCGCGTGCCGGAGATCATTGAGCAGCGCTGATGCATCGGTCAGCTCGCGCAGCAGGCGCTCGTTGTCCTTGAGCACATTCATCGCCATGTTGCAATACACGAGCTGGCTGATGGCTTCGGGAAGCACTTCGAAAACGTTCTGCTTCCGGCAATCGGCGATGAGCTGCCGCAATTCGTTGCGCGCAAGCTGGAAATGATTTTCGCTGATGAGCTGGCGGCACCGGTACAGCTGCTCTTCGAGCGGAAGAAGCGCAATGCCCCCCGCGCCCGCTTCCCCGCCGGGCTCGCTGAAGTAACCGATGACCTGCTTGCGCAATTTGAAAAAACGGTTGCGCAGCGTTTCGAAATTCCCGGTTTCACCTTTATATACGAAGTCGACCGCGTCGATCGTGTTCAGCTTTTTGCCGCGGCGTTTTTCGAGCAGGTCGAACAGCAGCAGCGCGCGCGGAGAATCCGAAAGGCGATGGCGCAGGCGGGATATCTCTTCCGCCCCGAGCTCGTTGTACCGATTTTGTAAAAGCTGGTTCATTTTTGGTTCTGGGTTCTGGGAGCTTGGTTCCGGGAGCTGAGTTCTTAGATGATGCGGAAAATATCCTCGCATTTATTCGTTGAAGCCCAGGACCAAGAACTAAGAACTACTTTTTCATGTGAACTCACAACGCGTATGCCAGAGGGCTGACCGGTTATGGCAGGAATACCGTCGACCCCGCAAATGTATCATTAAATGGCCGTGTACTGGTCACTCATCAATTACTGTTTTTCGGCACAGCGTACCTTTGGCCCGGTGAACAACCTGCTTTGCAACACCTGGAAACAATAGAAAAATGCATTTTACGGGAAAAACCAGCCGATCTTCGCAAAATCATTTTTCCGGGAAGCTGTGAACTCACACCGGCTTCTGGCATACGGCTTGAAATGACACAGGGCAAACATCAACAACCAACTAAAATGAAAACGAACCTCCGAAAACTCACACTGGCCGCAGCTTGCATGCTGCTCACCGCCTTCGCCTTCGCACAAGCGAATAACCTCGTCGTCTTCTCGCAGGACGGTTACAAGTTCACGCTCATCGTCAACGGCCTCCGCCAGAATGAAAAGCCGGAAACGAATGTGAAAGTCACCGGCCTCACCGCCATGAACTACAAAGTGCGGATCATCTTCGCCGATGCGAACCTCGCGCCCATCGACCAGAACGTTTACATGCAGTACGGCGGCGAAGACCTGCACGGCAAAGAACTCTCCTGCTCCATCGAGAACACCAAGAAAGGCCTCAAGCTCCGCCCCAACAGCGTAGCTGAGATCACCACCACCGCCGCGCCCGACCAGGTCGTGTACCAGTTCAACCCAGGCGGGAACGCCACGCAGACCGGCGGCTACAGCACCACCACGACCACCACGACGTCCGGCACCACGACCACCACCGGCGGCACGACCGAAACGGTGAACGTGAATGTCGGCGGCACGCCTGCAGGCAGCTCCACGACGACCACGGTGAGCGAAACGCCCGCCGCTTCCAGCACCACGACAACGACCACCACGACAACCGGCACCACCGATAACGTGAACGTGAACATGGGCGTTCCGGGCGCAGTGGTCGGCATCAGCATCAACGTGAACGACGGAATGGGCGGCACCACAACCTCTTCAACCACCACGACCACCACTTCTTCCTCCACCACGACAACCGGCACCACCGGCGGCACGACCACCACAACTGCACCTGCGCCTGCATCCAGCCAGTGCATTTACCCGATGAGCTCCGCCGATTTCGCCAATGCGAAAAAATCAGTAAGCGGCCAGTCGTTCGAAGAAGGCAAGCTGAAAGTAGCGAAGCAGGTGCTCAACAGCAATTGCATGAGCTGCGCGCAAGTGAAAGAAATCATGGCGATGTTCTCCTTCGAGGAAACAAGGCTCGACTGGGCCAAGTTCGCTTACGGTAAAACGACCGATCCGCAGAACTATTACCAGTTGAACGACGGCTTCTCGTTCTCTTCTTCGGTGGACGATCTCAACGAGTACATCGAATCGAATAAACGGTAAGCTTGCAGGACACCAGGAAAAATGAAAAGGGCGTCTCGTCACTACGACAAGACGCCCTTTTCTTTTTCGCCCGGCACGGTCAATCGCCCTTGATCATAAGCTTCTCCGTCGTGGCGGATCCGCCGTATTCAAAACGCATGAGATACATTCCCGGCGCAATTCCTGAAAGATCGATCGTGTACGTCACCGCGGGCTGCATGTAATCCACCCGGCGGATCGCTTTTCCCGCAAGGTCATACATCACCAGCGTAATGTCGTTCGTCCCGGCAGGCGGAATGAAAATGTTCACCACTCCATCAACCGGCGCCGGGCTCGGGAAAATGTTCACCGGCAGGCTGCTCACTTCATCCGTCATTCCCGATGGCGTGTACGTCGTGACGGATTCGGAGATCGTGTTGTGGCCGGAACCGGGGCCTGTATTGCCGGCCTGCACGGTGCCGTAATACGTAGGCCCGAGCGTGTACGGGTAAGCGGCATCGAGGTTCGCGTCGAGCGTGACGAAATACGCATACGTTCCGGCAGGATATTCCGGCGTCACGCAAAAGCGGCCGTTGTGCTCGTCAAGATCGCCATAGCCGGACGTGTAATAAAAGTCTTCGACGTAATAACCCAGCGGGTATTGCGTGGAAACCGCGGGGCCGTTGGTACGCGTGGTGTACGTGTACATCTGGTAGCTGCTTTTCATGCGCGTGATGCCGCCGGTGCCGTTGGGATTGGCGTAGCCGTAAGCGCCGTAAACCGGGAAGCCGTCGAACGCATAGCCGATGATCGGGGAATGCGTGGAGCTGTCGTGATCGTTGTAAAGACAGGGCGGGTTGAGGTGATGGTGATATTCCCCGTTCGGCGCGGGATGGCCGAGGCATGTATCGAAGCTGATGCCTTCCACCACGATCGCGTTCTGGTTCCACACGCCCTGGTTCTGGTAAGAGAATGCGTCTTTGGCGTTGAACATGCTGACGCCATTCGTCCACGTGCCGATGTGCCCGAGCGGCACCGCTACCGGCGTCCCCGTATTCTGCTGCGGCGTGCGCGTGATCTTGAACACGAAGTTCTGGTTCGCCGGCGTGTTCGGGTTGGTCGGCCAGGGACCGATGTCGTAGCCGGGAATGCAGGTGCAGCTGACGTACACGTTCGCGGTGGAATATTGCACCTGCTGCACGTTCGAGAGAATGCCGCCGTACCCGGTTGCGCCCGTGGTGTTGATGATCCATGAGCCGATCTCCGGCGCGACCTGCGCAGACATGGAGATGAAAACGGAAGCTGTGATGAAAGTGAGGAGCTGTTTCTTCATGAGAAAAGAGTTCTGGGTTCTTGGTGTTTTGATTTTTTGAATCTTGAATTTTGAATTTTTCAATGCGGGCCGGGCCTGTGCGGAGGAGGTGGAGGCGGACCCATCATGCGGATCGTTTCGCGGATGACGCGATCGAAGACGGCCTGCTGTTCAGGTGTGCAGATGGCGCGCACTTCGCCGAAATGGAGGAACGTTGCGCGTTCGATCTCCGCCTGCGCTTTCCCGATCTCCGCCGTCAGCGAGTCGATGGCGCCGGTGGCGGGCTTGTTGTACTGGAGCACGAGCGCTTCGCGGTAATCGCGGATCTCTGCCTGCAGGTGGTCGACCTGGCTGCGGTGCTGCACGATCAGCGCGTCGTATTGCTCCTCCTGCGCGCGGTCCATCTTCAGCTCGCGCACGAGAAAGTCGCGGGGGCGTTCATGGCCGGGAGGGCCGTGATGCACCACCTCCGGGGCGGGGCGGGCGAACAGCAGCACCAGCAGCGTCGTGTTCAGCAGCAGGAGCAGCAGGAGCGCGGCGCCCGTGAAACGCGTGTTCCGGAGCAGGTTCATGGACGAAATGAAACGCGGTAAACGTGGGACATGTGGCGGACTATTGATAGAGTGAATTGGAAGCGAAATAATACGAAGCGACTTCCTGCACGCCTGCGGCTTCTTTCGACGCTGACGTATATTTCACAACGGCGAAAATGTTTACCGCGAGCAAAATTGTAGCGGCGGCCCAGAACCATTTAAGCGCTGGCTTTACCGAAAATTCCGCGTCGAAACGTGCGAGCAGCTTCGCTTCCAGCATGGGCGGAACATCCGCGCGCTGCAGGCCGTCGAGGCTGGCGAGGGCGAGGTCGGCTTTTTCTCCGGGCGTGTGCATGGTCGTTTATTTTTCTGACTGGTAATAACCGGTCAACATTTTCTTCAGGTTTTGTTTTGCGCGGTGGATGAGCGATTCCACGGCAGGCAGGTTCATTTCCATGACCTCACAGATCTCTTTATAGCTCAGCCCTTCCACTTTGCTGAGCGTAAATGCCACCCGCTGGTTCTCCGGCAACGCGGTGATGGCCGCAAACAGGATTTTCGCCCGCTCTTTCTGCTCCAGCGCCACGCCCGGGTGAACGAACGCATGCTGCGCCGGAATTTCCATCGCCGCTTCCCCGTCGAGCCGCACCACCTGCCCCGCCCGTTTGTCGCGGCTCTTCGCCCGGATGTGATCGAGGCACTTGTTGTACGCAATGCGGTACAGCCAGGTCGACAACTTCGCATCGCCGCGAAACTTGTCGGCGGAACGGAACACTTCAATGAACACCTCCTGCGCCAGGTCCTCTGCTTCTTCGGCATGCTGCAGCATTCCCAGGCAAGTGTTGTACACCTGCCGGCGGTAAAGCCGGAACAGCTCGCAGAACGCTTCACGTTCCCCGGACTGCAAGCCATGGATCAATTCCTGTTCTTCCACAGCTTCAAATCTAAAGGTAAGACGATGACGCTTTTTAAAACTTGCGGTAAACCCGGAAAAATTCCTGTTGAAGCCGGAAAATAAGCTGCCAGGTATGAGTTCTGAAAGCTGAGAACAAAGCCCGGGAAATGTTTACTCAGAACTCAATTCTCAGAACTCAGAACTCAGTTCTCAGAACTCAATTCTCAGAACTCAGAACTCTTTTTGCGACCTTTACCCCATGTACAGAAACTGGCTCATCACCGGCGCATTGCTTGCGGCGCTGGGCGTAATACTCGGCGCATTCGGCGCACACGGATTGAAGGACGCCTTTGACGATCCGTTTCTTGCGAACCTGGCGCTGCCTGCCTACGAGACCGGCGTACGTTACCACATGTACCATGCATTCGCGATCATCGCCTGCGGCATTCTCGGGAAAGTCATGGGAGAAAACCGCCCGATGAAATTCTCCTTTTATTTTTTCCTCGCCGGGATCGTTCTCTTCTCCGGCTCCCTGTACCTGCTCAGCACACGAACGCTGCTCGGCATCGAAAGCTGGAAATGGCTCGGCCCCATCACCCCGATCGGCGGACTGTGCTTCATCACCGGCTGGATCCTCCTTGCTGTCGCCGTCCTGAAAAAGAAATAAACTCCGGAACCCAGAACTCAGAACTATTTTATGTCATACAACGACTATCGCTTACAGCTCCAACGCATCGCCGACGTGAATTTTGCATCAGGCGTTCTCGCCTGGGACCAGGAAACATACATGCCCCCGGGCGGCGCGGAGCTTCGCGCGCGGCAGCAGTCGACGCTGGCCGGCATCAACCACGACATGGTGACGAGCGAGGAGCTGGGAAAAACGCTGGAGCAACTGGAGAATGATAAAACGCTGGATGAAGCGCAGCAGGCCAATATCCGCCAGACGCTGAAGGATTACCGCCGGGCGAAAAAATACACGCGCGAATTCGTCGAGGAAATGAGCCGCACCGTGTCGGAAGCGTTCAACGCGTGGCAGGAAGCGAAGACGAAAAGCGACTTCAGCATTTTCGCGCCGAAGCTGGAAAAGCTGGTGGGGCTGAAAAAGCAGGAATGCGAATTGCTCGGCTACGCGGAAACCGCCTACGACGCGCTCCTCGACCTGCACGAGCCGGGACTGACGACGAAAGAAACCGACCAGCTGTTCAACGACGTGCGCGGGTCGCTGGTGCCGTTCGTGAAAACGATTATGGCGAAGCCGCTGCATTCGGCGGAAGTGCTGCACCGGAATTACCCGAAAGACAGGCAATGGGATTACAGCGTGCATTTGCTGCGCGAGCTTGGCTTCGATTTCAACTACGGCCGCCAGGACATTTCCATCCACCCGTTTACCATCAACTTCGGCGCGCAGGACGTGCGGGTGACCACGCGCATCGACGAAGAGAACCTGGCCGACTGCGTGACGGGCACGATCCATGAATGCGGGCATGCGCTGTACGAGCAGGGATTGCCGGCTGAATCGTACGGCCTGCCTTCCGGCGAGGCGGTGTCGCTGGGCATCCACGAATCGCAGTCGCGGCTGTGGGAAAATAATGTGGGCCGCAGCCTGCAATTCTGGACCGGGCAATTTCCGGAATTGCTGAAACATTTCCCGGAACAGATGAGCGGCATCGCCCCGCACGATATTTTTTCGGCGGTGAACGTGGTGCAGCCTTCCCTGATCCGCATCAACGCCGACGAGCTGACGTATCATTTCCACGTGATGGTGCGCTTCGAAGTGGAAAAAGCCTTGTTCAGCAACCAGCTGAAAGTGGCGGACATTCCCGCGTACTGGAACCAGCGTTACAGGGATTACCTCGGCATCGACGTGCCGAAAGATTCGGAAGGATGCCTGCAGGACGTGCACTGGTCGCACGGCAGCTTCGGCTATTTCCCCACGTATTCCATCGGCAGCTTTTACGCCGCGCAATTTTTTGCAAAGGCGAAAAAAGACATTCCGAACCTGGAGCAGGAGATCGAAGCCGGGAATTTCAAACCGCTGCTGGCATGGCTACGCGACAACATCCACCGGCACGGAAAGCGTTACCAGGCCAAAGAGCTGTGCGAGCGCGTGACGGGGGAGAAATTGAATTTCGCGCATTTTATGACATACGCGAAAGAAAAATACGGGGCGTTGTACGGGATATAAGATGTGTCGAAATGCCGATGTGCCGAAATGCCGATGACGATCTGCGTTAATTACTATTTGATCGATCACTGTATTTTTTTACCGGCTCATCGTAATACAACCATTCCCCTATTTTTCTAATTCATGAAAATTATTTCCTGCGCCACTTATTCCTCATTACCCACCATCTGCACCTTTAATTTCAGCCTCTTCCAAAATCCCATCGGCATTTCGGCACATCGGCATTTCAGCACATCATTTTCTGGCACGCCTTTGGAAATACTACCTTTAAACCAACCAACTCACCTCGTATGAAACCGCTACTTTACGTTCCCGCACTGGCTTTGTTTGTCTTTACAGCCTGCCGACACCAGCAAGCCACGACACAAACCGACGCTTCGGCTTATACGACACAGTCCGGCCAGTCGACCGGCACTTCTACGTCTACTTCCACCACCGTAACAGAAACCGGGACCGTGACCACGAACAATACGAATACGACGACGGTTACCGCATCCGGCACGGACACGGTGACCACAACGGTGGTCGTCAACAACCCGCCTGCCGATACGACGGAGGAGCTTTACCGCATTTCCATCTCTTTCATCAGCCGCGGGGAGGGAATCGACTACAAAACGCAGGAAACGTTCGAAAACTGGCTGAAGGAGCACCCGAAACACCCGGCTTACGTGGTAACCAACTGGGGGCGTGAAGGAGAGACGAATTACTGTTTAAAACTCAACGAGTTATCAACAAGGGAGCAGGAAATATTCGTCCGCGATGTTCGCACGATGCTGGCGGACAATAAGTTAGTAATCGTAGATGAGCATGTTCCCTGCAAGGGCCGCCGTGTGCGCTGAGCGCTGCATTTTGCTTCGCCGGAATCCGTAAATTTGTACCCTGTTTATTCATCATTTGTTAACCCGGGGGCTACGGGCGGAAACGCTTTTTTCTCCTGCTAAAAATGGAAGCAACCAATGAACGAATTCGGGATTAAAGGCAAGGACGCATCGATTGAAAACCTTGGCCTGGGAAATGTGTCGGCGGCATTCTGGAACCTCACCCCTGCTGAACTTGTTGAAGAGACCCTGAGCCGCGGCGAAGGCGTTTTATGTGATACCGGCGCACTTGCCATCGATACCGGCGAATTTACGGGACGCTCCCCGAAAGACAAGTTCATGGTTTACGACGATGTCACGAAAAACACCGTTTGGTGGGGCGACATCAACATCAAATTCGAACCTGCAAAATTCGACGCGCTGTACAACCGCGTTACGGCCTACCTCTCGGGCAAAGAAGTGTACGTGCGTGATTCCTACGCCTGCGCCCACCCGAAGTACCGCCTCAACATCCGCGTGATCACGGAAACTCCCTGGTCAAACCTGTTCGCCGGCAACCTGTTCCTCCGCCCGACGGAAGAAGAGATCGCTGAGTTCGCCCCGGAATGGCACATCGTATGCGCCCCCGGCTTCCATGCCGACCCGGCTGTGGACGGCACGCGCCAGCACAACTTCGCGGTGCTGAACCTGACGAAAAAGATCATCCTGATCGGCGGCACGGGCTATACGGGCGAGATCAAAAAAGGGATTTTCACCCTCCTCAACTACATCCTTCCCCAGGAAAAAGGCGTGCTTTCCATGCACTGCTCGGCCAACCTGGGCAAGAACGGCGACACCGCCATTTTCTTCGGCCTTTCCGGGACAGGAAAAACGACGCTCTCCGCCGACCCCAACCGCATGCTGATCGGCGACGACGAGCACGGCTGGTCGGAAGACAGCGTGTTCAACTTCGAAGGAGGCTGCTATGCAAAATGCATCGACCTGACGAAGGAAAAAGAGCCGGAGATCTGGAACGCCATCAAGTTCGGCGCGCTGGTGGAGAACATCGAATTCCACGAAGGCACACGCACGGTCGACTTCGCGAACACGACGAAGACCGAGAACACGCGCGTGGCTTACCCGATCCACCACATTGCCAACGCGCTGGAGCCTTCCCGCGCGGGGGCGCCGAAGAACATTTTCTTCCTCACCGCCGACGCGTTCGGCGTGATCCCGCCGATCTCGAAGCTCACCGTCGAACAAGCCGAATATCACTTCATCTCCGGCTACACCGCGAAAGTGGCGGGCACGGAAATGGGCATCACCGAGCCGCAGACGACTTTCTCCGCCTGCTTCGGCAAGGCTTTCCTCCCGCTCCACCCCGGCAAATACGCCGAGCTGCTGGGCAAAAAGCTGAAAGCGCATCCCGACGTTAATGTGTGGCTGGTGAACACCGGCTGGACCGGCGGCGCATACGGCGTGGGCAGCCGCATCAAGCTCTCCTACACCCGCGCGCTCATCACCGCGGCCCTCGAAGGCAAGCTCGACAACGTGGAGTACGGCGAAACACCGTTCTTCCGCCTCCGCTTCCCGAAAAGCTGCCCGGGCGTTCCGTCGGAGATCCTCGAGCCGCGCAACACATGGGCCGACAAAACCGCATTCGACACCCAGGCGTCGAAGCTGGCCACACAGTTCGTGAAGAACTTCGAACAGTACGCGTCCGGCGTTTCGAAAGAAGTGCTGGAAGCCGCGCCGCGCCAGGAAACGGTAAGCGCGTAGAAAATTTACGAATTACAATTTACGATGGACGATTTGTCGTTGTAAATCGGGCGTAATTCAAAAGTCCCTCGTCGATAACGGCGGGGGATTTTTGTTTGCAGAAGGTGCAATTACTGCCAGTTGTGAATTGGGATTTACCGTTTGTTACATTCTGCGGTTTGGGAAAAAATCGCGCAGTAATTTGCTTTTACTGATAAGCGGTTTATGAGAAAACTCTTTCCCACGCTCCTGCTGTTCGGCGTTCCCGTTTTCCTTTTCGGAAGAACACTACCCGATTCCACGAATTTCATGCGGCCGAACGTCTTCGTGGTAAACGTCTCGGGATGGGTGCACCGGTTTTTTCCTTCCACTTACTTCTACTCCCCGCGCTACACGCTCGGCTACAGGCGGTTTTTCGGGCAAAACGCCGCGCGCCTGAGCATCCACGGGCGCATTTCGACCTCGGGCGAGCCGGGCACCGCGTATTTCTACCGGAGCTCCTCCTTCCTCGCAGGGCTGGGTTACGAACGGCACGTTCAGCTTTCAAAAAGATGGTCGTTCTACGGCGGCGGCGACTTCGTTTTCTCGAATTACAAAACGACCGATGACTACTTTTCCTCCTACTACAATCAACAATACCATTACTCTTCCCGGACGCAGCTCTTCGGCTTATCCCCGCTGCTGGGCATCGTCGTGCGGCTGAAACCTTATCTCAGCTTCGGTACGGAAGTCTGCTACCTGCTGGGCTACGCCACAACGAAACGGTCCGACATCCTCCCGGTTGAGCAATACACCAGCGAGAAAGGCTTCGCCGCAGCTTTCGGCCCGCCGACGTCGCTTTTCCTGCGCATCCAGATCTGAACAGAAGCCATCTCAAAAATGGAATTCGTCTGCTAAAGAAATTCCAAAGCAAAAATCTCAAATCCCAAACCTCATTAAAATCAACCGTTTGCCATTTGCCCGGGCTTATGATTTGGGATTTGGCTTTTGAGTTTTGGCTTTTTGAGAAGGCTTCCAGTATCTTTTATGTAAATCCGCGTTTTAGGAACATGAAACGCCTGCTTTTTCTTTTCGCTGCACTGTTTTTCGCCGGGAAAGTGCCCGCCTGCACGTGCATCGGTGAATCGACCGTGGAAGGCGGATTCAAAAACAGCGACGCCGTTTTCACAGGAACCGTGATCGGCACGGACACGATCCGCCCGGAGCCGGTGAACGTCGGCACGGAAGTTGTATTTTTCCCATACCGGCGCGATTTTCTTTTCCTCGTGGAAACGAGCTACAAAGGCGTACACGTGAAAGATACCGTGCGCATCCTGACAGGACTCGGCGGAGGCGATTGCGGCTTTCGCTTCCAGGCGGGAAAATCGTACATCGTTTACGCGTACAAAGACGAATCGAAAGCGCTGCACACCAACATTTGCAAACGCACAACACGCTACAATGCCGAAGAGGCCGCTGCGCTGAACCAGCTCATCCGCCCGGAACCGAAGAACGAAAAAGAGAAAAAAGTGTTGCCGCCGGCCGGCAGCTCCGGCTTTCATTCTGCCGATTCAGCTGCACACGCTGTCACCATCCATTTCGTTTACGGCTCGAAACCTGCGCGCGGACATAAAGACACGGAACATCATTACTTCGGCGGCATCCACGGCGGGCACGTGTACCTGCAACTCGACAGCATGCTGTTCAGCTTTCTTCCCGGGACATTTCCCGTTCATATTTTTGCGCACGGGAAAAAACGTCAAAGTCTGTATGCGGCACACGCGCTGACTGATTTTGCTTCTGACACCGTTGGCGCAAAAGTCACGTCCATCACCTACCCGCTCAGCGACAGCCAGTACGTGGAGCTGAACACCGTGCGGCAGGAATACATTCACGAAACGCCGTACGATTACGCGTTCTTCGGGATGCGCTGTGCGGCTGCGGCATACGACGTGCTCGGCCATGCGGGCCTGGTGAAGAAAAAAGGAAATTTCCGGAACGTGTGCACGAATTTTTACCCGAAGCCGATGCGGAAACGCATGCTGAAACATGCACAACAGCACGGGCTGAAGGTGGTAACGAAGGAAGGCCGTGCTTCGCGGAAATGGGAAAAGGATTGATCCCGGGATCTAACCCGCCAGGTCTGCATCCCTGAATTTTCCTTTTTCATCGATGCGTATCGCTATGGCATGTCCCCAGAATATATCGCCATCGTTGCAATATATCGTGCAGGATTTGTCTTCGTAAAAAACGATGCTTTCTATCGATATTAATTGCCTGAATTTTTCGGCAGTCAATTTTTCTTCATCTTCCCCGAGCCAGCTGTCGTTTTTCAATTCTATCATTCCGGCTTCCATATCGAGCAACGGTTGCGCATAGAATTCCTGGCGCATTTTCGTTTCAATATATTCCAGGAGCTCTCCGAATGTTTCCGGGTTTTCATAATTAACGTTCAGTTCGAACGCAAAGTGACTTGATGTGCCGTTATTGCTGTACCATTTATACTTCTCATCATACGTCAACGTACCCAATACCTTATTTTCAATAACCCGGTCCGCAACTTCCGGCTCAACTACCCGGGGCGTCTCATACACTTCGTTGTTCAGGGTGTCAAACGCAGCTTCAAGTTTTTCTTCTTCAAATTCCAGGAAGAAATCTCTCAGCTTAATCGCCAGTTCACGGATGTTTGTCTTCCTCGTCGTTCCTTCGGCAATAATCGTAACCTCGTCGCCTCCCAGCTCAATTCCCTTGTATTGATATTTGTTCGGGAGATAAACATTTCCCGATGAGCCGCCATCTTCAGAAGCCGTGACCATTGTAATGCCCCATTGGAAATTCTTATCGTCGGGCGCTGCATTAAAAACACTTCTTGCCCCCTCCCAATACCTGACCTGGAACTTTCTCAAGACCAGGAGATTTGTACAGTTGTTATTTACCGTTGCAAACGGGTTCGCCTTCAGCAATTGTGAGAGCTGCGTTCTATCGCCTTCGCGGGCGCTTTCCAAAACTTCCATTAAATCCTCAAATTCCCATCCGGTCATGGCTACAAGGTTTTAGTTGTTGCTTAATAAAAGCCTGGTACCCCGGGGCAGGCCATACCGAACTACTTCGGTCAAAAAGCATAACGAAGCAGGCACAAACGCATTAAAAAAAGAAAACTCCCGGCAGCTTTAAGCCGTCGCGGAAATGGGAAAAGGATTGATCTGTTACTCGCCCGCAGTCACGTCTCCTGGTTCCCCGGCAAGAAAATCCTTCAGCACCGGCGCCATGTTCTCCGGGATATTTTCATCCCATGCGCCGCCGTCGACGAGGTCGATCATTTCCCCGGATTTGTCTACCGTCACAAAAGCCGGGATGCCGTCGACGCCGAACGTTCCGGAATGATTATCCTTTTCACTGTCCCTGTCGAGATCGATCATGATGAGCGTCGTGTTGTTGAGCGCATCTTCCATCAGCGGATCGTGGAGCGATGCTTTGAACTCTTTGCACGGCCCGCACCAGTCGGCCCAGAAATAAACCACCGGCGTGCGGCCTTTTGCATATTCGGCGGCGACCAGGTCGTTCAGCGACTTGTCCTGCGCATGATAATCGAGCAGGCTGATCTTTTCAGCTTTCTTTTCGGTTTTCGCATCTTTTTCCTCAGCGGAGTCATTCTTGCCGGAAGAATTGCAGGAAGCCTGCAGGAATGCGCAGAGCAGCAGGAAGGGAAGTACTTTTTTCATCGTGTAAGGATTTGGTTGGTGTCGGTTCCAAATCTAACAATTTCCGCCACCTGCGAAAGTACCCTGTAACGAACGGCATCCAACGCTGATCTGTGCGGAACCTATCGGCCGTAATAAATTAACTTTGACAAAATCATCCACCATGCTTGAAAATCTTCCCGCATTCATCAGCGTGTTATTTATTCTTACGACCTTTCTCTCCATCCTCCTGTTTTACAAAGCGTCGGGCAATAACAATATCGTATTGATCGTGCTGCTGGTATGGACCGCACTCCAGGCTTTGGCGGCGATGAAAGGCTTTTACACGATCACCGACGCGACTCCACCCCGCTTCGCTTTGCTCGCCGGCCCGCCGCTGCTGCTCCTGGTTTTTCTTTTCCTTACACGTCGCGGAAGAAGATTCATCGATCGCTTCGACCTGAAAATGATGACCTGGGTTCACGTGGTTCGCATCCCGGTGGAGATCACGCTTTTTCTCCTCTTCCGCGAAAAGCTCGTGCCGGAGCTGATGACGTTTGAGGGGCGCAACTTCGACATCATCAGCGGCATCACCGCCCCGCTTATGGTGCTGTTCGCATTCACCGGCCGCTCCCCGAAACGCGGGCTGCTGCTGGCGTGGAATTTCATCTGCCTCGGTCTCGTGCTGAACATTGTCATCCACGCGGTCCTCGCTGCGCCTTCTCCTTTCCAGCAGCTCGCGTTCGATCAGCCCAACGTGGCCATACTTTACTTTCCGTTCGTATGGCTGCCCTGCTGCGTAGTGCCGATCGTTTTCTTCAGTCATTTCGCATCCATCCGGAAATTGCTCCGCAGCTAGCCGGGGAATCGAGGCGGGAACAGCCATTTTTCGTCACCGGCCCCGAACTCCAAACTTTCTATCTTTGTTCGTCTCCGATTCCTGCCGGAATGCAAGCACAACCTCGCATCACGTTTAACCCGAAAGACCGCGCATTGTTTTTCAGCACGCTGCGCGAGCGCGTCGACGGCTATTTCAGGGAGCACAAGCTTTCAAAGAACCACAACGCGGGGATGATCGTCAAGACCGTCGTGCTGCTTTCCGCGTACATTCTTCCGTTCGTTCTCATGATCGTTTTTCAGCCGCCGTTCTGGGTGTGCCTGTTGCTGTGGGCGCTGATGGGTGCGAGCATGGCGGGGATCGGGATGAGCGTGATGCACGATGCGAACCACGGCGCATATTTCAAAAGCCACCGCGCGAACGAGCTCATGGGCTACACGCTCAACCTGCTGGGCGGCTCGACGTTCAACTGGAAATTCCAGCACAACATTCTCCATCACACCTACACCAACATTTCCGGCCTGGACGAAGACATCGACGATAAGGCGGGCATGCGTTTTTCCCCGCACACGCCCCTGCGCGGGCTGCACAGGTTCCAGTTCCTCTACGCATTTTTCTTTTACGGCATCATTACGCTGTATTGGGTGACGCTGAAAGATTTTACACAGTTCCGCCGCTACGTGAAGAAAGGCGTGAATCCGGATCCGCGTAAGAAGAATGTCGTGACGGTGCTGAAGATCGTGGCGATGAAGCTGGTTTACTTTTTTGTCATTCTCGCCGTGCCCGTGCTTTGCGGCATGCCTTTCCTGCAGGTGCTTGCGGGATTTCTCCTGCTTCATTTCATCGGCGGCTTTATTCTCACCGTGGTTTTCCAGCTGGCGCATACCGTGGAAGGCACGAGCCACCCGCTGCCGGATGAGAACGGGAACGTGGACAACAACTGGGCGATCCACCAGCTGAATACGACGGTGAATTTTTCCCGCGAAAGCAAATGGATCTCGTGGTATGTCGGCGGACTGAATTTCCAGGTCGAGCATCACCTGTTCCCGCGCATTTGCCACGTGCATTATCCCGCCATTGCGCCGATCGTGAAGCAGACCGCGGAAGAATTCGGCGTGCCGTACCTCGAAAACCGCACGTTCGGCGAAGCATTCAGCTCGCACGTGGCTACGCTCCGTCGCTTCGGCCGGATGCCTTCGCTCGACGACGCTGTCGCGTAAAAAATCAAAAAACAAACCGGCAAATCCCAAATGCATTTGGGCAGCAATGTTTTGAATTTGAAAGTTCGGGATTTGCCGGTTTGGAATTTGACAGTTTGGGATTTGAAATTTCGCATTTTGTACATTTGATTTTTCATGAAAAAAATTCCATTCCCGTTCATCACCGACATGCTTTTCCCGCTTCAGCCGGTGATAAAACCGATGTTCGGCTGCCACGCCATTTACATCCGGGAAAAGATCGTGCTCATCCTGCGTGACCGGGAGGACCATGAAGAAGCCAACGGCGTGTGGATCGCCACTTCCCGCGAACACCATGATCAGCTGCGCAGTGAATTTCCGTCCATGCATTCCGTTTCCGTGCTGTCTGAAGGAAAAGGTGAAACGGAATGGCAGATGGTCCACGTTGACGCCGACGATTTCGAATCTTCCGCCATCCGCGCGTGCGAGCTGATCCTGCGCGGCGACCCGAGGATCGGGAAGATCCCGAAAGGAAAGAAAAAGAAGAAAAATCAAAACCAATCCTCGAAACAGAGCGTCAGC
>CBIHOC010000035.1:0-51972 GCA_966211705.1 uncultured Chryseobacterium sp.
AACTGACAACCGAAGCGGCGAAGCCGCGACCGACAACCCCGGACAACCGACAACCGCCACCCCCGGCCCGGTTTTTGCGGCAAAGGCGCTGCATTTCCTCCTTACATTTGTAATAATGCGCCTCCCCGCTTTCCTGCGCCAGTTTTTCGGGAACCGATTCAGCAAGATTGTGCTGGCGGTAGCTTGCTTTACGGCGGCGTACCTGCTCACCATTTCCGGGTCGGAAGGCTCGGCCACTCCGGGCGTCAAGGGGTTTGAAAAAACGCTTCACCGGCGGGAGATAAAGCTGAACAGCGAACTCGATTCGTTCATGCGCGTTTCGGCGGGAAAACCGTTCGAAGAAATTTTTCACCTCCGTCCCGATTATTACAATTCGCTTTTCCGCAACGAAGGCATCGTGCTGCTCATTTATGAAAGCGATACGCTGAAGTTCTGGTCGGACAATTCGGTGGCGGTGGAAAATTACATGAAGGAAGTTTGCCTCGACGACCGCATGGTGCAGCTGAAGAACGGCTGGTTCGAGGTGAACCGGAAAGTGGACGAGGTGGGACGCACGTACATCGGGCTGCTGCTGATCAGGAACGAATATTCTTACGAAAACCAATACCTCGTCAATTCCTTCCAGCAGGATTTCAAGCTGCCGCCGGAGACGGAGCTGGTGATCGGGAAACCTTCGTCGGCCAACAGCGTGCGCGCTTCCGACGGGGAATATCTTTTTTCGCTCGTTTTTAAAACGGTCGGTCCGCCCGAAACGCCCGCGTGGAGCACGTGGCTGAACGTGATCTTCAACCTGCTCGGTTTCCTGTTCGTGCTGCTCTTCCTGCGCGCGGAAAGCAGCGCGCTGCGCAATTCCATCGGCCGCACCGGTTCCGTGCTGCTCTTCCTCGGCTCGGTGCTCGTGCTGCGTTTTCTCACCATACGCATCCATTTCCCGGCAACGTTCTACGAGCTCCCGCTGTTCAGTCCCAAATATTACGGGGACGCGGAATCGTTCTGGCTGTCGAACCTCGGCGATTTTCTCATCAACGCGTTGCTCCTGCTCTACCTGGCGTTTTACCTGACACGCCACCTGCGCAGCCTGCCTGTTCCCACGCACCTGCCGACCTGGAAAAAAGCGGTTGCCGGGCTGTTCCTCCTGCTCATTCCCGCCGCCGGCGCCTGGGCGATCAACGGGATGATCTCGGGACTGGTGCAGAACTCCGACATCTCCTTCAACGTCAACAACATTTTCGACCTTTCCCTCTACAGCTACATCGGCCTCCTGCTGATCGCGCTGCTGCTCTCGTCCTTTTTTCTCATCGCCGACCGCGGCGTGCGCATGCTGCAGCAGCTGATCGAAAGCCCGGCGCTGCGCTGGAACATTCTCATCGCGGCGGGGCTGCTCCATGCAGGAATTCTTCACCTCGCAGGAACGGTCGACCTCATCGCCGCGCTGTGGCCGTTCGCCGTGATGCTCATGCTCATGACCTGGCGCAGCAACCCGGGCGACAACACGTATTCGTTTTCGCTGATCGTGCTGCTGGTGTTCATTTTCTCCTTCTACACCACGCACATGCTCCTCAAGCAGGGCAAGCACAAGGAACACGACAGCCGGGCACTCTTCGCGGAAAAGCTGGCCGCGGAACAAGACCCGGTCGCGGAGCATTTGTTCACCGAGCTGGAAAACAAGCTGGCGTACGATTCCCTGCTGATCGCTTATTCACGGTTGCCGGACCAGGATTTCAGCGCGTTCGAGAAGCGGGTGAAGCAGGATTATTTCAGCGGGTACTGGGACAAATACGACGTGCGTGTGACCTTCTTCGACACGATGTGCACGCCGCTCCTTCGCTCCGGCATTGCGAATTCCGACAACATGCTTTATTTCGAAGAGCTCGAAGCAAAATGCGGCGTGCCGACGTTCAGCGAGAATTTCTTCTCTCTCGATAACAATTCCGGGCGCATCAGCTACCTCGCGAAGGTCGTGCTCCAGGAAAAAGGAAAGGAAAAACCGCTCGGGCAGGGCACGATGTTCATCGAGCTCGATTCGAAGCTGATGTCGGAGGAGATCGGCTTCCCGGAATTGCTGCTCGACCGTGAGCTGGGCATCAACCGAAAGCTGATCAATTATTCGTACGCGAAATACAAGAACGGCCAGCTCGTCAACCATTCCGGGAAATTCCAGTACGGGCTTACACCGGACGCATTCGGCAAAACCGGTCCGCAGTCGAAATTCCTGGAAGAAGCCGGGTGGGACCACCTCATTTACCGCCCCGACGAAACGACGGTGGTCATCCTCAGCAAATCGGAAGAAGGATGGCTGGGGAAAACGACGAACTTCTCGTACATCTTCGCGATGTTCAGCCTGCTGCTGATCGTTTCACTTTCCGTGCGCCAGCTCGTTACGGTCGGGCCCACGTTCTCCAACCTCAGCTTCAAGTACCGCATCCAGATCGTGCTCGTGATGATCGTGCTCATCTCGCTCGCGCTGTTCGGCGGCGGCTCGATCTATTACATCCGCCAGCAATACCAGGCGAAGAACACGGAGATCATCAGCGAGAAGGCGCATTCCGTGGTGCTGGAGCTGGAAAGCAAGCTCGAGGAAAACAAGCTGAACGCCGCTTATAAGGAATATGCGACGTACCTGCTGAAGAAATTCTCGAACGTCTTCTTCACCGACATCAACCTGTACGACGTGGAAGGAAACCTTTACGCTTCTTCCCGCCCGAAAGTGTTCGATGAAGGACTCGTTTCGCGGAAGATGAATCCCGAAGCGTACGAACGCATCAGCCTCGATAAAAAATCGGAGTTCATCCACGACGAGAACATCGGCGATCTTGCGTACCTGTCGGCCTACCTGCCGGTGAAGAACAAAGCAGGACAGCTGCAGGCGTACGTCAATCTCCCCTACTTCGCCAAACAGAACGACCTGGAGAAAGAAATTTCCTCTTTCCTCGTGGCGCTCATCAACGTGTACGTGCTGCTGTTCGCATTGTCGGTGCTCGCCGCCATTTTCATCTCCAACTACCTCACGCATCCGCTGCGTCTCATCCAGGAAAAGATGCGGCAGGTCAAGCTTGGCCGGAACGATTCGATCGAATGGAAAAACAAGGACGAGATCGGCAGCCTCGTGTCCGAATACAACCGCATGATCGTGGAGCTGGCCCAGAGCGCCGAGCTGCTGGCGCAGTCCGAGCGGGAAAGCGCGTGGCGTGAAATGGCCAAGCAGGTGGCGCACGAGATCAAGAACCCGCTTACGCCTTTGCGCCTGAGCATCCAGCTCCTCGAGCGCGCATACCGCGACAAAGCGCCCGACATCGACCAGAAAGTGGAGCGCCTGTCGAAGACCATGCTCGAGCAGATCGACACGCTCGCTTCCATCGCCACCGCTTTTTCCGATTTCGCGAAGATGCCCCGGCCGAACAACGAAGGCATGGATCTGCGCGCGCTCGTGCAGAACGCGATCGATCTTTTCAACGAAACAACGGACGAGACCGAATTCACATTCGACGACAGCGGGCTTTCAAAAGCATGGATCTTCGCCGACAAGGAGCAGCTGCTGCGCGTGTTCAACAATTTATTCCGCAACGCCATCCAGGCCATTCCCGAAGACCGGAAAGGTCTCATTGCCGTGACGCTTTCGAAACAGGGGAAAAATTTCATCGTGGCGGTGAAGGATAATGGCACCGGCATCGCGGATGAGGTGATCGAGAAAATCTTCGTTCCGAATTTCACGACGAAAACCACCGGGATGGGGCTTGGCCTTGCGATGGTGAAGAATATCGTGGAAAGCGGCAACGGGCAGATCTGGTTCGAGACGACGAAGGGGAAAGGGACGATCTTTTATGTGAGTTTCCCGGAGTACAGTGATGAATGATGTGGGATTGTAGCGTCACGAGGCCGCGTGCCGCAACGCGACGTATTTAGCACGTCCGCCATTCCGCACATCTACACATTCCCTACCTTCGACCCGATCAATTGATCGTGCATGATCACCGTCGAACATCTCAAAAAAACATACGGCACCCACGTTGCGCTGAACGGCATCAGCTTTTCCATACGTGAAGGTGAATTTTACGGACTGCTCGGCCCGAACGGTGCGGGCAAAACCACGACCATCAGCATCATCAGCACGATACTCGCCCCGGACGAGGGAACAGTTTTCATCAACGATCTTCCGCTTGAAAAAAATAAGCTGGCTTGTAAACAGCTCATCGGCGTGGTGCCCCAGGAGATCGCGTTGTATGAAAAACTGTCGGCGTATGAAAATTTACTTTTCTGGGGATCGCTCTACAACATCGACAACAAGCTGCTGCGTGAACGCATCGATGAAACGCTGCGGCTGCTCGGGCTTTACGACCGGAAGGACGACAAGATCAGCACGTATTCCGGCGGGATGAAAAGGCGCATCAACATCGCTTCCGCTTTGCTGCACCGGCCGAAGATACTTTTCATGGACGAGCCCACGGTGGGCATCGACCCGCAGAGCCGCAACCTCATCTTTGAAGTGGTGGAACAGCTTCACAAAGAAGGAATGACGATCATTTACACCACGCATTACATGGAAGAGGCGGAACGTTTCTGCGACCGCATCGGCATCATCGACAAAGGCGAGATCGTGGCGCAGGGGACGTTGCAGGAATTGCGCGAGATCAGCAACATGCGGGAAACGATCGTCTTCCGTTTTGCGCCGATCGACGAAGCGAAAGAAAGTTCGTTGCGGCAGCAGCTCAGCGGCGACTACGCACTGGCCGGTTCATCACTGACGTTCGCCGTCACCGACGTGCAGCGCGACCTGCCGAAGTTGGTAGCGCAGTGCAGCGGCCTCGGGCTGGAGATCTCCCACATCGATATCCAGGAAGTGAACCTCGAAACGATCTTCCTGAAGCTCACCGGCAAACAACTGCGGGATTGAAAGATCAAAAGCAAAACTCAAACAAGCAAATCCAAAAGCTCAAACAAACAAATTCCAAATGGCAACAGGCGAGAGTTCACGCCGTTCCACGTTTGGGATTTGGAATTTCCCCTTTGTAATTTTTAACCCATGTTTCGGATCGCTCTTAAAGATTTACGGCTCTTCGTCACCGACCGTCGCGCGGTGCTCATGACGTTCTTCATGCCGGTTGCGCTCATCTCGATCTTTGCGCTGGCGTTCGGCGGGGAAAAAGAACGGAACGCGCGGCCGGTGACACTGCTGGTTTCCGACATCGACGCTTCACCCGCGAGTCAACGGGTCATCGCGCAGCTCGACGCACAGCAGAACCTTGCCGTGAAACGGATGCCGGTGGATTCGGCGGAGCGCCTGGTGAAAACGGGAGGAGAAAGCGCGGTGCTGGTTTTCAATAAAGGTTTCGGCGATTCGCTTGACCGGGGAAAACGCGTTGTCGTGGAATTGCGTTACGACCAGTCGAAAGCCGCGGAGACGAGCATCCTGCAGCAGGCGCTGATGAGCAATCTCATGCAGCTGATCAGTGCGGAGCTTGCCATGAAAGCATTTCCCGGAAGCGCGCCTCCCGCCCTGAAACCCGCCGAAGGACCGCTCGCGCTGAAAATGACGCCGCTGATCGAGGAAAAGCAAAACAGTCCCGGGCTCATCCAGGCGGTGGCCGGCACGGCGGTGATGATGCTGCTCTTCGGCCTTGTCGCGATGGGCGCGGGACTGCTCGATGAAAAAGAAAGCGGGACGCTGAAACGTTTGCTCTATTCGCCGATGAACCCCAGCCACATCCTCTTCGGAAAAATGATCGCCTCGAATGTCGTCGCTCTTGTGCAGCTCACGGTCCTTTTTGTTTACGCTTCTTTTGCGTTCCATCTCGATCTCGGTAAAAACGTTCCCGCGCTGGTGCTGATGATGTTCACCACCGCGTATGCCTGCTCCGGTTTCGGCATGTTCCTCGCGTCCGTTTCCCGGAGCCGCCAGCAGGTGCAGATGCTTTCCACGCTCCTCGTGCTTTCCATGTCGGCCATCGGCGGCAGCATGGTGCCCACATTCCTCATGCCCGCGTTCATGCAGAAGCTTTCCGCCGTCTCCGTCAATTACTGGTCGATCCAGGGCTTCTACGACATCTACTGGCGCAATCTCGAGTTCTCCGATCCCGCTTTCCTCCTGCGCCCGCTCATGCTGTTCGCGATCGGCACGGTGATGATGGGATTGGGACTGGTGTTTTTCAAGCGGAATGTGCTGAAGCTTTCGTGAGAAAAAGGTTGTCCGGGGTTGTCGGTTGTCCGGAGTTGTCGGTTTCAGTTGTCGGTCTGACCCCGAACCCTCGGGACGAAGACCGACGACTGAAAACTGACAACCGAAGCGGCGAAGCCGCGACCGACAACCCCGGACAACCGACAACCCCGGACAACCTTAGACAACCGACAACTGTTATCTTTACCCCATGAATCGTCCCATCCGTGTTCTTGTAGCAAAAGTCGGCCTCGACGGCCACGACCGCGGCGCGAAAGTGATCGCTTCTTTTCTGCGTGATGCAGGCATGGAAGTCATTTACACCGGTCTTCGCCAGACGCCTGAAATGGTGGTGAACGCTGCATTGCAGGAAGACGTGGACGTGATCGGCGTGAGCATTCTCTCCGGCGCGCACATGACGGTTTTTCCGAAGATCAAAACCTTGATGAAAGAAAAAGGGCTGGACGACGTGCTGCTGACGGGAGGCGGAATTATTCCCGACGCGGACATGAAGAAGCTGAACGAGCTGGGCGTAGGAACGTTATTTCCTCCCGGCACGGATACGAAAACGATCGTGGAGTATATCACGACGTATGTGAAGGAGCACCGGAATTAGTTAATGACTTCTTTCGGTAATTCATTGTCTTCCAGCTAAATATTATCCCGGCACGATTTTTCCATAGTTTTACCGAACCACCATTTAAAACTATGCGTTACCTCCGATTGCTGCCGCTCTTCCTCCTCGGATTTTTCTTCACCTCCTGCGAAGGCGACGTTCGTTTCACCACCGACCAGCCCAACGGGATGCTTGCGCTTAAAGAAGTTCCGTCCTCGCTGCAGGGCGATTACGTGAGCAACAGCGATTCGCTTTACGTGCGCGTCAATTCCATGCTGCTTGTGCGGCCTTCACGCACTTCCATCCCGCTTGCAGATTCGTCGAAGGTGGGATTGTACAAAATGAAAGACGGGAAATACGGTTTCCGTGCGGGATCCGATCGTTACGTGGAGCGCATCACGAAAGATTCGGTGACCATCGTCAACCGGAACACACAGCTGTACAAGCTCGGGAAAGACACCGTGCTGAAAAATTTCAACGACGCGTATTGGCTGAGCATGAAATCGAAAGACGAATGGAAGGTCATGAAGATCGAGCTGCGCAAAAAGAAATTGTCGATCGCCGTGCCTTCGCTTCCGAAAGATGAAAAACAACGCATGCATGCGCGCCTCGACGCGTCGAAGAACAACATCGATACGGCAGGAACTTTTTCCGTGGTGGTGCCCTTCCGCCGCTCCGCCGACAAAACGTATTTCATCGTCGATGCCACGCCCGACAACCTCAAAAATCTCGACCGCCGCGGACTGTTTCGTCCCGTTGCGAATTTTGAGAAGGTGAAATAAATATTTTTTTGACTGCCTTATTTATTAACAGTCAATACATTACGGGGACATTTTTTAACTCATCACAAATTTATTTTCCGCATATCTTGACACGCATTGAAAAACGCGCATATCTTTGCCTCATCAAAATGAGCAACTCGTTTTTCCATATCGCCGAAAAAAACAACAGCATGATGATGTGCTGTATGTCTTTTTAGCGCCTGGAAAATCGTCCACATAACGAAGGCTTTCCGGGTAATACCGGGAAGCCTTTTTCTTTTACTGTGCTATTTGAACCGTTGAATAAACGATCCAAATAGTAAGAAAAACAGGAACGATCATCATGAACCGAAACGCGAACCAATTCTTCTCCTGCATGCGCGCAATGTGCATGTGCTGCTGCATGCGCGGCAGCCCGGGAGCGTATTGTTCATCGTGAATCGTAATTGACAACACGAAAAAACAGCCCTCCCGGAAACCCGTGGGGGCTTTTTCATTTCATCATGGTTCCGTGGCCGAGTGACCAGGCATGGGTCTGCAAAACCCACCACAGCAGTTTGATTCTGCTCGGAACCTCAAGAAACAATCCCGGGATTTATCCCGGAGCCTTAAAAAAAATATATGCAAAGCTTCAGAACAGAACTAGAAAACGCAGTCGTCGAACGCGATATCATCGAGCTCGAAGAGAAGATCCGGAAATTCCGCGAAGGTTCCATTGACCCGGAAAAATTCCGCAGCCTGCGCCTGGCGCGCGGGGTTTACGGGCAGCGCCAGCCGGGCGTGCAGATGGTGCGCATCAAAGTGCCGTACGGGAAGCTCACCGTGAAGCAGATCCGCAAAGTGGCGGACCTCACGGAAGAATATTCTACGGGCAACATTCACCTGACTACGCGCCAGGACATCCAGCTGCATTTCGTGAGCCTCGACCGCACGCCGGAATTGTGGGCGGAGCTGGAAAAGGACGAACTGACGATGCGCGAAGCGTGCGGCAACACCGTACGGAACGTCACCGCTTCACCCACCGCGGGAATTGATCCGCAGGAACCGTTCGACGTGACGCCGTATGCGGATGCGCTGTACAAGTATTTTCTCCGCCACCCCGCCGGGCAGGATCTCGGGCGCAAGATCAAGATCGCGTTCTCGTCCTCGGAAGCGGATACGGCGCTGACGTACATCCACGACGTCGGTTTCATTCCGCGCGTGGAGATCATCAATGGACAAATCGTGCGCGGTTTCAAAGTGCTCGCCGGCGGCGGATTGGGCGCGCAGCCGTTCCTGGCTAAAACGGCATTCGAATTTCTTCCTGCTGACGAGATCATCCCGTTCACGGAATCGCTGCTGCGCGTGTTCGACCGGTACGGGGAACGCAACAACCGTCACAAAGCGCGGTTGAAATATCTCGTGAACCAGGTCGGGCTTGACGAAGTGCTGCGGCTGGCGAACGTGGAGAAAGCGGCTTTACCTGCGCAAACAATTCCGGTACACGCAGAAACGGTGATTCCAGCTACCACGGAAACGAAAACCTTCACCACGTTCCGCGTCAGCGATGACCCGGCGTTCGTGGAATGGAAAAAGGCGAACGTGTTTGCACAAAAGCAGGACGGCTGGTCCGGCGTTTACGTGCAGGTGCCGCTCGGAAATATTTTATCCGGCAAGGCGCGCGAATTTGCCACGATCGCGGAACGTTACGCAGCCGACGATATTCGCGTCACGCCCGGGCAAAGTTTCCTGCTGCGTTTCGTTCCCGCTTCCGCGTTGCCCGCGCTTTACCGCGAGCTGCACGCCATCGGCCTCGCAGGAACAGGAGCCGATGCGCTGGCGGACATCACATCCTGCCCCGGTACCGACACGTGCAACCTCGGCATTTCCAGCAGCACCGGCGTCGCGCTCGCGCTGGAAGAAGCGGTCCGCGCGGAATTCCCGGAGCTGGTGAGCGACCGCAGCATCAGCATCAAGATCAGCGGGTGCATGAACAGCTGCGGGCAGCACGGGCTGGCGCAGATCGGCTTTCACGGCAGCTCGCTGAAATCGGGCGAGCTGGTTGTCCCCGCGCTGCAACTGCTGCTTGGTGGCGGCACAACAGGAAACGGTAACGGGCGCATCGCGGAAAAAGTGATCAAGTTTCCCAGCCGCCGCGCGAAAGCGGTGTTGCGCACGCTGCTGTCCGATTACCGCACGAACAGCCTCACGGGAGAAACGTTCAACACGTATTACGACCGCAACGGGAAAAATTATTTCTATCAACTGCTGAAGCCGCTTGCCGACAGCTCGTCCGTAAGCGGGGAAGAGCTCACTGACTGGGGACAGGAAACGCCTTTTGAAACTGCGATCGGCGTAGGCGAGTGCGCGGGCGTGAAGATCGACCTTGTCGCCACGTTGCTGCTGGAAGCGAAAGAAGCGGTGGCGGCTGCGCAAGAAAATTTTGAAAACGCGCGTTATGCCGATGCGATCTACAAAGCGTACAACGCATTCATCCACGCTGCAAAAGCGGTGCTGCTGACGCGGTCCATTCATGTCAACACGCAACATGGCGTGCTGAACGATTTTGAACGGGAATTCCTGCCGGGCTTCCGCGAACAAGCGCTGCAGCTCAACCGCAACAAGCCGGACCGACCGTTCGCCGCAAAATACATCCGCGAAGCGACGGCGTTCGTTGAACAGGCGTTTGTGCTTCGCGAAGCAAAAACTGAAAATGCATTTGAACTGAATTGACATGAGAATAAAAATCCATTCCGCGTATCCTGCCGTCGAATATTGTCGACCGCGGCCCGCAACGGATCGAAGCTGATCCTTCTCCTGTCTTCATTCATTTCACACGTTTAAATTTATCGCTCATGTCATTTCAACCGATCAATCCCCGCATCACGCTGGTAGGCGCAGGCCCCGGCGATCCCGGGCTCATCACCCTAAAAGGAATCAACGCGCTCAGCGAAGCCGACGTCGTGCTGTACGATGCGCTCGTCAACACGGAATTGCTGAACTACGTTCCGCTCACGGCAAAAAAAGTGTACGTCGGCAAACGCGACGGCCGCCATACGTTTACACAGGACCAGATCAACACGCTGCTCGTCGACTACGCGATCACGCACGGTCACGTGGTGCGGCTGAAAGGCGGCGATCCCTTTGTTTTCGGCCGCGGGCTGGAAGAACTGGAATACGCGGAATCTTTCAACATTCCCACCGCGCTTGTGCCCGGCATCTCCAGCTCCACGGGCGTTCCGGCACTGCAGGGCATTCCCGTTACGCACCGCGGCATCAGCGAAAGCTTCTGGGTGCTCACCGGCCGCAACAGCGAAGGAAAAATTCCGGAAGACATTCACCTCGCTGCGAAATCCGGCGCAACGGTTGTCATCCTCATGGGCCTCGGCAAGTTGAAAGAGATCGTCTCCATCTTCCAGTCGTACAACCGGAACAGCACGCCCGTGGCGGTGATCCAGGACGGCTCGCTGCCCACGGAAAATATCGCCGTGGGCTCCGTCGATACGATCGTGGAAGCGGTGCGGCAGGAACAGATCGCGGCGCCGGCGGTGATCGTTATCGGGGAAGTGGTGCGAAAAAATCCGCAGGCGGCGTACCTGCTTTCGCTGGAAAATCAATTGCTGAGCGCATTATAAATGCCTGTTTCAGTGCAGCCTGCGTACATTTGGGGCTTTGAAAAAAGTCGCATCTCATCGGACAGCAGGCAACCATCATGAGCTGAAGACGCGACAAGAAGAATGAAAACCACCGGTAACGTACTGGATGAACCGACGACCGAAATTGCAGAAGGCAACCGGTTGTTCCCCGTTTTCCTGAAGCTGGAGAGTTTCCGGCTGCTCATCGTGGGCGGCGGAAATGTTGCGCTGGAAAAACTCAACGCGGTACTTTCCAACAGCCCGGGAACGGAAGTCCAGCTTGTAGCGCCTTTGATCCACGCGGAGATCTTCGCGCTGGCGGAACAGTTTAAAAATGTTTATCTCCACGAACGGCCGTATGAAAAAACGGACCTGGAAGACATCGATCTCGTCTTTGTTGCGGTAGACGACCCGGAAATTTCGGAACAGGTCGTGTATGACGCGCACAAGTACAGTTTGCTGGTCAACGTTGCCGACACGCCCGCGCTCTGCGATTTCTATCTTTCGTCGATCGTAAAAAAAGGGGAGCTGAAGATCGGCATCTCTACGAACGGAAAGTCGCCCATCTTCGCGAAGCGGCTGAAAGAAATTCTTGCCGCGCACATTCCCGCGGACACGGAAATTTCAATCCGCAACCTCAACAAGCTGCGCGAGCATCTCGACGGGGATTTCAGCGAGAAAGTAAAACAGCTGAACGCGGTGACCGACCTGCTCGTTTCCAAACGCGACCTGCAGAAACAATTCCGGAAGCGCATCCGGGGTTTCTTCCTTTATTTTTTCGCCGCCATCGCGCTGATGATCGCGGGCCATCTCCTGCTTTCCTTCCTGCCGCTTTCCACCGTCACCGGCGCATTCGTTTCACTTGCGGAATCCATCGACATCACGATCCTTTACTGGATCGCAGGCGGGTTTATCGCCGCATTCATCGACGGCGCGCTGGGCATGGCGTACGGTGTGAGCGCGACGACGTTCCTGCTTTCGTTCGGCATTCCGCCGGCCGTGGCGAGCATGAGCGTTCACGCCTCGGAAATTTTCACCAGCGGCGTTTCCGGGCTGATGCACCTGCGCTTCGGGAATGTCAACTCGAAAATGTTCCGCAACCTCGTGCTGCCCGGCGTGATCGGCGCGATCATCGGCGCGTACGTGCTTTCGTCCTTCGAAGGATACAATGCGTACATCAAGCCCGTCGTATCCGCCTACACGCTTTTTCTCGGCGTCGTGATCATCGCGAAAGCGTTGCGCAAGGACAAGATCCGCAAGAAGATCAGGCGGCTTTTCCCGCTCGCCTTTTTCGGCGGGCTTATGGATTCCATCGGCGGCGGCGGCTGGGGGCCGATCGTTTCCTCGACGCTGATCGCGTGGGGGAAAAATCCGCGCTACACCGTCGGTTCGGTCAACCTTGCGGAATTTTTCGTGGCGCTGGCCAGCTCGTTCACGTTCATTTCCCTCATCGGCCTCAGCCACTGGCAGATCATCGCGGGGCTGGTGACCGGCGGTTGCATCGCTGCGCCGATCGGCGCGCTCCTGGCCAAACGTCTCCGCGCAAAAACCATGATGATCTTCGTAGGCATCATCGTGATCGTGTCCAGCCTGCGCATTCTTTATAAATTATTTTTCTGAGCCGTGAAGAAGACGATCGAAGAGTTGAATGCAAAATATGCGCCGCTGACAGCGGAAGAGCGGATCCGTGCGCTGTATGAAGATTTCAGCCGCGTGCTGTTCACGTCTTCGTTCGGAACGACCTCGGCGACCTTGCTGCATCTTTTCCATAACGTGAAGCCCGACCAGCCCGTACATTTTCTCGACACGACGTACCACTTCGCCGAAACGCTCGCCTACAAATCGCAGCTGACGGAATTGCTCGGGCTTCACGTGATCGATGTCGTTCCGGAAGAATGGAAGAACAAGTTCACCCGCGAAGACCAGGCGTGGAGCAAGGATCCCGACCTCTGCTGCTCGATCAATAAAGTGGAGCCGCTCGACCGGATCAGGCCGGGCTTCGAGATCTGGGTTTCCGGTTTGATGCAGTCGCAGAATGCGTATCGCAAGCAGATGAATATTTTCGAACAGAAAGAAGACATCATCAAATTCTACCCGATCATCGACTGGAACGAAAACATCGTGAAGGAATATCTTGCGCAGCACAACCTTCCGCCCCACCCGCTCCTGGCGCACGGCTTCAGTTCGGTGGGCTGCATCCATTGCACGGTGAAAGGCCGCGGCCGCGAGGGACGATGGGTGAACCGCTCGAAGACGGAATGTGGACTACATTTGTAAGCATTTTACGAAATCATGATCCGTTTAGAAAAAGAAAATTATTCCAGGCTGATCGAGCCGCTGCGACAGGTGGCGATCAACAATCTTTTTGCGCGCGCCGTCGTGGAAGATCGTGCGAACGGCACGGTGTACGTGGACGACGTGGATGACCCGAAGACATTTTACGTATTGCATTCCTATGGAATGTCGTTGCTGCTCGGCGACCACACGAATGAAAAATTCAATGCCGCTTTTCGCGAATATGCATTGAATACGAAACGGGCGCGCGACCGCTACGAATGGATGCAGGCGTTCCCTGCGGCGTGGGATGGGGCACTGGATCAGCTTTTCGCAGGAAATCTTGTGCGTTCGGCTGAAAACAAAACGAACCCCGACGAAACCAAAGTCGAGTTGAACACGCGGGTGAATTTCAGGTTCAACCCGGAACGGTACGAAAGTTCGTGGAAGAACAACGCGGCTGAAAACCTGTCGATGGTCCGGACGGATGAAAAATTATTCTCCGCCATGAAGGGAAGCGTGATCCCGTTCTATTTCTGGAAAAGCGCGGAAGATTTTTACACGAATGGCGTCGGCTTCAGCCTGCTGGATCAAGGCAGTCACGCTTCAACCGCTTATTCCGCCTTCATCTTCGGCGACCAATTGGAAATAGGGATCGAAACGGAGGACGCGTTCCGGGGAAAAGGATACGCGCAGCATTCCTGTTCCGCGCTCATCGACTATTGCCTTGAGAATGGATTTGAGCCCGTGTGGGCCTGCAGGCTGGAAAATGTGGGTTCTTACAAACTGGCGCAAAAGCTCGGCTTCGAACCGTCCGCAGAAATTCCGTACTACCGGTTGTGCAAATAAAAACGAATCAAACAAGCTCAACATAACACCACCACAATGCCAGACAACGACAAAATTTCGGTTGCATTATTCGGCTTCGGCTGCGTAGGACAAGGTCTTTACGACGTGCTCAACCATTCGGAAGTGCTGCAGGCGAACATCCGGCGCATCTGTGTAAAAGATCCCGCCAAAAAACGTACGGTGGACATGTCGCTCATTACGTATGAGAAGAACGACATCCTCGACCGCACCGATCTCGACGTGGTGGTGGAAATGATCAACGACACCGATGAAGCGTTCGCCATCGTCAAGCGCGCGATGCAGAACAAGACCAACGTGGTGAGCGCGAGTAAAAAAATGCTCGCGACATATTTCGAAGAGCTTTATCGTCTCCAGGAAGAGCACAACGTGGCGCTGATCTACGAAGGTTCGGCAGGCGGCAGCATTCCCATCATCCGCACGCTCGAAGAATATTACGACAACGAGCTGCTCAGCAGCCTGCGCGGCATCCTGAACGGGACGACGAATTACATCCTCACGCGCATGGAGCTGGAAAACAAAGACTACGGCGAAGTGCTGAAAGACGCGCAGCAGAGCGGTTTCGCCGAGATCGATCCCTGGCTGGACGTGGCGGGCTTCGACACGCTGTACAAGATCACGCTGCTGAGCGTGCACGCGTTCGGCATCATCCTGAAACCGGAGACGATCCTTACGCTCGGCATCCAGAACATTTCGTTCAACGACATCCGTTATGCCCGCGAAAAAGGGTTGCGCATCAAGCTCGTGGCCAGCGCCGCAAAAGCAGGTGACGCGGAAAACGGGGCAGGCAAGTTCCGCGTGTACGTGATGCCCCGTTTCGTGAAGGCCGACGATGAGCTGTACAAGATCCTTTACGAATACAACGGCATCGAAGTGGAAGGCGCGTTCTCCTGCAAACAAACGTTCACCGGCAAAGGCGCGGGCAGCCATCCCACGGGAAGCGCCGTGCTGTCGGACATTTCCGCGCTGACGTACAACTACCGTTACGCGTACAAGAAGCTCAAAAAGCTGCAGCGTTCGATGAACGGTTCGTACAACGCGGAGCACCTGCTCGACACGGATTTCGACATCAAAGTCTACATCCGCTACAGCGATCCGTCGGAGCTGGAAGACATCGAGATCCGCCGTGTCGTGGAGGAATACCGTTCGCCGGGCATGAATTTCATCATTGCGGATGTCGGTTTCCGCTCGCTGTACACGCTGAAAGGGAATAAGGAGTCGAAGGTATTTGTGTGCGCGGTGGAGTGATTTTTACCTGCGCGCCTTTTCACGCATGACTTCGGAGAATGAAACGTTCCGGATCTTACTGTCGAGCCACGCGATGAAATCGAAATAGTCGAGCGCATTTGTCTCTTCCGGGTTTTTGATGGCGCGCACGAGCTGGCCTTTCAGCCGCACAAGCGCGGTGCGGGTTTCAGGCGGCACTGCGCGGTTCCGTGGAAAGGTCAGCGCTGCCCGCGTGTAATTTTTCCGCACGAATTCCAGGATGATCTTCTCGAGCCGGTAAAGTTCTCCCCGTTTCAGCAGGTAAGCGTAAAAAGCTTTCACGCGGTAATCGAGCAGCTCGTAATCGCCGCTTTCCCACAACGCGATGACCTGCAGCATGCGGCTCCAGTAAGCCGTTTTCGGAACCGGGTTCGTGCCTTCCGGGATGCGGATGACGGAATTCGTCAGCTTCAGCACCTGGCTGTAATTACCCGTTCCGAAATGCAGCACCGCGGAGTTGAATGCGAACAATGTTTTATCGCGGAGGATCGCATCGGCGAAATATTTCCGTTTCACGCGTTCCGAAAATTCGATCCCCGCATTGAATTCACCGGTGGCGATGTACATGCTCATGCTGGTATGGCACAGCGAGCACTCCACCTGCCGGAGACGTTTGTTCGCCGGGTATTGCCCGCACGTGGTCAGCAGGCGCGTCGCCTCGCGCACGACTTCCCCGTAATCCCGTGAAGTCATGCACGCGCTGATGTAATTGCTGGTGATCATCGCATGGTTCATCACCCCCGCGGGCGTCCGTGCGGCGGCGGTGTAGCTCATCGCTTTTTTGAAATACCGCCGGGCTTTCGCGGGAACGCCTGCCTGCTGGTAATAAATTCCCATCGTATTGTACAGGATGGTGGCGGCACGCCCGGAAAGCGGCTCCGGTTCTTTCCCGAATAATTTTTTTCCGAGCTGCTTCAACGTCGCACGTTGCCGTGCCGTGCGCAGGATGTGATGCCCGGTGAAGTGCCTGAAGATCTTCGCCTGGATCTCGCGCATGTCGTGGATGTTGGCTTCCCGGCGCAGGTAACGGGCGGTGTTTACGGAAATCTGCTTTGCTGCTTCCGTGGCGAACTCCCGGTTTACCGCGACAAGGCTTCGCTGCTGCTCTGCGGCTTCCACTAACGCCGTAAAATATTCCTCCGCCTGTGCTTCCTTCATCGCGCGGGCAAGCAGTTTCCCGCTCTGCCTGTACAACCCCTTCCGGTACAGGATCCGCGACTGGTGAAGCCGCGACTGCACCTGCGCATATTCGTCGCGACCGAAACGTTCGAGCGCCGACAATACGAGGTTGTACAAATGCGCTTTTGCTTTTTTGAAATGCCTGCCGAGAAAAGCGTCTTTGCTGAAATGACGTTTGAGCGCCGGCTCGTCATATTCTTCCTGTTTCCCGATACGGTCGAACAGCAACAGGTATTTGTTGTCCTTTCTCGTCGCGGAGTAAGGCGCAGCCGTCAGCCTGAAATAGCGTTTTTCAGCCGGTGTCATCGCCCGGATCAGCAGGAAGAGGTCGTCTGCCGGTTGTTTCATAAAAGGTTACTTGTAAACTAATCTTTCCCGCTATTATGCATTTTACACAGCAATTTAACCAAAATAGAAAGGTGACTTAAAATAAAAAACGATTTGGTACGGCGGGTAATGCGGGATATTCTTGTTTATATAAAACCCAACCAAAATGACTTTTTACCCGACCCAAACCATCCTGTTTGCAAAACGAGCGGCCGCGCTGTTCCTTTTTGCATGCACGCCCGGCATTTCCCACCTGGCTGCGCAGACCACCATCTCGTCACCGCCAGGGGTGATCACGTTTCAGAAGAACTACACGCTTCAGCCGCAGGAATACCTGTACGGCATGACGCAAACGAGCGACAGCGGTTTTGCCATTGCCGGGCAGCAGATCAATTTTTCCACATTCACGTTTGAAGGTTATGTGAAAAAAGTCGACAAGTACGGCAATGTCCAGTGGGCGAAGATCATCGGCTCTCCCGGCGGCTTCACCAATATCGAGCGGATGCTCGGCATCCGCCAGGCGTCCGACGGCGGTTACATTTGCACGGGCAGCACTTCTCCGAACAACGGGGAAATGTTTGTGTGCAAGCTGGACGCCTCCGGCAATGTCACCTGGACCAGGACTTACGGCGACTTCTTCGGGCTCGGCTCCGGCGATGGCGAGCCTGACGTGATCGAAACCCCCGACGGCGGTTTCCTGCTCTGCGGCTATACCGATTCGATCGCATCGTCCTACGCCCTGCTTTCTCTTATCAAGATCGACGCTTCCGGGGCCGTGCAATGGCAGAAACATTACAGCGCGTTCGCCGGCGCAGCAAATGTTTCGGGCGGCAGGATCATCGGTACCAGTGACGGGAATTACGTGATCCTCGGGAATACGTCAGCGACAACCAGCGGCGCGGATAACAACATCCTCGTATTCAAGATCGATCCGAACGGCGACACGCTCTGGACGAGGACGTATGACGTTACCACCGACGAGCGCCCGGCAGGCATCCGGCAAGCTTCCGATGGCGGGTTCATCATCGGGGGGTACCTGCACGACGAAATCGCGTCGTACGATACGGCCGCCATCCTGCTGAAGATCGATTCGCTCGGCGCCATACAATGGTCGAAAGCATACAGGATCCCGGGGCACCAGATGTCGGGCGAGTTCGTCGACGTGGTTTCCACCGGCGGATATGTGTTCGGCGGGTTCGAAGCGGTGCCGGGAAGCCAGCAGTTCAATTATTACCTGGTAAAAACAGATCTCGCCGGCGACACGGTCTGGACGAGGAACTACAGCCAGGCGCCCAACCTGCCGGGAGTTGCGCACCAGGGCTTCGAGACTAATGATGGCGGGTTCGCGCTCGGTGGGATTTCCGGTTCCATCGGCGGGCCTACCAACACAGATATTGCGCTGGTCAAAACCGACAGCGCCGGCAGGAGCGGCTGCTTCGAGCAATCGTACCCGCTTGTCACCACGTCCCTTTCCCCGGTTTCTTCACAGCGCCCGTATTATATCAATTCCACCAGCGCGTCCGCTGTCCCTGCACTCTTCGAAGCCCCACAGTCACCGGTTATGATCGTTGCCTGCTGTCATGTCCCGCTCGAGATCACCGGTTTCGATACCGTTTGCGTGGGTGACAGCATAACGCTGACCGCAAGCGGCGCCTATTCATACCAGTGGAGCACGGGCGCAACGACACCGTCGGTCACCGTTCACGTTACGAACGACACGGCTCTTTCATTGAACGGCTTCAGCGGTCCGGGAATCTCCTGCGACGTGCTCCCGTTCAGCATCGCGGCCGTTACGGTGAATCCCGCGATCACCGGCAACACGACGATCTGCGAAGGCGGCAGCACGACACTCACCGCTTCCGGCGGCACCGCTTATCAATGGAGCACAAGCGCCACGACCGCTGCGGTAACTGTTTCGCCGGCCGTCACAACGACGTACATCGTGGACGTTTCTACCGGCAACTGCACAGCAAGCGACAGCGTCACCGTAACGGTCAACCCTTCTCCTGTCGCTTCCATCAGCGCCGTTGACACGATCTGCAGCGGTGAAAGCGCAACGCTGATCGCATCGGGCGGAGGCACGTACCAGTGGAGCACGGGCGCGACAACTTCTTCCGTCACGGTTTCTCCTTCCGCCGCCACAACGTATTCAGTCATTGTTTCAAACGGGCTGTGCGCCGACTCCGCAAGCGTTACAATATTCGTCAACGCTTCGCCCACCGCATCCGTCAGCGGGGTGAACGCGATCTGCGCGGGCGATACCGCCACGCTTACTGCTTCGGGCGGCGGAACGTACCAGTGGAGCACAGGAGGAACATCCGCTTCGGTTACCGTCACGCCTTCATCGAGCACATCGTATTCCGTGGTGGTGACCAGCCCGAACGGCTGCTCCGACACGGCGACGTATCCCGTAACGATAACGCCTGTACCGGTAGCTTCGATCAGCGGGCTCACGGACATTTGTTCGGGCGCTTCGACACAGCTGACCGCATCAGGCGGCACAGCTTACAGCTGGAGCACGGGCGCCACAACAGCTGCGATCACCGTTTCGGCGGCGGGTACATATTCCGTGATCGTCTCCGGCGGCGCGTGCGCGGACACGGCGTTTATTTCTGTCAACGTGCTTCCGCTCCCGGTCGCTAACGCAGGCACGGGCGACACCATCTTTATCGGCAACAGCACCGTGCTGAATGCCACAGGCGGCGGAACATACACCTGGTCGCCACCGGCGGGATTGAGCTGCACGAATTGCCAGGCTCCGGTGGCCGATCCGACGCAGACAACCGTTTACTGCGTCACGGTCACCGATTCGAATGGCTGCACGGATAACGATTGCATCACCATCTTCGTCGATACGGAATGCGGCGAGCTGTTCGTCCCCAATGCGTTTTCGCCGAACAACGACAACGCCAATGACCGGCTGTGCATTTACGGATCGCAATGTATTGAGCAGATGACGCTGGTGATCTATGACCGCTGGGGTGAAAAAGTATTCGAGACAACGGACCCGTCTCAATGCTGGGACGGCACGTACCGCGGGGAATTGATGAATACCGCCGTGTTCGTCTATTACCTCGAAGCCGTGCTGGTGAACGGAAATGTCCTGGAGAAAAAAGGAAACATCACATTGTTGCGTTGACCCACATTTTAAAACCCACTGAAATGAAAACGAACATCACACATCTTGTCGCGGTTGCCGCCTGCATGTTGCTTGCAGGGGCGGTGCGATCGCAGGACATACACTTTTCGCAATTCAACATGAGCCCGCTCACGCTGAACCCGGCGATGGCGGGAGCGCAGAACGACCTGCGCGCCACGTTCAATTACAGGGACCAGTGGAAAAGCGTGGGCACGCCGTACCGCACGATCGGGTTCGGCTGCGATTCGCGGCTGAACAAGAAAAAAAGCACGAAAGGATTTCTCGCCGCGGGGATCAACTTTTTCTCCGACCGTTCCGGGGATGCAAAGATGGGAACCGTGCAGGCGAACCTTTCGCTGGCGTACCACGTGCGCCTCGGCCAAAACAGCACGCTGGGCGGTGGACTGGTCGCCGGCTTCGCGCAGCGCTCCGTCAACTACCTGGCGCTGCAGTGGGGCAGCCAGTACGACGGTTCTGCATTCAATTCCGCGCTGGCTTCGGGCGAGCCGGTGAATGCGTCCACGTCCGTTTCTTATGCGGACTTTGGCGGGGGCCTGCTCTGGAATTATGACAACCGTTCAGGGTCGAAGAACGTCACCGACAACCACGACCTGGAAGCTAATTTCGGCGTTTCGTTTTTCCATCTTTCACAGCCCGGGTATTCTTTTTACGCCAACCCGGATGAAAAGCTTTTCCTGAAAACCGTCGTGCACGGCAGCGCGCTGTTCAGCATCAGCAATTCGAATGTGGCGTTCGTGCCGTCGTTCATGTATTCCCGGCAGGGCCCGGCGCAGGAGATCTATGCCGGAACGCTTCTTCGTTTCACCGTCCGCCAGGATTCAAAATACACGGGCTTTAAAGATGGCGCGGCAATTTCAGCAGGCGCGTTCATGCGAACGAAAGATGCCGTGGCGGCGCAGGTGCTGCTCGAATATTCCAATTATGCGATCGGCATCAGCTACGACGTCAACACGTCTCTCCTGCGCACCGCCAGCAACAGCCGGGGCGGGCTGGAAATTGCGCTGCGCTTCGTAACGCCCAATCCATTCGCAACGACGAAATCTGCCGGGATGTTTAACTAGAGCTCATCTCAAAAATTTCATTTTTGAGATCGCCTTAAGAACAGATGTGCGGTTGGGTGACCGTGCCGGTGGGTTTTCCGGCACGGTCTGTTTTTTAACAGGCCAACTATTTTGCCGGGGAGTGGCTTATCGTCCTTTTGAAATAATGTTGTTTTTAAGTCAGCTTGTAAATAAATTCTTCTATTTCTGCTTGCCGTGCATTGGCAAAACCTTTGCCTGTACCGATTTTTATAAAATTGCACTTCTCTAACACTTTCTGTGAGCCAAAATTGTCAAACGCAACTCGTCCGAAAACAGGCCTCATTTTTTCATTTTTCAGCAACTCTTTAAGTGCTTTTGTCGCAACCCCTTTACCCCAAAATTTTTTGTCAATCCAGTATGTAACTTCTGCTTCGCCTTCTATTTCAAACTTTGAGACGCTTCCTGCAATACTGTTTCCCACAATTATTGTCTGCATATTTATAGCCGGGTCGTTCAGCAATTTTGTGTATTTCTGAAGATATGCTGTTTTGTCTGTTGGGTCTTTTGCCGTGAATGCAGCTAAATAATTTGCTTCATTGTCAAGCTGAAATACAAAGAAGAACTCTAAGTCAGCAAGTTCTGTCTTGCGCAATCGTATTTCATCGTTTATCATTTCTCTGCCTTTAAGTTTTCTGCCGGAATAATTTTGGAAAGGTAACGGATGACTTCAAAACTGCCGGAATTGTACATCACGTGGCATTGCAGGCAACCCGTATATCGTCGTAATATACAAACTGCTTAAAACAGTAAAAATATCCTATTGCGGAAGTGCCTGATTATCTTATTTTTACTCTTCTTTACCTGACCCAATGAAAAAATATTACTCCTTCGGAAGCTGCGTCCGTATGGCCCGGCTGACCTTTCTTTTTCTTTTCATCGCGCTGTCGGCGCCCCTTTCCGCGCAGCTGACTGTCACAAGTGCAGTCACCTCGACACAGCTGATCAACGCCCTTCTCGGCGGCGGACTGAACGTCAGCAACGTGACGCTGAATTGTCCCGGCAACGCGTACGGCACGTTCTCCAACGGCAACACCACGAATATGGGGCTTACCAACGGCATCCTGCTGACCACCGGCAGCGCAACGAATGCAATCGGCCCGAACAACATCGGGTCGCAGGGAACATGCAACGGAACTTCCACGGTCGACGCCCAGCTTACCGCCATCGAACCGCTGGCGAACGAAGACGTATGCGTGCTGGAATTCGATCTCGTTCCGCAATGCAACACGCTGACGATCCGTTTCGTCTTCGGCTCGGAAGAATATCCTGAATTCGTCAACTCTTCTTACAACGATGCATTCGGATTCTTCATCACGGGCCCGGGACCTGCCTGCCAGGCGGGATTTTACAACAACACAAACGTGGCAACGCTTCCCAACAATACTACGCCCGTTTCCATCGACAATGTAAACGCGACAACCAACAACGCCTATTACGTCAACAACGCCGGCGGTCCCACGATCCAGTACGATGCATTTACCACCGTGCTGACACGGAACGTAGCGCTTTGTCCCTGCCAGACGTATCACTTCAAGCTGGCCATCGCCGACGCGGGCGACTGCAACTACGATTCCGGCGTTTTCGTGGATTTCATCCAGTGCGGCACGGCGCTCACCGCAACGAGCGCATTCACGCCTCCTACCGGCTGCTCCACATGCGACGGAACTGCTACCGCCAACGCTTCCGCCGGCAGCCCGCCTTATTCGTATTCCTGGGCGCCTTCCGGCGGTAATGCCGCGACAGCCACAGGCCTTTGCCCGGGCACGTACACCTGCACGATCACCGATTCGAACCCTTGCTCGGTTCCGGAAACCGTAGTTGTCACCATTCCTTCCAACGGCGGCATTACCTCTACGCTCTCGGCGCAGGGGAACGTCAGCTGCAGCGGCGGATCGGACGGATCGGCCACCGTCAGCGGGTCCGGGGGAACAGGCACATACACGTATAGCTGGGCGCCTTCGGGTGGGACCGGCGCAACAGCAACCGGGCTTGCCGCGGGAACTTATACGGTCACCCTCACCGACGGGGCCGGTTGTACCACGACACAAACCGTGACGATCACGCAACCTGCCGCGCTCAGCGCAACAACATCGGGAACAGACCCTGCGTGCTTCGGGGGGAACGGTTCGGCAACGGCGAGCCCGTCGGGAGGAACGCCCGGGTACACGTACGCATGGTCGCCGTCAGGCGGTACGGCGGCAACAGCAACAGGCCTGGCGGCCGGGAATTACACGGTGAACATTACCGATGCGAACGGATGCGCCACGACACAAACCGTTTCGCTGACCGAACCGCCGGTGATCAGCGTGAGCGCTTCTTCCCTGCCCGCAACCTGCGGCGGAACAAACGGCTCAGCTACTGCAACATCTTCGGGCGGAACCGGCGCTTACACGTATTCATGGGCGCCGTCGGGTGGAACTGCCGCCACCGCCACAGGACTCAGCGCGGGCACTTACACGGTAACGGTAACCGACGCGAACGGTTGCAGCATGACACAAAGCGTGAACGTTACACAAACCAATGCGCTGACTTCGACGACTTCCGTCACAAACGTTATGTGTTTCGGCGGAACCAGCGGCAGCGCAACCGCGACGCCCACTGCAGGCAATCCGCCGTACACCTACGTGTGGTCGAGCGGGGGAACGAATGCGACAGAAACGGGACTCGGCGCAGGAACGTACACTGTCACGATCACCGACGCGGGAGGTTGCACCGGCACCGAAGTGGTAACGATCTCCGAACCCACGCAGCTTGCCTCCGCGCTGTCGTCCACCGACGTATCCTGCAACGGCGGCACTGACGGCACGGCAACCGTTACAGCAAATGGAGGCACGCCGGGCTACACGTACGCATGGGCGCCATCGGGCGGAAGCGCAGCAACAGAGACCGGGCTCGGCGCAGGAACATTTACCTGCACCGTCACGGATGCGAACGGCTGCACCACCACGCAGCAGGTGACGATCTCGCAACCTTCCGCGCTTACGGCAACGTCTTCGGGGACGAACGTTTCCTGCGCAGGCGGTAACGACGGCGACGCAACGGTTTCCGCGAGCGGCGGCACACCCGGGTACACCTACGCGTGGGCACCGTCGGGCGGCACGGGCGCCACAGCCACCGGGCTCGGCGCCGGCAGCTATACCTGCACGATCACCGATGCCAACGGCTGCGCCACCACGCAATCGTTCACCGTCACGCAGCCCGCGGCGCTGACCGCGACTTCCGCGCAGACGAATGTTTTGTGTAACGGCGGCACGACCGGCACGGCAGGAGTTACAGCTGCAGGCGGAACACCCGGTTATACATACGCATGGCTGCCCTCCGGCGGGACAGGCGCAACGGCAAGCGGCCTCGGCGCCGGCACGTTCACCTGCACGGTCACCGATGCAAACGGCTGCAGCATGACACAAACCTTCGCGATCACGCAGCCCCAGCCGCTCACGGCAACAGCGACCGGCGACAGCGCCTGCCCGGGCGGCAGCGCAGCCATTTCCGCGGGCGCGGGCGGAGGAGTCGGCCCGTATTCGTATGCGTGGTCGAATGGCGGAACGACATCCTCGCAAAACGTAACCGTGACACAAACCACAACATTCACCGTCACGATCACCGATGCGAACGGGTGTGTCACCACGGGCAGCGCGACGGCTGCGGTTCTTGCGTCACCCAACGCAGCGTTCACCACGAATGCGGTGAACGGCACGCTTGCGCTGGGCAGCGGCGGCACACAGCTCTGCTTCACCGACGCGTCAACGGGCGCCATCGCATGGGCGTGGGACCTCAACGGCACCGGCACCTCCGGGCAGCAATCGCCTTGTGTGACGGTCACATCCGCGGATACGGGATTGTATTGCGCAGGACTCGTTGTTACAAATGCGTCGGGCTGCGTGGATACGGCCGAGGTGTGCATTCTCATCGGCGAATCGCATTACAGCATCCCGAACGTGTTCACCCCGAACGGCGACGGCTCGAATGACGGTTTCGTCATCACGAACTCCGGCATGCAAAACCTTCGCTGCGAAATCTATGACCGCTGGGGAAGAATGGTCTATGAATGGGATTCCACCACCGGCTACTGGAACGGCATCACCACCGGCGGCGACGAAGCTGTCGACGGCGTCTATTATTACGTGGCATACCTGGTGGATTTCTCAGGAAAAGAATTCAATGAGCACGGGTTCGTGCATTTGATACGCGGCACGAAATAAAAAGGATTAAAACCCCGGGCGAAAGTTCCGGGGTTTTTTATTGCAGGTCGCCGGCTGACGAATTCCACCGGTATTTATTCCCATGAGTTATCCTGAAATAACCACTTTTGTTGCCGTCGCCTTATCCCCGCTGATCACACGCACAAAATAAACCCCGGGTTGAACCGCGCCTCCGTTCGCATTCCTGCCGTCCCACGTGATCGTCTGCGTTCCGGCCTGCTGGTTCCCGGCGAACACCTGCCCCACTTCCTGCCCCAGCTGGTTGAGCACCTTGACCGTGACGCTGGAATTTTGCGCCAGCGTATACGTGATCGTCACTTCTCCCTTCGAAGGATTCGGATAAGCGCTGACCCCGGTTACCGGCGCATGCACGTCTTGCAGTGAAACCAGCGCCGGGTCCGCAGCTGGAGTTTTCCAGAAGCCCCGCCCGTGCGTGCCCGCGCGCAGCGAGCTGTCGGCGGCATGGTAATGCATATCCAGCACGTGCACGTTCGGCAGGTTGTCGTTGTAGCTGCTCCAGCTGACGCCACGGTCGATGGAAAGGTAAACGCCGAGATCGCTTCCGACGTACAGGTGATCGTGGTTGTTCGGGTTAATTACTATGGTATTCGCCGGAATGCCGGGAAAGCCGGAGGAAATGCTTGTCCAGGTCATCCCTGAATCCACCGACTTCCACACTTGCTGCCCGGCCGCGTACTTGTTGCACGTGGCGTAGAGCAACCCGGTGGTGACCGGATCGGTTTCGATATCAGAAATTTTGTCGGACGGCGAAGTGATCTGCAGCCAGGTTATGCCGCCATCCATGGAACGGTACACATCGGATGATGTATAAAGCGGGTCGGTAGACGCGTAAATGATGTCCGGGTTCACTTTATCGTATTCGAGGATGGTGATGTACTGCACATTGAAAATGGAAGACCAGTTCATTGCGCCGTCGGTGGTCTGGTAAATGTAATTGTCGGTAGCCGTCAGCAATACCTGGCTGTTCACGGGGTGCATTATTAACGGCATGAAAAAATAATTCGGGTCGTTGATGCCATTGTTGACGGGCGTGAACGACGCACCTCCGTCGGTGCTCTTCATGCGGCCCTTGTACAGCTCCGTGTAAAACAGCACCTGGTCATTGGTGTGATCGATACGGCAGGCAAAACCATCACCGCTTGTAGGCTGCGACCAGCCGGGAGATGCGCCGAGGCTGTAATTAAAAAAAACACCGTTGTCCTGCGTTCCGCCGATCGCCAGGTCCGGGTTGCTAAACGAAGAGGCGACGTAATAATATTGCGCCGTCACCAGCCCGCTGTCCTTGCGGATCCAGTTGAGCCCGCCGTTGGTCGTTTTGTAAATGCCCGCGTCGTTGCAAGTATACATCGTGAACGGATCGGAAGGATCGACCGCGACGTAATGAAAATCAGGATGCATGTAGCCATACGATTCCGACGTTGAGTTATCCGAAAAATTCCACGTATTGCCGCCGTTAAAGGATTTGTAAAAATTCACGCCGCCCGCAAACACTTTGTTGCTGTCGGCCGGCATAACCTTGACGACGTTTCCGTACCAACCCTGGCAGATGTAATCGTAAGGCGGCGGATAGCAATAAAAATCGACGGTGTTGGGAAGCATGGTCCAGGTTGCGCCTCCGTCCGATGTTTTGTAAAGTCCATGCAATTTCCCAAACGTACCCGCGATCGTCGAGCCGGAAATTCCTGCGTAGAGCACATCCGGGAAGCTGTCGCAAAGGCTCAGGCACGTAAAGCCGATCACGTTTGCCGACGGAAGGCCGTTGCCGAGTTGCGTCCATGTTTGTCCACCGTCGGTCGATTTGAAAATGCCGGCATTCGGCGCCCAGGAAAAATATTGAAGCGACGCATAAAGTACCGCCGGGCTCTGCGGGTTCATCGCGAGCGACGTCGCCACGCCGGGAAGCGTAAGCGCCCACGTGTTTCCCTGGTCGTTCGAAACAAGTATACCGATCGTGCTGGCGAGGTACACGTTATTCGTGTTCACGGGATCCCACGCAAAATTCAAGCTCGCAAAACCGAGCGAGTCGGGAACGTTGAGCGCCGTCATTCCCCACGTCAATCCGCCGTCGACGGACTTCAGTACGCCCACGCCGCTCTGCAGCAACGGCGTCAGCACATAGCCTTCGCCGGTGCCAAGCAGCATGACGTTCGGGCTCGCCGGGTTGATGCCGATCGCGCCGATGGCCAGTGAGGGAATATTATCGCTCATCGCTTGCCAGGAATTACCGCCGTTCATGCTGCGCCACAAACCACCCGAAGCGGAACCCGCCCAGATGGTCTGCGAATTCGTGGGGTCGAACGCGAACGAGATCATGCGCCCGCCCTGGTTGGCCGGTCCGCAGCTTTGCCAGTTTGCCACCGGTAATGCAGCCTCCGTGCGCAACATTTCGGCTTTGCTTTGCCCGAACGCTTTCCATCGCGCCAACTCGTGGTTGATTATGGTTGCATCCTCGCGCGTTTTGTAGAAACGTTCCTGTCGTTTGGCGGGGTCTTCGTTTCCCGGCCTGGGACGCGGCGCGCGGGTTTGCGCGGCGCCGGATATTGCAAGCAGGAGGAATGCCGGAAGGAGGAAGTTTTTCATCGGAACGGAAATGAGGGAGCCCTATCTCAAATATAACGTTTTACCGCGGAGGCACGGAGATACCGTGGCCAGGGTTCTGGGCTCAGACTGAATTTTTTGTACGTGATATTTTTTACTTACTCGCCTCTTCCGTCTTCACCGACGACGAGATCAACTTCTCGACCGCCGCCGTCTCATCTTTCGTAAATTCCCGCCACTTTCCCACCGGCAAACCTTCCAGCGTGATGTTCATGATGCGGATGCGTTTCAGCCGTGTCACTTCGTAGCCGAGATGCGTGCACATGCGGCGGATCTGGCGGTTGAGGCCTTGCGTGAGGATGATGCGGAACTGGTTCCTGCCGGTTTGCTCCACGAAACATTTCTTCGTCACCGTGTCGAGGATGGGTACGCCCGCGGCCATGCGGGAAATAAAATCAGGCGTAACGGGTTTGTCCACGCTCACGATGTATTCTTTCTCATGGTTGTTCCCGGCGCGGAGAATTTTGTTGACGATGTCACCGTCGTTCGTCATGAAGATCAAACCTTCCGATGCGCGGTCGAGGCGGCCGACGGGGAAAATGCGCGTGGGATAATTGATGTAGCTGACAATGTTGTCGCGGATGTGCAGCTCGGTGGTGCAGATGATGCCGCGGGGTTTGTGGAAGGCGAGGTACAGCGGCGCTTCCTTCGCGCCCACGGGTTTTCCGTCGATCTTCACCACGTCGCCGGGCGCCACTTTGGAGCCGAGCTCGCCGGGCTTGCCGTTGATCGTTACGCGTCCTTCTTCGATCAGCTTGTCGGCTTCGCGGCGGGAACAAAACCCGGTTTCACGGATGAATTTATTCAGTCGCGTCAACTGCTCTTCCGCCATCTATTTTCCTTTCATCGCTTTGGCGAGATAATCGTTCACCGGTTTTGCGGCAATATAATGCTCCATGACGAGGTCGGCCAGCTTCGCGGAAGTGATTTCCTTCGCATCGAGCTCGGCGGTGAAATAAAAGCTCTTGTTGGCGATGAGCGGGTATTTTTCAGCAGGCGTTTTCAGGTCGGGCGGAAGGACTTTGTTCTTTTCGCCCCGGATCGTTCCGAATTTCTTTTTGAACGCAGGCGCATTGATCAGCTTATCGAAGGCTGCCGGATCTTTCGCGAGTGTTTTGCGCACGTGGGAAAGGCTGTCTTTCTCAGGCATGTAAGCGCCTCCGTAGATCGCGATCTTACCGGCGCCGAGCTGGAAATAAATGCCGGGGGCTTCTTTTGATTTCCGTCCCTGCGGGGAAATGTTCGCCGACATGTGCGTGTTGTACGGCGTTTTGTCTTTCGAGAAGCGGATGTCTTTGTTGATGCGGAAAATACAATCGGAAGCTTTCACCTTCACGGAAGGATCGTGCTTTTGAATGCGCGCGATCATTTCTTCCACGAACACGTGAAACGGTTTTTTTACGTGCGTTTCGTATGTTTTCCGGTTTTTGTCGAACCAATCGGTCGTGTTATTCTTCGAAAGGGATTTGAAAAATGCGGGAAATTCGTTTGTGAAATGGCTCATCCGTTGCATGTGATTTATTTATCCTTTTTCAGAGTTGCGTTTCCTTCCGGCGAGATCGTGTATTCCTGCTCAACGGTCTTCGTCGCGGTGATCGTACCGCCAAAGAGAGAGAACGAATCGTATTCGAACTCCGTCAGCTGTTTTCCCTCGCCGCTGAACAGCGCGTATTTCTTTTCGCGCAGCACGACAAAATACGGTGTCGCTTCACAATAGTCGAGCGTCACGTTGTCGTATTCGACCGGGATGATCATTCCTTTGCCGGGCCACCATGCGCCCTGGCGGTTGCCGTTCGACACCACGAGCGGCTGGTCGGGAGAAACGTACATCATGTTGGACGCGGAACGCACGTAATCGTATTCCACCGGGAGAAGTACCTGTCCTTTGCGGGTGATCGCGCCCATTTTCATTTTATACCCGACAATGCGGGCTTCCGGCGTGAACTCCAGCTTCGGCGCTTCGGCAAGCAGCTTCTTTTTGGAGGGATCGTAAAAAAGAATTTGTTCTCCCTTTTTTACCGCCAGCTTATCCCCGGAATGAAGCATCCCCGGGTTATTGTAATACCCGTAGAACGCATCGAAATCGTACCCGGTGATCAATTTCCCTTCGCTGTTCATGATCGCGCACTTGCCGTTCTTTTCCACGCCGGCATATTCCATCTGCCCCGATTCATTGTTCCGTTCGATCGTCACGTAATCATATTCGAACGGAACGATCGTCTTTCCGTAACAATCCATCACGCCCCATTTGCCGTCATCCCCCAGCGCGAAATGCGTGCCCGGGCTGTAATAACATTGCCCGTCCCAATTGACCGCGTACATGAAATTCTCGATCTCGTACTTCACCGGGATCACTTCTTTCCCGTCTTTCAGGATGCCGAATTTTTCTTCGCGCATCACCACGTATGTAGACGTATCGCCGTACCACGGGATCACCTGGTCTTCGACATATTGCGCGGATGCCGTTGCGGCGAAAGCGAGGAACAGGGCGGTAATGCCGTTCTTCAGGTTGCGTGTTTTTGACATGAGCAGGAGTGCAGGAGTGGATTAAAGATAAAGCAAATCAGGATGACGGTTTCCTGCTGAAGATGCTTTTTATGCGCGATTTCCACATCCACAGCATTGAGCCGGCCGGGAAAAGGACGGCGAGCAGGGAATACAGCTGAAAACGGCTTCTCCAGTTCTCATCCGTGGCGAGCATTTTACTTTTTACAGGCTCAGCGGAATTCGCCCACGCGATGAACGCATCAGCCACCGGCAATTTTCCGAAGAGGTATTTTTTCTTTCCCCCGCTTTCCATTCCCATCCCGAATGCTTCGATACTGTTGCGCAATCCCACGGCCGTCGTCGCTTCTCCGTACAAAGCCATCGTGCGCAAACCGACGATGGACGCAGAACCGCCGATGTCGAAGATCACCGGGCCCGAATCGATGTCTTCTCCGCCTGTTAATCCTTTGCGGGGCTCACGGATCCCGGGCAAACCGAACCGGCTGTCGAGGAAACGTTCCTTGTAAATTGCAAACTGCTGCTTTGCAAACGCCGTGTCGATCTCCCAAAGAAAATTCAGGATCAGGCTTTGAGAAGAACCTTTGGCGATCTCTTTTGTTTTCCCGGAACCGAAATGGACCGAATGCGGGATGAGTCCCGAAGTATCGAGATGCTGTTTCACATTCCCGATCCAGTTGCGGATCGCCGACTGGAATTCCGGGGCGAAAAGTTTGTCGTGCACCGATAGCGAGGCCACGGCAACCGTCGCGTCGCTCGGCCATGCAGCAAACGGGTACGACTCCGGGAACACGGTGGAATCGATCACGCCGGCGATCACGCGGCATTGCGCGCGGAAAAGATTCACCTCTGCCGTGTCTCTTTCACCGGCAGCTTCCACGGCCAGCTTCTTGCCGAGCAGGTAATTGTTCCATCCCGCATAAAATACGCCGTAAGGAATTTCAAGTGAAGGATCGAAGATGCGTTTCCCCTCACCGGAATTCACTTCTTCCCACGACCATTGAATTTCTGTATGCGCTTCTTTGTAAATGGGCGATGCATGCGGAAGATGCGCGGCCAGCTCACTCCACGCGAGACCGTAAATGGCGTTCATGAACAAATAACCTTCCGGGTAATGCTGCTGCATCTGGCTTGCGGCGCCGTCGCGCGTCGCTTCTTTGAGGAAACGCAGCTGGCACAGCAGGTCGTCGTTGATCACGACAGTTCCGGCCGGCGTCTCGAAACGGGGCTGGTAAAAAAGCGCGGCGTCGAGGTAAATGATGTACCCGGTAAAACAAAGCAGGAAAACGGTGACGCAGGTCCGGGCGAATTTTTTCATTGGCTACAACATCGAAATGAAGAAATGCTTGATCGCTCCTGATTAAAGATAAATCAAATCAAGGCATGAGTAATCAACCCTTCACCTGGACGATGATTTCCGTCTCGCCGATCTCAAATTCCGGCTGCCGTTTTTCCTCCCGCCGGTACTGCTCAAGTAAAATTTCCCCGTAATGCGCCAGCGTAAATCCGGGAACACTTTCGCGCGCGCCGGAGCTCAGCTGTTCATACTCTTTCTCCTGCATCGCGTTCACGTTTCGCAGTTGCCGGTGATAATCCCCGACCGTGTTGCAGGCAAATCCATTTTCACCGTGGCGAATAAACCGCGCGTTCTCCCCGATCCCGCTCGCCAGCGCAGGAACGCCGCAGGAGAAATATTGCTTCAGCTTGAACGCGGATTTGGAACGATGCATTTCGATGTCAAGAAGCGGCGCAAGACCAAGGTCGAATGAACAGATGCGGGCATAGACCGAAGCTTCGTCCAGCCAGTCGATGTCGCCGGGCATCCCGAGCGTAACGTGCTTATCGTTTGCGAAATATTCCTTCACTTCGGAACGATGTTCGTCTTCGGTGATCCCGAGCAGCACGAGGCGGACATCGAAGTCGAGCAGTTTGATCGCGGGAAAAACAAATTCGAACAAGCTGTCGCGGTGCGCGCCGCCGTAGCAACCGATCCAGCCGAGCGTGAGCGTTTTGTTCTTTCGCGTTTTGAACTGGCCATGGCTAATGACCGGCGACGTCAGCAGGAAGGTATTGGGATTGAGCCTCCGCGCATACTGCAGCAGGGCCTCGCTCGCCACCGAACACGCGGCGCAGTTGCGGATGAAATAATCGATCCGTTCCGGCGGGTACACGAGATATTCCGCGTCGTCGAGGTCGTACTGCGTGTTCTTCTTCCGGAAAAACAACAGCACTTTCAGCGCGAAAGCGTAGACGCGGTTCGTGTACAATTTCTGGATGACGATGAGCGAATCTTTTTTCCGGAACAGCAACGCCGAAAAGAACATCCATGCAAAGCGGAAAATGCTTTTTGCGTCGTAGCCGGGATACGCGATGGAATATTCCACGCCACGCTCACGGCGCAGCGCTTCAAGCGGGTATGTGGCCCGGTAGCGGACGCTCGGCAATTCAGTGTTGAAATACGAGAACCAATAAATGTATTTTACCTCCATGCATGTCCGGGATCAGGGTTAATAGAGCTATCCGGACAAATATAGATGGAGGCGGCACAGAAGCCAGTGCGATCTTCCGGGTTTATTACGCGTTCAGTGGGCGGTTTTCCGGGTGAAGCAAATCACTTCATCCTAATTTGATGAACGCACAGAGCACGCCGCCCATCAGCGCCAGCGAAACGATCCAGAAACCTGCGTGGATGGCGAAGTATTTAAAGCCCCGGCGCTCGAAAAGTGAAAGGATACCGATGACCGGCATAACCAGCAGGAAGCCGGTCAGCGTTCCGTGAAATGCGCCATGTTTGAACGTGCGGAAGTTTGTTCCGTATTTCGTCATGAAATCGGTGAAGTACCTGTGCATCTCCGATCCCGGCTCATTGAACCCCGGCTCATTGATGAGTATCGAAAAAACATGCGCCTGGTGGATGACACTTACCTGGAGTATTACTGCAACGAAGAAACTGAGCAGGAACGTGAGACCGTACCTCACGAACACATTTCCCTTGCGGAGACGCTCTTCGGTCATGCCGGCGGTATTCATCCAGGCCGTGCCGAAGACATGTTTATTGTACCAGATGGCGCCGAGAACAAGAGGAATGAGCGCAGTGCCAAGCAAGATCAGGATGTCCATGAGTTTGAGTTGGAGGATTTGTTACGGATAAAATTAGTGCAAAAAGTTAAGGGTGGTTCATTGCCCTGGGAACACAGCGCTTTTCTGCATTACGTATAATCCGGTCAGCATCTTCCCGCAATATTCCGCGTTCCTTACGGCTGCGGCAAAACCATCACACCCGCACCCCGATGATCAGCATGTCATCCACCTGCTCGTGCGAGCCTTTCCACGTTTCGATCGTCTGTTCGAGCATGCGCTGCTGGTCGGTCATCTCCTGGTCCTGGATGTTCAGCAGCAACGCCTTCAGCTGGGAAAGCTTGAACTTTTTGCCCTGCGGCCCGCCGAACTGGTCGGCATAACCGTCGGAGAACAAATAGAACGTGTCGCCGGACTGGAGCTGCACGACGTGGTTCGTGTACAGCTTGTTGCCGTCCTCGATGAAGCCGCCGATGGAGATCTTGTCGGCTTTGTACTCGGTGAACTGCTTGCCGCGGAACATGTACATGGAATTGAACGCGCCGGCATACTGCAGCTCGAGCGAATCGAGGTCGAGGATCACCAGCGCGATGTCGACGCCGTCGCGCACTTTGATGTCGTCGATCGTGTGGCGCATCTTGTCGCTCATGGCGGTGTTGAGGCGGTCGAGCAGCTGTGCGGGCGACTCGTGGCTGTTCCCATCGAGTACATGAACGATCATGTCGTTGGTAACGATGCTCATGAATGCGCCGGGAACACCGTGGCCCGTGCAGTCGACCGCGGCGATGAGCACCTTGCGGCGTCCATTGGCGGTGAACAAACGCGAGAAGTAGAAGTCGCCGCTGACGATATCTTTCGGCTTGTAGAGAATGAACGATTCGGGCAGCGCTTTCCGCAGCTGTCGGCTCGGCAGGAGCATCGTATCCTGGAGACGTTTCGCGTAGCGGATGCTGTCGGTGATCTCTTTGTTCTTCTGCGCCAGCTCTTCGTTCTTGAGCGCGAGCTCGAGCGTGCGCTGCTCGACTTTTTCTTCGAGGATGCGCTTCTGCCGTTTGAGGTTGCGCGTGCGCATCTTGTCGAAACCGAAAATGCAGAAGATGATGAACACGGTCATGATCACGTAGAACGTGGCCGTCTGCCAGAACGGGGGGCGGATGAAGAACTTGTACTTCACCGGTTCTTCGTTCCATTTCCCGTCGTTGTTCGCGGCGCGCACGAGGAATACATATTCACCCGGCGAAAGGTTGGAATACACCGCTTCGTTGTAATGCGTCGGAACAGGCGACCAGTCGGTGTCGAAACCGTCGAGCTTGTACTGGTATTTTACTTTTTCGGGATTCGTGAGGCTGATGCCGACGAACGAGAACGTAAGGTGGTTCTGGTCGTAGCTGAAAATTCCTTCTTCGGGGAAATCCGCATCGCGCATGAATATTTTCAGCCCGTGCACGGAAGTGATCGGCTCTATTCCGTTCAATTGGTTTTCCTTCGGATCGAACTTCACCGCGCCCATGATCGTTCCGAACCACAACGTTCCGTCTTTCGAGATCGCCGCTGCGTTGGGGTTCACTTCCACGCCGAGGAAACCTTCGCTGCGCCCGTAATGCGAGAAGCTGCTGTCTTTCGGGTTGAACTTGTCGAGCCCGCGGCTGTTGCCCACCCAGATGTTGTTGTCGTTGTCGGCGATGATCGCATACGGCGAATCGGTTTTCATCCCGTGACGCGAGGTGTAATTTTTGAACGTGCGCCCGTCGAACATGTACAATCCTCCGCCGTACGCGCCGAGCCAGATGTTGTGGTTCCTGTCTTCGTTGATGCAGAGAATGAAGCGATGCACGATGCCGCTCGACTCGTCGTATTTCGTAAACGCTTTGCCGTCGTAAACGGAGAGATAGCCGCCGAGCGCGCCGAACCAGAGATTGCCGCGGCTGTCGCGGAAAATGCGGTACACGTTGTTCCCGCCGAGGCCGTCTTCGGTCGTGTAGTTGCGGAACGTCATCGTCCCGGGATCGAATTTCGAAACGCCTTCTTTCGTGCCGATCCAGATGTTTCCTTTCGTGTCGGAATTGATCGCGTACACGACATCGCCGGCGAGACCGTCTTTCGTGCTGAACGTTTCAAACCTCGAGCTGCCCGGGGCCAACCGGCTTACGCCGCCGAAACCGGTTCCCACCCACAATGTGTTGCCCGCATCTTCGTAAAGCGACAAAATAACATTGCTGCCGAGCCCGTTGGCCGTGGTGTAATTGCTCACGGTGAAACGCTGCTCGCCGGTTTCCGCCACTTTGTAAAAAGAGATGCGCGTCAGTCCTTCGTTCGTTCCGAGCCACACATTTCCCGCGTGGTCCACGAACGTCGTCCACACGATGTCGTTGATCAACCCGTCCTGCTTGTCGAACAGCTGGAAACGCTCACCACGGTATTGGTTCAGGCCCACATCGGTACCGATCCAGACGTTTCCTTCACGGTCCTCGATGATGGCGCGGACGTTGAAATAGTTCAGGCCCTGGCGCGTGTTGTAATTTTTCAGCACGGCGCGTTGCAGCGCATCGAAGCGGTTGGCCGACGCAGCCGGCGTAATTTTCGTGGCGCCGCCGCCGATCGTTCCCACCCACGTATTGCCGCGGCTGTCCTGGAAGATCGTTTCGACGAAATCCGAGCCGAGCCCGTCATTGAGCCTGTACACCTGGAGCGTGGGCAGGAGCGTGGGCGCGTTGCGGTTGACGAAGCCGGCGGGAAGCTGGAGCACGATCACGCCTTTGTCGCCCGTGCCGATCCACATTTCCGATCCGTCGCGGGAAAGCCCGAAGGCGGTGATGGCGTCGCTCGGGAAGCCGCGCGCGGCGTTGAGGTCGATGAAGGACGCGGGCGAGCTGATGTCGCCTTTCGTATCGCAGATCGTGATGCCGCGGTCGGTGGCGATCCACATGTTCCCGCTTTTGTCGAGCTGGAGATCGTAAACGTTCGGGCTCGCCAGGCCGTCTTTCACGTTCAGCGCGAACTTCCGGTTCTTCACCGGGTCGTAAATAAAAATGCCGGAGCCTTCGGTGGCGATCCAGAAATAACCTTGCTCGTCTTCGGTGATGGCCGTGACGGAACGGAAGCGCGTGTATTCTTCGAGGTTGAGGCTTTCGAAATTTCCCGACTTCGCGTTGTAACGGCTCACGGCGCCGGCCCAGTGCCCGAACCAGATGTCGCCTTTCGAATCTTTATACGAAACCGTGATCCAGTCTTCCGCCAGCCCGTTCTTCTTCGAAAAATTCTCGAACGTGATCCCGTTGTACCGCGAAAGCCCCGCCAGCGTGCCGATCCAGAGGTTTCCTTTATCGTCCTGCACCATCGTCTGCACCTGCGACTGCATGAGCCCCTGCTCAACGCCGTAGGTGATGAAGCTGGTCGTCTGCGCGCCGGTATGCACCGGGACAGAAAACGAAACGGCGGTCAGCAGAAAAATAAACAGGCGTTTTACGCCCTCAGCTGCGCCTGAGCCTGAAAACTTCAGCATCATAGGTTTTTTGGTCGATTTCCACTTCATCCTGGTAATAATAGCGGCTGCCCCACCAGTATTCGTCGACGCGGAAAATGATGCGCTTACCGCCGGGCCAGCTGATGACGGTGGATTTTGTATCGGTGAAGAACCGGTCTTCGGCTGTGACGACGACGTTCGGTGACGGTGAATAGCTGAGCTGGACGGAACCGGCCACGGGTTTCATGAGCGATGCGCGATCGTCGCGTTCCACCTGCGCGGCGGTCACGATGAGCTGCTTGAGGCGTTGCTCTTTCACCTGCTTGTTGGCCAGCGTTTGTTTGCGGCGTTCTTTCTGCTGCTCGAGGAGGTAATTGTTCTGCGCTTTCACTTCCGCTTCCCGGCGCATGGTCTGCACGACGGAATTGCCTTCCGCGTCGTCTTTCATTTTGTTGAACTTCTGCAGGTTGTTCTGGCGTTCGCTTTCGGCAACGAGCTTGAGCAGGTTGTTTTCGTACTGCGCGCGGATATTTTTATTCTGCTTTTCACGCGCGAGCTTTTCCTGTTTTTCACGTTCCAGCCGCATTGCGTCGGTTTCCATCGAAGGTTCCTCGATGGGGTCGGTGGGATCGACCGGGTCGACGATGGTGGGTTTCTTTTTCAGCTCTTCGAGCCTGCGCCGTTCTTCCTCTTCGCGGGCCAGGCGCTGGCGTTCTTCCTCGTCTTTGCGGATCTTTTCTTCCGCCTCGCGCCGCGCTTTTTCTTCCGCTTCCCTGCGGGCGAGCTCTTCCTTCTTGCGTTGCTCTTCGAGCGGGTCCTTGAAAATTTCGTCAATAAACCGATACGCAGGATCATCATAAAAGCCTGTTTTCCCGTCGAAGATCACTTTCACGAACGGCTTTCTCGCGAACAATTCCGTTTTCACTTTCGGATCGTTCGAAGCGAAGAAAGGAATCTCCGCGACATAATCGGGATAGATCCAGGCTTTATCCGGCGGCGTGTGCAGGTCCATCGTCATGTGCATGTCGACACAGCCGGGGGCGGAAAAATTGATGCGGTAGGAATGCCCGACATCGATGGTGAATTTGAACTTGCCGTTCTTGCCGGTGGTGAGGTTGATGATCTGTTTGCCGTCCATGAGCACCGTCACCGTTGCCCCCGCAAGCGGCTTGTTGTCTTTCGTCGCCGTGCCGAAAAAACGCATGTCGCCCTGCGCTTTCGCCGCCACGCTGAACAGCAGCGCGAACAGCAGCAGGAGCGCCGGGCGGGCGGTCAACGTCTTGATGCTGGAAGCTGTGAGTCCGGGGAACATGGTGGTCGGTTGTCGGTTGCCAGTTGTCGGTCTTCGTCCCGAGTTCCCGGGATCAGACTGACAACCGACAACTGGCAACCGGCAACCGACAACAGGAACGTGACTAAAGTTATAAATATTCCGCAATTCCGTTACGATCCGCGGCAATCCGAAAGCCTCTACCTTTGCCGGGATTTTACCTAATGCTCCGTTTATGGAATTCAATTTAAAAGAAACCGCGACCGCCACGATGGTGCTGTTCGCCGTCATCGATGTGATCGGTTCCATCCCTGTTATCATCGGCCTGCGGCAGAACGTGGGCGAGCTCAACGCCAAACGCGCTTCCCTCGTCTCGCTGCTGATCATGGTCGGTTTTCTTTTCATCGGCGAGCCGCTGCTGGGGCTCATCGGCATCGAGGTGTCGCATTTTGCGGTGGCCGGCTCGTTCGTGCTTTTCTTTCTTTCGCTCGAAATGATCCTCGGTATCCGCCTCTACAAAGACGAGGTTCCCGCCACGGCATCCGTCATGCCTCTCGCCTTCCCGCTCATCGCCGGCACCGGCACGCTGACCACGCTGCTTTCCCTGCGTTCGGAATACAGCATCTGGAGCATCCTCATCGCCATCGTGGTGAACGTGATCATCGTTTTCGCCGTCCTGCGCAACATCTTCCGCCTCGAAAAGCTGCTGGGCGTGGGGGGAGTAGCGATCCTGCGCAAAGTGTTCGGCATCATTTTGCTGGCGATCGCGGTGAAGTTGTTTGTTGGAGCGTATAAGCAGATTGCGATTACGCTGCACGGGTAAAAAAATGTGCAGATGTGAATATGTGCGGATATGCAAATGGAGGGTGTGCTATGCGGGTAATCTGATTCACTGACCCCCTGGGAAATCCTGCGCGCATCTGCAAATGTGCATACCTGCACATCCATGCGCATCCGCATATCTGCAAATGTGCACATCCGCACATCTATTCCTTTGTATCTTTGGCGCAACGCCTGGCCACGTGAACATTTATTCCCGGAAACAACAATGGAAATGGTTGCTGCTTATTGCGGCTCTATTGATCGTGGCTGCTTCGCTGTGGTATTCGAGCCGGCTTGTGCGGAAAATTTCGGAGAGTGAGAAGCTCAACGTGCAGTTATGGGCGGAAGCGGTGAAGCGGAAGGCGCTGATGCTGGAGGCCACCAACCAGCTCTACAGCAAGATTGCGAGGGAAGAACGGAAAAAAGTGGAGCTGTGGGCGGAGGCGAACCGGATGCTCTCGCAGGTGGACGATAACAATGTGGCGCTGAGCTTCATGTTGCAGGTGATCCGCGGGAACGAAACGGTGCCGGTAATCCTCACCGACGACAAAGGCAGGATCCTCATTTACCGCAACCTCGACACGGCGCGCACCAAAGACCCGGAGTACCTGCAGCAACAGCTCGCGGAAATGCGCCGCCAGCACGACTCCATCCCGATCGACGTGAGCAGCGGGACCATGGCGGAGCGCCGGATGCATTATCTCTTTTACCGGGACTCCGAGGTGTTCGACGAGATCCGCCAATCGTACGAAGACAACGAACGTTCGTTCATCAAGGAAGTTGCTTCCAACCCCGCTTCCGCACCCGCCATCTACACCGACTCCACGTCGCAGCGCATCATCGCGTACGGCAACCTCGACCCGGAAAAGCTCCGTAAAGACTCGCTGGCTTACCTGCACGAAGCGCTGATCGACCTCCGCGAGAACGGCGATACGATCCAGGTTTCGATCAGCCCCGGGAAAAAGAACCTCATTTTTTACATGGAGTCGCCGCAGCTGCAGCAGCTGCGCTTTTTCCCGGTGATGATGTTCGTGATCGTGGGCATGTTCATCGTGGTGGGATATCTCCTCTTCAGCACGTCGCGCCGTTCGGAGCAGAACCTCGTGTGGGTGGGCATGGCCAAAGAAACGGCCCACCAGCTCGGCACGCCGCTTTCTTCGCTCATCGCGTGGCTGGAATATTTGAAGATGAAAGGCGTGAACGATGAGATGACACGCGAGATCGCGCAGGACGTGAAGCGCCTCGAAATGATCACCGAACGTTTCTCGAAGATCGGCTCACAACCTAAACTGAAAGCCGAGAACGTGGTCGAAGCGCTGCACCAGTCGATCGAATACATCCGCTCACGTTCCCCGAAAACGGTCAACTTCCATTTCCAGCACCGCGGTGAAATGTTCGTGCCGCTCAACGTGCCGCTGTTCGCGTGGGTGATCGAAAACCTTTGCCGCAACGCGGTGGACGCAATGGACGGCATCGGCGACATTACGATCGAAGTGGCCGACCTGCAGCAGTACGTGTACATCGACATCACCGACACCGGCAAAGGAATTCCGCGCTCGAGGCAAAAAACCATTTTCGAGCCCGGCTTCACTACCAAACAACGCGGCTGGGGACTGGGACTCTCGCTGGTCAAGCGTATCGTCGAGCAATATCACAAGGGAAAGATCTTCGTCAAACGCTCGGAGCCGGGAAAGGGAACGACGTTCCGGATTGTGCTGAAGAAATAATGTGCAGATATGCAGATGTGCAGATGTGCAGATGTGCAGATGTGCAGATGAAATCTCAGGCATACTGCGTTTTACTTTCAAATACAGGGTAAATTGTGGTGCCACCAGGAAACCTATCTGCACATCTGCATATCAGCACATCTGCACATTCATCCTTTCGGTAAATTTACAAGCTGCCGGATAAAATGAGTACATATGGATTCTCTCACTCACATTGTCGTCGGCGCTTGTATCGGCGAGGCGATGCTGGGGCGGCAGCTCGGCAAGAAGGCGCTGTTGTGGGGCGCGCTGGCGCACAGCTTTCCCGATGTAGACATTGTTTCTTCGTTCTGGCTCCCGATGACGCAGGACCTGATCGCGCACCGCGGGTTCACGCATTCCTTCCTGTTCGCTTTTCTTGCGGGGATAGTACTCGCGCTGGCTGCCAGCAGGCTGCATCGCCCGCATGATATCCCGCTCCGCAGCTTCCTGCTTTTTTTCTGGGTGGCCATCGGGCTGCACGATCTGCTCGACACGTGCAACTCGTACGGAACAGGATTGCTCGAGCCGTTCAACGACCGGCGTTTCTCGTTCAACCTGCTCTTCGTGGCCGACCCGCTCTTCACGATCTGGCCGCTGGTGGCTGCGGTGGCGCTGTTCATCATGGGCCGCTATCACCGCTTCCGGAAACGCTGGATGATCATCGGGCTCGCGCCGGCAGTCGTATATATCGGCGTCGCGGGGTTCAACAAATCGAACATCGACCGGCACATCGAAAAATCGCTCGCGGCACAGAAGATCCGGTACACGGATTATTTCACGACGCCTACGCCGCTCAATAATTTACTCTGGTATACGGTGGTGCAGACGGATTCGGGATATTACATCGGCCACCGTTCCGTGTTCGACCAAAACGACCGGGTAACCGCGTTCCAATATTTCCCGCGCAACGAGCACTTGCTGGACCCGGTGGAGAACAAACAAAGCGTGAAGGACCTTAAGCAGTTCGCGCTCGATTATTACACGGTGGAGGAATGGAACGATACGCTCGTGTTCAACGTGCTGCGTTTCGGACAAGTGCTGGGCTGGCAGCATCCGCGCAACCGTTTCACATTTCACTATTATCTTAACCCCACTTATAATAACGACCTTGTCGTGCAGCGCGGGCGTTTTATGGGATGGAACAAACTCTCCTTGCGGATCATGCTGCAGCGGATACAGGGCAGCATCGAGCAACAGATCGAAAACTAAAAAAGTCATTGGTCATCGGGGCATTTGCCGTTTCCCCGATACCCAATGGCCCAATGACTAACCATGAATTGGCCGCTGATCGTCATCGTCGTTTATTTGCTCATCACCATCGCGGTCTGCCTGCGGATCGTCTATGACACGCGCACGACGGTGAAAACGCTGGCGTACCTGCTGCTGGTGGTGTTCATCCCGGTGTTCGGCATTTATTTTTATTTCTCGTTCGGCGTCAATTACCGGAAACGGAAGCTGTACAGCAAAAAACTGGTGGAGGATGAAAACCTGCTGCGGAAGATCAAGGAGAATATTTTCACGTCCTCGGAGGAAATGATCCACAGCACCCCGGAGCTGCACGGCAACCGCGAGCTGGTGCGCCTGCTGGTGAACGACAGCATGAGCCCGCTGAGCCGGGGAAATAAAGTGAAGCTGCTGCTGAACGGGGAAAATAAATTCCCGGAAGTGCTCGAAGCGTTGCGCAACGCGAAGCACCACATCCACATCGAATATTACATTTTCGACGACGACACCATCGGCAACCGCGTTAAAGAGATCCTGATGCAGAAAGCGCGGGAAGGCGTGGAGGTGCGTTTCATCTACGACCATTTCGGCAGCCGCGCCATCGAAAAACGCATCGTGCCGGAGATGCAGGACGCAGGCGTGCAGGCTTATCCATTTTATAAAACGCTGTTCATCCTGATGGCGAACCGGTACAATTACCGCAACCACCGCAAGATCATCGTCATCGACGGCGTAACGGGGTTCCTGGGCGGCATCAACGTCAGCGACCGGTACATCAACAACGGCAAAACGGAATTATTCTGGCGCGACACGCACGTGCGCATCGACGGGCCGGGCGTGTATTATCTGCAATACCTGTTCATGTGCGACTGGAATTTCTGTGTCGAGAAAAAGCTGCTTCCCGACAAGTCGTATTTCAGCACACCCGCCGCCGTTTCCACTGGCGTCGCCACGCAGATCGCCGCCAGCGGTCCGGATTCCGACACGCCGTCGATCCTGTTCTCGCTGCTGCAGGCCATCAACCTCGCGCAAAAAGAAGTGCTGATCGCCACGCCGTATTTCATTCCCGGCGAAAGCATGATGGACGCGCTGAGCATCGCTTCGCTCAGCGGAGTTTCCGTGAAGCTGCTGCTCCCGGGCATTTCCGACTCGAAGTTCATCGACCTCGCGGGACGATCTTACTACGAAGACCTGCTGAACGCCGGCGTGGAAATTTATTTGTACCGGAAAGGTTTCATGCACGCCAAAGTGCTCGTCACCGACAGCAGGATGTCGGTGATCGGCAGCGCGAACATGGATTTCCGCAGCCTGGAGCTGAACTTCGAAGCGAACGCGATCATTTACGACCAGGAATTCTCCGGCCGGCTGCGCGACACGTTTTACGACGACCTCGGCCATTCCGTGAAAATCGACGCGGAGGCATGGCGGAAGCGGCCGTGGCGGAAAGAGCTCGCGGAAAAATTAGCGCGCCTGCTCTCGCCCCTGTTGTAGAAGAAAAACAGTTAACGCCAGACCGAAAGAATGATCGACATCACCGTAATGCCCACGACGTGGTAAGCGGCATCGATGAAGATCACTTTGGTCGATTTCCCGAGATACATGTAATTGATCACCATGGAAGAAGCGCTGAATGCGATCCCCAGGAAGAGCCCGACCTTCAGGCCCGGAACGAGACCGGCGGGCGACTGCATCAGGCCCAGCAGGAAGGCGAGCGCGATGGCCTGGCCGAAGTTGATCAACAGCGATAACGCGAATAACAGCGGGGCTCTCTTTTTCCCCTCTTCCGTCATCTGGATGTTATGACCGGCGATCCAGGCTTTCTGGAACAGCACGGAATACCACAAGGCGCCGATGGCGAAATAAGCGATGGCTGCAACTGCGATCTGCAGCCAGGGCGCATTCGAAAAAAATTGCTGGATCATGGGTGGCGTTTTGGTGAAAAGGAAAGTTACACCACCACTTTATCCGAATCAATTTTTTGTGAAACTAGTTGTTAAAACCAGCCTGTTAACAACCATCGGAACAGCCTCAGGATCAGCATACAGGAAGGAACTGGAATTCTCCGGATTTCTTACAGCTTGATGCAGACGTTCTTCGCCTCGGTGAAGAAGCGCAACGCCTCGAAGCCGCCCTCGCGCCCCACGCCCGAGCTTTTCACGCCGCCGAACGGCGTCCGCAGGTCGCGCAGCAGCCAGCAGTTGATCCATACGATGCCGCTGTGCAGCTCTGCGGCAACGCGGTGCGCGCGGGTCAGGTGCTGTGTCCAGACCGTCGCCGCGAGACCGTAGACGGTGCTGTTTGCCATCATGAGCACTTCCTCTTCCGTATCGAACGGCATGATCGTGACCACCGGGCCGAAAATTTCTTCCTGGTTGGTGCGGCAGTTGTACGATAATCCTTCGATGACTGCAGGCGCGATGTACCAGCCGTCTTTCAATTCCCCGTCAAGCATCACGCGGTTTCCGCCGCACAGAACCGTGCCGCCTTCCTGCTTCGCGAGATCGATGTAGGAAAGCACTTTTTCCATGTGCGCCTTTGAAACGACAGCGCCCATGCGGGTTTGCGGGCTCGACGGATCGCCGGGCTGCAATTGTTTCACACGCTCGACGAAAGCGGCTTTGAATTTTTCGTACAGCGGGCGCTCCACGAAAATGCGCGAGCCGCAGAGACAGATCTGTCCCTGGTTGGCGAACGAGGATTGCACCGTGGTCTTGAGCATCTGCTCGAAATCACAATCCGCGAAAATGATGTTCGGGTTTTTTCCGCCGAGCTCGAGCGACAGCTTTTTGAACATGGGCGCCGCCGTAGCCGCAAGGGCCGCGCCGGTCTTTGTGCCGCCGGTGAAGGAAATGGCTTTGATCTGCGGATGCTCCACGATGGCCTGCCCGGCAGCGGGCCCGAGACCGTGCACGATGTTCAGCACGCCTGCCGGAAGCCCGGCTTCGATGCAAAGCTTCGAAAGCAGGAACGCGGTCATCGGCGTCACCTCCGACGGTTTTGCCACCACGCAATTTCCTGCAGCCAGCGCGGGGGCGATCTTCCAGGTAAAAAGGTAAAGCGGCAGGTTCCACGGTGAAATGCAGCCGACCACGCCTACGGGCTGGCGCAGCGTGTAGTTGATGGCGGTGCCTTCCATGGCATGCGACTCGGCGGCAAAGTGAATGATCGCCGTGGCGAAAAATTCGAAGTTGCTTACCGCGCGGGGAATGTCGACGTGGCGGGCGAGATGGACCGGCTTGCCGTTGTCTTTCGATTCCGCTTCCACCATGGCGTCCATGTCGCGCTCAATGAGGGATGCGATCTTCAGCATGATCTTCGCGCGCTCACTTGCAGGCGTGGCAGCCCAGCCAGGGAAAGCTGCTGTGGCGGCATCCACGGCAAGCTGCACATCCGTGGCGCCGGAATCCGGGATGAGGGAATACACCTTCCCGGTGGCGGGCTGGTAGTTGTCGATGTAGTTGCCGGAAGCGGGTTCGGTGAGCTTGCCGCCGATGTAGTTGAGGAGCTTTTCCATAAAAATGATGTGCCCCGAAACCTCGGGGTGAGGATATGCAGATATGCAGATGTGCAGATGCGCGCAAGGCAGCCGCACGGGGGACAAAGTTACGGGCAAATTAGAAAAGCCCTACAATCCGCATCTGTCGTCGTCATCAATCAGTCAAGCGTTTGTGCTACCTTTTTATTAAAACTTACATGAGCCTTACGAAAACCGCACCAATACTGGGGATGCGTGCTTTTATAAGTCGTTATCAACAATAACGGAAGTTGCACAGTGTTTAAAACTTCGGGGGAATGTTAATTCAATTGACTTGGCCTGTAAAAACCCTCTTCCGACCTTTACGAGGTTCTTTAAAAAAGAAAAAGAGGATTACTCCTCTTTTCTTCAAAATATTGGCTGACGGGCCACCGGGTAGTTTAACGGATAAAACACCTCTATACTAAGGAGGAAATTGTAGGTTCGAATCCCACCCCGGGTTGAAATCAAAGCAGGATACTAATGTGTCCTGCTTTTTCATTCCGTTATGGAACAAATTTATATCGATTCCGATTACCGTTAACGTTAACTGAATTGTTGTTTTCAACAAACCCATCTATCTCACTATCAGCATATTGATGTGCATTATTAACTGTACTTTAATAAGTATTATATACATTATCATGCTCAATGCATATTCAAAAGCATATTCGATAGCATATACCACATCGTATACGACGTCATGTATGGTACTATGTACAAGTTCAAAGCTACGATCCATTGTTCCGCGATCGATCAGAAGATCGTTTCCAGTATTCTTAGACTCATAGTGCTAGTTTTTACGGTGGTTGTCACATTAAGCATGATAACATTGGTATCTCTTCTATCTTTGTAAAGGCCAATCCACCTTCCTATGCGCGTGTCGCCCGTTCTGACCGCCCCTTTTTTCTGCCTTTTCCTGGCAGCCTGCTCTTCCACACCGGAGCCCAGACAAGATATCGTTTCGCAATTCCATGGCCAGCTTCCGCTGATCGTGGAGAACGATTCCGGCCTGCTGCATGGCATTTCGCTGGGCATGACGCCGGAGGAGGTGAAAAAAAATGCGCTGGAAGAAGACAGCCTCGGCATCGACGACCCGGCAGGCATGACGTTGCTTTTTGAAAGACGGCTTACGGCTGACCGCAAAAAAGAATATACCTACGAATGCAAGTTCGACAACAGGGGATTGTACGAGCTCACGCTGGAGATCCACCTCAAAGACCAGCCGGATGCGGATTCGCTGTACATGGACTTCGCGAATTATTACAGCAAACGTTACGGCATGGCCCAGACACCCGAAGGCCGAACGATGTGGGTGACGGACGAAGGAAAACGCCCTGCCAAGATCATTCTCGAAGACAACACCACGGAATACAATTACGGAAAGCTGACGATCGTTTTCTTCGACCGCAGCTTTGACCCGCCTCCGTCGGCTTCGGATTCGCTTTTGCTTATTGACACGTTGTTGCTGCCCTAGGATAAGGTGGCGGTTGGCTGTAGCGGTTGGCGGTGGCGGTTGGCAGTTGGCGGTGGCGGTTGGCGGTTGGCGGTGGCAGTTGGCGGTTGGCGGTCGGTTTTGTGTTTACCCGGAAATTTGTTTTCCCGATCGCGGAAGAAATTCCTCTTTACTGAACATTGTCCGCCAACCGCTACCCGCCAACCGCCGCTTTTCCCCAAAAGACCACCGGGTATCCTGTCGCACAAACTCCTCTCCGGGCTGAAATTGCCGAATCACAATGAATGCGTATTTTTAGCCCTCTATGGAAAGCCATCCTGTACACCCCGAATCCGCTGGTCCTGTGACCGGCCAGTCGGGGGTGCTGCTTGAAGTCCGCAACCTTGTTACTGAGTTCCGTACGGAAAACGAGACCGTTAAGGCGGTCAACGATATTTCCTTTACGCTCCGGGCCGGGGAAACCATCGGCATCGTAGGCGAATCGGGTTCCGGGAAATCGGTGACGTCGCTTTCCGTGATGGGGCTGATCCCCGATCCCCCGGGAGAAATTACGGGAGGAGAAATTCTCTACAATTCGCGTGAAGACGGCCAGATCGACCTGACGAAGCTCCCGGAAAAGGAGATGCGGAAATACCGCGGCAACGAGATCGCGATGATCTTCCAGGAGCCGATGACCTCGCTCAACCCGGTGTACACCTGCGGCGACCAGGTCGTGGAAGTCATTCTCCAGCACAAGAAATTTTCCGAATCGTCGCGCGCGAAAGATCTCCGCGAGAACATGCTGCGCTGGCTGTACCGGCTGGGCGCCATTGTTTTCCCGGCGATCCTGCTGTTCTTCAACCCGCTGTTCTTTACCGGGAAAGAATTCATCATCACGGACCTCGACAAGCTCATGGGGCTGTCGTGGGCGGTGCTGCTTGCCGACCTTTTCGCGCTCACTTTCCTGGTCATCGTGGCGTGGATTTATACTACAGGGAAGATCAAACGCGTCAGGAAACCGCTGCATTTTGCCACGACACGGGAAAAGATCGCGCGGGAAATAACGATCAGCCTGTTCAACCAGGTGAAGCTTCCCGACCCGGAACGCATTTTCGAAAGTTACCCGCACCAGATCTCCGGCGGGCAGAAGCAGCGCGTGATGATCGCCATGGCAATGTCGTGCAACCCGCAGCTGCTCATCGCCGACGAGCCCACGACCGCGCTCGACGTGACCGTGCAGAAAACGATCCTCGAGCTGATGAAGGACCTGCAGTCCGAGCACAACATGAGCATCATGTTCATCACGCACGATCTCGGCGTCATCGCCGAGCTGGCCGACCGCGTGGTGGTGATGTACAAAGGCAAGATCGTGGAGCAGGGAACGGTGCTTGATATTTTTTCAAACCCGCAGCACCCGTACACCAAGAGCCTCCTCGCCTGCCGCCCGCCGCTGAACAAGCGCCTGCACTGGCTTCCGACCGTGGCCGATTTCATGCACACGAACAACGAAGGCGAGATCATCGAGAACAACCGTTCCGTGCTAGAAGTGACGCACAGCCTTTCGGTGACGGACCAGGAACGGAAACAGCAGCACGCCACGCTTTACGCACGCGAGCCCATCCTCCAGCTTTCGGGTGTGAAAACGCATTTCGTGACGAGGAAGAATGTGCTGGGCAAACCGCTCCAGGTGGTGAAAGCCGTCGACGACATCACGCTCGACGTGTACCCCGGTGAAACGCTGGGACTCGTAGGCGAATCCGGCTGCGGGAAAACCACGCTGGGCCGCACGATCCTCCGCCTCATCGACCCGACGGAAGGCAAGATCGTTTACAAAGGGAAAGACATCACGCGCATGTCCACCTCGGAAATGCGTTCCCTGCGCAAAGACATCCAGATCATTTTCCAGGACCCTTACTCTTCGCTTAACCCGCGCATCACCATCGGCAACGCCATCATGGAACCCATGCGCGTGCACGGCATCCTCGAAGACGACCACGCCCGCAAGAAACGCGTGATCGAATTGCTGCACCGCGTGAACATGAGCGAGGCGCATTTCTATCGCTACCCGCACGAATTCTCCGGCGGCCAGCGCCAGCGGATCTGCATCGCCCGCGCGCTTGCGCTCAACCCGCAATTCATCATCTGCGACGAATCCGTTTCCGCCCTCGACGTTTCCGTGCAGGCCCAGGTGCTCAACCTGCTGAACGAGCTGAAGCAGGAATTCCACTTCACCTACATCTTCATCTCCCACGACCTGAGCGTCGTGAAGTTCATGAGCGACCGCATGGTGGTGATGAACGAAGGAAAGATCGAAGAGATGGGCGACGCGGACATCATTTACAACGATCCCAAAACAGCTTACACGCAAAAGCTCATCAACGCGATCCCGAAAGGCGAGCTCGACGACATCCGTGCCTCCATGGCCCGCAAGCGGATGCGTGACCAGGCGTTTTAAAACGGTTGCCGGTTGTCCGGGGTTGTCGGTTCGCGGCTGCGCCGCTTCGGTTGTCAGTCAGCGATGATCTCCGACGACTGACAACCGACAACCCGGACAACCGGCAATCCTTGAACAACCGACATGAAGCGTTTGCTTTTCCTCTTTTTCGCCGGGACTTTCGTGGTTCTGCTGACCGGCGCGCTGCTGGCAAACGGGGTTCATGATCCGGGCGATGGCGTGATGCACCATCTTATCGCGCGTTATTCCTTTCAGCATCCCTGGCTGTTCCTGCATCACTGGGGAAAACCGTTTTACACGTTGCTTTCTTCCCCGTTCGCGCAATTCGGCTACAGCGGGAGCGTCGTTTTCAATCTCGCGTGCCACATGGCAACAGGCTGGCTGACGTGGAAGGCAGCGGAGCGGCTGAAAATTCCTTTCGCCACGTTCGCGGCGCCGCTGGCGATCTTTGCGCCGGTCGCCTTGCCGGTCGCGATCAGCGGGCTCACCGAGCCGTTGTTTGCCCTGGTCCTCATCGCCGGCGTATACGCGGTTACGATTTCGCGGCCGATGGCGGCAGCGATACTCATTTCATTCCTGCCTTTCGTGCGCACGGAAGGTTTTTTCCTGGCGCCGTTGTTTGGCCTGGTTTTCCTGCTGCGAAAAGATTTTATTTCTTTCCTGCTGCTGGGAACGGGCACGGTCATTTACAGCGCGATCGGCTATTTCCATTTCGGCGACCTGCTCTGGATCGTTCACCAGAATCCTTACCAGGGAGCGGAAAATATTTACGGCCGCGGATCGCTGTTCCATTTCATCGGGCTGAGTGAATTTATCTGGGGATGGGCATTGACCCTGCTGCTGATCCTGGGAACGGTTGCGCTTATTTTTCACCGGAAGCTGAACCTGGGAATTTCGCGCACCGAGCTCATCCTGGTGGCGGGATGTTTTTTCGTGTTCCTCGTGCTGCATTCGGTGTTCTGGTGGAAAGGGTTGTTCGGCTCGCTCGGGCTTCACCGTGTTATGGCGTGCACGATGCCGCTTGCGGTCCTGGTCGGTCTCCGGGGCCTGCAGCTGCTTTTCCTGTACGTAAAAAAAATGCAGTTCCGTCTTTCACTGATCGCCGTGATCCTTGTGATCCAGGTTTTTCTTTCCTACAGGCAGCACCCGGTGAAATTAACCCCGGCAAAGGAAGAAAAGATCATGTTCGCATGCAGGGACTGGATGAAGGAAAAAACGCCGCCGGATGCCCGGGTTTATTGTGCCCACCCGTATATGGCGATGCTGCTCGGTAAAGATCCGTTCGACCCGGAACAGTGGCAGGAACTGTACCCTTACGCCGATCATTCCGGTTTCAGGCAGGGCGATCTCATTATCTGGGATTCTCATTTCGGGCCGAACGAGCGAATGCTGCCGTTTGAGCAGATGAGCAGCGACAGTAATTTTCACGAGCTGGCGCGGTTCGGGGAACTGCCGGCAAACAAACAGGAGCAAGGGCAGAAGTTCATGCTGGCGCTCTTTGCTTTCGAAAAAGCTTCCCCGTAAAATCCGTTCGCCCGGAAAACGAAATCGCCGTTACCCGATCTTCCCCAGGTACACCCAGTCACCGTTCATCTTCACGCAGGAATGATCTTTCAGCGGGATAACTGAGGTCAGTTTTTCTTTGAAAGGAAAAAAGTTGACGTGCTCGTCGAGCGTGTAGTAATAATACCGCTGGCAGGGCGTCACGATGAACACCTGCTTCCGCGCAATGCGTACGAGCTCGGCCATGCACTGCTCGAGCTTGATCAAATGCTCGACCGTGTGGCTGCACGTGACGACGTCAAAAGACTTATCAGCGAACGGCATTTTCTCAATGTTGCCTTTCACGTAGTTGTACACGCCGGCCGCGTTCTCATCCTTGTCTTTGATATCGAAGCCGGTCAGCTCCAGTTTCGGGTGACGCCCGTGGATCTGTTTCAGGAGAAACCCGTTTCCCGAGCCGACGTCGATGAGCGTTTCCGCGGAAGGGTCGATCTTGTCAAGAATGAAATTCAGGCTGGGCTTGTTGAGGTCGGTAACGCGGTTGCGGGAGATCGTGTTGAGGTTGTTGTAAAAACGATCGTAATCTTCCGGCGTGAACGAATAAACGCGGCTTTTGAAATCCATCACCTCGCGGATGTTCCGCCCGCGGTAAGCGATCCAGAAGAACGGGTACATGAACCAGCGGCTGTCGCGGATCACCGGGGGGATCCACTCGTCCATGAAATAACGGATAACGTTGGTGAGGTCGCGGTTCATTCGATGTGCAGATGTGCAGATATGCGGATGTGTAAGTTCAACCTATAAGTGCAATTTTTCGGAGAAGACTTGGTTAGGTGT
>CBIHOC010000036.1:0-50809 GCA_966211705.1 uncultured Chryseobacterium sp.
GACGCTGGAGCTCCCGGGCCATCGTGAGGTGCGAACCGCCCCCTGCCACCTGCAACCCTGCCGCTGATCCGGCGAAAATCCCCTCCGTGTCGAAAACGGTATCTTTGCACCAAATCCCATTTTTATGAAACTCGGTATTCTCCGCGAAGGCAAAATGCCACGCGACAAACGCGTTCCGTTCACACCCGCCCAATGTGTCATTCTCCAGCGCGAGTTCGGTGCGGAAGTGATCGTGCAGCCGAGCGAGTGGAGAAGCTTTTCGGACGACGAATACCGAGCTGCCGGTGTGAAGCTCCAGGAAGATATTTCAGGCTGCGACGTGCTGCTGGGCATCAAGGAAGTGCCGCTGGCCGATCTCATTCCGGGGAAAAAATATTTCTTCTTTTCGCACACGATCAAAAAGCAGCCGCACAATCAAAAGCTCATGCACGAGCTGATCGCGAAGAAGATACAGATGATCGACTACGAATGCCTGACGGACCCGCATTTCAACCGCATCATCGGCTTCGGGCATTTTGCCGGCATCGTGGGCGCGTATAACGGCATCCGCGGGTACGGCCTGCGTTTCGGGTTGTTCGACCTGAAACCGGCCTGGCGCTGCCACGACATGAGCGAGGTGAAAGACGAGCTGAGGAAAGTGCGCCTCACTACCTGCAAGATGATCGTCACCGGCAACGGGCGCGTGGCCAACGGGGCGATCGAGCTCCTCGGCCTGCTGCACGTCCGCCGCGTAACGCCTTATGAATTCACACACTATTCGTTCCGTGAAGCGGTGTACACGCAGCTGCATTCCTACGATTACAATGAACCGCTCGACGCCTCGCAATGGGACCGTGACCGCTTTTACGAGCACCCCGAAAAATTCCGCAGCACCTTCGCGAAGTTCACCCCGCACTGCGACATGCTCATCCACTGCTCCTTCTGGGATCCCCGCGCGCCGCGCCTCTTCGAGAAAACCGACATGCGCTCGCCCGACTTCCGCATCAGCGTGATCGCCGACGTGACGTGCGACATCAACGGCTCCATCCCTTCCACGGTGAAACCTTCCACCATCCCCGAACCGTTCTACGGCTACAATCCCGTGACGGAAGCGGTAAGCGATAACGCCTTCGGAAATGATGTGATCACCGTGATGGCCATCGATAACCTTCCCGCGGAGCTCCCCCGCGACGCTTCGGAAAGTTTCGGCAAAGAACTCATCGAAAAAGTAATCCCCGCACTACTCGGCAACGACCCCGACGGCCTCATCGACCGCGCCAGCATCACGAAAGAAGGAAAACTCACGCCGCGTTTTGAATACCTCACGGATTACGCTTACCAGGGTATCGGGTAGCAAGTACCAGGCAGCAAGTATCAAGAAAAAAAACAGGTACCAGGGACAGTCCTGATACCTGCTACTTGATACCTGATACTTTTTTTTCTACCGGATATGTTCAAGGAAGTTCGCTTTATTCACCCCTTTCACCGCGAAGGGATCGATATACTTTTTCTCTTTCGCAAGCAGCTGCTTCGGGTAAGCGGCGCGTGAAGATTCCGTGGACGCGAACAAATCGGATTTTCCCATTTCATTCGACGCCTGGCGCAGGTCTTCAATCGTCAGGGCGAACTCCTGGTCGATGAGCGTGTATGCCACGCGCAGGTTCTGGTTGTCCATGACCTCCCTGTACACCTGCGGGCGCGACACCTTTGCGAAGTGCAGGTACCAGGCGATGAACAGTTTGAATTCATAAGCGGCGTAATAGTTCGCGTTGGCCTGCTCCAGGAATTCCGAAGCGAGCTCGTTGTCGCCCATGCTCTTTGCGGTGCGTGCTGCCATCACGCTCGCGCGGGTGGCATTCTCGAACGCGGAGAACTCGCTCACCAGGCCGTAGATGCCCGATACGTTGGAAGCGAGCATGGAGCTGTCGCCGACATACGTTCTGAAACGGGAGATCTTCGCCGGCGCTTCGACCGGTGCAACGATCGTGGCTTCGTACGAGTAGAACGTCGGTGTTTGCGTCACGGGAATTTCGATGCCGGGGATCACGAGAATGTAATTCGTATTCGTCGAGCGCGTCGATTCGTAGATCACCGTGCTGAAATCGTCAACGAGCGCGCTTTTCGTGGTGTCGTAATTCCAGCTCACCCGGAAACACTCGGGGCCGCAATAGCCGCGCTGCTCGAGGATCGTTTTGTAATCGGAGGCGTAGGTGGCGGCTTCGCTGAAATAAAATTTCTTCGTGAAGGCGGCAAGCTGCTTGTTGCGCTGCGCGGGAGTGATCCTCGCCTGGGCCTTCGCCGCCTTTTCCGCTTCCATCTCCGCGATCGTTTTTCCCGTGATCGGGTTGTAATCCCAGCTCCTCATGTAAATGGGATCCTGGGAGATGCTGAGCACCGCTTTTTTACCGGTGATGGCATCCACCCGCGTTTTGAAAATTCCTTTTTTGTTCATGAAATAGACTTTCCCGCCGACGGAGTTGAAACCGTGCTTCCGGTTCTTCGAAATGAATTCGATCTTTCCTTTCCGGGTACGGTAGTCCCCGAAATCATGATAAACGCGCCGGTTCGTGTAGCGCGAATAATCATACGTGCCGTCTTCTTTCAGCTGCAGCACGTAGACGTTGTAGGACCCGGATTCTTTTACGAAAACCTGTGAGATGGAAGCTGCGTTTTCATCAGCGTAAAGCGCGGTAACCCGTACAACCAGCGCGAAGAGTAGCAATGACAAGGACTTCATGTGAGTAAATGTTAAACGTGAAGTAGGAGTGTGCCATCTGCGACCGGTTATGTAGTAACGTTCAAATTCAATTAATCGTATATCGGGAAGAGAGGCAATCCCCGTGCCACGATTTCCTGTGTTCCTTTATTTGCAAGGGTTTCGGCCACGTTTCACCTTGCGCGGGGTTCACATAAAACGTTAAAAGCTGCGTAAAAAATTCCCCGTATCCCCGCTAATAGCTGAAATATTCCTCCATCAGCACCTGCAGGAAAGCCTTGCCCTGCTCCAGGATGAGCGTTTGTTCCGCCGGGGAAGCAGCCTCCGCATATTCGATCCGGCCATCCTGCACGTACCAGGCAAGCCGTCCTTCCGGCTTCACCAGCCCGAATCCTTCATCGAACGCATACCACGCATAATTAGGAGAATGCGGGTTGAAAAGGTTTTTGCTGAAACGGAATTCCCCTGCGCCGATGTTCAGCTGGGCCAGCAAGGTCGCCGCGAGGTCGGTTTGCGAAGCCACGCTGTCGTATGCCATGCCACGATATTCCGGCTTGATCACTTCGCCATAGAACAGCATGGGAATGCGACGGTATCCGGGTTGGTTGAACGCCCAGTTCCTTGGCGAATTATGGCTGTGATCGGAAACAAAAACAAAAAGCGTGTTGTCGTACCACGGTTCCTTCTTCGCCCCGGCAATAAATTCCCCGATGCTGCGGTCGGAATAGTACACCGAGTTGATGTACGGCTTTTCCTTGTCGCCCCAGTGCAGCACATCCTCCATCGGGAAGTCGAAAGGACCGTGCGAGCTGAGCGTGAACATGGCGGCGAAAAAAGGCTGCGGCTCTTTCGCAAGCTCTTTCAGCTGGCGCGCAAAAAGAAATTCGTCGTGAACGCCGAGCTTTCCCTGCTCAATGGACGGATCGAAATCTTCGCCTTCGATGATCCGGTCGAAGCCGTTGTAATACATGTACGCCTTGATGTTCCCGTAGCTCAGCTGCCCGCCGAACATGAACGACGTTCTGTAGCCGGCTTTTTTCAAGCTCGTGCTGAGGCAGGGAAGATGAATGTATTTCGCCGGCTGCGTGATCACCGACGTTTTCGTTTGCGCGGGAAACGCGGAGAACACCGCTGCCATGCCCTGGTCGGAAAGGCTGCCGCTCGCGTAACAATCGGTGAAGAGCACGCCTTCTTTCGCCATCGCGTCGAAGTTCGGCGTGATGCTGTCGTAACCGCCGCAGCTTTTCACGAGATCCGCCGACCAGCCTTCGAGCACGACAAGCACCACGTTCGGGCGCGTGGTGGTGAGGATGTGAATGGTGGAATCTTTTGCCGTGGCATTGAGCGCTGCAAACACCTGCGCCGCTTCCGCGGAAGTCATGAAACGGTACGGCTCATCCGCTTTGCGGCTTTCGATGCAGTTGTTGACCAGGTTGAACGTGGAATTCACCGCCGCGAGGTTCAGCACGTTGTGCTTCGAATAGTATGCGTCGCTCACCTGCACCGGGATCGGTTGGAAACCGCCGCGGATGCCCGTGAACAAAACGACCGGCGTGAGAAGCCCGTAGGCCACAAGTCCCGCTATCGGCCGCGTTGCCGGGACCTGCTTCGGCATCACGAATTTTTTATAAAGCAGGTAGAACAGCCAGGTCAGCACCACCGTGCCGCCGATGCCGCCCGCAAGCTGGGCGAACGAAGCGGTATGGAAAACTTCAGACGGGTTGCCCAGGAACCAGAGCGCTTTGTAATCGAGCTTCTTGTGCCATTCATCGTAGATCGGTAATTCCCCGAGCGTGATGAGGAAGATGCAAATAAGAAAAATGACGGTGAGCCATTTGTTCACCTGCAACGGCCATTCCTTTTTCAGGACTGCGGAAAGCAACAGGAAAAGAAACGGGAAGACAAGGAAATAACACGCCGTTGCCGTGTCGAGGTAGATCGCGTGCCAATAAGCGGCGAGTGTTTCACCAACGCCCACACCGGCCAGCTCTTCACGGTTCCATGCAAGAAAGATCGTGCGCGTGGCGAAAAATACGATCAGCCAGAAAAGGTAATGACGAAGAAGAAGCAGCGGAAGCTGAAATGAGGACAATTCGCCGCCTGTGCGCCCGGGTACCGGAATTGTCTTTGGAGATTTCATTGCCGGATCGTCAGGATTTTTTTGCAGGATAAGAGCTGCTACGGTCAAAAAAAGTAACGAAGTATGGCACAAAAAGACGCATAAGAATTTTAAAGATAAATCCTGGACAACCTCTACACTCCGGTCACCCTTTGATCTGCAGCACCGCCGCATTGCGGTCAGGCGCGCTGAACACGGCATTCCCGGCGACGAGCACATCCGCTCCCGCTTCCTCGAGCATGCGCGCGTTCGAAGGGTCCACGCCTCCGTCTATTTCGATCAGCGTATTGAGCTTTCGCGTGTCGATCATTTTCCGGAGCGTGCGCGTTTTTTCCGCCGTTTTGTTGATGAACTTCTGCCCGCCGAATCCCGGGTTGACACTCATCAGCAGCACCATGTCGAGCTCTTCGAGGATATCCTCGAGCACGCTCACCGGCGTATGCGGGTTGAGCACAACGCCCGCCTTCATGCCGGCGTGTTTGATGTGCTGGATGGTACGATGAAGATGCGTGCAGGCTTCGTAATGCACGGTAAGCATGTGCACGCCGTATTTCGCAAACTCGTCGATGTACCGGTCCGGGTCGACGATCATCAGGTGGACGTCGAGCGGTTTCTTCGCGTCTTTCTGCAGCGCCTTCAGCACCGGGAAGCCGAAGGAAATATTCGGAACGAAAACGCCGTCCATGATGTCCACGTGGAACCAGTCGGCGGGACTTTCATTGATGAAACGGATATCGTCGGCGAGGTGGCCGAAATCGGCGGAGAGGATGGAAGGGGCAACCAGTACAGGCATGTGCGAATTTACGAATAACCACGGAGACACAACTTGTAGCGACGCGAAGCATCGCGTCGCCATGCAGATGCCGGGTCTCCGTGGTTAGACCGCGTCAGAACCTCCCCTGCAAATATTTTTCGAAGTCGAAATAATCCATCGCCTGCCGGTATTTCCCTTTCAGCATCGCCGCGGCCTTCGTTTCATAAAAGACATGGAGCGCCCGACGTGTTGCTTTCGGCGAATGGTTTTGTGACAGCAGCTCTTCCAGGAAACCCAAAAGCGTGATCTCGAAAAGAAAATCCTGTCCCTTTTTCTTTTGCGCGTTGATAAAAGCAGCAGCTTCTTTTTCAAAAACATCGATCTCTTTCAGCTCGAACAACGTAAGCAGGAACATTACGTTTGCATAAAACCCGATATGCTTTTGCTGCGCCGGGTCAGTCAGCAGCATGAAAAAAATGCTTCTTGCCTTTTTGTAATTCCTGAGCCTGAAATGGAGCACGGCAATGTTATACTTCAGCGTCATCTCTTTTTCGTGGCGCCGGGAATAGATGCCGTTGTACTGGTCCTCGATCGCCTTCAGCATCGCTTCCGTGCAGGTAACCGTTTCACAGCCGATCAGGTAATTCGTGTACGCGACGTTGGAGGAATAAAAAATATGCGTCTGCAGGTTCAGGTCAGGCGACTTCAACGCCCGGAAGAGGTTGATGAACGGAACGGTTTCCCTTAGCAGGTTGTTCTTGAACAGCAGCACGATGTGGTTGTTCAGCGTAGCGGCGTAACTGCCGACCGTGAGCATCGCAGGCTTTACCGGCAGCTGGTGAAATTCGATCCGTTTGAGCGAATGTTCGATCGACTTCTGAATTTTTTTTTCGGAATCGTACCGTATGAACGAGATCTCATGGTAAAGGCATTTCTGCGAGATCGTCGTCATCTTTTCCGGGTCCAGGTAAGATTTATACGCATGCAGGTATTTTGCCGAAAGGACAGGGATCTTTCCTTTGCGGTCGGGCGTGTGGTCGACGCGCACCTGGATCAAAAGGTTTCTCAGCTTTTCGAGCTGGTGAACATGGTCGAGCAGGCGGAGATACTCTTCTTTCTCTTTGCAGAGTGAAAGGAGCAGGGTGGTGTTGAAAGCCCGTTCCTGCCGCGCGCGCAGCAGGTTCTCCCGGATGTCGAGCAGTTGAAGCACGAGATGAAAGTCTTCCGCTTCTTTTGCAATTTTCAGCTGTTTGCCGAGCAATGAAAGCGCATCGTCGAACAGGCGTTTCGAACGCAGCACTTTCACCTGGTTCGGATCGGGACGCTGGTATTCTTCACTGTGCGCAAAATTCCGCGACAGGCTTACCAGTAAATGTTCCTGCAGGCGAAACTTCAGCACCCGGATCTGCCGGACGCCTAGTTTTTTTGCAGCCTGCTCATCCGAATAATTTTCCGGGTCATCCGCGATAAAATCGAACAGGCGCAGGTATTGTTTTTCAGCGCGCGTGCCGTTGAACTGTTTTTTGAAATATCGCTTTTCTGACGGCGAGAGGCTTGCGACAAGATTTACCAGGGAACTTTTCATCAGCAGGGATCCAAAAACCGGGTATTTAATATGTAACAAAAATATAATTCATTATATTGAAAATCAATAGTATAATAAAATATCTGGAGTTGAATAAATGTAACAATTTGGAGCTGATTCCAATGAAAAACCAATGCCGCCCGGATATATTTGATTGGAGGAAACTTCGTGAATCCATTCCACAGGAAAGTAATGCAAGCAAAAAACAACACTCGCCCGCTCAAAGCCATCGCGCTCGTGGTGAGCTGTTGTTTTGGATCCAGCCTGTTCGCCCAGGCCGCGTGGACAGCTGATCCTTTTTCCCCGCAGGCCTTTGTTGAAAATAACGGGCAGTTTGACGGCAGGAACGGTGACCGCTCCCGGGTGATATACGGCGCGTCCTGTAATGGCGTCGATATTTATTTCACGAAAAATGGTTTCACATACAGGCACGATGCAATTGTCCGTGAAAATGATGAAGAAGAAAAACCGGGTGAACATGCGGAGCGGACAATACCGGGATACCGCAAAAAGGAAAAGCGTGAAAAGCGCGTGGAGCTCATTCCTTCATTTCTCACCATAGAATGGCTTGATGCAAACCCGGATGTGAAGGTCGTTTCGCAGGATGAAGTATCCTGGTATTACACGTACGGCCCGGGAGACAATGACAGTCAGACGACCATTGCGCATGCGTACCGGAAGATCGTTTACAAAGACCTTTATCCCGGCATCGACGTGGAATATGTTTTTCCTGCGGACAGCAGCGGCATGAAGTATTCGCTCATCCTTCATCCCGGCGCGGATCCTTCACGGGTAAAGATGAAATACACGCATGCAGAAACGCTCTCACTCGGCGCGCACGGAGACCTGCTCGCGAAAAGCGCGTTCGGGGAATTTGTCGATCATGCGCCCGTTACGTTTTACAGCGGGACGCATGAGGTGATCCATTCTTCCTTCACGCTTCACGACAACATCGTTACGTTCAACATCGACGTGCATGATGCATCCCGGAAAATCGTGATCGATCCGTGGACCACCATTCCCACCTTCACAGGATTCAACGCCGGGTACGACGTGAATTACGACCTTGCGGGAAACGTTTACGTGTTCGGTTCATTTTCCCCGTTCCAGCTGATCAAGCTCGACAACACCGGTACGATCCAGTGGATCTTCAATGCCGCAGGAATTAACGGCGTGTATTACGGGGATTTTGCCGTGGACGAGGTGAGCGGCGCGTGCTACCTTGCGGAAGGATGGAGCTTCGGCGGCGCGCGGGTGCTCAAGGTGAATGCGCTCGGCGTGCAGACCGGCATGCTTCCGGCGAATGTCAACCTCAACGAAATGTGGCGCACGGAATACAACCGCTGCATCGGCGACATCGTGATCGCGGCAGGCGGGACGAGCGCCAACTTCCAGGCATTTACGCTCGACACGAATCTTACCGCGCTCACACCCGTGAACGTGCTTGCCGCGCCCAATCCATTCCACGACATGGTGCTGTTCGCCATCGACAACACGAGCACGTTCTGCTACATGGCGACCGCCACATCGACATTCGCTCCCGCAGCGTTCGACAACGTGATGGTGAAATGCCCGGTCCCCGGTCTTTTGCCGGCAGCATTCATGGTGCCCGACGGACACAAATTCATGGAGCAGGGCAGCACCGCATACATCAACGGCGGAGGTTTCGGTGCGGGGAACGGGAATAATGGAATGGCTGCAAGCCCCGCGTGGCTGTATACTTACGACAGCGACTCGCTGAAACGCTGGGATAAGAATACCGGTGCGCTTGTTGCAGCCATCGATGTTTTCCCGGGCCCGCCGATCGTTGCCGGTACCGCGATCCAGGTGCTGTGGAGCGGACTTTCCGTGGACGAGTGCGACAACATTTATGTCGGGATGGGGGCTGCGATCCTTCAATACGATGCCTCGCTGGCGTTTGTAACGAGCTACGCGATGCCGGACACGGTGCACGATGTGAAGCTGGGCATGAACGGCAAGCTCTACGCCTGCGGAAAAGGATTCGTCTCGGAGATCCAGGTTGCACCGAACAACACAACAGTTTCCGTCGTGCAGCTTTCTCCCGCCTGCAACTTGTGCGATGGCGCGGCAACGGTGAACGGACTTTCATCTTCCTGCGCGGGAAATCCTGCAGGCTTCGCATATTCCTGGAGCACCGTGCCGGTGCAAACCACGCAGACAGCGACAGGACTTTGTCCCGGCACGTACACGGTGACGCTGACGACGAATTGTCACACCGTATTTACCGGGACTGTGCTGATCACGAGCGCCGCAGGCCCTGCAGTAAACCTCGGAAGCGACACGACCGTTTGCGGAACACCGAACATCGTACTGGATGCGGGTTCGACCGGGACGTACAACTGGTCGACCGGCGACACGACGCAGACGATCACTGTTACTGCGCCGGGCGCATATTGGGTGACAGTCACCGACAGCGGCTGTTCCTCTTCGGACACGATCGTCGTGCAGGGCCTTGCCGCGCCTTCGCTCGGGAGCGATACCTCGCTGTGCGCAGGGCAAAGTCTTTCACTGGACGCCGGTTCCGGGTCATCCTATTTGTGGTCGACCGGCGCGACGACGCAAATGATCTCTCCTGCAGCGAGCGGACAATATTGGGTGAACGTCTATCTCGGATCGTGCGTGTTGTCCGATACGGTCAATGTCACGTTCATTCCTTATCCCGCGCCGAACCTTCCGGTTGATACAACCTTGTGCCCGGGAAATTCACTTGTGCTTGACGCGGGTCCTGCCGCGAATTACCTGTGGTCGACCGGCGCCGCGACACAAACCATCAGCGTGAATGCGCCCGGCACTTACGCGATCCTGGTTTCAAACGGTCCATGCCAGGCCACGGATACGACGCTGGTCGCCGTGGCTCCGCCGGTTGTGCTGGAACGGAACATCACGCTCTGCAATTCGGCAAGCTATGTGCTCGACGCGGGAATCTCCGGCGTGTTGTACAATTGGTCGACCGGCGCAACGACGCAATCGATCACGATCACGGAAAGCGGGTTGTATTGGGTGACTGTCAATGCCGATGGCTGCATCCTCACCGATACGACCAACGTGAGCGGGGAACTTGCGGGCGGCGCGCTGTACGTACCGAACACGTTTACGCCGGATGAGAACGGGCTGAACGATTATTTCACCGGCTACGGAACCGGCATCACGTATTTCAGGATGCAGATCTTCAACCGCTGGGGAGAATTGATCTTTGAAACGGAAGACCAGTCGCAGGGATGGGACGGAACGTACAAAGGCAAACTTGTCCAGGAAGATATTTACGTATGGAAGATTGCATACAGGACCAGTTGCACGCAAGAGGAAACGATTTACCGCATCGGTCATGTTGGTGTGATCCGGTAGCAGGAGTTATTTTGCCGCAGAGGCGCAGAGAGCACAGAGGGGCTGATCCTCTGCGCCTCTGCGGCGATTTTTTTTATTATTTCAACGTCTTCCTGGTCTTCGGCGGCAGCTTGTCGCGCACCAGCCAGTACGAATCGTGCAGGTATTGTTCCCATTCTTTCTTCTTCAGCGCGCCGGGTTTTTGGATGAGCACCCATTTGTAACGCGCGAGATAAGGAGCGGGAATAATATCCGGCCTTGCGCAGAGCGCTTTGAAATCTTCGTCGCTGACCTTGATCGACGCGGTGATCGGGTTTTCAAAAACGGTGATGCAAAACATCTTTCCCCCGACGTTGAAGCAAAGATGATCTTCCCATTTCACGTCTTCGGTGACGTACGGAAGTGAAAGACAGAATTTGCGGATCTCTTCGACTGTCATGTTGGCAAGTTGAAATTAGGGGCGGATCGATCCGCCCCTAATTGGATTTAGTTTTTCAAATCCTGATCCCGATCACGCACACGTCGTCGATCTGCTGCAGGTCGCCTCTCCAGCTTTCGATGGTGTCGTCGAGGATCTTTTGCTGCCCGCTCATCGGCTTGTCGCTGATGGAAAGCAAAAGTGTTTTCAGCGTTTTGTAGCGGAATTTTTTCCCGAGCGGCCCGCCGAATTGATCGGCATAACCGTCGGTGAAGATGTACACGCAATCGCCGGGATGCACTTCCACCTCGTGGTTGGTGAACGGTTTCCCGTAATCGAACTTCCCGATCGGCTGCTTGTCGGCTTTTGTCTCTTCGATCTCGCTCGCGCCTTTGCGGAGGATCCACAGCGGGTTGTTCGCGCCGGAATACTGGAGAACGCAAACGGTGCTGTTGTCTTTTGCGGGAAGATAACGGAGGCTCACCAGCGCAATGTCCATCCCGTCCTTCACTTCCTCGCCGTTCGATTCGAAGGTCGCCACGACCAGCTCTTTCAGCTTGTCGAGGATGTCCGACGGCTTGCGCAGCCCGAACTCGCTCACGCACCTGTCGAGCCCGCTCGATCCGACCATGCTCACCAGCGCACCGGGAACGCCGTGACCGGTGCAGTCCACGGCCGCAACAAGCGTTTCGTCCTCTTTGTGCGAAAGCCAGTAGAAATCGCCGGACACGATGTCTTTCGGTTTGAAGAGCACGAAGCTGTCGCGGAGCGCATGGTCGAAATTTTCTTTTGGCGGGAGAATGGCCTGCTGGAGGCGAAGCGCATAGTTGATCGAGTCGACGATCTCCCGGTTCTTGTCCTCGACGATCTCTTTCTGCTGCTGGATCTCCTGCGTGCGCGCTTCCACTTTCTGCTCGAGGTTCTGGTTGATGTGGCGCAGCTCTTCGATCAGGTTGCCGATGGAGATCTGCATTTTTTTGAAGCTCAGCGCAAGGATGCCGATCTCGTCTTTCCGTTTGGTTTGAATTTCAACGTGGAAATTTCCTCTCGCCAGCTCCATCGCGTCGAACGTGAGTTCTTTGAGCGGACGCGTGATGCGGCGGGAAAGGAAAATGGAGAATGCGCCGATCACGATCAGCAGCGAGCAGAACACGATGATGATCTCCCGGCGCAACGCGTAGATATAAGCGAACGCTTCGGCCTCGTCGATCTCGCTCATGATCGCCCAGCGCATGCCTTCGATCTTCAGCGGCTTATACGCCGACAACACCCGCACGCCCCGGTAGTCCGGGAAAATTTTCGCGCCGGTTTCGCCCTTCAGCGCCGCCTGCGTGCCTTCCGTGCGCACCGGCTGCAGCCCGATCGAGCTGTTGAAGTTGCGTATCTTCTCCACCGTCGCGTGATCGAGGCCGATGTCCTTGATCATCTTGAAATAATCCGCGCTGTCTTCGATCAGGAAACGCGACTGGTTGCGGAGCAGGAAATCGTCGCCGACGATATACGTTTCACCCGTTTCACCCAGCCCGACATCCGACCACGCATGCTTGCTCGTCATGATGTCGTTGATCTTGTCGATCGGCATCTGGAAAATGAGCACGCCGGTTTTTTTGTCTCCGTCGAAAATGGGACAGGCGATAAACGACGCAGGCGCGTTGTACGACGGGTGATACGGCTGGAAGTCGACGAGCTTCACAAAACCTTTCGTTGTGGCGGCATTGGCCGCGCGGAACGATTCGGCGAGGTTGGTGGCCACGAACGGGCCGGAGATGAGCGACGTTCCGAAATCGACTTCCTTGAAGCAGGTGTAAACGATGTTGCCGGTTTCGTGGTCGACCAGGAAGACGTCGTAATAGCCGAACTTTTTCAGGTAGTTGCGGATGATGGGATGATAGAACGCGTGCGTGCGCGAATAGCTGCTGCCATCCATCGCGTCGTCCATCTTGTGCTTGGCGCCGACCTCGTTCGGGTTCGAGGCGATGTACAGTTCCTGGAGAATGCGCGCCTTTTTATTGTCCGTCGCCTCGTCCTTCAGCGTCGCTTTCACGGCGAGGTTCTTGTTCAGCCTGACGAGATATTCCTTCTCGAAATACTGGTCGACCATAGCGTTCACCGGCAACATGCGCTGTCCGGTGATCTCAAGCTCTTCGTCAATGGAATTAAAACCGTCGCGGAATTCCTTCATCGCCTGCACGATGGTCGGGTCTTCGGAAAGCGTCTGGATCTGGTCGTTGATCTGGCCGAAATAATCTTCGATCTGGCTCGCCTTCATCTCCCGCACCGCCGTCAGCCGGTTGAACGATTCTTTCTCCAGCGATTCTTTGCCTTCGAAATACGAGATCATGCCGATGGCCAGCATGGAAGCGAATGCAACCGCGAAAAAAGCGAGCGTAAGCTTGATCCCGAGCTTCATAAAGAGAGGCTGTTTTTCTTTTTTGTCGTCCTTCGACTTCGCTCAGGATGACAAAAAAGAAAAACAGGTTATTTTATTTTAACAAGCTTACCGTTCCCGGTTTTTTCCCCGCTCTTCACAGTATAGAAATACGTTCCGGCCGCGTAAGCAGATATGTCGATCGTGCTGGTGGCGCCGGCGCTCACGCCTGCAAGCTTGCGCGTTTCCACTACGTTGCCCGAAATGTCGGTGATCACGATCGTCAGTTCTTCGTTCGACGCATTGCCGAAATGGAACGTGACGGAAGCATTCGCCGGAACGGGATAAACGGACAGGCCATCGAAATGGGCCAGCTCTTCCACGCCGACAAGGTTGAGCGTAACGAACGACGTGTCGTTGCTGTGGTCAACGTCCGATGTTTTGGCCGTCCACACGTAAAGAATGTCGCTGCCCGTCACCACCGGCGAAAGCGTCTGGCTGAACGTGAACAGCACTGAATCGCCCGGCTGGATCGGCGTGCCGCTGTAGAGCTGCGACGTGACGGGCGCCTGCGATGCGAGCTTGAACTTCACGTCGATGTACGCGTTGTCGGGGAAAAAACCGTAGTTTTTGATGTAGCAGCTCACGATCGTGGGACCGGAAACGGTGGAAAGGTCCGCAGGCGTAACGATGGAAGAAACGCCGACATCTTCCGGGTTCGCCACTGCATAATCTGCGCCGATGAAAAAGTCGGAGGTCTGGTAATCGCGGAACGTGGACCAGATGTTCTGGAACGTTTCATACGAGCGGCGCGAGAACGGCGGTGTAAGGTCCTGCCCGATGGAAACCGTAGTGGTGGCCATTTCCCAGTTCACGTAAAATCCGCCGCTGTTGATCACCACGTTGCCGCCAACCGGGACGGTCGTGATCGCATTCGGGACGATGGTATTGCCGAAAACCGCAACCGAATCGAGCAGCGTGCCGGGCGAGCCGCCGGGACCGTTGTCGTCGTAAATTTTTGCGTAGAAGGCGACACCGCTCGTGGATGTGGAAGTGAGGATGAACGTGGTGTTGACGATCCGCGCGGGATACGTGGGCGGCTCGAAATAAACACCGACTCCCCCGGTACCGCCGTTCCAGGAAATGCTGCTGAGCACAGGATTCGTGTGGCCGACGGTGTAGCACAAACGTATCGAGCTGAGCGTCGTGTCCACCACGACAATTTCCTGGACGATGGAATCGTTCACGGGAATCGTATCGCCGACGGTGCCGTTGATCATCGTAACGTATCTTCTTGTTCCGGCAGTTGTCGGCACAAACGGGTTTGCGTACGTGATGAGGTTGTTCTGGCTCGGAACAAGGGAAGTGGTTACTGCGGAATTGGAAACGAGCGGGGTATTGTTCAGCGTGTTCACCTGCCCGTAAACCGAAACGGGACCGATGTTCTGGTTGCCGTGGTTCGCCACCTGCGTGCGCAGCGTGTACGGCCCGCCGAGGTTGGCCAGGAAAATGCCGCCGTTCTCCTCGTTGTCGTTCCAGTCGACGCCCGCATCCGTGATGGAAAGCGAAGTGGGCGGGTAATAATACTTGATCGTGTACGCCTGCTGCGGGGGCTGGCCGCTGAGCGGCTGAAGGCCCATGTTGCCGATGCTGTTCTCGATGCCGCTCGTGTAGTTGCTGATGGAGCCGCCGACGGTGAACGACTGGAAGTTCACGGTGATCGACGAATCCGCTTTGCAGAGGATGATCTCGAACGTGTTCGAGCCGGTGTATCCCGGGAAGCCCGGCGACCAGTACGGCACGTTGACGTATTCGATGCAGAACGTGTCGTTGTTGGCCCAGTAAAAAACCTGCCCGGGATTTCCGCTGCCGAGGAATGTGAGGTCGGACGTGAGCCCCGCGATGTAGTTGTTCACACCGCCCGCCATCGGGATCGCCGGGAAATTCGCCGCAAGGTTGCCCGGCCCGAACTCGATGTAGCCGTTGGAGCCGACCCACACTTTACTTTCCGTGTACCAGTAATACGAGAACACGAACCCGATCTGGATCGGCCCCACGAAGTTGTCATCGCCGAGACCGTTCACCTGTGTTCCCGTTTGTGTGATGTCGAACCACTGGTACGTGGGTCCTCCCGGCTCGTTGCTGTCTTTCCAGGTGTAGCCGTAAGCATCGGGACCGCCCTGGTTGGCGTTAACAAAATTCGGAGCAAGCGCAGCAAGCAGCGACAGCGCGAGTAGAGCTTTTTTCATGTGGATGGTGTTGCCGGTTAGGTAGAACGATATTACGAAAAAAAAGGTTGTCGGTATCCAGTTGTCGGTTGTCGCGGCTGCGCCGCTTCGGTTGTCGGTTGTCCGAGGTTGTCGGTTGTCGCGGCTTCGCCGCTTCGGTTGTCAGTCTCCCGAGAGGAAGCCTGATCAACCCTTGACAACCGACAACCCCGGACAACCGACAACCCTTGACAACCGACAACGGATTTTCATTTCCACTCCTTATTCCTCTCCCTCAGCTTCGGCGGATCTTTCCGCAAAATTCTCCGCACCAGCCAGCGCATGAACGTAGGCGGGTATTTATATCCTTTCGTCGCGAGGCGCACGCCCATGTCGCCGTAATCTTCCTCGTTTTCCGGCAACGTCGTGTTCAGTCCGTCTACGTAGCGGTTGTACATGCAGAACGCTGCTGCTACCAGCACCGTGTCATGGATTTCTTCATCTGTCGCACCCGCTTTTTTCGCAGCGTCCACGAGATCGGGCGTCACTTCCCGTCCGCTGACCTGGACTTTCCCGGCGATCTTTAAAAGATGTTTCATCTTCTCTGAAACCGGCGCCGTGGAAGGATCTGTTCGCAGGCAGGAAACCGCTTTTCCTTCGTCGCCGAGATGCGCATTCGCAGAAGCCGCGTGCGATTTATGACAGAACTCGCAATTGTTCAGCCACGACACATACGCCGCGATCAGCTCCCGTTCCCCGGAAGTCAGCGGTGACGGCCCTTTCAGGATGGTGTGCGCGAGCTTCGACAACGCTGCGCCGGTGGGGCCTTTGTAAAATAAAAGTTCGACGATTCCCGGTTGAGGAATTTGGGTAGAGATGTAGGTCATGGTTTGTGTGTTAAGGATAGGGCAGGAGTGGTGCCACACAGCCGGCCCTGTGTTTGACTGAATAAAAATAGGGAAAATCAAGACGGGAATAGTGAGCAGAGTTTCCGCATCTGCCATTCGCAAGCACCTTACCCTGACCCCCTCACCACCCCGGCCTCCTCACCATAACCCAGATCGCTCCAAAAGAAAAGTCCCGACTTGCGCCAGGACTCTCCATATCGTCGTAAAAAATTGGTGTGACTATCCGAGGTACGTCTTCAGCAGCCTGCTGCGCGACGTGTGCTTGAGGCGGCGGATCGCTTTTTCCTTGATCTGCCTTACGCGCTCGCGGGTGAGGTCGAAACGTTCGCCGATCTCTTCGAGCGTGAGCGCATGCTCGCCGTTGAGGCCGAAGTACAGGCGCACCACGTCGGCTTCACGGGCCGTCAACGTAGACAGGGCGCGTTCGATCTCCTTGCGCAGCGACTCGCTGATGAGCGTGTTCTCCGGGCTTGGCGTGTCGTCGCTCTGCATCACGTCGTACATGTTGCTCGTGTTCTCGTCGCTGGTGGCGAGGGGAGCGTCCATGGAAACGTGGCGGCCGGTGTTGCGCAGGGCTTCCTTGATGTCCTCCGGGGACAGGTCGAGGGCGGCTGCGATCTCGTCGGCGCTGGGTTCGCGTTCGTATTCCTGCTCGAGGCGGGCGAAGGTCTTGTTGATCTTGTTGATGGAGCCGATCTTGTTGAGCGGCAGGCGCACGATGCGCGACTGTTCGGCCAGCGCCTGGAGGATCGACTGGCGGATCCACCATACGGCGTAGGAGATGAACTTGAAGCCGCGGGTTTCGTCGAAGCGCTGCGCCGCCTTGATCAGGCCGAGGTTGCCCTCGTTGATCAGGTCGGGCAGGCTGAGGCCCTGGTTCTGGTACTGTTTGGAAACGGAAACCACGAAGCGCAGGTTGGCGTTCACCATCTTCGAAAGCGCGAGGCCGTCGCCCTGCTTGATCTTGCGGGCGAGGTCCACTTCTTCCTCTGCAGTGATGAGGTCAACGCGGCCGATTTCCTGTAAATACTTGTCGAGTGAAGCAGTCTCACGGTTCGTTACCTGCTTCGAGATTTTTAGCTGGCGCATCATAGGGGTATGCTGGGTAATTTGTGTTTCATCCGGGGGATGTTCGTTATGCCTACAGGCTAAACGAAAGATAAAAGAAAAAGTTTCAACTGCGAGGAAACTGTTTAAAAGAGAGTGTGTTCCGGGGGCTTGTTTGGCCTGATTTTCGAGGGAACCCGCGGAAAAACGGGTGTTTTTACCTGTCGAGGTCCGGGTGGTAAAAAAAAGACGGATTTAGTGTTAACGTTTCCCATAAAGCCGGCCGTGGAAAGAAGTCATCTTATGGGAATTCCATAGTTTGATCGTCCTGTTATTACCAGGATCCCCGGCATTTTTATGTCACTGACGTTACGCAGAGGAAGCGCTTATTTTCCCTGGAAAGATCCGTACTCCGGTCAGCCGGCGAAGCTGCGGGTGGTGGCATTGTATTGAGGAGGAAGAAAAAAGTTCCCTGCGCCCTCTGCGCCTCCGCGGCTAACCCAAATATGCGGACCCGCCCACGGACACAAAAAACAAAAACCCGCCTGCCTTCCGGCAAACGGGTTTTAAGGAAGAAGTGGGGCGGGGTGTTAACACTTCGCCCCACTGGGAAATCAATCACGCTTGTCCTGGCGCTCGGGACGCGGCTCACGCGGGCCACGCGGCGGGCGCTCCTGGAAACCTTCCGGTTTCGGGAGAAGCACTTTGCGGGAAAGACGGAATTTACCGGTCTTCTGGTCGACCTCGATGAGCTTGACCTTCACGATATCGCCTTCTTTCAGCACGCCTTCCATCGTCTCGAGACGTTTCCAGTCGACTTCGGAAATGTGGAGCAGGCCGTCTTTGCCGGGCAGGAATTCCACGAATGCGCCGAAGGGCATGATGGTCTTCACTTTTCCTTCATAGATCTCGCCGACTTCCGGCATCGTGGTGATGCCTTTGATGCGTGCGACCGCGCGGTCGATCGAATCCTTGTTCGTGGAAGCGATGTCGACGATGCCGAATTCGCCCACTTCCGAGATGTTGATGATCGTGCCGGTTTCGCGCTGCATTTCCTGGATGATCTTTCCGCCGGGCCCGATAATGGCGCCGATGAATTCGCGGGGGATGGTGAGCTGAACGAGACGCGGTGCGTGCGGCTTGAATTCCGGGCGCGGGGCGCTCATCACTTTCATCATTTCACCGAGGATGTGTGCACGGCCCTGGCGCGCCTGTTCGAGCGCCTGCGCCATCACTTCGTAAGCGAGACCGTGAACCTTGAGGTCCATCTGGACGGCGGTGATGCCGTTCTCCGTTCCGCAAACTTTGAAGTCCATGTCGCCGAGGTGATCTTCGTCGCCGAGGATGTCGGAGAGCACGGCGAACTTGCCGCTGTCGTCCGTGATCAGTCCCATCGCGATGCCTGAAACCGGCTTCTTCAGCTGGATGCCGCAGTCGAGCAGCGCGAGCGTGCCTGCGCACACCGTTGCCATCGAAGAGGAACCGTTCGATTCGAGGATATCGGAAACGATACGGATCGTGTACGGGTTGCCTTCCGGGAGCTGGTTCTTCAGCGCGCGGAGTGCGAGGTTCCCGTGCCCGACTTCACGACGGCCGGTGCCGCGCATGGGCTTGGCTTCGCCGGTGGAGAACGGGGGGAAGTTGTAGTGCAGCAGGAAGTTCACGTCGCCGTGGATGATCGGCGTATCGATGAGCTGCTGGTCCATTTTCGTGCCGAGCGTGACGGTCGTGAGCGACTGTGTTTCACCGCGGGTGAAAACGGCCGAGCCGTGCGCCATGGGCAGGTAATCGACTTCGCACCAGATGGGGCGGATCTCGTTCAGCGCGCGGCCGTCGAGTCGCTTGCGCTCGTCGAGCATCATGCGGCGGATCGCTTCCTTCTCCACATCGTGGTAGTAGGTTTTTGCAAGGCCTTTGTTCTCGTCCGTGCGCTCTTCTTCAGGAAGCGAGTTCCAGAATTCATCGAGTACGGCTTTGAACGATTCTTTACGGCCGCTCTTGCTCGGGTTGCCGATGCGTGCTACTGCATACGCTTTGTCGTAGCAGAACGCTTTCACTTTCGCGCGCAGTTCTTCGCTGTGCGTTTCGTGGCTGTAAACGCGCTTCGTTTTGGATTTCTCCACCTGCGAAGCAAGCTCCTTGATCGCCGCGATCTGCACCTTGATTGCAGTGTGCGCGATCTTGATCGCTTCCAGCATGTCGGCTTCGGAAACTTCTTTCATCTCGCCTTCCACCATCATGATGTCCGACTCGGTAGCCGCGATGATCATGTCCATGTCGGAAGCCGCCATCTGCTCGATGGTCGGGTTGACGATGAATTTTCCGTCGACACGTCCTACGCGTACTTCCGAGATCGGCCCGTTGAAGGGAATGTCGGAAACGGCAAGCGCAGCGGATGCGGCGAAGCCTGCGAGGCAGTCGGGAAGAATGGTTTTGTCGGAAGAGATGAGGTACACGAGCACCTGTGTCTCTGCGTGGTAATCGTCGGGGAATAAAGGACGGAGCGCGCGGTCGACGAGGCGGCTGGTGAGCACTTCGAGGTCGGAGAGCTTGGCTTCGCGGCGGAAGAAGCTTCCCGGGATACGGCCGGCAGCGGCGAACATTTCGCGGTAGTCGACGGTGAGGGGCATGAAGTCGACGCCGGGCTTCGCTTCTGGAGCGGATACCGCCGTTGCGAGCAGCATCGTATTGCCGAAGGTGACGACGACAGAGCCGTCGGCCTGCTTGGCCAGCTTGCCGGTTTCAAGTGTGATCATGCGGCCATCGCCGAGATCAAACGTTTTCTGGATTCCTAATTTCATCTGTTTTTTTTCTCTTGTTGTTGCAGCTTGTCAGCGGTCGCTATAAATGAGAAAGCATCCCTGCTGACTTAAAGGGATGCCTTCCTGTATTATTTATTGTTGGTATTCCGTTGCATTATTTGCGGATATCGAGCTTTTTCAGGATCGCCCTGTAGCGCTCGATGTCGTTTTTCTTGAGATAATCGAGGAGGCTTTTGCGCTTGCCTACCAGGAGGACCAGCGAGCGTTCCGAGCTTTTGTCTTTCGGCTTCACTTTGAGGTGGCCGGTGAGGTGTTGAATGCGATGCGTGAAAAGGGCGATCTGTCCTTCGGCTGAACCGGTGTCTTTCTCCGATTTTCCGAACTTCTTGAAGATGTCCTTCTTAATTTCCGACGTCAGGTACATGTTTCTGCTGTTTGTGGATTAAGAATGATTGAATTGATTTTTACCCTGTTAGGGAGTGCAAAGATAGACAAATTCTGCTTCTTACCGCGGGATTAATCCCGCGGTAAGAAGCAGAATCAACTCTTGAAAATCACAAGCAGCTGTGAAATCCTCGCTTTCAGCTCTTTACGGTTAACGATGGAATCCAGGAAGCCGTGCTCGAGGACGAACTCGGAGGTCTGGAAGCCTTTGGGAAGGTCTTTGCCGATGGTTTCTTTCACCACGCGCGGGCCTGCGAAGCCGATCAGCGCGCCCGGCTCGGCGATGTTCAGGTCGCCCAGCATGGCGTAGGAGGCGGTGACGCCGCCGGTGGTGGGATCGGTGAGCAGTGAGATGTACGGGACCTTCGCGCGGGACAAGAGGGAAAGCCTGGCGGAGGTTTTGGCCATCTGCATGAGCGAATGGGCTGCCTCCATCATGCGCGCGCCGCCCGACTTGGAAATGATCATCAGCGGGTAGCGGTGCTCGAGGCAATAATCGATGGCGCGGGCGATCTTTTCACCCACCACCGAACCCATCGAGCCGCCGATGAACGCGAAGTCCATGCAGCAAACCACGAGATCGTTGCCGTCCACTTTTCCATGCCCGGTGCGCAGGGCGTCTTTCAGGCCGGTCTTTTTCTGTGAATCCGCCAGGCGCGCGGGATATTTTTTCGTGTCCTCGAACTGCAGCGGGTCGCCGGAAATGAGGCCGGCGTTGAGCTCGATGTATTCGTGGTTATCGAAAAGAATGGCGAAATATTCCTCGGAGCCGATCCGGTCGTGATGGCCGCAATTCTGGCAAACGAAATAATTGTCGATGTGCTCGTTCGTCGGGAATACCTTCTTGCACGAAGTGCATTTATGCCAGAGCCCCTCCGGAGTTTCCTTCTTCTCCTTCGTGGATGTCGTGATGCCTTCCTTAATTCGTTTGAACCAGCTCATTGATTATGGTAATGAGTAATTGAGTAAGCGGTAATTAAGCGATTCGCAAACACAAAGACTGATTTACGCCATTACTTAATTACGAATTACTTTCCTATGCAATGGTAATTTCTTTCGATAAATAAACATCCTGGATCGCATTCAGCAACTGGATACCTTCTTTCACCGGTTTCTGGAACGCTTTGCGGCCGGAGATCAAGCCCTGTCCGCCCGCGCGCTTGTTGATGACCGCGGTTGCAACGGCTTCGGAAAGATCCGACGCGCCTTTCGATTCCCCGCCGGAATTGATCAGGCCCATGCGGCCCATGTAGCAGTTCGCCACCTGGTAACGGCACAGGTCGATCGGGTGTTCGGAGGATAATTCGGAATACACTTTCGGGTGCGTTTTGCCGTGGCCGGTGGCGAGATAACCGCCGGTGTTCGTCGGCAGCTTCTGCTTGATGATGTCGGCCTGGATCGTCACGCCGAGGTGGTTGGCCTGGCCGGTAAGGTCGGCGGAGTTGTGATAATCGACGCCGTCCTTTTTGAAGCCCGGGTTGCGCAGGTAGCACCACAGGACCGTGGCCATGCCGAGCTGGTGGGCCTGCTCGAACGCTTCCGCCACTTCCACGATCTGGCGGCCGGATTCTTCCGAGCCGAAATAGATCGTCGCGCCGACCGCAGCCGCACCGAGGTTCCACGCTTCCTCCACCGAACCGAACATGATCTGGTCGTATTTGTTGGGGTAGCTGAGGAACTCGTTGTGGTTGATCTTTACGATGAAGGGAATTTTATGCGCGTATTTGCGGGAAACCGAAGCGAGCACGCCATAGGTCGTTGCCACCGCGTTGCATCCGCCGTCAATGGCAAGCTTCACGATGTTCTCACCGTCGAAATAAAGCGGGTTGGGCGCGAACGATGCGCTGGCGGAATGCTCGATGCCCTGGTCTACCGGCAGGATAGACACGTAGCCGGTATTGGCCAGCCTGCCGTGCCCGTAAATGGCCTGCAAGCTGCGAAGCACCTGGGGATTCCGGTTGCTCGGCGCGAACGTGCGGTCCACAAAATCCGGCCCCGGCAGGTGGAGCTGGTCTTTGCTGATCGTTTTACAGGTATGGTTAAGAAGGCTGTCAGCCTGGTTACCAAGAAGTTCTTTGATTTTCGAAAGGGCCATTGAATAAAGATTGGACGTTTCAGGGGTGCAAAACTAACATTATTTATGGTTCTGAGGTCTGGGTTCTTGGTTCTTGGGAGAGTTAAGGGAGGGTGAAAAGATGAATTTTTTGAGAAAAAAGGACATTTTTTTGCTCTAAAATCTAAAAAACGCATCCATTTCCCGAATTCCTCCAACCGAGAATCCCCAATAACCAAGAACGCAGAACCCAGAACTCAGAAGGGATATCCAATCCCAAAATTCAGATTACTTCCCAGCTGGCGCTGGCCGTACCACCAGCGTTCGCCGTAAGGCCTGGCCGGGTCGCGGACTTTGAACGCCCAGTCGAGGCGGATGATGAAAAAGCTCAGGTCATAACGCAAGCCCACGCCGGGGCCGAACGCAAAATCCTGGAGGAATTTGAAGTCTTTCAGCACGAAATTGGCGCCTTCGCGGAGCGAATCCTTGTGCAGCAGCCAGATGTTTCCGCCGTCGGCAAACACGGCCCCGTTGAGCGAGCGGGTGATGCGGAAACGCAGCTCGACGTTGTATTCCACCTGCACGTCGCCGAACTGGGAATATTTCTGATCGGCCGGAACGATGTATGAGCCGGGACCGAGGCTGCGCGCTTCCCACGCGCGGATGCTGTTCGCGCCGCCGCCGAAAAAGCTTTTCTCGAGCGGAAGCGTCGGGAAGTTGGCAAGCGGGAAGCCGATGCCGTGCGCAAGACGCACCACCACCGCTTCATGGTCGCCCACCGCAAGATGCCAGCGCACGTCGGTGAAAAAGCGCACGTAATGCGAGAACGGGATGCCGCCCACACGATACGAGCCCTGGTCGTCGGGAACGGCGTTCGACGCTTTGAACAGCATGTACGGGATGATGCCCGAACATTCGAGATCGACGCGGGAATAAAAAACAAGTCGCTTCCGCGAATCGGGTGTTTGCGTGTTGCGCACCCACGTCACGCGCATGTCGTTGATCAGGTGGTCGGTGAAACGGTAGCGCAGCAGCGGATCGCCGTTCGCCAGGAGATCTTCGAGGCCGGCCTTCGGGTTTACTTTTACCACGTTGAACTCAACCGGGTAAATGCCGAAGCGGTCGTAAAAGTTCATCTGGTCGGGCGCCTTATCGTCTTTTTTCCTGGGCTTCGTGCCGAACCTGAACGTATATCCGTACGATAAATTTCCCAGCGAGCGGTCGTAGTCGGTGCGGCTCTGGTAATTGAACGAGGCGGTGAACACGGTCCTGCGTTCCTGTGCCCGCCGCAATTCTTCCGCCGTGTTCTCGCGCAGCAGCCAGTGAAAAGGAAAAAATTCCCGCGGGATGTTGAGCGAAGTTTCCGCGCCCGCCTGGATCGTGTTGAAGCCGAGGTCGCTTGTCGTAACCGATTCCCCGCCGATCGTTTTCTGGATCTCCACGCCGCCTTTCACGGCTGCCGTGAATACTTCCGCCCCGTGGAAAAGGTTGTTGTTCTGGTACGAATACGATCCGCCGATGCCGAGGCTGCTCCCGCTGTTGGTGGTGCCTTCCAGCTGCGTGGTGTAGCTCTGCCGCGGGAACGGGAACAGCCTGATGAACATGTCGAGACTGTCGGCGCCCACCTCGACCGGGTCGATCACCACCTGGCGGAAGACGCGCAGGCTGGTGAGCTGGCGATAAGTTACCTCGTAATCGTTCTGGCGGAAAAGAGGAGAGAACGTAATGCGTGAAGCCAGCACCTCCGGTTTGTACTTCAGCACCTTTTCGATCGGGATGCCGCGCACCGAATCCATGTTCCGTAAGAACGCGATCTCGCGGTAATAAGTCGTGTCGTAGCGCGACGTGTCGTTTTTTTCGCGCAGCTGCGAAGGGTCGTAGAGGCATTTCACGTAGATGTTGCGGATGCCGTAACGCTGGTGATCTTTTTCCACCCACGTGGAATCGGACGTCTGGAATTGCTGGCGGCTCACGATGATCTTCACGTCCACCTGGTGCGTGCCGAGGTTCGTGTCGGCGCTGAAGCGGATGTAATCTTTCGAAAATTTATAATAGCCGCGGTTCCGCAGCGCGCGCGTAAGGCGGTCCCGTTCCTGCTCGAACACATCCACGTCGAAATTGTCGCCGGGTTTCAGGAGCACATCGGCAGCTCCCGTGTCGGGTATGAGGTCGTAGCCGACGTTCGGGTCCTGGATGTCCCAGGTGATGGAACGGATCGTGTAAGGTTGCGCGGGAACGACGATGTAGCAGAGAATGGCTTTTCTTTTCCGGTTGCGCTGCAGCCAGGGATAGATGAGCGTGTCTTTCACATCGCTGTGGAAATAGCCCTTGTTGTCCATGTAGCTCGCCACCTGGTTCACCGAGCGGTTTGTCTTTGCGCTGTCGATCACCACCGGCGCTTCGCCGATCCCCCAGAGAAATTCCCCGATCGTCTTGTGTTTCTTCGGCGCTTTTTTCTCCCGCCCGCTTTTCGTGCGCGGGTTGGCTTCCCACCGGCTGTATTTCCGCTGGAACCGCGCATCACGGCGCAGCTTTCTCCGCACTTCACGCACGGGACTGACGAGGTTGTGGATGTGCAGGTAAAATGGATAACCCGAACCGCTGGTGAGAATGTTGTCGCGGCCGATCGTTCCGCGTTTAAGCAGGTGCGGGTAATTCAGGCCGAAGAGCTTCCGGTTGGGCTTCTGCTTGACGTATCCGTAAATGTCGTCTTTGCTGATGTCGGGGTTCTCGCACTTGACGATGACCTTTTTGAGCAGCACGTCGCCCGGCTTCAGCCGCTTCGTGGTGGAGCAGCCCATCCACGCCACGACAGCTGAAAAGGCGGCCATAAAAAGAAGAAAGTATGCAGTCCTGCGTTGCACCGTGTCGTGGAGAGAAAGATCGCCGTATTTTCGCAAAGATAATGCCGGGGGAAAGACCAAACCGGGAAATTCCAAAATCCCAAAGAAACAAATCCTCAAATTGCCCGGGTTTGGGATTTGGAATTTGAACCTTTGATTTTTTAATCCGTTGCTTTCAAAATCACGTCTTACACAGCTCCGCAACCTCCGCCAGAAAAAATTCCGGGGTGAACAAGGTTTGTTCATCGCCGAAGGCGAGAAGCTCGTGATCGAGCTGCTGGCCTCTTCTTTTACCATAAAGACGGTGTATGCGCTGGAAAGTTGGCTCGGCGAACATTCCCGCGCCGACCGCAAAGCCTGGGAAGAAGTTCCCGTAAAGAAAGACGACCTCGCCCGCATCTCCTCGCTCGTCACGCCCCCGCCTGTGCTGGCTGTTGTGGAAGTCCCGCAGCATACGCTCGATCCGGTGACGCTGCTCGACGGCTATTCCATTTTCCTCGACGGCATCCGCGACCCGGGCAACATGGGCACCATCATCCGCATCGCCGACTGGTTCGGCATCCGCGACGTGATCTGCACGCCCGATTCGGCGGAAGTGTGGAACCCGAAAGTGGTGCAGGCCTCGATGGGCTCGCTCATACGCGTGCGCGTGCATGAAGCAACCGCCCGGGATTTCTTCGTCTCTGTTAAAAATGCGGCAAATGCGGAGCGCGTGCAGTTGCCGACTGTGTTCGGCACGTTCCTCGACGGTGAAAACGTTCATCATGAAAAATTTCCCGCTTCGGGGATCATCGTCATCGGCAATGAAGCCAACGGCATACGCCCCGAAACGGAACCGTACGTGACGCGCCGTGTCACGATACCGGCGTGGAAAGTTCCCGGGGAAGAAACGGGAGCGGAGTCGCTGAATGCGGCTATTGCTACGGCGATCGTTTGTGCGGAGGTGAGGAGAAAGTAAAAAAAGAAAAATGTACAATGCCAAACGAACAATGTTCAATGTTCAATGTTCATCGGAAGACTTACTTGTTCATTGTTAGTTGGGCGTTTGGCATTGAGCGTTCAGGCACACGTGATTCTCCCGGACATCCCGTAAATAAAGAAAATCTTCTTTTTTTTATCTTGCCCGTTAAACCCGGCATCAGTTCCCCCGTCATAGAGCCAGACAGAACATAAACGCCTTCACAATAAACACCACACGTATGAAAACCAATCGTTTTATCCTGAACGCCCTCGTTCTCCTCGCCGTATCAGCTTTCACGCTCACCGGCTGCAGGAAAGATGAAGAAGACAGCGACACCTCCGCATCCGGCGACAACGCTTTTGCCGAAGCGACATTCAACGACGTCGTGAACATCGCCGACGAAGCGGGCTACACCGGCACGCTGAGCAACTACCGCCTCGGCGAGCCTGCCGAGCGCGTGCTGACCTCCTGCGCCACCATCACGTTCGACACGGTCAACTCCGCCGACCAGGATACGATCCACATCAACTTCGGCAGCACGAACTGCACCTGCAACGACGGCCGCCAGCGCCGCGGCGAGATCCTCGTGTACTACACCGGCCAGTACCGCGATTCGCTTTCCACGCACACGATCACGTTCAACAATTATTTTGTGAACGATAACGAAGTGCTCGGCACCAAAACGGTCACCAACCTCGGCCACAACGCGCTCGGCCACCTGGTTTATGACATCAACGTCAACGGTACGATCCACCTCGCCAACAACGGCGGCACGATCACCTGGACCTCCCAGCGCCAGCGCGAATGGGTCACCGGCGAAGGCACAGTTTACTGGTACGACGACATCTACTCGATCACCGGCACCGCTTCCGGCACCGGCGCCAACGGCCACAACTTCACCGTCAACATCACCAGCCCGCTCATCCGCAACATGGCTGTAGGCTGCCGCCGCCACTTCGTGCAGGGCACATTCGTCCTCACCCCCGACAATCGCCCCGCCCGCACCGTCGATTTCGGCTCCGGCGCCTGCGACGACATCGCCACGGTGACGATCAACAACCAGACGTACACGATCCACCTGCGATAGGGGAGACGTGAGACTTGAGACATGAGACTTGAGAAGGGTTCAGGTCAGCAAAAAAGCAGCATCGATCCGATGCTGCTTTTTTAGTGATGAAACCGGGAAGTATCCCCGTTCGCTAAAAATCTCACGTCTCACGTCTCACGTCATGTCCTGGAAAAAGGAAACCCCGCTCTCGCAGGGTTTCCTTTATTGAGAACCAGGAAAATTATTTCGCGCTTTTGCCTGATTTTTCCTTCATGAGCTTGTGGATCTCCTTCAGGTACTCATTTTCGCTGCGGAGGATTTCAAGCTCTTTGCGGCACATGTCGAGATCGCGCTTCATGTCCATCGCGGTGATCACGTGCGCCTTTCCGTTTCCGCTTTTTTCATCGAGCACCAACGCCGAAGTGGAGTAGTACTGGAAAAAATCGAAATTCAGGACACGGGAAATATCACGCAGCAATTCGGAATCGATCGATTTGCGCTTGAAAATGCCGTAGATGTTTTGAGGGGAAGTGCTGATGCGACGGGCAAATTCGCTTTTTGTCATGCCGACCTCTTCGAGGTGCTGACGAATTACTTTTCCAATGTGGAGTGCCATGTTTTTGGGTCTTGAATAAGTGGGATTTAATGAATTGTTTGTTTGTTGAGCTCGCGTCACCGGCAGGGGGCTACCCGTTCCTGCGAACCGTGTTCCTACTTGTTTTGTTCCTGTTTTTGCTTGTTTGTTTGTTTTTAATGGTGTTGGTCGCTTGCCTCGGTTGTCGGTTATGTTTAAGTTTTACTGCTGCGGTCAGTTCCTGTGACGGTCGCATCAGTGATACAATTTCACGAAGATAACCGTTATGTCTTGATATTGTTTCAATTTCTTCTTTTGCGGCTTCTAATTCCTGTTTCAGTTCAGAAGCGGTATTGCCCATTAATGCGTTGTTTCCGGGGCCCGCGTTCAGTCCGAGGTAATGCTGGAAGAAGTCATATCCCAGGATCTTCGAAATGCGCTGCAGCAGTTCCGTGTCGATCGAACTCTTTTTCAGGATAATATGAATGTTCTGCGGCGCCGTTTGGATCCTGCGCGCAAATTCACTTTTCGTCATCCCGACGAGCTTGAGTTGCTTATCGATCAGCTTACCGATATGAAATGCCATAATGAGGGGTTAATTTTTTTCTGCCCTAAAGTTAAATATTTCCTTTGGAAACAATTTGTTAAAGGCCATCGCTAAATAGAAAACCGGCCGCCTGTAAGCAAAAAAGACCCGCAGGTCATGCGGGTCTTTACCATAAAAGGTCTCGTTCGGGACTTATTCGGCCGAAAGGAAGAGATACCGGTAATCCACCGGCGGCACCCAGGTTTCTTTAATGGTCCGCGGGGAAACCCAGCGCAGCAGGTTGATCATGGCGCCGGCTTTATCGTTCGTGCCCGAGCCGCGCGCGCCGCCGAACGGCTGCTGCCCGACCACCGCGCCCGTGGGCTTGTCGTTGATGTAGAAGTTGCCCGCGGCATGCACCAGCTTTTTCGTGGCGAGCTCGATCGCGTAGCGGTCCCTGGCAAGGATCGCGCCCGTAAGCGCGTAAATGGACGTGGAATCCACCAGGTCGAGCGTTTCTTCGAATTTGTTCTCGTCGTACACGTAAAGCGTCAGCACCGGGCCGAAAAGCTCTTCGCACATCGTCACGTATTTCGGGTCTTTCGCGCGGATGACCGTGGGGGCGATGTAATACCCTTTCGACTTGTCGTACGTACCGCCGGCGATGATCTCCACGCCGGGGTCCTTCTTCGCCGCGTCGATGTACTTCGCCAGCTTGTCGAACGATTTCTCGTCGATCACGGCGTTGACGAAATTCCCGAAATCTTCCACCGGGCCCATTTTGAACGACTGGATGTCGGCCTGCACGCCTTTTTTCACTTCTTCCCACATGTTGGAGGGAATATAGGCGCGTGAAGCGGCGGAGCATTTCTGTCCCTGGTATTCGAACGCCCCGCGCGAAATGGCCGTGATCACGGTCTTGGGGTCGGCGGAGGAATGCGCCACGATAAAATCTTTCCCGCCGGTCTCGCCCACGATGCGCGGGTAGGAGCGGTATTTATGAATGTTGTTGCCGATGGTTTGCCAGATGCTCTGGAACACTTCGGTGGAGCCGGTGAAATGGATGCCGGCAAATTCGCGGTGGTTGAAAATGACGTCGGCCGCTTCGGGACCGGAAGGATAGATGAGGTTGATCACGCCGTCGGGGACGCCGGCCTCGCGGAAAATTTCCATGAGCACGTTGGCCGAATAGACCTGCGTGTTGCTTGGTTTCCAGACCACCACGTTGCCCATCATGGCGCAGGACGTGGGCAGGTTGCCGGCGATGGCGGTGAAGTTGAACGGCGTCAGCGCGTAAAGGAATCCTTCGAGCGGGCGCCATTCGAGGCGGTTCCACATACCGGGATTGGAGTTCGGCTGCTGGGCGTAGATCTCCGTCATGTACTGCACGTTGAAGCGCAGGAAGTCGATGATCTCGCACGCGGAATCGATCTCGGCCTGGAACGCGTTCTTCGACTGGCCGAGCATGGTGGCGGCATTCAGCTTCGCGCGGTACGGCCCCGCGATGAGGTCGGCGGCGCGGAGAAAAATCGAGGCGCGGTGCTCCCAGCTGAGGTTCACCCAGCGGTCGCGTGCCGCCAGCGCAGCGTCGATGGCCTGCGTGATGTGCTCTTTGCCGCTTTTATGGAAATGACCGAGCGTGTGCTTGTGGTCGTGCGGTGGCGCGAGGCGGATCTTATTCCCGCTGCGCACTTCCTTCCCGCCGATGTACATCGGGATGTCGAGCTCCACGGAGCGCAGGTGCTCCAGCATTTTTTTCAGCTCGGCACGTTCCGGGCTGCCCGGCGCGTACATTTTCACCGGCTCATTGACCGGGACGGGGACTTTATAAATTCCTTTTGGCATGTGTTGAGGATGAAAGATCGTGGTCAAAAATAACTAATGTGCGGATGTGCAGATGTGCAAATGTGCAGATTAGGTGTTAGGACTTAGGTGTTAGGACTGTATTCAACTCTCATGCGCCCAGTGCTGATACTGATCCTGTATTGCGCGGAGCGATGTGCGCATCTGCATATCCGCACATCTGCATATCTGCACATCCGCACATCATTTTATCTCCGACATTTTCTTCGCCAGCAAATTGAAGAAGTTCTTCAGCGGGCCTTCCACCATTGGCGCAATGAAAGGCGGAATTTCCGCTTCGAAGATGAGCTGGCCGGTGCAGGAATTTTCTCCCGCCGGGCGGATGAGCGCGTCAAGCGTGAATGCAAAAGGAAGCTTGCCGCCTTCGGAAACGATGGACACTTTTTCGTTGGGAACGGAAGATGCGATGCGCATGCCTACTGCCGCCATGCCGTTGATGGTGAAGCTGCAGCTCTCTTTCGTGCACGTCCAGTTCGACACCTGCGAAGGCATGAGCTCCTGGAAATTATTAAAGTCGTTGAGGAAATTGAATATTTTTTCCTGGGAATGGTTGATCGGAACGATCTCGCTTTCAATACGCGTCATGGAAATTTACGATTTACGATGTACGAATTACAAATTATTTATGATTGATGATTCAGACTTACAATCGTACATCGTAAATCGTACATCGTACTTTTTTAGCCCCATGTAGACGGGCTTTTGCGCCAGGACTCGAGGGTGGCCATGTCTTGTTCGGTGATGTATTCGTCGTGCAGCGCCTGGCGGACAAGGGAAGAGTAGTCGCTGAGCGTAACGAGGTTCACGTCCGATTTGCGGAAATTTTCGACCGCATCCTGGAAGCCGTAGGTGAAAATGGCGGCCATGCCTTTTACCTCGCAGCCTGCTTCGCGCAAAGCATCCACCGCTTTCAGGCTGCTGCCGCCGGTGGAAATGAGATCTTCCACGACGACAACCGATTGCCCGGCTTTGATCTCACCTTCGATAAGATTGCCCATGCCGTGTTTCTTCGGCTCGGGACGAACGTACACGAACGGCAGGCCCATTTCCTCGGCAACGAGCGCGCCCTGGGCAATGGCCCCGGTAGCCACACCGGCAATGACGTCGGGCGTCGGAAAATTTTCCCGGATCACCTGTACAAATTGCTGGCGAATAAAAGTCCGTATTTTGGGATAGGAAAGTGTCTTCCGGTTGTCGCAGTAAATAGGTGATTTCCAGCCAGATGCCCAAGTGAAGGGTTGCTTGGGCTGGAGCTTTACAGCTTTGATCTGAAGGAGAAATTCCGCAACTTTAGAAGCTGTCCCGGCGTTAGTAACCATATGGTGCAAATTTACAAAGTTTTCATCAACAACCGGCCGCTCTTCCTCGCCGGGAACGACGTCCAGGAGCGGATGACGCCGGGAACGCTTTTCCTGCGGCACGATGGTGAAGCCACGTTCGACCTGCTCCTGCACCTCGCCCACACCGAACCCGTTTTTTTCAGCCAGGTCTACCTCGTCAGCGAAACGCCCAATAAACTTTTTCGCCTGCTGCTCTCGCGCTGCAAAGTCATCGAAGCCGCCGGCGGACTCGTGCGCAACGAAGAAGGAAAATTGCTGATGATCTTCCGCAACGGCCGCTGGGACCTGCCCAAAGGAAAGATCGAGAAAAAAGAAAAAGCCGACGTCGCCGCCATCCGCGAAGTCGAAGAAGAATGCGGGATCAGCAAGCTGAAAATGGTAAAAGAGCTTCCCTCAACCTACCACACTTACATGCAGGGCGAACGCATCGTGCTGAAAGAAACGCACTGGTACGAAATGACCTGCACCGACAACTGCTCCCTCGTCCCCCAAACGGAAGAAGGCATCACCGATGTGAGATGGATGGATGAAAAGGAAACGGAAGAGGCGCTGAAGAATACTTTTCTTTCGGTGATCGACGTGGTGCGCGGGAAATGATGTGCAGATGGCAGATGTGCAAATGTGCAAATGAAACTGCGCGAAGCATGTGCGAATCCTCGCATCTGCACATCTGCACATTTGCACATCTGCACATCACTGTTGTCCGGAAAAAACCACACGAGACAAATTCGATTTTGAAGGAGAACTGCGACCTCAGGGCGTTTGCTTAGAATTCCGGGGTGGGAAAATCAGCGATGGGCTTGCGCGAAGAAAACCACGAGCCCGGGCTGGATGTGCGGCTGAGCGGCTTGGTTTTCGCGCGATTTTTCTGCCCCGGAATTCTTAGCAAAGGCCCGTCCGGCGCGCTTCTTTTGGGTCCTTTTCTTGTAAAGAAAAGGACAGAGGCTCATCGTCGAAGACAAAATAGTGTCGATCAAAAAACTTTCCCGGACAACAGTGATCTGCACATCTGCACATTCTTCTTCCCGGAGAAAGTAAGCCGCCCTACCTTTCTCCTGGTTTCGTATAGGGCGGCGCTTTAGGGTTTGCGATGCGGTAGAGGTTGTACTCCAGGTCCCCGGAGGGATTGTCGGTGGGGGAGACGTATAGCTTTCCGTCAGGGTCGATGATGTAGCCGGCGGGGACGGTGTAAAGGTTGTAGTCGGTCTTCGTTTTTTCCTTGTAGTCGTAATGCAGCATCGCCCAGTTGTACTTCGGGTTGGCTTTCACAAAGGCTTTCCAGGCGTTCGTATCGGGATCGAGGGAAACGCTCACGAACACGATCTTTTTTCCGTACTTCTTCTGCAGCTCGGCCATGTAGCGGAACTCCGACATCGAGTGCGTGTTCCACGTGGCGTAAAAAAAGAGGTACACGTATTTCCCTTTGTACGCCTCGAGCGGGTCCATGTCCGCGCCCCTGATGTTCACGCCGGTGAAATGCGGGGCAGGTGTGCCGGCTTTGAGTTTCGTGTAAAACGTGACGATGTTCCGCGCGATGCGGCGGTGCTCGGCGATCTTGCTGCGCGAAGAAGCCTGCTGCGCGATGAACAGCACGTTGCGCGGGTTGAACGCGGGATTGTTGTACACTTCGAACAACCCTTTCAGCATCACGAGCTCGCGTAATGTGTCGCTCTGCAGCCACGGCAAACGTTTCATCGTCGAAAGCAGGCTGTCGTAGCTGCCCAGCTGGTTGATCGCCACCTGTATGCCTTGTCCTTCTTTCCGCGCCGACCATTTGTAGAGGTAATCGTGGAAGAAATTATTGAAGAAGGCCATGTATTCCGTGTTGTGGTAATACACCGGCCGCCCCACGATGTACTTCTGCGCGGTCTTTACCTGGCTGTGGAACGTGGCGTCTTCCATCGAAGCGAAACCGTATTCCATCCACGGGTGGAAGTACGGATTTTTCACCCACGCGTAATGTCTTTTCAGCTCCATGCGGAACGTGTCGAGCACCGCAATCGAACCTTTGGCTACGAATTCGTGGTAATGACCTTTGTCGAGCGAATCGTTCGGGTTGCCGCCCCACCAGTGATTGAACCGCTCGTTGTAATCCTCCACGAGGAAATTCATGTCGGTGGAATCGCTGATGTAAACCGGTACCGGGAGCTCATAATCCACGTCGGGGTTCACGTGCGTTTTCGGATCGCGGTCGGGAAAAATGACTTCCACATTCCGCCCCGGCTCGGCGTACACGAAGCCGTGCACGTTCTTACAGCGGATCATCACGTAAGAAACTTCGTTCACTTCGATGGTCAGCGAAAATTTCCCGCTGTCGCCCACGATCCCTTCCGCCAGCTTTTCTTCTGTATACGTGATGAAATCATCGTACCGGTAAATGCCGATCACGTGGCCTTCGCGCCCTTCCGCAACCCCGAAGATCGTGCAGGTGTTCTGCGCGGCCAGCGACAGCACGGAGGAAACGAGCAAGGCAACCAGCAGGAAACGATTCTTCATACGGCAACTTTTCAAATCCCGTGCCTGGATTCGTTCAGCAAAGCGGCAGGGCAGGGCAGTTAAGGTTTCAGGTCGACGGCCGACGGCACAAAAGGTGAAGCGTCGCCGCCATTCCGTACTATATCACGGATAATCGTCGAATTTATTGCGGAAAGCTCGGGCGTAGGCAAAATAAACAGCGTTTCGATCTCCTCGGCCATGCTTTTGTTCATCTGGGCAATGGCCTTCTCGAACTCCAGGTCCGTGGTCGTGCGCAGCCCGCGGATGATGTACTTCGCGTTCACCTTCCGGCAGAAATCGATCGTCAGCCCGCTGAACGACTCGACGCTTACCTTTTTTTCATCCGCAAACGTCTTCTCGATCCACAGCTTCCGCTTCTCGAGCGGAAAAAAGTAAGTCTTATGCGTATTGATCCCGATCCCGACAATGATCTTGTCGAACAACGGCAGCACACGCCTGACAATGGATTCATGCCCGCGGGTGAACGGGTCGAACGATCCGGGGAAGACGGCAGTAGTCATGTGTACGAAGGTAAAGAAATGTGCAGATGTGCAAATGTGCAAATGCGCACGTTCATCCGCCCTTTTGCTCATCTGCACATTAACCGCGAGGCTGCGCGGAGAAGAAGCTGAAGTTCACCTTCCCGTACTTCCTCGTCTCCACGAGATGTGAAGTATCCCTGAAATGCGTCCGTTCCGGGTGTTCGATGATGAGCAGGCCGCCGGGAAGAAGCATGTCTTTTTCGAAGATGAGGCCGGGGAGCTCGCCGGTGGCTTCCTGCTGGTCGAACGGGGGATCGGCGAAGATGAAGTTCCACTGGCGGTGGGCGTTGCGGATGAAAGAAAAAACGTCGGACCGCACGGCGCGGATCGCTTTCATGTCGAAATCCTGCGCGGTTTTCGAAATGAACTTGATGCAGCGGAAATCCGAATCCACGCTCGTGATGTCGGGAACGCCGCGGGAGGCGAGCTCGTAGCTGATGTTGCCCGTGCCGGCGAACAGGTCGAGCGCTTTCAGCTCTTCGAAGTCCACGCGGTTGACGAGCATGTTGAAGAGGCCTTCTTTGGCGAAATCGGTGGTCGGGCGCGTGGGCAGGTTGGAAGGCGCCTGGATCCTTCTCCCTTTGTGCGTGCCGCTGATGATGCGGATCATGAAAAATAGTGTAAGGAGAAAAGATCGTGATGGAAATGCGCCGGGAACTGTTCGAAGCCTTTCGCGAAACGCGCGTCCACCGGCCGCTGCCCGAAGCTCACGTTGCGCACGTATTTTTTTGCCAGCGAAGCGATCGCCGAATCCGTTTCCACTTCGCCCACGATCTCGAGCTCCATTTTTTCCGGGTTCATTTTCAGCTGCTCGCAGGCGAACAATAAGTAGTAGATAAAATCTTCGCTCGTCTGGTAGGTGAACGTATTGGCGAGGAGCAAATTTCCGCCGTCGCTCACCACGAGGTCGAAGCGCTGCTGCTGCACATGCGCCAGCGCGCGGCGGCCCGGCTTGTTCTTGTTCACCGAAAGGTTGCGCTCGATGAGCGGGGAGAGGTGATGGCGCACGCGGACCGAAGATGAAATTTTTTTCAGCGAGCGTTCCAGCTGCCGGTCGAAGGCGTAAACGCTGCGCGCTTCGGCATTGCGGAGCACGTCGTTCAGCACCGTGTCGGTGTCGTCCACGGGATGGTTGAAGCGGAGGTATTCGGCCGTTTTTGTGCTGTCGAAAAACGCGGCGGGCACGAGCGTGAAGCGTTCCGTCACCACCATCGCGTCCACGCGCTTGAAGCCGCCTGTCAGCCATTCATGCTCCGACGTGAGCTTGTCGAGCTGTTCCGCCAGCGCGCGTTCGCTGCCCGCTTTCCGGAAAACATATTGCTCGAAGGCGAGAAAATCGTTCGTGAGGTTGTCGAGCACCGCCAGCGTGAGCTGTTCACCGCCGATCTGCAGCACGAGGCAGAACTTCTCGCTCCGCGCCGTATCGAAGGCGGGATCGCGGAAAGCGGCGGACGGTTGGACAAAACGGCGGATCTCGGGCATGGAGATGCGAAGTTAAGGATTACCACGGAGGCACGGGGACACGGAGAAAAACAAAAAAGACACGAAGTGTAAAACTCCGTGCCTCCGTGTCTCCGTGGTAATCCGCTTCAGCGAAACAGTTCCGGGAAAAGCAGGTTTGCTTTCAGGATCATCGCCACGGAATCGGCTACCCAGATGTCGCCTTTCTCCACCAGCTTCAATGTTTTTTTCGCAGGCATCGTCACCAGCTCGATCTCTTCCGTGATGTCCGGTGTCGGCTTCGAGTTGAATTCCACATTTTTCACGAGGAAGCCGTACGTGACGTGTTTCGTTTTCGTCGGGTTGTTGCAAAATTTCCCGAGCGGAACAAGGTTGCGGCGGGTAGCTTTAATTCCCGTTTCTTCTTCCAGCTCGGCCAGCGCAGTCTGTTCGATCGTTTTTCCTTTCTGCTGGAAGCCCGCAGGCAGTTCGAGAAGAATTTCTCCCACGCCATGTTTATACTGGCGCACGAGCACGATCTCGCCGGCTTTCGTTACCGGCAGGATCATCGCCACATTCCCGAAGGGCGAAGTGAAAAAATCGTCGATGCGTTTTTTATTTCCCAGCTCGACGGTGTGGCGGATGACGGGCAGCCATTTGTTAGGGGATACGTCCTGCTGGTTGATGACTTTCCATTTTTTGAGCATAGCGGTGCAGTTAAAGCGGAGTGGAACTTTTTTTGTCGAAAGCTTCCGATCTTCGGCCATACATTCTGCCGAGTGCAAAAATATCTTCTGCTGAAGCGTTCGAATATTCAACAATCGCAAAATTCACTTCGTCGCGAACACATTCCACGAAGTGAAAATCTGTTTTGTACGTTTTATTATAAGCATCGATCAATTCCCGGAGGAAATCTTCATAATCGATGATCAGTCGAAGTTGTTTTTTACCGGTTTCCATAGTTGGCAGATATCAGAGCTCCTCCAGCTCCCGTTGCATGTTGAACCTCGCCTGCTTTTCATAAAGGTTAAAAAAATGTTCCGTTTTGAAAATGCGCTCCATCTGCAAAAAATGCGTCAGCACATTTTTCCTCCCGGGCTTATAAACGAAATCAGGATAAATGGAATACTCGAGCCGCACGTCCCTGCAATATTCCGAGTACGTTTCCCAATCCTTCCCGAGAATGGAAAGGTCGGCATCGGTGAATAAATTCGTGTCGTTGTCCGAAGCAACTTCATGCTTCTTCGTCGCCAGGATGTGCGCACGGCATTTCATCACCCGCTCTTCCTGCACGCCGAGCGTTTTCATCCGCTCCACCGCCAGCTCCGCGCTTTGCTCTTCGTTGTCACCGTTCAGCGTATTGTAAATTACGTCGTGGTAAAACAAAGCGAACAAAACCGCGTCCCAATCCAGGATGTTTTCCCGCGCTTTTTCCAACTCCACCAGCAGATTTTCAAGATGCGTCAACGTGTGGTAATGCCGCTTCTCCCCCGAATACAGCTCCTCGATTTCCGTCCAAAGCTCCTCCACCTGGTAAGGATCATCCGAATATTTCCCCGCAAGCCCCTCGAATAGTTCTTTTAATGACGCGTTCATTAACCCGAAAGTACAGCATCCGCACATCCGCACATCTGCATATCCGCACATTTTTCATCGGCACATTAGCATATCGGCACATCGGCACATTACTTTTGCCTCCATGGACTTCGCCGCCGAAATATTAAAAAAGCTCCCGTTCCAGCCCACCGTGCGCCAGCGCGAAGCGGCCGCCGAGCTCGCGAAGTTCCTCACCGACCCCGATCCACAGCGCGTCTTTGTGCTGCGCGGGTACGCCGGCACGGGGAAAACCAGTCTCGTGAGCGCGCTCGTGCATGCGCTGCCCGCCCTTCGCCGGAAAAGCGTGCTGCTTGCCCCGACAGGCCGCGCGGCAAAAGTGCTTTCGGGCTATTCCGGCAAACAAGCGTGGACGATCCACAAAAAAATTTATCGCGCGTCGGGAAGCTCCGAAGGAAGTTTTTTCTCCCTGCAGTCGAACACGCACCGCAACACGCTGTTCATCGTCGACGAAGCGTCGATGATCGGGGAGGGCAGCCCGGAGAAAAGTTTGTTCCCCCACAGCCTGCTCGAAGATCTTTTTCATTTCGTGTACCAGGAAGAAGGTTGCCGCCTCCTGTTCGTGGGCGATACGGCGCAGCTTCCGCCTGTGGGCTTGCCCGACAGTCCCGCCCTCAGCCCGGCATGGCTGAAACGCGCGTTCGGGTTTCCCGTGCATTTCATCGAGCTCAACGAAGTCGTGCGCCAGGAAGTGGATTCGGGCGTGCTGCTGAACGCGACCAAGCTGCGCATCGAGATCGCGGAGAAAAAAAATACGGTCCCGCAGTTCGTGCTCGAGAATTACACCGACATCAAACGCGTGGGCAGCGAGCTGCTCGAGGAGCTGGAGCAGGCGTACCAGAAGTACGGCCCGGAGGAAACGATCGTGATCTGCCGTTCCAACAAGCGCGCGAACATTTATAACCAGCAGATCCGCGCGCGCATCCGCTGGCAGGAAGACGAAATTTCGAACGGCGACCACATCATGATCGTCAAGAACAATTATTTCTGGCTGCCGGAAGATTCCAGGGCCGGCTTCATCGCGAACGGTGATACCGCGGAGATCACGCGCATCCGGAAATACCACGAGATCCACGGCCTGCGTTTCGCCGACGTCACGCTCCGCCTGCTCGATTACCCCGACGATCCCGAGCTCGACGCGCGCATCATGCTCGACACGTTGTACACCGAGGCGCCCGCGCTCACGCCCGCCCAGCAGCAGGCATTCTACGAAAGCGTTTCTGCCGACTACGCCGAATTGTCGAAAGGCGCGCGTTATAAGAAGATGAAAGAAGATCCGTGGTACAACGCTTTACAAATCAAGTTCGCCTACGCCGTCACCTGTCACAAAGCGCAGGGCGGACAATGGAAAGCGGTTTTCATCGAGCAAGGTTACCTGACGGATGAAATGGTGAACACGGAATTTCTCCGCTGGCTTTACACCGCGCTGACACGAACCACGGAGAAGGCATACCTCGTCGGCTTCAACAAAAAGTTCTTCGGGGAAGACTAAAAAAATCCAAAGCTCAAAATCAAATCTCAAATCCAGGCATGTCTTCAGATTAGGGATTTGAAATTTTGAGCTTTGGAACTTTTCTGACAATCACCTGACAATCCATTTACCTCTTTGAGGGTATTGCGGGGGCGTGCGTGCGATTGGAATTTTGCAGTGTCCAATCCCGATATACCATGTCACGTCTCACATCTACCATAGCTGCAATTTTTTTCTGCCTTTTCGCCGTCGCGCAAAATGCGACCATCAAAGGCACGATCATTTCCGCCGACGATAAAACGCCGCTGCCGTATGCGCAGGTGCGCTCCTTCCCGGGCGTTATCCTGTTTGCGGACCAGGGCGGAAAGTTTGCATTCACGGGCCTGGAGGCCGGCCAGTACACGATTACCGTATCGCTGATCGGTTATGCGAAGCTCGATACGAGCGTGACCGTGGCGGCAGGACAAACCGTCGATCTCGGGGCGGTCGTGATGATTTCCAGCAGCATCCAGATGCAGGAAGTCGTCATTTCCCAGCCCATGTACAATTACAGCAATCGGTACATCGGCAGCAACGTCGTGATCGGCAAGCAGGAACTCGAGCAGACGCGCCCGCTGGGAACGGAAGAAGCGCTGAAGAAAGTCGCCGGTGTCAACGTCAGCGGCGACATGGGAATTTCCAATCGCCTCAACGTCGGCATCCGCGGCTCGTATCCCCGCCGCTCCGGCAACGTGATGCTGCTGGAAGACGGTGTGCCCATCGCGCCCGCGCCTTATCTCGCGCCGGAAGCGTATTATAATCCTCCCGCCGACCGCCTCGACGGCATCGAGATCATCAAAGGCGCCGACGTTCTCACGCTGGGCGGAAACAGCAGCTACGGCGCGATCAACTACATCACCAAGCGTCCCCCCCTGAAGCCCACGCTCGGCGTCACGCTCACGGGCGGCGAGAACGGCTACAACTCGCAGTTCTTCACGTACGGCGGAACATGGAACAACCTCGGCGCGGAACTCCAGGTGCTGAACAAATCGTTCGACGGCTTCATGGAGAATACGCAATCGCACATTTTCAATACCACTGCGAAAGTGTATGCCGACCTCGGCGCGAAATCGTCGGTGTACATGAAGATCAACTACCACCAGGAAAATTCGAAAGCCACCTACAGCGCGATGACGCCGTTCACGTTCAACAATGATCCGCGCCAGAACCCGTTCGACGCCGACGATCTCGTGACGAAACGTTACGCAGCCGATTTCGGCTACAACCGGAAGATCGGCAAGGCCGCGTCCCTGTCGACGAAAGTTTACGCCTCCCAGTTCGCCCGCGATTGGTGGAGGCAGGACAATACGCTCGTGCTCGCTTCGAACGTGAAGAACTACGTGGGCGAAGAAATTTACAACGACAAGTACAGCTACCTCGACGGCGAATCGCTCGGTGCGAACGACTGGGTGCGCGTAGGCAAGATCGCTTACGGCAACGAAAGCACGAGGGCGCGCAACCGCCTGTTCAAAGTGGCCGGCGTGCAGGAAACGTTTAAATACGACTGGAAAACCGGCAACCTTGAAGGTAAGCTGGAAGCCGGTATCCGCGGGCACTGGGAAGTGTTCAACAACGTGGAGTTCAAGAACGACTCTTCGCGTTTCGCACGGAGCGGCAAGCTCGACAAGGATGAGAAGTTTACGCTCGGCGCGTATTCCGCGTACCTGAAGAACACGTTCCGCTACAAGAAATTCACTTTCGCCCCCGCCGTCCGTTTCGAGTCCGTGACCATGCGTAAATACGACCTGAAAGCCATCGCGCTCGATCCCGCCAACGACGGAACACGCGATTACAAAAGCGTTCCGAACACGTTCACTTCTTTCGTGCCGGGCGCCACGCTCGCGTATTCGGTGCTCGGCAATGAAAAGCACAGCCTCAGCATTTACGGCGGCGCTTACAAAGGCTACACCGCGCCCACGTCGGAAGTCGGTTTCCTGAACGTGGAAGATGACGTGGTGAGCACGGCTGCTTCGAACGACGAGGTGAACATGAAACCGGAAACGAGCTTCAACTACGAAGGCGGTCTCCGCGGCTCGCTGGCGAACGATCTCGTGTACGGGCAGGCTGCGTATTTCAGCAACAACATCACCAACTTCTATTCCGCCGGCCGCAGCGAAGCGTTCCAGTCGCTCGGCCAGGTTTCCATCTCCGGCGTGGAGTTCGGCGGCAGCGTCAACCTTCACAACCTGTGGAAAGGCGACAGGCATAAAGTCACGCTCGGCGTTTCCACCACGTGGATGCAGGCGAAGATCCTCGGCGGCCGTTTAGCCGACAGCGACCTGCTCAAAGCGAAGCACACCGACGCCAGCAAGCAGGAAGTGATCGACAAGATCAACAGCGAGCGCAACGGGTACGACGTGTATTTCGCTTCTTCCACCGGTTCCGACAGCCTCGTGACGCGCGAGCTTGCGTTCAGCGATTTCGCATCCATCAAGCGCCTTGACCTGCTGTTCGGCGACAACGGCATCAAATCGAACACCGTGCCGTATCTCCCGTCCACCATGTTCAACGTGAGCCTCGCCTATTCCTTCCGCGGCCTGACGATCGGCGCCAACTACAACTACGTCGGCGAACAGTACACCGACTACATGAACATGAGCAGCGAAACCGGCGAAGGCGCAATGGGCAAGCTGGATGCGTTCTCCACGATCGACGCCAGCGTGGCTTATTCCTTCAGCTATTCCCCGCAGCCCTGGCTCCGCGGCTGCTCGGTGTTCGTGGCCGGTAAAAACCTCACGAACGAAGTGTACAAAGCTTCCCGCCTGCACCGTGTTTCTTCCGGCATCATGCCCGGTGGCTTCCGCCAGGTGAACGCAGGTGTGAAGTTCAGCTTCTGACCAGTGTTTTTGTTTGTTTTTGAGAAAGAAAGGCATCGTTCCCCGGGACGGTGCCTTTTATTTTGAGATCCAGTCCGCCGCAGTTTTGCAAAGATTCCCCTTCCCAATGAATCCGTGTAATCCGCGAAATCCGCGGCTATCAACATTGCCCCCGACTTTTCAACAATTCCCCGGCACCCTGTCTTTCCTCCCTACTTTTGGGCATCATGCTGAAAAAAGGCGATCCCAAAACCATCCGGGCCTGGACGTTCTACGACTGGGCGAACTCGGTTTACCCGCTCGTCATTTCTTCGGCGATCTTCCCGATCATGTTCGAGAAGACGACAAGCATTAAAGATGAAGCCACCGGGCAAACCATCTACGACACGATCTCTTTTTTCGGGCTGCAGTTCAAGAACACGGAATTTTACGCGTACCTCGTTTCCCTTTCCTACATCACGGTTGCGCTCATCGCGCCGATCCTTTCGGGTGTGGCCGATTATACGGGGAGTAAAAAACGCTTCCTCCAGTTCTTCTGCTTCCTCGGCGCCATTTCAAGCGCATTGCTTTTTTTCTTTCACCCCGATAACGGCGGCGTGGATTTTACTCCTTACCGTCTCGGGATAACAGTACTGCCGTTGTTCTTCGCGAGTGTCGGCTACTGGGGAAGCCTTGTGTATTACAACGCGTACCTTCCCGAGATCGCCGAACCGAAAGACCACGACCGCATCAGCGCGCGCGGGTTTTCCATGGGATATTTCGGTAGTGCGATCCTGCTCATCATCATTCTTGTGCTTACGCAGTTTACCGGCCTGATGCCGATCGCCGTGGCGTTCCCGCTCGTCGGGTTATGGTGGATCGGTTTCGCGATGATCACGTTCATGAGGTTGCCGAACAACGTTTACGATCACAAGCCGGAAGGCAATTACCTGAAGAAAGGTTACCAGGAGCTCGGGAAAGTATGGGCCGATATTAAAACAAGGATCCAGCTTCGCCGTTACCTCGCCAGCTATTTCATGTTCAACATGGCGGTGCAGACGGTAATGATCATGGCGACCGCGTTTGCAAACAAGGAAGTGCGCGGGATACAGACACAAGACCTTATCATCAGCATCCTCCTCATCCAGTTCCTCGGGATCGGCGGGTCGTTCCTCTTTTCACGGATCTCTTCGCGGATCGGCAACCTGCGTACGCTTAGTGTTGCGATCTTTATCTGGATCTTTTTGTGCGCCGGCGTTTATGCGCTGGTGTATGAGCCCTGGCAGTTTTACATCGCCGCTTCTGTCGTAGGACTTGTCATGGGGGGGATTCAGGCGATCGCCCGTTCCACGTATTCCAAAATGCTTCCCGAAACGGAAGACCACGCTTCGTATTTCAGCTTCTTCGACGTCAGCGAAAAGATCGGGCTGGCGATCGGCACGTTCTCGTTCGGTCTGATCGAAGGATTGACGAACATCCGTACATCGGTACTGGCGTTAGTGATCTTTTTTATCCTCGGATTCCTTCTCCTGCTGCGGGTACCAAAATCAGATGCCGTAAGATAATAGCGACGACCGAAACCGAAGACTGACAAACCGACAACCGAATCACCGACAACTGAAATGATAGTAGATTTATTCATACCATGTTTCGTCGACCAGCTTTATCCCGACACGGCGCTGAACATGATCAAAGTGCTGGAGCGCGTGGGGTGCGGCGTAAATTACAACCACGAGCAAACGTGCTGCGGGCAGCCGGCGTTTAATGCGGGCTATTGGGACCACTGCAAGGAAGTGGGGGAGAAGTTCATCAAGGAATTCCAGAGCGATCGTTACATCGTTTCTCCTTCGGCTACGTGTCCCGGCTTTGTGCGCAACCATTACGGCGAGATCTTTCACAATTCCGTTCTTCACAACCAGTTTCGCCAGGTGCAGAAGAACATGTTCGAGTTCACCGATTTCCTGGTGAATGTTTTAAAGATCACCGACCTCGGCGCGAAGCTGGATGGCGTTGCGGTGTTCCACGATTCCTGCAGCGGCCTGCGCGAGTACGGCATTCACCGTGAGCCGCGCGTGCTGCTGTCGAAAGTGCGCGGGCTCGAGGTGCGGGAAATGCGTAATTCTGAAGTGTGCTGCGGCTTCGGCGGAATGTTCGCCGTGAAGCATGAGAACGTGGCGGTGGGAATGGCCGACCAGAAGCTGAAGATGGCCGAAGAAGCCGGCGCGGAGATCATCATCTCCACCGACCTTTCGTGCCTCGTTCACCTCGACAGCTATATCAAGAAGCAGAACAAGAACATGCGCGTGATGCACATCATCGACGTGCTGGTGCAGGGGTGGGAGTAGCCCGCGGATTAATCCCCGGGTTACTTCCACCCCTGACGGACCTCGTGGTGTATTTCCGGGAAGATCACTGGATTCGTAAGGTTTACTTTATCCTTGATCAATTCTCAGGACTCAATTTTCTCCCACAATAATCTTGCAGGAATAAACCTTTTCTCCCGTACTTACCTGGACGACATAGAATCCGGGTTGGAATGTAGATATGTCTGTTGCAAACAGAATATCCCGGCCCTGTTGCTCCCCGGATGAGAGATCAACATGTGTCACACGTCCGCATACGTCAAAAAATGTCAGCATGTGCGGTTGTGATACGATATGATTTTTCAGGACCAGGTTGATATTTCCTTTTGCAGGAACCGGGTAAGCTAATATTGGCACCCCGGGTTCCGTGACAGCAAAATAATCAGCGGAGGATGGTAAAGCGCCGGGGCAAGGAGGAACAGCGTGATCATCGAAGCAAATAATTTCCTGTTGGAGTCCGGCCGAACGAACAACGACATCATAATGTTCCGTTACCAGGAATGGGGTTATTGTTTCTCCTCCCGGAAACGATGCCATTTGCATCAGGGTGTCTTGAACAGGGAGTACATGGACGTTGCACGGATAGTCGGATGAAAAAGGATAAAAGCGCGTGTGGTTTGAAAATCCGTCCAGGATCACCCCACATTGACCATCGCTGATTATTGCGCTTTGCTCGTAAGAGTTGGAGGGGTTGGAATTTTCCACAACGAAGCTTTTGATCACTTTTCCGTCGGGAGCAAGTACGAGACAAAAGGCATGGTAATAGGTCAGCTGGCTTGAAAGATAATGGCCGGCAATGACGGCGGTATCACCGGAAAGCATAGAGACGCTTCTTCCAACAGTATTTGCGCCGGTGAAGTAACCCCGTGCCCAGACCGGGTTTCCATTGCCGTCCAGTCTCGCAGCCATTGCATAAGGTTCATTGATCTGCCCTGCGGAATCGATCAATCCCACGAAAAGAAGATCACCGTTCGGATATAAAGTAACATCCGTGTGGTTAAACTCGTATGGGTATGTACTGTAGCTTCTTGACCAGAGTAGCTGCCCGCTGGTATCAAAAGCGGAAAGCAGGTCTTTACCATATGCAGTCATTGATAGAATTACACCTTGGCCGGTGGGCAGTAAATCCGGAAGCTCGCTACAGCTGTCTCCGGCAAATATGGACCATACCGGGTGACCTTGTTTATCCAATTTGACCAGCGTAAAATAATCGTCCTGCAGCGTAATCTGGGAGAAGCCGCAGAGAATGGCCGAACTGTCTGCGTAGGAAATAAAATCAGAGAATAAATTCGTTTGAGTAAGTCCGCCGGGTGCTGTGTAGAGGCCGATCCCGGTGACCGCGCCGGTTGAATCAACATATCCATGAGTGGCCATTGCACCGCTGCCTCCGGGAAGCGATCCGCCACAGAATTCCCAGTTAGCCCCGTTTTTCTTTACATCGTAAAGAATTTCCGGATCGTGAAAAGGATCTGACTGGAGCGAATAGCTGTAATTCCATACCCGGTGTCCATCACGGTTCAGCTTTCCAATGGCCATCAATGAATTCCGGCCGCTTTCGATCGTACTGCCGTCGGACAAATCATAGGCGATGCTGTAGGGGTCGTTTACGATGGGGCTTATCGTATATGACGTTCGCGGGCAATTAGACCTCCTGTAAAAAGTTCTTTGCACCAAGGGAAGGTTTGCTACGATACTGTCGCCCAGGGTCACTGCAAAGGGAGTCAAGGTTATTGCGTTGGAGGAAACCGAATAATTTGTCGAAACAGAAGGAAATGAAAAGTTCCTGTAGCAGGATGTGCCCGTCCGTCCTGTGCTATCTCCCCGTATAATTGACAGTTCCCCCGTATTTGCAGAAGTGCCCGCCATGCCGGATATCGTCAGCAACGAATTACGGGTATCTGCGCAAACTCCTTTGTCGTCGAAATAGTCGCCATATACGCGGGAATAAAGAAGGTTTCCCGTCAGGCTGTAAAGCCGGAGAAGGGTATTTGTGCCATAGAAATCTTCCGTGCAGAAGCCGGTGACTATAACGGCCTGTTGCACCGGATCGAACGTGATCCCTGAATAACCGCAGCTACTGTTGTTCGTCTCAACCCGGGCCCATTTCCCGGTTCCCGCGCTGTCGATGCATAAGATCAGCGCCTTCTGCTGCTGGGAATGCCCCGCCATGACTATATCCTTGTTAGGCATCTGCTCGATTGAAACAATAAATGGACTTGGAGCCCCGGTAAGCCCATAGCTCCTGGACCAAACAATCGAAGCCGAGGAATCCAGCATTGTAGTGTGGATTGTTCCTGACGAATTAAATGTTACTATCGCGCTGCCATCATTGAAAAGCTTGCAGGCGGACACAGAAGAACCGAATGGATTCAGGTTGATACGTTTTGCATTTAAGAGTTGCCCCTGTGGATTGAAATCGATCATGTCAATCGCGGCCACCCCAATCGCTATTCCTGTTACCGCCAGCACGCGGATCGAACTATCCGGGAGAATGACAAGACTTACGGCATCATTGTAGTTGCCGTCACCGACGGCGTGGCACCAAACGAGAGCACCTGCAGTATCGAATTTTGCGATAACAATGTTTGACTTGGCAGAAGGCGGAGGCCCATAAGCAAATGTTTGGCCGGCCAGCACAATGCCGCCGTCCGGGGACTCTTTGATGCCGTAATACCTGACGTCTGTGAAACCGATATTCCAGAGCATGGAATCCTGGCTGTCCAGGTAAGCAATGAAGTCGTCGTGAGAAGTAGATATCGTTTTGCCATTGACGATGTGTGCCCCGTTGCTGTGCAGAAGAGAATACTTGATCTCTGGTTCAGGTGTTGCGCTGTCCCTGAACAAAAGCTGGTAAGACGTTTGTCCGGGAAGAGCCAGCGCGGATGCCAGCATTACGAGTGTGATCAGTAGTTTCATCGTAATTAGAATTCCAAATAATTCTTATACTCCCCGATCCGTTTCCCCGTCGTCTTCTCCAACCACATCAGCGCGCGCATTTTCAGTCCCCACTTTTTCTTCGTCGGGTCGAATGAGAATTGCCAGTTCTGCCGGTCGATGCGCTCCTGCATGACGGCCGGGTGCGTTCCGTTGAACTTCGCGAGGGAGTCGATCTGCGAATAGTCGAACTGGTCAACCTTCGGGATGTTCTGCTCCATCCACTTGTCGTCGTGCCACATCTTGTGGAAGGACTGCTGCTTGGCTTGCTGGGCTTCAGGCGGCTTCACCCAGCCGTAATGGTAAACGGAAGCGTTCGCCGGCTTCACGCGCAGTTTTGAATTGTCGCGTTTCCGGAAACCCTGCGCGTCTTTATAGGAACGGACCTGGTTGTTCTTCCTGACAATGCGTATCTCGCGACGGTACCATTTCCGCGAATCCGCCACGTAATCGTACGAGCCGTAGAAGTGCGTGTAGTCGAACAAAAGTCCTTCCACATTCAGGTCGTCTTTCCACCGCTGCATCGCTTCTTTGATCGCGGGATGATATTTTTCGTGGATCACCTCGTCGCCCTGGATGTAAAAGCACCAGTCGGCTTTGGTGGAAATGGCGTTATAGGCTTTGTTCGTTTCATCCGCCAGCACGCGCCCACCCTCGCGCAGCGAATCGTCCCATATGGTATGAATGATGCGGATCTTCGGATCGTTGATGGATTGAACAAGCTGTAAGGTTTCGTCTTCAGAATTTCCCACAGCTACGATCATTTCGTCACACAACGGAAGAATCGACCTGATCGCCTCGACGATCGGGTAATCGAATTTGATGGCGTTGCGGACGATGGTGAAACCGGAGACGAACATTGAAACTAAAATATCTGAAATGAAAAAGTTGGTTTAACCACGGAGACACGGAGGCACGGAGGATCTGTTCTCCGTGCCTCCGTGTCTCCGTGGTATTTCATTGCATTCAAATTCCGGTATAGTTCGAAGGAGTAATTTCTTTCAATTCCGATTTCACCTTATCCGACACATTCAACGTATCGATAAACGCATGGATCGAATTTTTCGTGATCGCTTCGTTCACACGGGTCAATTCTTTCAGCGCTTCGTACGGCTTCGGGTAACCTTCGCGGCGGAGAATCGTCTGGATCGCTTCCGCGACCACGGCCCAGTTCTCCTCAAGATCATGCTGCAGCGCGGCTTCGTTGAGGATCAATTTGCCGAGACCTTTCCGGATGGACTTCAGCGCGATGAGCGTGTGCGCTACGGGAACGCCGACATTGCGCAGCACGGTTGAATCCGTGAGGTCGCGCTGGAGGCGGGAGATGGGCAGCTTCGCGCTGAGGTGTTCGAATAACGCGTTCGCGATGCCGAGGTTGCCTTCCGCATTTTCGAAATCGATGGGATTTACTTTGTGCGGCATCGCGGAAGAACCGACTTCGCCTTCTTTGATCTTCTGGCGGAAATAGTTCATCGATACGTACGCCCACACGTCGCGGCAGAGGTCCACGAGGATCGTGTTGATGCGCTTGAGTGCATCGAAATAGGCTGCGAGGTTGTCGTAATGCTCGATCTGCGTGGTCGGGTGGGAGCGCTTCAGCCCAAGCGACGCGACGAATTCATCGCCGAACTTTTTCCAGTCGGTCCCCGGGTAAGCAACATGATGTGCATTGAAATTCCCGGTGGCGCCGCCGAACTTCGCGCTGAACGGAACCTGCCCGAGCTGCTGCAGCTGTTCCCGCAGGCGCGCAGTGAACACGCGGATCTCCTTGCCCAGGCGCGTGGGCGATGCGGGCTGCCCGTGCGTGCGCGCGAGCATCGGAACATTTTCCCAGTCCCCGGCCAGCTTCTCCAGCTCTGCAGTCACGGCCAGCAATTCCGGGAGCAGAACGGCTTCATGCGCTTCTTTCATCAGCAGCGGTGTCGCCGTGTTGTTGATGTCCTGCGACGTCAGCCCGAAGTGCACGAATTCCTTGAACGCTTCCAGCCCGAGCGCGTCGAACTTTTCTTTAATAATGTATTCAACCGCTTTGACGTCGTGGTTCGTGGTCTTTTCGATCTCTTTCACGCGCGCGGCGTCGGCAGGGGCGAACGTTTCGTAAAGGTTTTTGCGCAGCTCCGGGAAGCGCGCAGCGGGTACGTCTTTCAGCTGGGGCAGGGGAATTTTGCAGAGCGCGATGAAATATTCCGTTTCGATGCGGATGCGGTAGCGGATGAGCGCGCCTTCCGAAAAATAGGGCGCAAGGGGCCCGGACTGGCGGTGGTAACGGCCATCCACGGGGGAAATGGCCCACAAAGGATCGGTAGTCATAGTATCGGTAAACCGGGTGAATCCCGGGAACGGCGAAGTTACTAAGAAACGGCTAACGGCGCCGATCAACCGCGTACTGTGGAAAAAAGCCAATTCCTGTTAACCGGTGTAACTACCTGAATTGTATCTTCGTTGGATACCAATAACCCCGCCTGGCCCTTCCTCCGCTTATGAGTGAACAGGTAATCTTGGTGAACATCATGGACCGTGAGCAAGGCGCGATGGATAAAACCGAAGCGCACCGTCTCGGCAAGCTTCACCGTGCGCTTTCCGTCTTTGTCTTCAACTCCGCAGGCGAGCTGCTCCTCCAGCGACGCGCCATGGAAAAATACCACAGCGGCGGCCTCTGGGCCAACACCTGCTGCAGCCATCCCCGCCCCGGCGAAGCCATCGAAGACGCCGCAGTCCGCCGCCTTGAAGAAGAAATGGGATTGCGCGCCCCGCTCACCAAACTTTTTTCCTTCGTCTACAAGGCCGATCTCGGCAACAGCATGCACGAGCACGAATTCGACCACGTGTTCATCGCACGCACCGACACCAGCCCGGTCCCCAACCCGGAAGAAGTGATGGAATGGAAATGGGCCAGCCCCGAATCCATCTCCGCCGGCATCGACGCCAACCCGAACGAGTACACGATCTGGTTTCAATTGATATTTAAGGAAGTCGCAAAGCTGGCAAAGCAGTAAAAAGGGTGGCGGTTAGCAGGGCGGCAGTTGGCGGTTGACTTCGATACGCTCTCCCGAGGTCTCGGGATCGCTACTCAGTCTGACAGCTGTTCGATTCGAAAGCTGTCAGACTGAGTGGCCCCGCCAACCGCTCCCCGCCAACCGCTCCCCGCCAACCACCAACCGCCAACCGCTCCCCGCCAACCGCCAACCGCCAACCGCTCCCCGCCAACCGCTCCCCGCCAACCGCTCCCCGCCAACCGCTCCCCGCCAACCGCTC
>CBIHOC010000037.1:0-50377 GCA_966211705.1 uncultured Chryseobacterium sp.
ACGGCTCGCAGGGACAGTCCGGCCAGTACGGCTCGCAGGGACAGTCCGGCCAGTACGGCTCGCAGGGACAGTCCGGCCAGTATGACTCGCAGGGACAATCCGGCCAGTATGGCTCGCAGGGCTATGGTCACACGGGACAACACACCATGGGCTCGCAGGGACAATCCGGCCAGTATGGTCAGTATGGCAGCATGAGCTCACAGGGCCAGCCTGGCTATGGACAGTCCGGCGAATATCGCTCACAAGGTCAATCCGGCCAGTATGGCTCACAGGGACAATCCGGCCAGTACGGCTCACAGGGACAGTCCGGCTACGGCAACATGGGTTCAGAAGGCCAGTACGGCAGCCAGGGTTACGGCAGCATGGGCTCACAGGGCTATGGCCAGGGTTACGAGCAATCCGGCCAGTATAACCGCGGACATTTCGGCCAGCAGAATGCAGGCTACGGCAACCAGTACAGCGAGGGCGGCCAGTGGGGCCAGGGCTACGGACAGTCCGGCCAGGGCTACGGCAGCATGGGTTCACAGGGCGGAGGCCACTGGGGTTCCGGCTCAGAACGTCGTGGAAATTACGGTTCCGACTATGGCGATCGCCAGTGGGGCCAGGCAAGCTCGCGTTACGGACATGGCAATGAATATAACCGGGGTTATGATAATGACCGCAGCTACAGCGAAAATTTCCGCGGCCGTGAAGACATGAATTACGGCCTGCACTCCGGCCGCGGCTATTCCGGTTCCGGCAGCTACATGAACGAAGGCGACTGGGACCTGGACCGCGATCGTGACCGCGAGCGCGAGTACGGCACACGGCACAGCTACAACACGTACCGCGGACGCGAGGAAGATTACGGCAGCGCGCGCTACGACGACGACCGTTCGCGTTTCAGCGATTACGAAATGGAAAACGAAGAGAACACGGCGCGTTACGGCACCAGCTACGGCGGGCACCGCGGGCATGGCTACGAAGGTCGTGGCTATGAAGGACGTGGTTATGAAAGCCGTTACCGCAGCAACGATTACGAGCGTGGCTACGGCCGCAACGACAACCGCCGCGAAGGTGGACGCAGCAAAAACCGGAACAAGAGAAATTACCGGTAGCCGACCGGGTTTTTTCCGCGGCAAGGGTTTTGCACCTTACCGGTGAGGGATCACCCGGAACAGAAAAGCCTCCCGTCCCGACAGCATTTCGGGTGGGAGGCTTTTTCGGCCACACAAAAAAACGTGCGCAAAAAGCTCAGTCATGAAAAAGAAAAAGCAGGCATTCGAAACCAAAGAGCACGACCTTACAGGATACGCATCACTGGATTTTTTCGGCAAAAGCAACTTCAACACGTTCGCTTCCCGGACCTCGAGCTACGACCCGACGCGCTTCGACCCGGTGGCGCTGAAGATCTTCATGCAGGGACGGAAACCGGTGGTGACGTTGTTTGCGCTGGACAAATACAAGCAGCCGCTTTCGCCGCGTAAAAAATTACCGGTGAAAAAATTCAAATTCCGGCTGACCTGGCAGGAACTGTTCCTCTTTGTGAAACGTTTCGACATCGTGGTTTCCAACGGCGCGTACGATATCGAAGACATGCTCGTCGTCAACAAATAACGGCCTGCTGAACTTACCGGCCACGGAGAATCCGCATGGCGTATGGATCATACTGCACCTGCGTTTCTCCGTGGTTTTTTATTTGCCCTTCCCCTGCCCTCTTCACCCTCCCGCTTTTCCAGGATCACCTCCACCAACAGCCGGTACATCGCGGCGCACGCTTTCTTTTTTATTTCCAGCGGGGACCCGCGGAACAATTTTTTCTCACGGTAAATTTTTCCGCCTGAAACCGCCGCGATAAAAACCGTCCCGGCCGGGTAATCGCTCTGCGAGCCTCCCGGGGATGCAAGGCCGGTTACCGCGGCGTACAGGTCGGCGCTGATCACACCGGACAGCCTGCGCGCAAGCTCGTCGGTCACCTCCTGCGATTCTGCGGAATACCGGTCGATCATGCTTTTCCTGACACCGAGCACGCAGGTTTTTACATCCGGGTGATAACAAACAATGGAGCCGAGCAACACGTCGGATGTGCCTTTCACGGTGCTCAGCTGGTGGGCGGCAAGCCCGCAGGTCATGCTTTCGGCAAATGCAACTTTCAGCTTCTTTTCCTGCAGCAGCTTGACCAGGCGGGTCGTAATTCGTCTCATACGCATCACTCCCGGAAAAAATTGCGCCATGAAATTTCACCGTGGGAAATAAATGCGCCGGCGTTGAAAAGTGTAGACCGTTTTCCCTGCGCCTGTGGAATAAAAATCCCATCGCGAATTTCACCTATTCCGTGCGATGCAGCAAACAAAAGACTTTCCCGGTGGCATTTATTTTGAAGAGAATTTTCCGCATGGGGAACTTTTCCGTCCTGTGTATTCACCAAAAAAAACCATGTTATGAAAAAAAACGAAAAAAACAGGAACGCTTCCGACACGGACGACCGCTTCTCCAAAGGTCCCCGTGAAACCACCTCCCGCCGTTACGACAATGCGGAGGACGACTATCTCTCGTCATACGAAGAAGAAGAAGAAAAAGAGGAAGATGACGACGACGATTATTATGACGAACGCGATGAAGAAGGCGACCATGCAGATGACTTCGAAGCACGCGACAATGAAGAAGAGGACGATGAATATACCGGCGAAGATCGCGAAAGCGATGAGGACGACGAAGACAGTCGTTCCACTACGCGCAGCCGCACACATCGCATCAGCGGCTCTTCACGCACTGCGACTGGCCGCTCTTCAGGCACGGGAAGCTCTCGCAACACAGAGCGCCGCTCCTCCACTTCCCGCACCGGCAGGGACGAAGAAGGCCGCTTCACTTCCCGCGGCAACGGAAGCTCCCGAAGCACAGGAAGCTCGCGCGACAGCGAACGCCGCTCTTCACGTTCACGCGACGACGACAGCCGTTCATCACGCTCCGATGACGACCGTCGTTCTTCACGTTACTCCGACGACGACCGCCGCTCAACACGCGCATCCGGTGACGACCGCCGTTCTTCACGCTACTCCGATGACGACCGCCGCTCATCACGCACCGGCAGCTCCAGGGACGACGACCGTTCCTCCACGCGTTACAGCTCATCATACGACGACGAGCGCTCCGCCCGTTACAACTCATCCGACGATGACGATCGACGCTCGTCTCGCGGCAGCTCACGCGATGATGACCGTCGTTCATCACGCAGCGGAAGCTCGCGCGGCGACGACCGTACGTCACGCACTGGAAGTGGTTTACGCAGCACACGGTCCTCTGCGGCAGGCCGCGGCACAACAACATCCAAAGGCCGCAGCCCGGCAGGCCGCAGTGCATCGACTTCAGCGCGCAGCACGTCACAGGGCCGCAGCGCCTCGTCACGGAGCAGCTCGCAGAACGGTCGTACGGGATCTTCATCCCCGCGCAGCGGAAGCACTTCCCGCACCGGGACTACAAGCCGTTCCCAAAGCGGGCGCGCCTCATCAACACGCACTGGCGGTCGTTCACAGGGCGCCACGCGCACACGCAGCACTTCTTCCCGCTCAACTGCATCATCCGGGCGCGGACGAAAATCCTGAATGACCGAATGAGTCCATAAAAAAAGCCCTGCGGAAAATTCGCAGGGCTTTTTTTTACAACAATTTTATCTTAATCTCAGGTCTTCAGGTCGGGATCGGTCTTCTTGGTTATCTCCTCCACCTTTTTCACATACTCGGTAGTGCCGTCATCGGCATAAGAACCGTATGCATCGGTGAGCACACCTTTGATCCCGTCGTTCGTCTCGATCGCATAGAGGATCGAATTATCCCCGGGATCGCTGATCCCTTCAAAGCGATAAAAGTTGACGATCTTGATCTCTTCGGGCGCGTAATCCTTTTTCGCTTCCGGCGCCACGAGTTTGCCTTCCTGGACAAGGAAGTTTTCCTTGAAGCCGTCGTTCTGCAGCTTGATCATGCATTCCGAAAGCGTTTTCATTTTATGCGGAGTCTTCATCGTCGTTTGTTTTTAGTTATCCGGACGTTATCCATTTTCCGGGACTTGTTTTTTCCCGGTAATTGAGCGCAGCCAGGCTGTGGTCGTAGAGAGCACGCCTTTTTGTTTCAGGTGCTCCCGCAATTCCAGCAGGTTGATGCTCCCGGTGTTTATGATCGCATCCTTCAGCTGCCGCGGGGTGATGCCCCACCGGTCAGCCCAGTATTGGATCTCCCCCGGTGTGTCCAGGTGGATTTGTGCCTGTTTTTGAAACCATTTCATGTGCCATTATTTTAGAGGATGATGTATGCGGAGCCTGTGTGAACAGTTCAGGATCGCTTAGCTTGTGGTATTCCAGGTCGGTGTTGGCCGGGCCGTTGAGCACTTTTCCTTTGTGCGTAAAACGGCTGCCGTGACAGGGGCAATCCCAGCTTTTTTCATCGGCGTTCCATTTGATCGTGCACCCGAGGTGCGTGCACACGGCGCTCACCATGTGAAGCGTATTCCCGGTGTCGCGGTACGCTCCGTATTCTTTTCCTTCCATCACGACGACCTTTCCTTCCCCGGGCTGCATCGTTTGGATCCAGTCTTCTTCGGTGTCACGCGGCTTCTTCTTCATGTAAGACGTCATCGAGGACATCAGCTCCTTGACGAAGGCGTTGCCGGCTTTCAGCAGCTTGAAGCGTGACGGGGAATAGATCTGCTCGAATTTATTTTCCTTGCCGGTGACCAGGTCCGAGATCAGCATGCCGGCGATCGTGCCGTGCGTCATGCCGTTGCCGGAATCGCCGGTGACGATGTACACGTTTGTTTTGTCGAGCGGGTTGCGCCCGATGTACGCCAGAGAATCCATCGGCTCGAGCACCTGGCCCGACCAGCGGTAGACGATGTCTTCCGCCGGGAACCGCGCGCGCAGCCACGTTTCCAGCAGTTTGTACCGGTCTTCTTCCGGGAGATTGTCGGCATCGGCGAGGCCTGTCAGGTGGTCTTCCCCGCCGCAGATGATGAGATCGTAATCGGCGTCGAGCGGGACCGTGCGCACGTAATGGTAAGGCGGGATCTTCGCATCGTATTCATGATCGCCCGTGTCCCACCACAAAGCCTGGGGCACGCAGCCTTTTTTCACGCGCGCGCCGATGACATAGGTGCGGTGCGGGTACTGGCGCAGGTGCATGAGAAATTTATTGTTCACGGGCGAGTTCGTGGCCACCACCACGTGCGATGCGCTCACGCGGTAACCTTCTGTAGTGGTGATGCCCGTGGAATCGATCACGGATGCGTGCGTGCCGGTAAAAATAAGTCCGCCGTCTTCCACCAGCGAGTTGCACATTCCCGCGAGATATTTCAGCGGGTGAAATTGCGCCTGGTTGTTGAACCGTATGCAGGGGCCGGGCTGCGTTTCCATGCCCGGAATGTCCTTCAGCTCCGTCACGTCGAGGCCCGCGCGCTTTGCGGCTTCCAGCTCTTTCTCCAGCGAGCCGGGTTTGTCGGTCGGGTGCAGGAAAAGATATCCCGGCACGCGCTCGAAGTCGCATTCAAAACCTTCGTTCTGGATGACCATCTCGATAAAATCGATCGCGCGGCGATGACTTTCGGCGATCAATTTTGTTTTGCGCTTTCCGAACATTTTCTCCAGGTTGTAATACCGGTCGTCGAGCGCCGACACCAGGTGGGCCGTGGTGCGCCCTGTTTCACCGCTCCCGATATTCCCGTCTTCCACGAGCACAACCTTTAACCCGGAACGCACGAGGCAATACGCGATGGTCACACCCGAAATTCCGCCGCCGACAACGACGACGTCCGTTTCGAGGTTGCGGTCCAGCTTTTCATATGCGATCGGCTGCATGGTGCTGATCCAGGGTGATGTATTCGCGCCTGCAGTGGTCTGGCCTTCTTTGTGATCTGACTTGTGGGTTTCCATAAGGAGGATTTTCGTTTATGGAAACCCTGCAAAAACGGTTCCCGACGGAATCCCCTGCCCTGCGCCGTTCCGGGAGGGAAAACGACCCCGGAAGTGTGTCTTTTTGTACACAGGTTGTTGAATATTCTACCCCGCAGCGTACAGGACCCGCGCCGTTCCGGGACAGCCCGACAATCCCGGCGCAAGGATTCTGAAACAGGAAACGTTGCGTGGCATATTTTTTTGAGGATTAATAAAAAAGAAGTTGTCATGAAACGAGCTCTGAGAACACTGTTGCTTTCGACAGCCCTGTTGCTTTCTTCTGCTGCAATGGCACAGGAAGGCAGGCAGAAAGATTCCATCCGCCATGCAAGGGACAGCGCCGGGAAAGGACCGGACAGCATCAGCCTGCCGAAAAAGAAGGTCCCGGGAGAAGTCACGTCCCCGAAAAAGAAAAACACGGCCGATACGACCGGGCGAAAAAAGAAAATGCCGCCCCGCAGAAAAAAATAATAAACCCGGGTGCGAATTGCATGCGCAGGCACTGAACGGGGTTGATTCTTTGATCCCGTTTTTATTCATCCTTCATAATTATGCGAAATGAAACTGAAGAGCTTTGTGATGATCGAGGAAAATGACAATTACCTGCTGACCTGCGAAAGTTCGGCGAAATGGCAAGGTCAATGGTATCTGCCGGGAGGAAATGTGCTGAAGAAAGAAGATCCGCAGGTTGCCGTATTGCGCGAGACGACAGAAGAAACCGGGTTGCAGGTGACGCTGACGGGAATTTTTTATTTCTGCTTTCATGCGGCGATGATCAAGCCGGAGCTGGATATTTTTTACTGCGGCCGGCCGTCCGGTGGAAAGCTGAAGACGTCGAAGAACAAACATTCCCTCGGCGCGGGATGGTTTACCTACGAAGAAGTACTGGGACTTCCGCTGCGCGGCAATGCGCTGGAAGTGATCAACGCTTACCGGAATTCGCAGGCAGAATTACCGGTGCATTACTTCTGCCTCGAAAAATAACATTCCGCATTCCACACTTTTCGCTTTTCGCGGAGCGCGTTTACCCCGAAACGTAGTTTTTGTTCTACAGAAAATTTCGCTCTTACACGCTGACCGGATTTTGGCACCGGCCATAATACACTGAGGGAAAGCAGGATAAACACGGCAACCGGTGAATGGTCTCTGAATTGAAACTACCTCAGCGGCGGATTCCGAAAAGCCTGAAAAGAGTAGGAGCATTAAAACAGATATGATTATGAAGACCTTCAAGTTCATTATCGTAGGGTTGATGATTTGCAGCGTGGCCGCACTTACAGGTTGCAGAAAAGATGATATTCAGCCCACCGACCAGGACACATCGCCCAACTTCTCCACCCGCGGCGGTCTTGCCTTCAAAGTGAAAAACCAGGGCGGTAACCCGGTGGAAGGCGCCACGGTCGGCATCGCGCTTTCGCAGGGAGAACTGATCACCAATAATTATCTCGCCACCCGCATCACCAATTCCAGCGGCATGGCCGACTTCGGCCTGCTGAACGCCGGTAATTACTACTATGAAGTGGACGTTACCATCAATTCCGTTCAGTATCACGGTGAAGGTGTGGTGCAGGTGCAGGCAGGCGAAAACCTGGTGCAGGAGCTGACACTACAATAACGCATTTATCATAAAAAAGCACCCGGTAACACGGGTGCTTTTTCATTACAGTCCAACCATGAAAATATCCAGGAAGTCGGTGCTCTGGAAAAAAAGCTACCTCTGGCTTACGCTCATCTTTTTTCTCGGGTCGCTCATTCTTCACTGGACGTTCGGCTGGAGCCAGTTTGTCGAAGAACAGGCAGAGCACGGGCAATCACCGGCAACCGGCGAATTCGTCCGGCTGATGTTGCGGGATACGATGGAGAACTGGCAATCCGAATTTCTCCAGCTGATGTGGCAGGTGGCGGGGCTGGCGCTTTTTGTGTATGCAGGCTCCCCTAATTCGAAAGAAGGTGAAGAACGTAAGGAAGAAAAGCTCGATCACATCATCCGGCAGCTTGACCCGGAAAACTACGAGAAGCTCCAGGACAAGTGGAATAAGAAGTATCCGAAAAAATAGGCCGGACCGTTCTCCCCTGCGGATCTCCACCGCCCGCATGCAATCCCTCGCGCTCGACCCGGGAGCATGCGCGAAGGCGGCAAAACTCGTTTACGTCACCGACACGCAGCCCGGCATCCGCCGCGTGAAAAAAGGCAAAGGGTTCTCCTATCTCTTCGAAGGAAAAAAGATCACCGGCCCGGGAGAGCTGCTCCGCATCCGCATGCTCGTCATTCCGCCTGCATGGAAAAATGTCTGGATCTGCAAAACGCCCGATGGCCACCTGCAGGTGACGGGCTTCGACGCGCGGGGACGGAAGCAATACCGCTATCACCCGCACTGGAACGAATTGAGGAACCACACGAAATTCAGCCGGCTTCTGCTCTTCGGTGAAAAGCTGCCGGTCATCCGCGCGCAGGTGGAAAAGGACATGGCGCGCCGCGAGCTCTGCGAAGCCAAAGTGCTCGCCACGATCGTTTCGCTGATGGAAAGCACGTGCATCCGCATCGGCAACAGCAGCTACGAAAAAGCCAACGGCTCCTACGGCCTGACGACGCTGAAAGACCAGCACGTGAAGATCGCGGGTGATAACGTGAGGTTCCGCTTCAAAGGGAAAAAAGGCGTGGTGCACACGGTGACGATCAGCAGCAGGCGCCAGGCGCGCATCATCCGCCAGTGCAAAGAGATCCCCGGGAAAGAGCTGTTCCAATATTACGACACGGAAGGAAATGTGCACGCCGTCGATTCCGGCCAGGTGAATGCGTACATCAAAGCGATCACGGGAGAGGATTTTACCGCGAAGGATTTCCGCACCTGGGCGGGCACGCTGAATGCGCTGCAGGCGTTCAGGAAAATCGGCGAAGCCGGAACGGTCGCGGCGAAAAAACAGAAGATCCTCGAAATGCTCGATTACGTGAGCAGCCGGCTGGGAAACACCCGCACAGTCTGCAAAAAATATTACATACATCCCGTGCTCCTCGACCTATACGAGAAGCAGGAACTTTCCGCTTACCTCGGCGGGGAGGAAAAGCAGGATGAAAAGATCCCGGGCAGGATCGCCGAAGAGCTGGTCCTGCTGAAGATACTGCGCGCGGAGGCGAAGTAGCTCACCGCTTGTACAGCAGCTGGCAGTTCGTGCAAAAAAAGCTGCGGCGTTCGCCTTTTCCCGTGGGCCTTACCAGGACACGTTGTCCGCAGCGCGGGCAGGTGCTGCTCCGGTAGATCAGCCAGTGTCGTTTCAATTCAAACATCTTCTTCCATTTATAAAACAAAAAACAATATGCGCGGACATCTTTTACCAGCTCCCGCACTTTCTTCGCTGGCAGCGCTTTCACCACGGATTCGGGATGCACCCCGATGCGGAAAAGCACTTCATTCTTGATGATGTTGCCTGCGCCGGCAAAAATTTCCTGGTTCATGATCACGTCGCAAACCATTTCGTCTTTCTGCGACCTCACGGCCACGAGCGCCTTTTTTTCGCTCCACGTATCCGACATCGTGTCTCTTTCGTAATCGTAGAGATCATCGGGATCGCCTTCCAGGATGCGGACGGAGCAGTTGCAAAAATTCAGCTCCCCGTTCTTCATCCGCAGGCTCAGCCTTGCCGGCGTTTCTTTCCGTTCGTTGATACGGTAGCTGCCGAAAAGCAGCAAGTGTATCCTGGCAAAGAACCCGTTGAAGCAAATGAAAAACTGCTTGCCCCAACTTTTAAAATCGACGATCGTCTTGTTGCGCATCCGCTGCAGGTCCGCTTTCGCGTTCCCGCCCACCTCCAGCACTTTTTTGCCGATGAACGGGCGGACTTCCTCTTTCAGGATCACGATGGACGGTCCTTCAGGCATGGCGGAGAGCTGCGAACGCCTGCGATCAGTAACGGTTGATCGTGTCGGGCCGGTTCATCGAATCCTGGTAAGTATTGATATCGACACCCGTGGCGCCGGTGCTGCTGGGCGGTCCCCCGCCTTCGTCGAGCTGGTCGTACGCGTCATTCATGTTGTCGTCCCGCTTCGTGTCGCGGCAGGCGACGTAAGAAAACGTCATTCCCAGAAGGAAGATGGTGAGCACCTGGATCAATGGCTTTTTCATAGCTGCGTGTGTTCGTGGATAGAATGAAAAGCCAAAAACATGCCACCGGGACGGCACGTTTTTCGACGCACGCGCAGGCAACATCATCAAGAATGAAAAATTTACTGCTCATCCAGGCCATTTATTACGGCACCACCGCGCTATGGGCGCTGATCCACATCCGCAGCTTCATGAAAGTGACGGGGCCGAAGACCGACACGTGGCTTGTGAAAACAGTCGCCGTGGTCCTGCTGTCCATCACACTGAGCTTATTTACCGGGTATTACGAAGCGTTCAACCTGTTCCCGACGCTTGTGCTGGCGCTTTCATCGGCGCTCGGTCTTGCCGCAATCGAATTCTGGTACGGGCTGCGGGGCGTGATCGCGCGCGTGTATCTTTTCGACGGCGTGCTGCAACTATTTTTTTCCGTCGCATGGATCGTCGTGCTGGAACGATCCTGATTTACATCAGGAATGCGTAAAAATGTCGTCAATGTGTGGTGATAACAACACATGCGTGCGGAATTAAACTAGGTTTTTTATTACCGGCTGCTTATCTTTGTTACACCTGGATCTTTAGCTGGCGTTGGCACCTCTCGCTCTTTTTCTCGGTAGAATAAGTCTCAACACCGATTTATAATGCCTTTTCCGCGGAAAATCAACAACGTCATCATTGCTGATGATGACAGCGACGACCAGATGCTCGTGAGAGAAGTGATCGAGGATTTTGAATTCCCTGTAAATACAATTGTTCTTTCCGACGGCCTGCAGCTCATGCATTCGCTGAAATCCGGGATACTCCCCGATCTCGTACTGCTCGACCTGAACATGCCTTACAAGAACGGCATCGAATGCCTGACGGAGATCCGCGCCGACGAGGCCACGCGCAACCTGCCGGTGGTGATCCTGTCGACCTCGAAAGCCATCCGCGACATGGAGCTTTGTTTTAATGCACAGGCCCATCTTTTCCTCAGCAAGCCCAGCACTTTCGACGGGCTCAAAAAAATGATCCACACCGTGCTGTCCATCGACTGGAACCGCCTTCCGCTTGCGCTCAACAAGCAGCAGTTCATGAAGATCGCGCTCGGCGCACCGATCAACTCCGTTTTCGAGCAGGCTTAACCTTTCTTTTCCCGCGACCCGCTTTGGCATGCATTTTTCCGCAATCCGGGAAAAACAGCATCATGGCACGACCTATCTGGACAGGCTCCATCAGCTTCGGGCTGGTGAATATCCCGGTTAAAATATATTCCGCGATCCAGGACAGCACGCTCGATCTCGACATGCTCGACAGGCGCGACCATTCGAACATCCGCTTCAAGCGCGTGAACGAAAACACCGGCCGCGAGGTGAACTACGCCGACATTGTGAAAGGATACAAATACAAAGACGATTACGTGGTCCTCGAGAAAGAAGATTTCGAAGATGCCGACGCGGAAAAAACCAAAACGATCGACATCATCAATTTTGTCGACCAGGAAGAGATCGACAGCATTTATTACGAGCAGCCGTATTACCTCGAGCCCGACAAGACCGGCGTGAAAGCCTACGGCATTCTGCGCGATGCGCTGGCCGCGTCGGGAAAAGTGGGCGTCACATCATTCGTGATGCGCAACAGGGAAGCGCTCGCCATTGTGAAACCCTACGACACCGTCATCGTGCTCAACCGCATCCGTTTCCAGGAAGAGATCCGCGACCACAAAGCGATCAAAACCCCGCCGGTAAGCAAAGCCCGCACGCGCGAAACGACAATGGCCCTCAAGCTCATCGACCAGTTGACGGAAAAATTCGACATCTCCGCGTACAAAGACACGTACACCGACAAGCTCCTCAAGATCATCAAAGAAAAAGCGAGCGGCAAGCGCAAAACCATCCGCAAGCTGAAAGTGGTGCACACGAAAACCACCGATCTCATGCAGGCGCTGGAAGCAAGTCTCGAGAATAAGAAACGAAGAAAAGCTTCCTGAAATAATGTGCCGATGTGCTGAAATGCCGATGCGCGCGTGCTCAGCGCGGTATCAGGTATCTAGTATCGGGTATCAGGACTAAACGTATTGAGCACACGCGGAGAACTTGATACCTGATACAATAAATCGACACATCGGCATTTCGGCACATCGGCACATCATTTTAAGCAGCATCCATCTTCCGGATCTTCTTCAACGCTTTGCCGATATTTTCTCCTCTCCCGGTAACCGGCTTCCAGATGTCGCCCAGTTTTTCGAGGCGGGTGAAAATGTTTTGCATCGTAAATTGCCTGGGATCGAGCTTGTCGTTGACCTCGCTCCATTGAAGCGGCGTGGAAACGGTTGCGCCGGGGCGCGGGCGAACGGAATAGGGCGCGGCGAGGGTCTGCCCGCGGCTGTTCTGCAGGTAATCGAGGTACACTTTGTGTTTTCGTTTGGCCGGGCTGCGCAATAAGCTCGTGGTGTCGGGCAATTTCGTGTGCACAAGGTGCGCGATCAGCTCGGCGAACATGCGCGTGCTTCCGTAATCGTATTTTGCGGCAAGCGGGATGTACACGTGCAACCCGCTCGCGCCGGATGTTTTGCAGTAGCAATCCAGGTCCAGCGCGTCGAGCGTTTCTTTCACCGCCAGCGCGGCCTCCACCACCTCGCGGAAATCGATCTCTTCAGGATCGAGGTCGATCACCGCCCAGTCGGGATTTTCCGGTTTGCCGGCGCGTGAATTCCACGGGTTGATCTCGATGCAGCCGAGATTGGCCATGTACAGCAACGTCGCCTTGTCGTTGCAGATGAGGTAATCGATGTATTCTTTGTTCGACGGCGAATAAATTTTTTCGGTCTTCAGCCAGGAAGGAACTTTTTCCGTGTCGACGTCTTTCTGGTAAAATCCCTGGCCGCGGATGCCGTCAGGGAAGCGGTGCATGGACTGCGGCCGTTCGCGCAGGTACGGCAGGATGAATTCCGCGATCCTGTTGTAATACGCAACGAGGTCGCCTTTCGTATAATTTTCTTCCGGCCAGTAAATTTTATCCTGGTTGGTCAGGTGCAGCACTGTTTTTCCCACGCGCAGGTCGTATTCTTTTTCCCCGGGCAAAAGTTTCGCCGAAGGTTTGTTTCCCGCGGCCTGCGATGCGGGCTTCCGGCTGGCCGCGCTGGCCATTCTTTTGCGCGGGGCGCGTTCGATCCTGTTCATGGCGGCACCTTCCTTTCTTACTTCGTAAGCCGGCTTGTCGGTGCGCTGGCCCAGGTACACGGGATGCCGCATGTTGCCGTCGGCGGTCCATTCGGAAAATTTCACCTGGCAGACCAGTTCCGGCACGAGCCACTGCACTTTCCCGTTCACGCGCACGCGCCGGCTGAACGGGGAATGACTCGTGAACAGCGGCTGCATCAGCCCGTACAGGCGCGCCAGCTCGGACGCGGTGAACCCGGTGCCGCAATGGCCCACGTACCGCCATTCGTTGCCTTCCCGCACCGCGAGAATGAGCGATCCGAAAAATTTCCGCGAGCCTTTCGGTTCGGTGATGCCGGCGATCACGGTTTCCTGCTGCTGGATCACGCGCACTTTCAGCCATTCCTTCGAACGGCGGCCTACGCGGTACGGGCTGCGCCCGTCTTTCCCGATGATGCCTTCGTAATTTTTTGCGCAGGCCTGGCGGAAGAACGACAGCCCGTCGGCTTCCGCGTGCTCGGCGTAAACGACATTTTTCAGCTGCGCAGGGCCCAGCAGCATGCGCAGCAGGTCTTTGCGGTTGCGCAGCGGCACTTCCATCATGTCGTACCCGTTGAGGTGCAGCAGGTCGAACACATAATACTTCAGCTGGACCGGCGTGTTCCCCGCATTCTGCAGCAGCCCGAAAACGGAGCGCCCTTCTTCATCCTCCGCCACGATCTCACCGTCGAGAATGGCAGTGTGCTTCAGCTTAGCAAGCTCCTCCGCGATGGAAGGATAAGCTTCGGCGAAGGAATTATGGTTGCGGCTGTAAAGGTCGACCTGCCCCTCGCTGATGTTCGCCAGCGCGCGATAGCCATCGTACTTGACCTCGAAAAGCCAGTCGGCATTGCTGAACGCCTTGTCGGAAAGTTCTGCCAGCATGGGCTGGATGCGCACGATCTCTTTTTTCTTCAGCAGCGGAACGGTCTTTTTCGGCTCCGGCGCTTTCCGGAGCCCGGGCGCTTTCAGCTCGTTCAGCGTGCGCTGCGTTTTGATGGATTTGCTTTTCCTGAGAATATCGTAGTCGGATGCGTGCAGGTCGTTTGTCTTGACCAGCACCCACGCGTCGGGATCCGTTTCATCCACGCGCGCGAGCGTGAACTCGCCTTTCAGCTTTCGTCCTTCGAGAACAAAACTGATGTTCCCGTTCTTCAATCCCTCGAGGAGATGACGCTCGCCCGCATCGCCCTCATCGGCGCCGGCCGCGCGATACGTACCGCCGTCCCACACGATCACGTCGCCCGCGTTGCGGTAACCTTCGGGAATCGTTCCTTCAAAATCCTTGTAATCATAAGGGCGATCTTCCGTCATCAGGGCAAGGCGCTTGTCGCCGGGCTTCAGGCTCGGTCCCTGCGGCACTCTCCAGCTTTTGAGCACGCCCTGCATTTCCAGGCGGAAATCGTAATGCGGGTGTGAAGCGGCGTGCTGCTGGACAACGAAGACCAGGCGTGAAGAAGAGTTTTCTTTCTTCTTCCCGGGCACGGCCGGTTTCTGAACAGACCTGCTTTTCCGGAACTCGCCTTGCGCCATATTTCAAAAAGATAAAAAAGGGGGAGGAACGAAAAGCTGCACTGATGTACTGCCGGTATGACGAGCGTACTTCATTTTCTCCCTTTGTGCAACCCTCATTCCTCCCTTATATAGGATCAAAATGTTGATTCAACAGGTAGAAAAATTATGCCAAACGAGAATCCTGTGTTTTCATGATGAAGGTCATGGCGCCTTGTGGATAATATTCCCCCTGCTGTGGTTTGCGATCTACAACACGGGCGAAATACCCGGCATGTTCCTTTCGCGGTGAATTCCCCGCACGAGCCTGTTTATGCGCTGTTCCGGGAAGCTGCAGGCAGGTGGTATGCGAATTGCCTTTACTCCCTTCACGAAGCTGATCCATCCTTATGGCAAAAAAATATTCGAAGAAGACGCAGGAACACGTCGAAAAGACCATGCGTAAACGCAAACGCGGCGAGCTGAAAAGCGGCAGCGGGAAAAAAGTGAAAGACCGCGACCAGGCCATCGCAATTGCATTGTCGGAAGCGAGGGAGAAAGGTTACAAGGCGCCTCCCGGAAAAGGAGGAAGCCGTAAAAAAAGCAGCAGCGCGAAAAAGACCGGCGGCGCGCGCGGCGGAAAAAAATCCACCGGGACAAAAAGCAGCGCCGCGAAAAAGACTTCAGGCACAAAAACCCGGAAGTCGGGCAGTAAAAAATAAGCTCCGGGAAAAACGCAATTTAATATCAACCACGCTAAACAACGTACTATGAAAACGATCGAAGAAAAAACCACCAAAGCGCTCCAGGCGCTGATCATCATCAACAACGACCGCTATGAAGGCTACATGACTGCAGCCGAGCATGCAAAAGACATCGAGCTGAAAACGCTCTTCAACAAATACAGCATGCAGAGCAAGCAGTTCACTTCGGAGCTCCGCGCATTGTTGCCGGACAAGGAAGAAGCGCCCGATAAAGACACCACGACGATCTCCGGCAAAATCTATCGCCGCTGGATGGACGTGAAGGACAACCTCGCAGGCGGCGACCGCAAAGCCGTTCTCGCGTCCTGCGAATTCGGCGAAGACGCAGCCAAAAAAACGTACAAGGAAGTGCTCGAAGAAACCGAAGACATTTCTCCCGAAGCGCTCGCCGTGATCCGCAAGCAGGACATCGAGATCCGCCAGGCGCACGACACGATCAAATCCATGCGGGACAGCGCTTAGCGCCCGCCACGATAACGGGCATGCTGAACAATCCGGCAGATCAGTATGCCCCATATGCGGTATGACGATGTCATACCGCTTTTTTTTTGGAGTGCTCAGAACGTTTTCACAGTAATCGCAACTTCCTGTTTCAATCTCATTTTTTGGGTAGGGGCCAGGATGCCGGGGTGGTGAGGAGGTTAGGGTGAGGTGGAAAAAATGAACAATGCCAAACGCCCAATGTTCAACTCACAAGGAAATTCGTTGAACATTGTTCGTCCGCCGCGGCGGAGGCATTGGGCGTTCGTCGTTAGAGAAATTTTTGTATTTCAAATCAAATCTTTCCATCCTACCCTACCGGTCCGTGTTGACGAGAAAGTTTTCACAGTAATCGCAGCTTCCTGTTTCAATCGCATTTTTTGGGGTAGGGTCAGGAGGCCGGGATGGTGAGGTGGTTAGGGGGAGGTGGAAAAATAAACAATGCCAAACGCCCAATGTTCAACTCACAAGGAAATTCGTTGAACATTGTTCATTGGGCGTTTGGCATTGTTCATTCCTCAGCACAAAGGATTCCATCTTTCACATGCGTTCACCCCAACGGAAACGAAACGACGAACTCCGTTCCTTTCCCGGGCTCGCTCGTCACGTCGATGCGTCCTTTGTGGCCGAGGATGATGTTCTGTGCGGATGTGAGGCCCAGGCCGGAACCTTTGGCTTTCGAAGTGAAGAACGGCTCGAACAGTTTTTTCTGCACTTCCGGCGTCATGCCGCAGCCGTTGTCTTTGATGCAGACGCTCACTTTGTCTTTCTGTTTGCGCACGCGCACGCCGATCACGCCGGTTTTTTCTTCCGTCGCTTCAACGGCGTTTACGATCAGGTTCACGAATGCGAGCTTGAGCTTTTCCCCGTCGAGCTCCATCTCGATCGTGGGGTCGGAATATTCTTCCTGCAGTTGAACGGATTTCAGGCGGGCGCGGTCGGCGGCGAGCTGGAGGCTGTTCTTCACCACGTCGACGAGGTTTTCTTTCTGGAGCTTGATGTCGCCGAAGCGCGTCGAATTGATCAGGTCGTTGACCAACTGGTCGATGCGGCTGCTGGTCTGGTTGATGATGTTGATGTAAAAAGCGGCTTCCTCGTTGCTGCCGACCAGGTCTTTGAGCTGGTCCACGCAGAGCGTGATGCTGGTCAGCGGGTTCTTGATCTCGTGCGCGATCATGCGCGCGATGCGGCCCGTGCTGATGATCTTGTCGAGGCGGTTCTGGTAGTTTTCGTTTTCGACGAGGATGCGCGAAGCGTTCGCGCGCTCGAGCGCGTAGCGGATGGAACGTTCGATCGACGCGGCGTCGAGCTGGCTCTTGATGAGGTAATCGGCGGCGCCGAGCTTCATCGCTTCAATGTCGATCGAGTCGCTGCCTTTGCCGGTGAGGATGATGACAGGCGTATGCGGTGATTTTTCCCGCGCCCTTTTCAGCACTTCGAGACCGCTGGTCGTGCCCAGCAGGTAATCGGTGACGATGATGTCGAACTCGTCCTTCTCCAGCTGGTCCTGGAATTCCGCATTGTTCTTCGCCCACGTGATCTCGTACTTCATCGGCAGGTCCGCAAGGTAATCCTTGAAGATCATGCAATCGTCTTCATCGTCCTCGACAAGTAAAATCCTCACCGGTGTCGTTGTGTTCATTTCCTGTTCATTTTGGTCATTTGTTCCGGATCCTTGGGTAAATAAACGAAAAACACCGATCCCTTCCCCGGTTCGCTTTTCGCGCTGATGTAACCGTCATGCTTTTCGACGATCTTTTTGCAGATGCTCAGCCCGATTCCCGCCCCTTCATATTCGCTGCGGCCGTGGAGACGCTGGAACGTGATAAAGATCTTTTCGAGGTATTTTTCATCAAAGCCGATGCCATTGTCTTTCAAATCAATGCGATAGTATTGAGCGTGCTTCGGCGCGATCAGCTCTTTGCCCAGCTCGTCGCGGTCCACCACCGTATGCGACAGCTCGATGACCGGCGGCTTGCCGGGCTCGGTGAACTTGATGGCGTTGCTGACCAGGTTCTGGAACAGCTGCACCATCTGCGTGCGGTCGCCGTAAACTTCCGGGAGCTCGCGGTCCTGCACGAACGTCACGCCGCGCGACTGGATCTGCACTTCGAGGTTGTCCTTGATGATGCCGATCACGGAGTCGAGCTTCACCGGCACGCGTTCGGGAATGCTCTTCGCGGTTTTGGAATACGCAAGCAGGTCCTCGATCAGCGCGCGCATGCGATCGGCGGCGCGCGAGATGCGGTCGAGATAATCGCGCATTTCCGGCTGTATGTCCGGGAACTTTCCGTTGATGCGCTCGCTGAAGGTGATGATCTTGCGCAGCGGCTCCTGCAGGTCATGCGAAGCGACGTACGCGAATTGCTCCAGCTCCTTATTGCTGATGTCGAGCTTTTCCAGCTTGTCGCTGAGCTGCTGCTGGTAAACGAGCAGCTGTCTTTCGATGACGACCTTCGCCGCATAGCCGCGGATAACGATCACGGAACCGATGCCGATGAGCACGATCGCCATGAGCAGGCCGAGAATGGCGGCTACGGTGAAACGCTCCGACGCCTTGCCGATGCCACCCAGCTTCTCGCTGATCGTCTCCTCTTCGATGACCTTCATGTCTTCGATCTTCTGCAGCATGGCGTGCATCACGATCCTCCCGCGGACAAAATCGCCGGTGGCCACCCGTTCCCGGTCCTCCAGCTTATTTTCGAGCATTGCCAGCTTGGCATTGAGCAGTCGCTCCAGGTCGCCCGCGTTGCGCGTTTGCTCAAGGTTGTCCTTCACGAGCTCCTTCAGCAGCTTGCATTGCTGGCGCGCTTCCGCGAGACGGACATCATAAGGCGTAAGGAACAAGGTGTCGCCGGTAAGAACGTAGCCCCATACCGCGCTTTCCAGCTGGCTCACCACAGAATGGATCCTGCCGAGCGTCATGCGCACTTCGATGGCGTGCGTGACGCGTGCGGCGGATTCTTTGTTCTGAACGTTCCGCACATACACCATGAACGCCGTTACCACGAGAATGGTGATGGAGATCCAGAGGCCGTATTTTACCTGTCTTATTTTAGCTCTTTCGGGCATTTTTTCTTCGGATCGTGATCGGGATTTTTTTTCGTTCCGGGTTGTACAGCTCGACCATGCCGTCGTTCCGGAACGTTGCCGAAATTTCCTGGTCGAATCCGCCGAGCGATACAATGGTTCCCCGCATCATGATTGTATAATTCACCCGGTCTTTGTTCGTTATGACCTGGTAGAGCAGCTTCGCCCGTTGCTCCACCTCCACCTGCAGGGGAAGGGTCATGTACGTGGAATCGAGCGCGTCGATCAGGATGTCCTCCAGCCTGCCGTGCGATTCGATCAGTTCCCCGGCGTAAAAGTCGTAACTGACATCCTTAAACTCAAATTTCTTCCTGTTCAGGTTGATCACGCTCACTTTCACGCGGAAGTTATAGAATTTCCCCGGGGCGCTCTTGTTATCGTCTTTCCCTCCCGGCACGTATTCGATCTCGTGCACCTGTATCTGCGGCGGAATGGGCACTTCGACCGGGAAATCCTGGACGACCGGCATTCGCACTTCTCCCACGGCCGTTTCGAGATCGATCCATCCGCGCACGGCGATCATCGTCGAGTCGCGGTCCTGCAGGTTACGAATGCGTTCCAGCGCTTCTTTCAGCGGGAAGTCGAACTCGATGGAGAATGTTTTTCGCTCGTTCTTTTCCAGCACGTAGCTGGAATCATCGAGGTAATGCACGAGCAGCAGCGTGTCGTTGCTCACGTCGATGCTCACCGCGGTGAGGTGATAGGACACCCAGCCTTTGTTCCTGACGACCACGTCAAGGCGGATGCGCGCGCTGTCATTGACGATGGAAATGCGTCCTCCCGAGATCTTCTCCACAACAGGAAGCGCCCCGCGGATAAGTTGTTTCCGCGCGAAAAAAGCCGTCGCCGCGAGCCCGAGCAGGATGAGGATTACGACAATCGTCTTTTTCATTTATTCTCCCTGCGTTTTTTCTTTTTTTCGCTGCCGTTCTTTTTGTCGCGGTCAAAAACCTTATCGATGAAACTTTTTTTCTCTTCCTTCACTTCCGCATCGACGCTCGAAAGACTGATCGAATTGTCGATGGCGGGTTTCAGCGCTTCCACGAACGCGTTCTGCAGCACCGCAACGATCGCTTCGACGATCTTGATGTCCGGTTTTGTGAACCGTCCTTCGATCGGCACTTTTGTTCCGAGCTGCTCTTCGCGCTGGTTCTGGAATATTTCCGCAACCGTGCCGACCAGCGCCTCCCACGCGATCTGCGCCGGGCCGCCTTCCTCTTTATTGAACTGCACCACGTCGAGATCTTTCAGAAGCGGCTTCACGTACCCTGCGAACTTTCCGTCCTTCGCTGCAAATTCCGTGTACATCGACATCGTTCCTTTTTTTACGTCGAAATTCGCGTACGCCGTAAAGAACGGGTTTAATGAGACAAGATTGGTCTGCGACATTTCAGCATTCAGGTCGAATGTCGGAACATCGTTCAGCGGGTCGAGCTTCACGTTCACCTTCAGCCCCCCGTCGTACAGCGCGCCGTTCATGGTGATGGTGGCCGGCAACGCCACGCCGGTGTCGGGCTCGTTGGTCAGGTTCAGCCCCTCGATCGTCACGTCCGTCATCGGCACGTCGAGCTTCGGGCTGCTCGTCTCGTCCACGTAATGGATCGCGCCTTCGCTGACGGCAAAGCGGTTGATCTTTAGCGGCATAAAATCCTTGATGAGCTGGATGAAATTGGTCGTGTCGTCTTTCGCTTCCTTACCGACGGTTTTGTGCATGGTATATTTTACCACCGGCTTTTCAAACTCCACCTCCCCCACGAGCTTGCCTTCGAAGATCGCGTTCCAGTGCACGGAAAGGTCGATCCGCGGGCAATCGAAGAACGGTGTCGTGTCTTTCGTCGCGCTGTCGACGTTTACGATGTAAACATCCCTGATCACATACGCGCCGCGGATCAGCGCCAGGTTGACGTCGTCGATATGCCCGTAATAGCCGTCGAGGTTCGCCAGCTTCTTGTTGAGGACGTGGAGAATGACGAAGGGCATGATGATGCGGACGACGAGCAGCACGGCCAGCGTAATGAGCAGGATCTTCCTGAGCCTCCTTTTTTTCTTCGGCGGTTTTGGCGCATCGCCGGAAGGTGTTTTCTCTTGCATAAGGTGCCGTTTTGGATGATAAGAGTTGCCCCGGGGCCGGCAGACCACCCACCTGTCCCTGATGAAAATCATGCCAAAGCGAAAAGGAATTGTTTTTGCACCCCTGGAAACAAATACCGCTCAATATGAAGAAGAAGCTGAGTGCGCGGCAAATGTGGGAAGTGATCAAGCTGACGTTGTCCGATTTCTCAAAAGACAAGGTGATGAAAATGGCGGCGTCACTGGCGTACGCTACGGTCTTCGCGCTCCCGGGGCTTCTCATCATCGTCATCTGGGTGACTTCCATTTTTTATTCCCCGTCGGAAGTCCAGGGCCGCCTCCTGTCGCAGATGACCGACCTCATCGGCACCAAAGCCGTGATCCAGGTGCAGGAAGTGCTCATCAATACGAAGTTCGATTACACGTCGCTCTGGGCGAAGATCCTCGGCATCGTCACCATCGTTCTCAGCGCCACCGGCGCGTTCGGCGAGATACAGGATTCCATCAACACGATCTGGGGCCTGAAGACGAGGCCGCGCGCGGGGTTCCTCAAGATCCTGATCAACCGCCTGCTGTCGTTCTCGCTCGTCATTTCCCTCGCTTTTATCCTCATCGTTTCCCTTGTCGTCAACACGCTCATCAGTACGCTGATGGACAACGTGCAGGCGGCTTTCCCCGGCGTGCCGATCGTGCTGTATTTCATCCTCAACCAGCTGGTCACCGCGGCCGTGCTCGTGCTGCTCTTCGGCTCGATCTTCAAAGTGCTGCCCGACGCAAAAATTGCGTGGAAGGATGTGCTGCTCAGCTCCATCATCACGACGATCTTGTTTATGGGTGGAAAATTTCTCATCGGCTACATACTTGGGGAAAATATGACCGTTAATGCGTATGGATCTGCCGGTGCGGTGATCATCATTTTGCTCTGGGTCTATTACTCTTCCATTATCCTTTACGTGGGCGCGGAGTTCACGCAGGCGTACCTGAAAACAAGGGGAAGGCACATCCGGCCAAACCGCTACGCCGTGTGGGTGGAGAAGAAAGAAGTGGCGGTGGAGTCGAATACCGAGGTGGAAAAAGAAAGCAAACCCGTTACAAAAAAACGGTGAGCAGCTGTTTTTTAGTGGCACAATAGTTTCAACTTCTTTTCATAGTGATAACCAAAAAATTAACATCATGAGCTACCTTCTTTATGTCATAGCTGTAATTTTAGTTATAGCATGGGCCGTTGGATTTTTCGCCTACAGCGCGGGAAACATTATTCACATTCTGCTTGTGATTGCGGTGATCGCGATCCTGCTCAGGCTTATCAGGGGAAGAGATCCTCTATAGGCGACATTTAGCATCGCCTGGAAAACCGGTGTGCATGCGCCGGTTTTCTTTTAGAATTCCCCGTGTAAAATGAGTAACTTTTCCCCACACAATTTCAGAAAGTGGGGAATTTTATACCCAGTCCATCAGGTTGACCGGCCAGTTAACAGGTTGTGCTGCTTGAAAGGGCGCTTTTGGCATAAAATTTCATCTGTAACAGGCATAAAACGCAGGGAGGCCGTGGAAAGAGACGAACAAAGTACAGCCAGGTCACAACCGAAGCCGGAAATCCCGGTTCCCGGGGAAGAAACAACCAAGCTCGAGGAACTGGTGGACCATATCCGGGGCGTAGTGGATACGAAAAGCGAGCTGGTCGTGCTGAAGGTAACGGACAAGATTTCCCGCGCCGGGGGCAATGCGATCGCTTATTTCATTTTTGTATTCCTGTTCGTGGTGTTCTTCTTCCTTGCAAGCGTCGGGCTCGCCATGTGGCTGAGCGTAAAGATGGAAAGCTGGCCTGCCGGTTTTCTCATTGTGGCCGGGTTTTACCTGGTGCTCGGCGTGGTTTTGTTTTTCGCAAGAGAAAAGCTGCTCCGGAAGCCGTTCTCGAGTATCATCATTAATTCGATGCTCAATGACTAAGAAAGGTGGCAAAAAAGAAGTAATGGGCGTTGCGCTGGAAAAGCGGGTTTCCGATTCGGACGGCCTGCAGAAGCGCATCAGCGAGGTCCGTGCGGAGCTCGACGAAAAACAGGTCGCCCTCAAGCAGTGCGTGCGCGAGATCCACTATGCGTTCCAGTTCACGAACCTGATGAAGAGCGCGTTCAAACAGCTGCGCACGGATAAGGACCTTCGCAACGACGCCATCGGTACCGGGCTTTACCTCGGCGCCAATGCGCTGCTCGACAATATCGTATTCCGCAAAGGCGCGGGACTGAAACGTCACCTCATCAGCGCGGGGCTGAAGCGGCTGGCGTTGTACATCATTTCAAAAAATAAAAACGCCATCCTGAAGCAGGTCGGCAGCTAGCATAAGAGAATCGGTATTTCTATCAATAAGCACGATTACTAATTTACGAACCGCTTAGTCCTCCAGCAAAAACGCGATCTATGCATAAAGTCCTGGTGATTGACGACGACGTGGATATCTGCAACCTTCTCGAAAGGTTCTTGTCCAAAAAAGGTTATGCTGTAAAAACGGCATTTACCGCAACGACCGCCTATTCCCTGATCGAGCAAGACACGTACGACGTCGTGCTTTCCGATTTCCGCCTGGGGAATACCGACGGCAAAGAGATCCTCAAACGGATCAAGGAACGGTCGCCCGGCACGCAGGTGATCATCATCACGGGCTATTCCGATGTAAAAACGGCGGTGGACGTGATCAAGCTCGGCGCGTTCGATTACATCACCAAGCCGCTCCTGCCCGACGAGATCCTGATGCTGCTCGAAAAAGCGATCAACAAGCGCATGGAGCTGGGCAAGGAAGGCGAAGCCGATCACGGCGCCTATGCGCGCGACAACAATTCGCAGGCTGCCGCGGCCAGGAAAATTTCGGCGTACAAAGAATCCGACTACATCACCGGCATCAGCCCGCAGGCGCGCGAAGTGGAGAAGCAGGTCCGCCTCGTCGGCCCCACCAACTACAGCGTGATCGTCTATGGCGAAAGCGGCACCGGTAAGGAATCCGTCGCCCGCGCCATCCACATGCACAGCGCGCGCAAAGAGAAACCTTTCGTGGCCATCGACTGCGGCGCACTCACTCGCGAGCTGGCGGGCAGCGAGCTCTTCGGCCATGAAAAAGGCGCATTCACCGGCGCGCTCAACCAGAAGATCGGCCAGTTCGAAGTGGCCAACGGCGGCACCGTGTTCCTCGACGAGATCGCCAACCTGCCGTACGATGCGCAGGTGGCGCTGCTGCGCGTGGTCCAGGAGCGAAAGCTCCGGCGCGTGGGCGGAACGAAAGAGATCGACATCGACATCCGCATCCTTGTCGCCTCGAACGAAAACCTGAGCGAAGCCGCCGCCAAAGGAAAATTCCGCGAAGACCTCTATCACCGCTTCAACGAATTCAGCATTTACCTCTACCCGCTTCGCGAACGCGGCCGCGACATCGAACTGTTCGCCGAACATTTCCTCAAGCAGGCCAACGCCGAGCTGGGAAAAGACATCAAAGGTTTTATCCCGGAAGTGCTCGCGGTGTTCAAAACCTACCGCTGGCCCGGCAACCTGCGCGAGCTGAACAACATCATCAAGCGCGTAGCCCTGCTCACCGACGGCGACGAGATCAAGCTGAGCTCGCTCCCGCACGAAATTTCCTTCCACGATAAATTCTCCTTCAACTTCGAAGGCTCGCCCGGCGCGCAGAAACCGACGGAGACAAAGAACGATCTCAAATCCGTCGCGCTCAACGCCGAATACGAAAAGATCGTCGAAGTGCTTCGCCAGGTGAACTACAACAAATCGAAAGCCGCGAAAATTCTCGACATCGACCGGAAGACGCTTTACAATAAATTGAAGCAGTATAAGCTGCTGTAAACGATTCAAAGATTCAAACGCAACGCTCCGCCTTTTCGGCGGAGCGTTTTGCTATTCAACAATTCAAAGATTCGCGGCAACTGCTCGATTTTTGAATTGTTGAATAGCAAGACGAGTCCCGAGTATTCGGGACGAGGCAAGCGATTGAATCTTTGAATTTCTTTTGTCGTGGAGACGGAATCTTTGATTTTTCAATACTTTTAGTCTCTATGGCAACAAAGCACCCCAAAGGTCTTCCTTACCTCTTCTTTGCTGAAATGTGGGAACGTTTCGGCTATTACCTGATGATCGGCATTTTCGTGCTCTACCTGATGGCCGACCCGGCCAAAGGAGGCTTTGGCTGGTCGCGGGCCAATGCGTTCGATGTGTACGGCACATTCATCGCGCTGGTATTTCTCACGCCTTTCCTCGGCGGTTTGCTTGCCGACCGCATCATGGGCTACCGGCTTTCGATCACGATCGGCGGATTGATGATGGGCATCGGCTACAGCCTGCTTGCCATAAAAGGCGAGACCGTTTTCTATATCGCCTTATTCCTCATCATCCTCGGGAACGGTTTTTTCAAGCCGAACATTTCCACGCTTCTCGGTAATCTCTATAATGAAGACCGGTACCGCCCGCTGAAAGATTCCGGGTATAATATTTTTTACAGCGGCATCAACGTCGGCGCGTTCATCTGCAACTTTTTCGGCGCGGTGATGTACAACAAGTTCGGCTGGGCGGCGGCATTCCTGATGGCCGGGGCGGGCATGTTCATCGGTGTGATCGTTTTCTGGATCGGGATGAAACATTACCGGCACGCAGACGTCATCAAACCGGTCCAGCCGGGCGATGCGCCGCTGTCGAAAGTTTTCGGCTATACCATCCTTCCTGCGCTCATCGCGGGCGTACTCGGATGGATGATCCCCGGCAACCTCGTCGGCAGCGATTCCACCGATGCCTTCCTGTTCGGCTCGTTGCCCGTCTTTTATTTTTATTTCCCGTTGTGGCGAAAAGCCGCCCCGGATGAAAAGCGGCCGCTCTCTGCCATGCTGGCCATCTTCGCCGTCGTCATTATTTTCTGGGCCGTGTTCAAGCAGAACGGAACCGCCCTCACGACCTGGGCGGAAAGCTATACCGACCGCGAACTTCCTGCCGCCGTTGCGCCTGTTGCCGATTCGCTCGCTCTCGCAGAAACTATTCCCTACGAGAAAGATTCGATCACCAAAACCGATCATCACTTCCGCAAACAGCGGGACGACAGCGGAAATGTGATCATGACATTCGACTATCCCGATTATTTCAAAAATCTCCCGGAAGGAAAAGCGCCTCCCCCGGAAGGCAGTGTCGTGAAACTCGCCAATACCAATGTTTTCCAGTCCATCAACCCCGGCTTCGTCATCATTCTTACGCCGCTCATCGTGCTGTTCTTCGGCTGGATGAAACGCCGCGGGAAAGAACCGTCCACCCCGTCCAAGATCGCATGGGGACTTGTGATCAGCGCGCTCTCTACGCTCGTGATGGTCGGCGCTGTGTATGCCGGCGGCAATGGCGCAGAAAAAGTGAATGCCTTGTGGCTGATCGGCGCGTACGGCGTTGTCACCGTGGGAGAGCTTTGCCTCAGCCCGATGGGACTCAGCCTCGTGTCGAAGCTCAGCCCCGCACGCTTAACCGCGCTCATGATGGGCGGATGGTTCCTTGCCACGTCGCTGGGCAACAAGCTCTCGGGCATTCTCGCCACGATGTGGGACGGCTACGAAAACAAGGCGAATTTCTTCCTCGTGAACTTTGTCCTGCTCGGCGCTGCAGCCGTCATGCTCTTCGCCATGCTGAAACGCCTGAACAAAACGTTCCGGGATTACGAGGGCGGTCCGAAATGATCTGCATCGTTTAAAAATGAAGAAAGGCGGCCCCATCGCCGCCTTTTCTTCATTTCATTTTTTCAAAAACCATCCTGGAATCAGACCCCGAGTTTGGATGCGATCAGCTCGTAAAGCGCCGCATGAGTCATATTCCTGATCGTGCCGTCGGCGCATTCCTTTTTCAGAAATTCCCGCACCCGCGGACGATCCTTCTCAGGATAACACCCGGCAACGTAGTCATGCTCGGAATCCTGGCTGCAGTTGAAGAATTTGTCATCTCTTGCTTTATCTCTTGCCATGAGTGGAAGTTTTAGGTTGGTGGAAGGCAAGCTAGGGTTTTCGCCCGGGAATAGTCGGTAACAAACGTTTGTAAACGAATGAAAACCTCGCATCCACACCAAAGAAGAAATGTCAAAAAGTCAAAAAAATCAATGCCTTAATTTGAAAAATTCCAAAATGTCGTTTTACCACGGAGACACGGAGGCACGGGGGGGAATACCCTGTAGCGACACGAGGCTTCGTGTCGCTACAATCAATATGCCTCCGTGTCTCCTTGGTTTTTCACTTCACAAATACCCACGCATCCACCGCATATTCCTGCTTCACCTGCATCTTCACCGCCGACAATTCCTCTTCCGAGCTCCCGCGCGCGATGGTGACGTAATACATTCCTTTCGGGGATAACAGCATCTCCGCCGCATTCATCCCGCGTGATTTCCACAGCTTCAGAAAATTCGCGGCATTCGTTTCGGAACGGAAAACGCCGGCAACGAGGTAATGCCCGGGCGCCATCGAAGCGACAACAGCAGGCTTTTCCACGGGTTCCGGTTTCGGCGCAACAGCAATCGCCGTTTCCACAGGCGCAGCAGGTTCCGCTTTTACCGGCGGCAGGGCGGCGATGCGCTCACGGAGGAATGGAATAGCCGCGGAGGCAATTGTGCGGTCCGCGACAGGAATGTATTTTTTCTCCGGCGCTTTTTTCGCTGTGGCCACAGGTTCCCTTGCTGGGGCGGGAAGTTTTGTTTCCACTTTTTCCTGAACATCCTGCATGGCAAAATCGACGGCTTTCGACGTGTCGCCGAAACAATACAGGAAACCATCACGCGATGCGATGTACACGCGCCCGCGGTCGGCAACGGGGCTCGCTTCATAAATGCCGGGATATTTTGCGGAAAGGGAAAAATTTCCCGCCGTGTCGAAACGGAAAAGATGAATGCCGTTGTAACCTGCGGCGATGAGCTTGCTGCCGGCAAAAACGGGCGTCGAAATGGAAGGTCCCGTGCGCATCGTGAATTGCTCCACGGGAAGCGCGTACATCTTTTTCCCGTCGGGACCGGCTACCGTTGCGCCTTCTGCAAGCTCGTCGTAGCGCACAACATGCAGGTTCCCGTCGATGCCCGTGAAAGCGGCGAGGCGTGGAAATGTTCCGTCATTATATGCGTCGTTCACCGAAACGCTGCCGATCACGCCGCCCTTCCAGGACGAGAAGTCGAAATCGCCGGTGGGGAAATACCATTCCACGCAGCTTGCCGTGTCTTTGCGCGGGTTCAATTTAAAAACGCCGCCTTGCCCTTTGATGTATTGCTTTTCCACTGCAACGAGCAAACAGCTGTCCGCGGTTACTACCGGCGTGCCGTCGATGTCGGAGCCGATGAAAAAATCCCAGTCCATCGCGCGCGTGCGCAGGTTGTAGCCGTACACGTGCCCGGAACCGGCTGCGATGTAAATGTGGTCACCGATGCGCACGGGCGAGCTTTCCGTCACGAGATTTCCGCCGTGGCTGGCGTGATCGGCGGCGGTGTAGAGCGGCGTTTCCGAAAACACGCGCGGGTGGTTCACCGTATCGTCGGCGATCACACTTTTCCCGGGATCGAATTCGACGAACTTCCCGTTCTCGAGGCCGATGTATGCCGTATCGCGGAGAATGAGCGCGGAAGCGTCCACGTCGCGGCTGTAGCTGTCGGTGTGCGCCACGTTCATGCGCCACAATTCTTTCCCGGTGAAATAGGAAACCGCGCGGAAGCTGCTGGCCACGGGAGCATGCATGGAATTCTGCACGCCTTTCCGGCTGCCCTGCAAAATGACGATGCGGTTGAGCGGGTCGGCCGCGCTGTCGTTGATCCAGATCGTGCCCGTGCCTTTGAGGATGTCGTCGTATTCGTAATTCCAGGCCACTTCTCCCGTTGCCGCGTCGATCTTTTTCAGGCGATGATCGAAGCTGCCCTGGATGAGGTAGGTGCGCTCCTTCTCCTGCACCACGAGCGGCTGCCCCGTCCATCCCGCGCCGAACCACTCCTCCACTCCTCTCTCCGCATTCACGATCGTCGTGCCTTTGCCGAGGAACGTTTTCCAGACCACGTCGAGTTTGTCGCCGATGCTGTCGCCGTAATAATTCCGGAAATCGGAGCCCAGAAATGTTCCGACGAGAATGCGAACGGAATCCTGCGGCGCCAAGGCTTCCACAACCGGCGCGCTTTTTTTCGCCGGTGAAACCGATTCTCTTTCACCCAGCAGCGAGCAGGCCGTTTCCACCCCGAAGAACAGGAGGAGGAACAGGAAAATCCGCAGCAGGACAGAAATTGAAAAGCGCATCCGAGGTAATGCTTTTCCGGGAAGGAATAACGAAGGTAGGAAAAGGGCGGGAAATGAAGGAAAAAATAGCCGCAGAGGCGCGGAGGACGCAGAGAATTTCTCCGCGTGCTCTGCGTCTCTGCGGCGAAAAAACAGTGCCTGCATTCTTTTAACCTGATCTTCATCAGTAACTTCTCAATTTGTCTCCGGCATTTCTACCTTTGTTCATTATGTTCGTCCCCAAGCTCTTTGTAACCCTCAGGAACTACAAGAGGGAACAATTCATCAAAGATCTCATCGCCGGCATCGTTGTCGGCATCGTCGCCCTTCCCCTCTGCATCGCATTCGCCATCGCTTCCGGTGTTTCGCCGGAAAAAGGATTGATCACGGGCGTCATCGGCGGGTTTCTCATTTCGTTTCTCGGCGGAAGCCGCGTGCAGATCGGCGGACCGACGGGCGCGTTCATCGTCATCGTGTACGGCATCGTCCAGCAGTTCGGCGTCGACGGCCTGATCATGGCCACGCTGCTTGCGGGCATCATGCTGGTGGCGATGGGATTTGCGCGGCTGGGATCGGTGATCAAATTCATCCCGCACCCGCTCATCGTCGGCTTCACGAGCGGCATCGCATTGATCATTTTTTCCTCGCAGGTAAAAGATTTTGCGGGACTGGAAATGGGTGCGGTCCCGGCTGAATTTGTAGAGAAGTGGGAAGCGTACTTCCACCATTTCGGTTCCGTCAACACCTGGGCGGTCGTGATCGGCGCCGGGACGATTCTTGTGTCGCTGTTTTTCGGGAAGATCACGCGAAAAATTCCCGGCTCGCTCGTCGCCATCGTGCTTTCCACGCTTGCAGTTTCTTATTTCCAGCTCGACGTGGAAACGATCGGCAGCAAGTTCGGCGCGATTCCCTCGACGTTCTCGATGCCGCACCTGCCGGAATTCGACTTCAGCAAGATCCAGGATTTGATCGCGCCGGCTTTTACCATCGCGCTGCTCGGCGGCATCGAATCGCTGCTTTCAGCCGTGGTCGCCGACGGCATGATCGGCGGCAGCCACAAATCGAATGTCGAGCTGGTCGGCCAGGGTGTTGCCAATATTGTTTCTTCCCTTTTCGGCGGCATTCCCGCCACCGGCGCCATTGCGCGCACGGCGACGAACGTGAAGAACGGCGGCCGCACACCGGTTGCAGGCATCGTGCATGCGATCACGCTGCTGCTGATCATGCTCATCGCGGGGAAATGGGCGACGCTGATCCCGCTTCCCTGCCTTGCCGGGATACTTGTGGTGGTGGCCTATAACATGAGCGAATGGCATTCGTTCATTGGCGTGCTGCGCACCTCGAAAAGCGACGCGGCCGTTCTGCTCGTCACGTTCGGCCTTACCGTATTTGTCGACCTCACTGTTGCCATCGAGATCGGCATGGTGCTCGCGGCGTTCCTCTTCATGCGCCAGATGACGCAAATCTCGAACGTGAACCTCATCACGCAGGAGATCAACGAAGCCGATGATGCGAAAGCGATCAGCAAATACAAAGTCCCGGCCGGCGTGGAAGTGTTCGAGGTCACCGGCCCGATGTTCTTCGGCGCCGCTTACAAATTCAAGGAATCGCTCAAGCTCATGGCCAAACCGCCGAAGATCCTTGTGATCCGCATGCGCAGCGTGCCGGTGATCGACGCAACAGGACTTCACACGCTGGAAGAAGTTTTCAAACAGGCGAAACACCAGGGAACGAAATTCATCCTCTCCGGCGTGCAGCCTGCCGTTTATCGCGAACTGGAAAAATCACACCTCCTCGAATTGATCGGCAAGGAAAACACGTGCGCGGATATCGACGCGGCGTTGCTGCAGGCGGAAATGATCCTGGGGAAAAATTGATCGGTTCCGTTGCAGCAACGCCACGCTTTTTTTAATACCGGTCGCGCGGCACACGGTCCCTTTTCATCGCTGAATCCGGAACGATCAGGCAATCGTTCTTGATATCGGCGCCTTCCGGGATGGCCTCACCGGGAGGATGCACGATGCCCGGGTCTCTCAGCATCTGGTCGTCGTAGCGCTCCATCCCGTCGTCGTAACGTTCCATTCTCTCTTTTCGTTCCCTCCTGTCGTCACAGCTGCTGAACGTCAAAAGCAGGGCGGTCAGAATAAATGCAATGGCTTTCATGGCGTCTTTTTCCTTTACAAAAGGCAAAAAATCTGCCAGCAGAAAAATAAGGACATGACGTTCGGCAGGAAAAGAACAGACCTCTTTCCCGCTGCACTTCTTAACATTTTTTAATCGGTCTCTTTATCTGAACCGTTTTTTTCGCGGAGGTATTGACAAACGGCATCGACCAGCTTTTCCGCAGCATGATCGTGTATTTTATATTGATCCCGGTCTTCAATGAAATTCTTCGTGTACAATTCACTTGGTTCCTCGTTTTTTTCAAGGTCATAAATGATGGACCAGCAGTCGCCTAAGATCACACGACGCGTGATTAAAGAATAGTACTCCGACAATAATCCCGTTGTGGTTTTCGGCTTATAGTCATAGCTGGCTTCTGCAAGGATTTTCATGCACGCCTGCGATCCTCCGAAGCTTTTGATCAGCCTGAGGATATTCTTCAACGCATCGTCGCGTCCAGGTTTTGCCGGCCGGGGCAGCGACGCGTGGATGATCGCTTCGAGCGCATCACATCGCTGTTGTACGAGCGTATCGTCCGGGAATGTTTCCCGTGCCACCCGGATGTAAGGAAGGGCATGTGCGCCATGCTCTAAGATCCGGGATGAGATCCCCGAATAAATCAATTCATCGGGATCGTCTATGAGCCGGAAAAGTGTTTGCAGCTGCGGCTTGACCGCAGGAAGCGCGGTATCGGGGGTTGACTGGGGTTGTTTCATAACGTTAATAAAATAAACCGGGCCTGCACGCCTCGTCCAAAATGCAGGTGCAGAAGCCTTTACAGGTTCTTATTTCTCCGGCGGGTTATTTGTTGTGTGAGCTGATGGGGACTTTGGAATGTAGCTACACGAGTTTACGGTTTATCCGTAAAATGGTTCTCCATTTTCACAATTCTTATCTGAATTTTTTCACCACCGCCGCCATGTTTATCCCCTTCCCGAGCACCGGGCGAAAAATATCGCCTTCACTTTTCAACCGCTCCATTGCATTGAAAATGTTAAAATCGGTCATCTTCATGCCTTTCTTCACCTCGTCCCAGTGCAGCGGCATGGAAACGGGCGCGCCGGGTTTCGGGCGTAAGGAATACGGTCCCGCCACCGTAGCCTGCGGGCGGTTCTGCAGGAAATCGATATACAGCTTGCCTTTGCGCAGCTTCGTCGCCCGTTCGATGCTCGTGAATTCCGGGATCTGCTCGTGCACGAGCCTCGCGATCACGCGCGCGAATTCTTTGGATTGCTCGTACGTGTATTTCGCGCCGAGCGGGATGTAAATGTGCAATCCCGTGGAGCCGCTGGTTTTGCAATAGCCGGGAACGTCGAGGCTGTCGAGCACGTCTTTTGTCACCAGCGCGGCTTCGATCACCTGGTCGAACGGATTTTTGTCGGGGTCGAGATCGATGATGCACCAGTCGGGATGATCGGGCTTTTTCACCGTGCTGCTCCAGGGATTCATTTCGATGCAGCCCAGCGAGGCCATGTACAGCAGGCTGGCCTCGTCGCTGGCCACGAGAAAATGCTTGTCGCGCGCGTCGGCTTCGCTGTGGTAAAGAAATTTTTTGATCCAGTCGGGCGATTTCCCCGTCACGTCTTTCTGGTAAAAACTTTCGCCTTTGATCCCGTTCGGGTGGCGGTTGAGCGTTTGCGGGCGGTCTTTGAGGTACGGGAGAATGAACGGCGCCACCTGGTAATAATAATTCAGCATGTCGCGCTTGGTGACGTTCACGTCGGGCCAGAACACTTTGCTGAGGTTGCCGAACTTCAGCTCGTGGCCGTTGATCGTCCTCACCTGCGTTTCATCGGTGGGGTTCAGGAATGTTCTGCGCTCTTTTTTTCCGCCGGGAATGATGATCTTCTTTTCAGCCATCGTTTTGTGGGCCTTCGTCACTTTCGAAACAGGCGTGGGTTTTTCAAGCACGACATCTTTCGCTTTTTTATCGATGCGCATGCCTTCGAAAGAAGGATGGCGCATGATGCCGTCGGTCGTCAGCTCCGTGTAGCTTACTTCGCACACCAGCTGAGGCTTCAGCCAGGTCACCACGGCGCGCGGGGGATTTGGACGGAAACGCGACGGCTTATTCACGTCGGGTGAAACGGAAAACGGCGGCTTGTCCGTCACCAGCGGCCTGAACAGCTTCAGCATTTCCAGCTGCGTCTTGTGGTTGAATCCCGTCCCGATCTTCCCGGTGTACACGAGCGCATCACCATCATACACACCAGCGAGCAGCGCGCTGAACGCTTTCGACGTGTCATCGTTCACCGTGTAACCGCCGATCACCACTTCCTGGCGTTTGTTGGCTTTGACCTTCAGCCATTCTTTCGAGCGGCTGCCGGGGAAATATAAACTGCCCGCTTTTTTGGCGATGATGCCTTCCAGTCCCATCTTTTTCGCAATTTCAAAAAACTCCGTTCCGGATTCGGCAAAGCCGCCGCTGAGGCGGACGATCTCATTTTCAGGGAGCGTTTCCGCAAGAATGGCGCGGCGTTCCGTGAGCGGCAGTTGAGTGAGGTCTTTCCCGTTGAGCCAGAGGATGTCGAATACGTAATACAACAATTCGCCGTCCGCTTCGCTTCGCCAGTTCTGCAGCGCGCCGAAATTGGAGATCCCGCGCTCATCCGCCACCACGATCTCCCCGTCGAGCACGGCGTCGATCCCCAGCTGCTGCACGGCGTTGTGAACGGGATAAAATTTATCGTCGAAGGATTTGTCGTTGCGCGATTTGAGGGCGGCTTTGCCTTTGTGAAGAAATGCGAGGGCGCGGTAACCGTCCCACTTCACTTCGTACAGCCATCCCTCGTCGTTCACCGGCTTGTCCACGAGCGTGGCGAGCATGGGCAGGTAGTGCGTGGGAAATTTTGTCTTCGGCGCTTTTGCGAGCAGCACGGCAGCAGGGCCTGTCAGCTCAACGGGCGCGGGAACTTTTTTTTTAACGGCTTTCTTTTTCGTCCCGACCGGTCGTTCGGCACGTGCGGGCTTGCGATCCACTTTCTCTTTTTTCGCGCGGCTGTCCCAGGTGTTTTTTGAAGAAGCCGCTACCTGCTCCAGCGTTTTTTTCGAAACGACGGATTTGTCCTTCTTCGTAATGTCTTCTTTCGACGCGTATTTATCCCTGTGCTTGATCAGCAGCCAGCTGTTCTCGCCGCGGCCGCTGGTTTTCACAAGCGCATAGCTTCCTTTCAGCTTTTTGCCATGGAGTATGAATTTCAATTTGCCGGACTGCAATTGCTTGCGGAGCACTTTTTCCTGGGATTTTTTGTCCCTGGCGTCCGTTTCATCCGCTTCATAAACACCTTCATCCCAGATGATCACTGTTCCCGCGCCGTAACCGCTGGGGATAATTCCCTCGAATTCGCGGTAATCGTACGGGTGGTCTTCCACCATCATCGCCAGCCGCTTGATCTCCGGGTCGGTCGACGGGCCTTTCGGCACTGCCCAGCTTTTCAGCACGCCGTCAAGCTCCAGCCGGAAGTCGTAATGAAGATGCGACGCGGCGTGCTTCTGGATGACGAACCGCAGCTTCGGGCCGCCGGCTTTCCCGCCCGTGGGTTCCGGGGTTTCTTTGAAGTTTCTCTTCTGCCTGTATTTCGTGAGTCCCATAGCTGGTGCGGCCGCAATTAAAATGCCAGACCGTCCTTCCTGCAAGGTTCAGAAATCCGCAGCGGCCTGCATGTGAAGCCGATCACGCAGGACGGTGAAAATGATCACTTTGCGCAGTGGAAAAAAACGGTGACTTTTGTGTCGTGAAGAGCAGCAGGTTTTCAGCAGGTGTACAAAACAATTCCCACTTATCCTGGTCCGCGTGATGAACGAGCAGCCGGTTTATTTTATCAGCGGGCTGGGCATCGATGAGCGGGCGTTCGTGCGGATCAGGCTGCCGGAAGGTTTCACGATGCGTTTCGTGCAATGGATCGAGCCGCTGGAAGATGAGCCGTTACGGGATTACTGCAAACGTTTGTCGGCGCAGATCACGGGAGAAGGCCCGTTCATTCTCGCGGGAATGTCGTACGGCGGCGTGGTGGCGAATGAGCTCAACCGCATTCTCCCGGTGAAAAAGATCATCCTGTTCTCGAGCATGGCGAGTTCGGATGAGCTGCCCCGCCTCTACCGCGCGCTGGGACTTTTCCGCGTTCACAGATTCATTCCCACCGCCGTGGTCAAGCGCACGCACGCGCTCGTCTTCTGGCTCTTCGGTACAAAAACGCCCGATGAAAAAAAACTGCTCACCGAAGTCATGCGCGACATCCCCGACACATTCCTCCGCTGGGCTGCCGAACGCACCATCAACTGGAAGCTGAACGGGCGGCAGGAGAACGTCGTCCGCATCCACGGCACGCAGGACCGTGTGCTTTATTTCCCGGAATCCGGCGTGGATTACCCGGTGGAAGGCGCGGGACATTTTATGGTCTACACGCACGCGGAGGAAGTGAACCGGGCGTTAGAGAAGATCTTAACAGAAGACAATGGTTCTCTGCAACACTGAACGCACAATGTCAAACGCACAACTAACAATGTTCAACTGATTTCCTTGTTCATTGAACATTGGCGTCCGCCGGCGGCGGAGGCATTGTACATTTTTTTCTCCGGGAAGAAATTTCTCTTACACAACGGAACGCTCATCCGATAGCTATCGGATGCCAAACTAACAATGAACAATGTTCAATGAATTCACTTGTGAGTTGAACATCCGATAGCTATCGGATGGGCGTTTGGCATTGTACATTCTTCCCTTTTCAATTTTCAAACATCTTCTTCACTTCCCCTTTCACCACTTTCCCCATCGCATTCCGCGGCAGCTCTTCCGCCACGTGCAGCAGCGTCGGCAGCTTGTAATTCGCCAGCTTGTCTTTCGCCCATTCCCGCAGTTCGTCCAGCGTGAGCATCATGCCGCTTTTCATCACCACCGCAGCAGCGATCCGTTCGCCCCACGTGTCGTCGGAGATCCCGGCAACCGCGCATTCCCGCACCGCCGGGTGTTCCAGCACCACCGATTCGATCTCAAGCGCGGAAATTTTATAGCCTCCGCATTTGATAATGTCCGTCGACAAGCGCCCGATGATGCGGTAATTGCCGTTCTCCAGCGCAACCATGTCGCCGGTTCTGAACCAGCCGTCTTTCGTAAAGCTCTGTTTGGTTTCCGCAGGCTTGTTCCAATATCCGCGGAAGAGGTTTGCGCCTTTTACGAGCAGCTCGCCTTCGTTTCCTGCAGTTTCATTTTCGTCGACCGGCGCAATACGTACTTCCATTCCCGGCAGCGGTTGCCCCACGAAGCCCGGTTTTCGCCCGGCGTGCAGCGGGTTCGAAAGCACCATGCCGGTTTCCGTCATGCCGTAACGTTCGAGCAGCACATGGCCGGAGATCGTTTTCCATTTTTCCAGCACGCTTACCGGCAACGCTGCCGACCCGGAGATCATCACGCGCATGCGGCTGCAGGCATCCGCCAGTTCACGGCGTTCGTCTTCTCCCGCTTCTTCCCACGCCTGGATGAGCTTTGCGTAAACGGTCGGAACGGCCATGAAGAGCGTGAAATTTCCTTCCACGAGTTTCTTCCAGACCGTTTTCGCCTCGAACTTGTCGAGCATGTCGCAAACCGCGCCTGACGCGAGCGCGCAGAGCAGCTTGTTGATGATGCCGTGCGTGTGATGCAGCGGAAGAAAATGCAGGATGCGATCCTCGTCCGTCCATTCCCACGCCATGCGCAGGCAATCGATCTGCGCAGCCATCGACGCGTGCGTATGCACAACGCCTTTCGGTTTTCCCGTCGTTCCGCTCGTGTACAGCATGAGCGCAGGCGCTTCCGGCGCGGGATAATCCCAGTTGTACGGCACGGCAGCTTTCGGCGGCTTGTCTGCGTCGAGCTGGATTTTCTGCACCGCCCCTGAGCTTGTCGAAGGGTCGGGCAGTAAACTCTTATATGAGGAATGATATAAGATCACTTTCGCGCCGCTGTCGGAGATCACGTGCGCGAGTTCAGCAGGCGGATGTTCCGGGCACAGCGGCACCATCATCGCCCCGCTCATCCACCCGCCCAGCATGCCCGCCACGTAAGGCAATCCCGGTGGCGCCAGCAACGCGATGCGCTCATTCTTAAACGAACGGTGCCCCAGCATTTCCGCCGCAACATGCTGCGCGGTGTTGAACACATCTTCCGAAGAATACGCGCCGTTTTTATCCGAGAGAATTTTCTTTCGCGGGAAATCGACGACAACTTCGGAGAAACGTTCGGGGAAGGTCATAAGGGGTGCGAATTACGAATGGTACGAATTTACGAATTACGAATGGGGCAAATTTTGCGAATTACAATGGCTGCGAATCTTAACGGATCATTATAGCAACCATTCGTAAAGATTCGTAATTCGTAAATTCGGAAGATTCGTAATTCGCACCCGCCCCTACTTCCGGATCAAAAACTCCACCCGCCCCGGCTCTAACCGCAGGTTGCGGATGTTCAGCGGCTGCCGCACGATCTCCACGCTCATCGTTTTGCCGGATGGATCGGTTTTCGAATAATCGGCGACCACGCGGAACATGGAGGCGTTGATGGAATTGTAATCTTCGATCGGCACCTGGAACACGACGTCGACTTTATCCGGGAAGGTTTTCAGCACCACGTTTGGCGGCACGTTCACAGGCTCCACCGGGATGGAAAAGCGGCCTTCAGTGTAGCGCCCGACGGGAATGACAAGGTTCACCTGCTCCGGCACGACGGTCAGCTGGGTGAGATCGGCCGGCAACACCAGCTTCACGGGCTCGTTCACGGATTGATCGAGACCCGTGTACGTTCTGGGTTCCGTCTCGATGTAGCTGATGCGTTTCACCAGCGCTTCCGCCCCGCTGACGGTGACGAACGCGGGCACGGTGGTGATGCTGTCGCCGAGACGGAAGAGCGGGGCGACCTGCACGCTCGCGCGCGGGCGCACGGAAATTTTCTTTTCGGCGCGTCCCTGGAAGCTGAGCACGATCGTGTCGGGCATGACGCGCAGCACTTTCAATCCGTGGCCGACAGCGCCTTCGAGGCGATCGGAATGCGAATACGTGGCGAGCGCAAAATCTCCGCCGCCGAGCGAACGGGCCTGGCGCGCGTCGAGGTCGAGCGGTCCGACGGCGTTCGCCCACTTGTAGGCGAAAAGCGTAAAGCCGCTTCCCTGCACTTCCGCATCCACGGAATCGGGCAGGTCGACGGCCACGAGGCGTTGCTCCGGCAGGTTGGTGTACGCAACCGGGACGCGAATGGTGATGACGTATTCTTTGGAAAGCGCGTGCAGCAGCCAGAACAGCCCGGCCAGCAGCACACAGACGGCGAAGGAAGTAAAACGGCGGCTGAGGAAAGGAGATTTCCTTTCGTCGAAAGCGCCCTCCGCATGTTCCTTGTCTGCCATTAGAGGAAGGACGATTTACGAAGTACGATGTACGATTCTAACTCGTACATCGTAAATCGTAATTCGTACATTATTTTTAGTCTTTCTTCTCGACCTCTTTTTCTTTGTCTTCAGCAGTAAGATCGGCGTTGAAAGCCTTCGTATTCTCGTTGGACACCGCGCTCTTCAGTACCTGCAGGCGGTTGCCGCCTTCGGTTTCGATGATGAAGGATTTGTTGCGCACTTCAAGCACTTTGCCGACGATGCCGCCGATGGTGACCACTTTGGAGCCGCGGCCGACCTCGTTGAGGAAGTTCGCAGCTTCTTTTTGTTTCTTCATCTGCGGGCGCATCATGAAAAAATAGAAAACGACGATCATGAGGCCGATGAACAGGAAGCTGCTCATGCCGCCTCCGAACATTCCGCCGCCGCCTGAACCGGTTGCACCTGTAGCACCTGCCTGGAGAAGGATGTAATTGAACATAGTTTGGTTTTGGTTAAATCGTGATTCCGCTTACTTCGGGTTGATGACCTCGGCGCGGATGGTGATGACTTGTGTATTGGGAACGCAGTTGGTGGTGAGCGTAATCGTTTTTTCCTGTTTGTCGCGTTTGCCTTCGCTGTTGAATTCCACGTTCACCACGCCTTTTTCACCGGGATGGATCGGTTTTTTGGGATAATCGGGAACGGTGCAGCCGCAGCTGCCGTGGGCATCGGAGATCAGCAGGTCGGAACCGCCGGTATTGATGAATTCGAACGCGTAAGTGACCCGCTCGCCCTGGGAGATCTTGCCGAAATCGTGCATCTCTTCCGTGAACTTCATCACCGGGGGCGTTCCTTTGGGCGCATGCGTATTCGCCGACCCCGGGATGTTGATCATATCCGTGTGGGCTTCGTCATGTTTCTTCGGCGCGCAGGATGAAAAAGATGCGGCCAGCGCAAAAGCGAAAATGGAAATCAATGCTGTTTTCATCGGAGTTGGTCTTTGATGGCGCTAAATTACTGAGATTTCCTGTTGAAATCCCCAACAGGATTCGACTTACTTGATATGGGTCGACCGCTGGTCGACCCATATTACAAGCTTACTCACTCCATCAGCCCCCGGCCGGTTTTCTGCATCGTTCCGTCGCGGCGGAAGTCGGCGACCAGCTTGTCGAGGATGCCGTTGATGAACTGCTTGGACTTTGGCGTGCTGTAGGTTTTCGAGATCTCGATGTATTCGTTGAGCGTCACTTTTACCGGGATGCTGGTGAAATGAATAAGCTCGGCAATGGCCATTTTCATCAGGATCACGTCCATCACGGCGATACGGTCGACTTCCCAGTTCTTCGTTTTTTCGGAGATCAGCTTTTCGCACAGCTCGTTGTCGACGATCGTTTTGCGGAACAGGTCGATGATGAACTGCTTGTCTTCTTCGGGATCTTTGAACAAAGGGGCCAGCTGCGGCTCGCGTGTTTCGGTGCCGCTTTCGAGCGTGCGGATGATCGCCGGGGCAACGGCCATGTTCATGTCGCCGGGCCAGTGCATGTTGCGTTCCTCGAGGAATTGCTCCATGTTGTCGTCGTCCGCGAAATACTTCTTGAAGATGTCGACCACGAATTCCTGGTCCTTCGCATAGGAGTCTTCTTCCGAAGCCATGTACGCTTTGTATTCTTCCGAATTCCGGATGGTTGCCCAGAGGTTGCGGACGAGCTGCATCTCATCGTCGTGCTGGAGCGTGAGCTTGCGGATCTCGCGTTCGCGCCGGAGCTTTTGATGGCCGGCGAGCTGGGCCATGAGACGGTTGTTGACGAAACGCAGGTTGGGATTGAGTTCCTCGGAGGTCGGGAGGTGTTTTTCCTTACCGATGTCGATGCGCGCAGACGCCACGCGCACCAGCTCTTCGAACATGAGGAGGAGATAAATGTAAAGCTCGTAGGTTTTGTCAATGCTGCGCATCAGCTCCCGTTCGCCGCGGGGCATGTCCCCGTCTTCGGCCTGGAAAAATCCGTATAGCGCCTGCATGGCTTTGATACGCAGGTATCTCCTGTTTAACATATCGGTAATTAAAAGAACGTTAGGTTTAAAGTTCCGGGTTCCAAAAAATCAAATTCCAAAGCTTGGGATTTGATTTTTTGATTTTTGTTTTTTTCTCTTTGGGATTTGACCGTTTGATCTTTTGTTTTTTCTTTTCAGCGTTTCGTGCGCAGGCGTGCGACGGCTTCAATACGCGCTTCGGCGGTGCGGTTGGCGGCCATGAAGGTGGGGATGTTCTCTTTTTTGGAGAGGGCGTAGATCGCAGCCGTGGTGTTGTAAATGTTCTGGGCCTGGATGAGCGCGTAATCCTGGCCGTAGCCGGCCACTTCGGAATATACGTTGATGAGGCCGCCCGCGTTCACCACGAAATCCGGGGCGTAGAGGATGCCTTTTTCCATCACCGCTTTGCCGTGCACGTTCTCGTCGGCAAGCTGGTTGTTGGCCGCGCCGCAGATGATGGAGCACTTCAGGCGGGAAAGCGTATCGTTGTTGACCGTGGCGCCGAGCGCGCAGGGTGCGTAAATGTCGATGTCGAGATCGAAGATCGTTTCACCGGAAACAACCTCTACCGAACCGTGTTTCTTTTTCACGGCGGCAATGCGGTCTTCGAAAATGTCGGTGATGTACACCTTCGCTTCTTCTTTTACGAGGTGGTCGACCAGCACGGAGCCGACGTTGCCGACGCCCTGCACGAGCACTTTTTTACCGGAAAGGCCGTCGTTGCCCCAGCGCTCTTTCGCCGAAGCTTTCATGCCCATGTAAACGCCGTAAGCGGTAACAGGCGAAGGATCGCCGCTGCCGCCCAGCGCCGGGGGAATGCCGGTGACGTGCTTCGTCTCCATGTGCACGTATTCCATGTCGCGCTGGCCGATGCCCACGTCTTCCGCGGTGATGTATTTCCCGCCCAGGCTGTCAACGAACTTGCCGAAACGGCGCATGAGCCCTTCGCTCTTGTCTTTCCGCGAATCGGCGATGATCACCGCTTTCCCGCCGCCGAGGTTGAGGCCGGCCACTGCAGCTTTGTAGGTCATGCCGCGGGAAAGGCGGAGCACGTCGGTGAGCGCTTCGGCTTCCGTTGCGTACGGCCACATGCGCGTGCCGCCGAGCGCAGGCCCGAGCACCGTGTTGTGGACCGCGATGATGGAACGGAGCCCTGTAGCGTTGTCGTTACAGAACACCACCTGCTCGTGGTCGAAAGTTGACATCTGGCCGAGGGGGCCGGCGGAAGCGGTAGCCGCTTTGGTATCGTTGGCTGTCAGCATGTGATCAGTCTGGGTTGCGGGTTGAAATGTTGGCTCGCTTTTCTTGCGAGGGCACAAAAATAGCGGTTTTTTCCGGGGGTGCGAATTTTTTCGGGGGTGCGTCCCGATAGCTATCGGGATACGAATCTTACGAATTTACGAATTACGAATTTTTACAAATGATGCAATCAATGTACCTGTTGTAAGCCCTTATACGCGGCGGTCTTCGTATTTGTCTTGAATCCAGGTTCATATCTATTCGAATTCGCAAAAATTCACCTTATTCCCGATTCGCAGGATTCACCTGGTTCCTGGTTCGATAAGATTTGTCTTATTCGTAATTCATAAGATCCGCCCATTCGTAATTCGTAAATTCGTACCCTATTTGTAATTCGTTCCCTCTTTTTGAAAGCGCTCTCCTATCTCAACAAGTTCTTCTGGAAATACCGGCTGCGGTTCTTCTCCGGGTTGCTGTTCATTCTTATTTCCACCTACTTCAGCTTGCGCCCGGTGGAGCTGCTCGGGCACGGGCTCGACTTCGCCACGTTCGCTTCGGAACATAACCTGCCGCGTGAACAAACGATAGACATCCTACTCCTGTTCGGCTGGGAGATCATTCTCAACACGCTCGCGTACGGATTTTTCCTCTTCCTCAACCGCCAGACCATCATCGTCATGTCGCGCCTCATCGAATACGACATGAAGAACGAGATCTTCGATCATTACCAGCGCCTCGACCAGAAATTCTACAAGAACAACAACACCGGCGACCTCATGAACCGCATCAGCGAGGACGTGAGCCGTGTGCGCATGTACACCGGGCCGGCGATGATGTACACGACCACCACGGTGATCACGCTGGTGATGACGATGTTCTTCATGTTCCGCCAGGACGTTGAATTTTCGCTTTACGTGCTCGCGCCGCTGCCGGTGCTGGCAGTTTCCATTTATTACGTGAGCAACCTCATCAACCGGAAAAGCCTGAAAGTGCAGGAACAACTTTCGGGATTGTCGACGTCGGCGCAGGAAACGTTCTCCGGCATCCGCGTGGTGAAAGCGTTTTCGCGTGAAGAAAACAACCAGGAACGTTTCGCGGCGAAATCGTCGGAGTACATGAAACGCAACATGTCGCTGGCGAAAACGGAAGCGCTGTTCATGCCGTTCATGATGCTGCTGATCGGGATGAGCATCATCCTCACGATCTACATCGGCGGCAGGAAAGCCATCGACGGAAGCGTCACGCCGGGCCTCATCACGGGATTCGTGCTGTACGTGATGCGCCTCACCTGGCCGATCGCCTCGCTGGGCTGGGTGACTTCGCTCGTGCAGCGCGCGGCGGCTTCGCAGCAACGCATCAACGAATTTCTCCGGACAGAGCCTGGCATCGTCAACCCGACGAACGCGCCGCTCAACCTCGAAGGCCGCATCGAGTTCCGCGACGTGACGTTCACCTATCCCGAATCGGGCGTCACCGCGCTGAAAAGGCTTTCCTTTACCGCCGAGCCGGGAAAATCCGTCGCCTTCATCGGCCGCACCGGCTCCGGGAAATCCACCATCGCACACCTCATCGTCCGGCTTTTCGACACCACGTCCGGCGAGGTGCTGATCGACGGGAAAAACATTCACCAGGTGAACCTCGACGAGCTCCGCGACCGCACCGGCTACGTGCCGCAGGAAGTGTTCCTTTTTTCGGAAACGATCGCCGGCAACATCGGCTTCAGCGCGACGGATTTGCGCGAGCTGGAAAAGAACCGCGCCGCGATCGAGCAGGCGGCAAAAGATGCGGCCGTTTACAGCAACATCATGGAGTTCCCGCAAGGCTTCGACACGATGGTCGGCGAACGCGGCGTGACCTTATCCGGCGGACAGCAGCAGCGCATTTCCATCGCGCGCGCCATCCTCAAGCAACCGCGCATCCTCATTTTCGACGATTGCCTTTCGGCCGTAGACACGGAAACGGAAGACGTCATCCTCGGCAACCTGCGCCGCATCATGCAGGGAAAAACAACGGTCATCATCAGCCACCGCGTTTCCTCCGTCCGCAACGCCGACCAGATCATCGTGCTGGATAACGGGAAAGTGGTGGAACAGGGAACGCACGCATCGCTGCTGGAGAAGAATGGCGTTTACCGCGAATTGTATAAGAAGCAGGTTGAAGAGTTGCAGGGGAAATAATTGAAATTTTGAAAATTAAAATAGGGGTCGACCAATGGTCGACCCCTATTTATTTACCAATTTGATTTTTCAAAATTTCAATCGTTCTTCACCACACGGAAGGTTGAAGTTCCTTTCTCATCCACGAGCTGCAGCGAATACACGCCGTTTGCAAGCGCTGATGTTTCCAGTTCGACCATTGTGCCGTTCGCTTTTTTCGTCATCACCAGGCGGCCCTGCGCGTCGTACACGTTGACCGTTACTTCAGAATCGACAGAACGGCTGATCGTGATGTTGGCCGAGAACGGGTTCGGGAAAATGTTGACGCTGCCTGCGACCCCTGCTTCCGAAATACCGACACACGGGCTGACAGAGATCGTATGCGTTGCGCTGGACGAGCAATTGTTCGTGTCCGTATAGAAATACGTGATCACGTGAGTGCCCGTGCCGGCAACAGATGCTGTGAACGTAGTGCCGCTGACACCGGGACCGCTATACGTGCCGCCGGCAGGTGATCCGCCGGTGAGCGTAAGCGGTGCGTCCGTGGTGCAGGCCGTATTAACGGACGAGGTGAACGTGACGTTCGGCAGTTGATTTACTGTGAGCACCTGGAACGTCGTATCCGTGCAGCCCTGGGGCGAAGTGGCGACAACCGTGTAAGTCGTCGTTACCGTCGGGGTTGCAGTTACCGTGTAACCCGTCGCAGGGTTCAGGCTGCCTGCCGGCGACCAGTCGATCGAGGCGATGTTGGAGCCGGTGGCGTTCAGCATCGCGGAATCGCCGGCGCAAATGGCGGGCGGGCCTGTTGAAACAATGAACGGCGCCGGGTTGACTGCAACGCAGGCGACAGCCGTGTCGGTGCAGTTGTTCTGGTCCGTCACCACGAGCGTATAGCAGGTAGGCGTTGTGGGGCACGGGTTGATGTCCGGCGTCGTTTCGGAAGTTGTCCAGGAGAACGTGTACGCGGGCGTGCCGCCTGTGGCCGTGCTGGTCAGCGTGGCGCAGCTGCCTTCGCAGATGCTGTCGTTCGTCACCACAAGATCAGGAGACGGAACAACCGCTATAGTAAGGTTCGCGGAATCGACGCAGCCGAAACTGTCCGTTCCGACAACCGTGAACGTGGTGGTCGCAAAAAGCATGTCATTGATCGTGCTGCCGCTCTGGTTGCCGGGCTGCCACGAATACGTTGCGGCGCCGGAGGCAGTAAGCGTTACCGCGTTGCTGTTGGAACAAACCTGCGGAGACGAACTGGTGACGGAAAGCGAAGGCACCGGGAGCACGACGACCGTGAGATACGAGGAATCCACGCAGGCCGTAGCGGTTACGCCGGTGATCGTGTACGTGGTGGTCACGGACGGGAAATCGGTGATGTTCGTTCCCGTATAACCGCCCGGCTGCCAGGTATAGCTGAAGCAGTTCCCGGTTGCGGTAAGCGTCACAACGCTTCCGGCGCAGATCGTGTCATCCGATGCGGCGACAGCAATTACCGGCGCGGGGAAAACGACGACGTTGACCGTATCGACGCCGGAGCATCCCACGCTATCGCTGATATTGATCGCGTAAGCCGTTGTTGTCGACGGCATCACATACGTCGTTGCCGAATTGGGCGAGCTCACTCCAGCGAGCGGCGTCCAGGAATACGTCAACGGTCCCGATCCGCCTGAGGCTGCACCGCTGATCTGCGCTGAATCGCCGGGGCAAAGACCGATATCGCTGCTTGCGGTAACAGTGAGTCCGCCGGCGCCTGCGCCGGCAACGATCGTCGGCTGGGGCATCGTGTTGTTCTTCGTCCAGTACCACATATCCGGGTAGCCGTAGTGGTAATTGGTCAGCACGTTGGTCGGGAAAGTGTTCTGCGTGCAGCTGTTGCAATAACGCATATCAAAATACGTCAGGTGCTGGCCGATCTGCGAAGAAGTTCCGAAGTAATAGCCGTCGCCGGTGCCCTGGAAGAGCTGGAGCGAGTACTGCGTTCCCTGCGTCAGCCAGATCGGGCTGGCGATGTTCGCATAGCTGTACTGCGCTGCCGGTCCGCTTACCTGCTGCTGTGAAATGATGGCCTGGGTGGTCTGGTTGAACAGCGTCACGTAGCGGGTGGTGCCGGTCGGCTCGCGTTTCCCGAAGGCGGTGACGAGCAGGTCCTCGTTGGGCGCAAAACGGAAGCCGCGCTGGCTGCCTGCTACGCCGCCGGCGCCGCCGGAAGCAACGCTGTCGGTAGAGGAATGCGGGCCGTAGAACACGCTGGGGATGGAGGACGCCGCAGTGGCGCCGGTGTTGCCGTAAAACATGTAAATGGTGCGGCTTGCGGAAGCGAACAGCGTATCCACTTTCACCCAGATGACGGTGGAAGCCGTGTTCATCCCGGATTCGATCCAGTAGTTGTAAAGCGTCGAACCTGAGCAATCCTTGCCGAAACGGATGTCATCTCCGCTGGCAAGCATCTGGCCTGCAGAAACGAGGGCCTGTGTGTTCACCGTAATGCTGACCTGGTAATTGTAGGCTGTAACAGCAGAGCTGTTGGTCAGCAGGAACGGCTCCGTATACAGCCATCCCGGGGGCGTTGCCGTAGCGGGCAGCAAGCTCAGGAGGCCAATAAACAGGAGAAAGTAGTGTTTTTTCATGTGAATGGGTTGGTTTGGTGTAAGTTGTGGAATACAGGGAGCTGCTTCAAAAATAAGCGAAAACCCCTCAATAGCTAATGAATGAATGTCGGTTGTATCGTTTTTTTTATAATTTTGTTAGGATAACCACCAACCACGAGCATGAACCACGACGGAAACAGTGACAACAGGTATAACGACCAGGCAGAGATTTTCTCCCGGCCCGTTAAAGCAGGAAAGCGTACGTATTTTTTCGACGTAAAAGCTACGAAGGGCAACGATTATTACCTCACGATCACTGAAAGCAAAAAGCGATTCGGCGACGACGGCCGCTTCCATTATGAAAAGCACAAGCTTTTCCTCTACAAGGAAGATTTTGAAAAGTTCGCTGACGGACTGATGGAAGCGATCAACTTCATCCGCGAGAACAATCCCGGCGGACCGCCCCAGCAGCACCACCACGGCAATCATGATCCCAACCACGATCACAGCCACAACCTGAACCACAACCACGAGGCCAACCACTCACCCGTGAACAACGACGTGAGCTTTGAAGACCTCGGGAACAACAGGTAATCGATACTTGCATTGCATTACAGGATCCTCCCGGCCGCCCGGGAGGATTTTTTATAACCCCGGTTACAATCTGTAGAAAAGTCGTTGATCCCCGGGTTTGTCCCCGGACTTCCGTTTTGAAAATGTTTCCCGGGGAAATCCTGTTTTTTAAAGAAAAACGCTCCCCGCTTCTGCCATCGCCGCGTTGAACGCTGCCGGGTCGATCCCCGTTTCCACGCCTTTTTCCGCGAAGAATTCCAGCACCCGCTCCGTGGGCATATTGCCGGTAAGCTGGTCAGCGGCCATCGGGCAGCCGCCGAAGCCTTTTACGGCGTGATCGAAACGCCTGCAGCCTGCGTTCCATGCGGCCTCCATCTTTTCTTTCCATGTACCGGGCGTGGTGTGCAGGTGCGCGCCGATCGTGAGCTGCGGGAATTCGGGAACGAGATTCGAGAACAGGTTGGTGATGATCTCCGGGCTGGAAACGCCGGTGGTGTCGGCCAGCGCGATGACCCGGATGCCCATCCGCGAAAGGCGCTGCGTCCAGTATATCGCGATATCGGGGTTCCACGGATCGCCGTAAGGATTCCCGAACGCCATGGAAATATACACGACGAGCTGCTTACCGTGCTTCACGCACAGCTGCTGGATCTCCTCCACCCTGCCCAGCGATCCGGCGATGGTCGCGTTCGTGTTGCGGAGCTGGAACGCTTCGGAAATGGAGAACGGGTAACCGAGGTAAGCGATCTCGTCGAACTTCACCGCATCCTCCGCGCCCCGCACGTTTGCGATGATGGCGAGCAGCTTCGAGCGCGTGGACGAAAGGTCGAGCTTCGACAACACTTCAGCCGTATCACGCAGTTGGGGAATTGCTTTCGGCGAAACGAAGCTCCCGAAATCGATCGTGTCGAAACCGCATTTCAGCAGCGTATTGATGTACGCGGCTTTTGTTTCGGTGGGAATGAAATCGTGCAGGCCTTGCATGGCGTCACGCGGGCATTCGACGAGCTGGAGTTCCGGCATACGCAAAAATAGTTCTTAGTTCTGAGTTCTGAGAACTGAGAACTTTAGCTGGAACCGGGGCACATAATCTCAGAACTAAGAACTAAGAACTCAGATCTCAGAACTCAGATCTCAGAACTCAGAACTAATTGCAAAGGTGACGGTCGATCGGCGGCGGAGATGAAGCGCCGGGGGCGGACACCTGCTTTCCCGGCTTGTTATCCCGTTTGAAACGTCGAAAAAAAGACCACGTGCTTTTCCGCTGTGCCGGGGCGGATGGAGCTTTCCCGATGTCTTTGCCGGTTGTTTTGGTAATGACCTTGCGGATGTTCTCATCCAGCTCGAGGCTCACGTTCCGGATGTGGATGATCACTTCTTTTTTCACGGCTTCGGCCTGGTCCTGGCGGTCGAGCAGTTGTGTAAGCCCCAGGATGCGCGCCACGGGGCCTCTTATTTCATGCGACTGCATGCTGGCGATATCCGACAGGACGTTCCGCTGCAGCTGCACACGCTTAACGAACTTCCGGATGATCACAAAGGCAATGACCCCGAGTAATACAATTCCCCCCAGGTAGATAAAACTTTCCTTGCGCTCATTCGCCGCTGCCAGCCGCCCGATCTCCAGCTCTTTGTCCCGCAGCTCGATCTCCTTATCCTTCAGCAGGAGGGCGCGTTCGGTCTCCAGGGTATGGATCTTTGCCAAATTCTCCTTTAAAGAAAACGAATCTTTCAGCCCGGCATTCAGTGAAGAGATCGCATAGGCTTTTTCAAAATCGCCCGACAACGAATAAGCTTCCGCGAGCAGCTGGTTGAATTCAATCAGCGGCCCTGGATAACCGATGGTCTCGCAGATCGCAACAGCTTTGCCCAGGTAGGTGATCGCCACGTCCAGGTTTGCCTTCGTTCCATACCGCACAAGGCTGTCGGGCCGCGACCTCGACACGGGATCCTGTGCGATGCGAAGGTAGGTTTCCCCGAGGTTTCCGTAGTTGAGCGCGATCCTCCGCTTCGTGCCCTCCTCCTCGCTCATCCTTAACGCCTTCACCTGGTAAACCAGTCCGCGGGAATATTCTTTCATGCGGCAATACGCGATGCCGATATTCATCAGGTTGACCTGGATGCCGGTTTTGTTTCCTTCCGATTCATTCGACTCCAGGGCAAGGAAATAATAGGTGAGGCTCTTCTCATGATCGCCGTTCGCTCCATGCACTACGCCCATATTCCCCCAAAGCCGCGCCACGGAAGGTCTGTCGCCAAACTCCTCCTGCGTTTTCAGCGCAGCCGAATAATACAGCGTCGCCTGCGTGTATTTTTTCTGTCTCAGGTAGATGTTCCCGATGCGCTCATTCATTACCGCTGCACGTTTGATGTCGTGGATCTCCTCGCTGATCTTCAATGACCTGAACCCATGTTCCAGCGCGTTGCTGTAATCACACTGCGTGAAATACACCATGCACATTTTTTCCAGGACGAACGCCATCTCCTTTCTCAGCCCGAGCTTCTCGTATAACTCCAGCGCTTTCCGGTAATGCTGCAGTGCCTGGGAATTGAAGGATTTTGCCTCGTAGTTCATCCCGAGACTGACATGCGACGCAGCCAGTCCCATTTTCCAGCCCAGCGCTTCGGCGAGTAGTTTCGCCTGTCCTCCATACCAGACACCCTTGTCTGCGTCAATCGTCGAATACGAAGAAGCGATGGTATCCAGCAGCTTGACTTTGCTGGTATCTTCTTTCGCTACAGACAATTCCTGCAGCAGGGTTTCCAGGATAACAGGAGCAGGCTGTTGTCCCGGCAACAGGAAGGGAATGAATAAAACAACAATAAGTACCCGTTTTTGCAGGATTTTCATGGGGTCTGCTTTATCCCGCAATATTAGCAGGTACCCCAAAAACGGGCACGCCGAATCCCCCGGAATTCCTACGGATGTAAGATTTCGAGACTTCCTGCAGAA
>CBIHOC010000038.1:0-47548 GCA_966211705.1 uncultured Chryseobacterium sp.
GTTGGCGGTGGCGGAAAGGAAAACCACTGAGGACACGGAGTGTTTTCACTGAGGGGCACGGAGGTTTTTTTTCAGTGCTGCAGATAAAGTAAAAAAGGGCGGTTGGCGGTTGCGGTTGGCGGTGGCGGAAAGGAAAACCACTGAGGACACGGAGTGTTTTCACTGAGGGCACAGAGGGATTTTTTCAGTGCTGCAGATAACGTAAAGGGATAGTGGCGGTTGGCGGTTGCGGTTGGCGGGAAAAGAAAACCACTGAGGGGCACAGAGGAGTTTGGCTTCGTGTTCTCTGTGCCCTTCCTCAGTGCCCTCAGTGGTTTTTTTGTACCACGCGGCAGGTCGGTGGAGCCGTAGAAGGACTGTGTCGTTCTTGCCGGTAAAAACGTAAAAAAAGCCGTATTCACTGCCATTCCCGCGGGCGATCGAATATTTTTTCCCGCCGGCGGTGATGTTTTCAGGGCTGAGATGGGCGGAAATGTACCACCCGGTTGCCCCGAAACCGGCGAGGCAGAGCAACGTAAAAACCAAAGAAAAGCGAATGAGCTTCATGGCGTTGCTGAAAAATACCGAAATTTAATACCCGGCTGAACCTATTCGGGCCGGCCTGCGTTAAAATGAGGGTACCCGCAATGAAAAAAGCCCCTGTTGTCATCCTGCTTGCCATCTTCATGGCTGTTTCGGTGTTGTTCCTCCGCAACGAGAGCAGCAGCGCGCCTCCGCCTGCCGGCAGCTCGTTCCGCGCGGAGCAAAAAAAGCACAGCAAGGTCAGGAACGCGTACGACCAGAAATTTGCCGGCATCCGCGCCCGCCTCAGCACGCTCAGCATCGATACCGCTTCCCTGAAAATTTTCATCCGCGCCTTTAAGCAGGAAGGCCAGCTGGAAGTGTGGGTGAAATCAGACAAAAATTCCGCGTTCCAGCTCTACCAGTCGTACGCGATCTGCTCCAGCTCGGGAACGCTCGGCCCGAAACGCTGCCAGGGCGACGGGCAGGTGCCGGAAGGGTTTTACCACGTGAACGTGTTCAACCCGTACAGCAGCTATTACCTCTCGCTCGGCGTCAGCTATCCCAACGCGTCCGACCGCATCTTCGCCTGCAAACGCGACGCCGGAGGCGCCATCATGATCCACGGCGACTGCGTTACGATCGGCTGTATCCCGCTCACCGACGACAAGATCATGGAAGTGTACGTGCTCGCCGTGGAAGCCCGCAACGCCGGCCAGCAAACGATCCCCATCCACATCTTCCCCGCAAAACTTTCCGCCGCGAAACTTTCCCAGCTGAAAAAAGATTTCACCGACACGAAGCTCCACCCGTTCTGGGACAACCTGAAAGACGGCTACGACAAATTCGAAACGACCAAACTCGTTCCGGCGGTGACGGTGGATAAAGCCGGGAAGTACATTTATAAGTAACGGAACCGCTACCTTCGCGGGCGACGCAAACTTCATCAACCCCAATGCTACTGGAAAAGCAAGAGCAGCTGCTGCGCGTGATCAACCAGGTTTTCGACCTTGAAAAAAAATCGTCGCAGAAAGAAGAGCTGGCCGTTGTGCGCCGGAATCTTTCACGGATCAAAGATGCATTTTCCGACATGGGCATGCATTGGTCCGACCCGCTGGGGGAACCTTATTCCGACACGCGCACCGACTGTGAAGCGAGCATCGCCGGGGAATCGCTGGAAAACCTGCGGATCACTGAGGTGATGAAGCCGATCGTGTGGATGAAAGCCCCGTCCGGAAATTTCATCATCCAGAAAGGTGTCGTCATCGCTGAATCCACGAAGTAAGAGATTGTTTAGGATTTAGATTTCGAAATGATTATAAGCGGATTTTTGTGACAGACGAGGCGCTTTTTGCAGGCCATACCGGAGGGCGTCTGGTCAAAAAAAGCAACGAAGTATGGCGCAAAAAGACGCGTAAGCATTTTGAAAGATAAATCCTAAACAGTCTCTAAGCTGTCGCTAATGTTACATTTCCAATGAGCAGTACTGTTGATTTTGGCATCGATCTCGGCACGACCAATTCGGTGATCGCGCGTTACAAGGCCGGGAAAGTGGAAATTTTCAAGAACCCGGTCGGGCACAAAGAAACGCTTCCCTCCGTTGTGGCTTTCCGCAGGGAGCGCACGATCATCGGCGACAAAGCAAAAGAATACCTGGAGAAAGACCCGGAGAACGTGATCGGCTCGTTCAAACGCAGGATGGGTACGAGCGAGAGCTTCTTCGTGCCAAACGCGGGCGAGTTCAAGTCGCCGGTCGATCTTTCGGCGCTTGTGCTGAAAGAGCTGAAGAATTTCGTCTACACCGGCGAAGCTCTCGAAGCAACCGTCATTACGATCCCGGCTTCTTTCGATACGATCCAGTCGAACGCCACCAAAAAGGCAGGGTACCTGGCCGGTTTCCGTGAAGTGCTGCTGCTGCAGGAGCCGATCGCCGCGAGCCTCGCGTATGCAAACAAAGAGGATGGCGAAAAAGACAAGGAAGGCCAGTGGCTCGTGTACGACCTGGGCGGCGGAACATTCGACGTTGCGCTGGTGCGCATCGCGGACAACGAGATGAAGGTGGTGGACCATGAAGGCGATAATTTTCTTGGCGGGCTGGATTTCGATAACCGCATCGTCGACCGCATCATTATTCCTTACCTGGAAAAGCAGGGACATTTTCCCGACCTCGAACGGGAGCTGAAGAGCGCCAAAGGAAAATACAATCGTCTCTATTACGAGTTGCTCAACAAGGCGGAAGAAGTGAAAGTGCAGCTCACGGGCAATGTGATTGCCGACATCGAGTTCGAGACGGAAGACATGAACGGGACGCGCGTGGAAGTGTACCTGCCGGTGCGCCGTGAGCAATTCGAAGAAGCGATCCGCGATCTCGTGGAATCGACATTGGGAATGATCGAAACTATTCTTTCGCGCAACGGGCTCACCGGTTCCGATCTGAATTACGTTCTGATGATCGGCGGCAGCACTTACATACCGCTCGTGCGGAAAACGATCGGTGAACGCTTTGGTATCCCGGTTAATTGCGCCATCGATCCGACAACTGCCGTGGCCGTGGGCGCCGCCTATTACGCAGGCTCGAGGGCAAGCACGCCTGCTGAAAAAAAGCAGGATACGCTGCAGCCTGTAGGAGCTTCACCGGTTTCGGTCCGTGTCGCCTACCAGAAAGCGAGCCAGGATGCGGAAGAATATTTTGCCGCAGCGGTGGACGGCCCGGTGGACGGTCTTTTTTACCGCATCACGCGCGACGACGGCGGGTTCGACAGCGGGCTCAAAAAATTGAGCGGACGGATCTCCGAAATGCTTCCGCTGGTGGCGAACGCCGCGAACAGCTTTTCGTTCCGCATCGTCGACGTGCAGAACAACCCGGTGCCGTGCAACGTGCAGGCCATTATGATCGTGCACGGCAAGTTCAATGTGCCCGGTCAGCCGCTTCCGAACGACATCTGCCTGGAAGTGGACGACTACGAAAACAATACCACGCGCCTGGAAGCTGTATTTGAAAAAAATGCATTGCTCCCGCTCAAACGGACCATCACCCGGACCATCACGAAAACTGTTCGCAAAGGCAGCGCCGATTCCATTACGCTGAATGTTGTTGAAGGAACGCACGCTTCGCTTCCCAGCACCAACCCTTCGATCGGCGTGATCCGCATTGCCGGAAAAGAGCTGAACCGCGACCTGCTGAAAGGTACCGACATCGAGATCACGCTCGAAATGTCGGAGTCGCGCGATCTCCGCATTACGACTTACCTGATGATGACCGACCAGGAGTTTTCCAACCTCTTCAGCCCTTCCGAGCGGCACGTCGACGTCGGGCGGTTGCAGGAGGAAATGGCCAACATGCGCAGGAAGATCGACGCGGAGATCCGTTCGGCGGAAGCGCGCGAAGATTACGACGTAGCGCAGAAGCTGGTCGGGCTGCAAAGTGAAGCGGCAGAGGCAGAAGAAGAGCTGCTGCTGATGGTGAACGACGATATTACCGACCGGAAATACCAGGCGGAAGACCGGAAACGGAAACTGGCCCGGCAGGTGGATGCGCTGACCCGCGACAAGCACATCGTGGAGGCGGTGCAGAAATATTACGAGGATAAGCGCTATTGCGTATCAGTCGTGGAAGAATACGGCAACGAGGAGGAAAAAAACAGGCTCGCGGAACTGATCGCCCGGGAAAAGTCGGTAATGGCCAGCAACAGCGCCATCCGTGTGAAAAATGCGACAGACGCCTTCTGGAAACTCATCTGGCCGATACGCTGGCGGACGCCCGAGCACCTGATCCGGCTCTTTTATTATTTCGCCATGCACAGGAATTACCCGGACCAGAAAGAGGCGGACGAATGGGTGAAAAAAGGGCAGGGAGCGATCGCCGCAAAAAACTACGACGAGCTGCGGACGGTTATCGATAGCCTGCATGCGCTTCTTCCGCCCGAACAAAAATCATTCGACCTGATCGGCACCGGCATCGGGTAGCGCACTCCCGGCTCATTTCACGTTGTCATCGCCGGGGAACAATTTCGTCCCGATCTTGCCTTTTTTATTTCTTGAAAACACCAGGCGGTAATGTTTCATTCCCGGCGGGGCCGGACCGGATTTCACTTCCACCGGTTCAAGGAGCAGGTCAAGGTTCTTCCTGTCCGGCGATGAAAAGGCGCCACGCAATGACGGGATGGAAGAACGCTGGCCGGGGGAGTAAAGCGTGATCGCTTTTGAGCCATTCCAGCGGCTGCCTGCCGAAACATAAACCACGAATCCGTCCGGGCAGTCGAACAGCGAGGAAAAACAGCTGTCGCCGTCAGGAATGTACAGGCTCATCGAGAAACTTTTGTCCCCGGTGCGAAGCAGCAATGCAAGGTCTTCCCGCGTATTATTCACGAAATAAACACCGGGCGTGCTGTCTGGCTTCAGTTCATTTAATAATACCCGGAGCTTGAAAAGATGGTCAAGGGCAGAAGCATAAGGGTGGCTGCCTGCCTGGGGAGGAACGACGTCGCCAGCTGTAGAATCGTCAGCCGGGTGCTCGAGATAATAAGCGTGCATGTATTGCGCGATCGTGTCGGCGTGCATGGTCACAGCGTATGGACTTTTAAAACCTTGCGGCAGCCGGTAATCAAAACCCTTCGGGTTGTGTTTTGGAAGCGCAATCTTCAGTACCAGGATAATCACGATGATGATGACTCCGAAGCTCAGCCAGCCTCCTTTTACCTGCCGGCGTCCATCCTGCTCCCGCCAGTTCGACATGATCCTTTCCATCTGCCGGATGTAACCGGCAGCCTGTTCGTTGATCGCGCTGTTCACATTGGCATGTTTGACACGGTAAAGCACGTCGATCGCTTTGTGCTGCTTTTTGTGCTTATTGAAAAGCGTAATGCAAAGCTCGCACAGCGCCTCAAAAAAGTTTTCCCGCATTCCGACCTGCTCAGGCAGCGCCGCCACCGCTTCGAGCGTTGGTTTACCGGTCAGCTCCATGACTGAAGTTTCGTTGTAAACCGTGGACGCCGTTTCTTCGTTCACGGATGCAACAAGCATGACAACCTCGGAGCGGGCGGACCTGTAGCACCGGTCCTGGTCTTCATGCGTGCAGAACAGGGGCAGCTTCTTCAGCGCGATCAGCAGCGGGATGTCCCTGTTCCTGAAAGCTTCAACAATCGCGTTACGGTACGCTTCCGAAAAATAGGGCGAAATAAAGGCGATGAACCCGGGCTCGCTGTACAGCGGGTTATCTGAAAAATTGCTCTTTCCGGAAAGTTCATGCTGTTCGAGAAACTCCAGGAGGTTCTTGTCGCGGTGAATGGCAAGATGGTATTCCCGGGTTGAAGCATCGTTCATGCCTTCCAGCGTCTCCAATAACTCATTGCGGTCGAGTTCCCATCCTGCAAGCTGGATCGTAGGCGGGTTTCCCAGCAGTTCAAATTCGGACAGCAATCTTTTTTTCGCCGCCTGGACATTTTGCCGCTGAAGCGAAAGCTCGTCCGCGACCAGCCCGGGAATAACAAACGGGGAAAAATACTGCATGAGGTTCATCCAAAAATAAGGAGAAAGAAGGTGTGCGGGGATGTGCTGAAATGCTGATGTGCTGAAATGCTGATGAAGCTGGCAGAGTGGAGAAGTTTTACCTCATTTGGTATGAAATATTTTGGGCATGCCCCCGATCCCGAGTATTCGGAGGGGTCGGGCTATCCGCTCGCGGGAGCTTGCTGCTACCCGAAAGAAAATGGCGCTGCTACAGAAAACTCAATCAGCATTTCAGCACATCAGCATTTTAATGCATCATTTTTTCTTCTCATTCACAATCTCAAACTTCATCGCAATACTCTCTCCATTTTCATCCACGCACGTCACTGTGTGCGGGCCGGGTTCGGGGTTCATCGCGAGCTGGTGAATGTCCGTCGTGGAGCCGGCGTAGTGATCGTCGAGGTGCCAGTAGACGACGGTGCCGGGACGGCGGTGGGCGATCTCGAACACGATCTTGCCGGGGCGGCCGTCGAGCTCTACGGGGATGAAGAGCTGCGTTTCTTCGCGCGGGTAAACGAAATCCATCGCGTTGGTGATCACGCCGCCACAATCGTTGCGATACGGCGGGAGCAGCTTGTACGACGGGTATTTCGTTTTGTAATAATATTCCATCGACGGCGGAAGGATGAACCACGGCACGTGCTGCATGTGCGACACGCTTTCACAATCGCTGGTGACGCGGTATTGACCGCTTGCGTCGAGATGCACGAGGCGGTGGTACGGGCATGGCGCGCTTTTCAGGCCGGTCTTCGGAATCAATTCTTCCTGCTTGTCGCAGATGTCCGTGGCGCGGCAGCCGCTTTCTTTGCACACCATCACTTTTTCAAGATCGTTGTCCGGGCGCCTGAACCAGGAAGAAGCAGGCAGCATGCTGAAAATGTCGAACAGGATCGGCGCTGCAGTCTGCACGCCGATCAGCCCCGGTCTTCCTTCTCCATCCGCATTTCCCACCCACACCGCCACCACGTAACGCGGCGTCACGCCGATCGCCCAGCCGTCGCGGAAGCCGAAGCTCGTGCCGGTCTTCCACGCCACTTTGTGCGAAGTCAGGAACGACGTCCAGTTCACTTCCTCGTCGGGCCGAGACACTTCCGCCATGGCTTCGAACGTGAACCAGATCGCCGATGCATCGAACCAGGAATGTTCCGCCACCGGCGCTTCGTATTTCTCCGTCGTGTCGCCCGGCAAATACATGGGCGGGTGAAAATCGCGCTTGTCGTACACGCCGGTTTCGTTGTAGCGGTTCAGCGTGCGTGCCATGGATGCGTACGTGCCCGCGAGGTCCCAGAGCTTTCCTTCCGCCCCGCCGAGGATGAGCGATAAGCCGTACTCGCCGGGCGCGCGGTGAATGGTGGTGAGGCCGATGTTTTTCAGCAGCCCGTGAAATTTTTCGACGCGGTAGTGCTGCAGCATGCGCACGGCGGGAACGTTGAGCGAGCGGGCGAGCGCGCGGCGGGCAGGCACGGCGCCGTCGTAGCTGCGGTTGAAATTCTGCGGGTTGTAGCCGGAAAGGTCCGTGGGAATGTCGGCGACGAGCGTGTTGGGTAAAATCTCACCGTCGGAAAGCATGCCGGCGTAGAGGAACGGTTTGAGAATGCTGCCGGTGCTCCGCGGCGCGGTGATCACGTCCACGTCGTTGCCGTTCGCGTCGCTTTCGTCGGTCGTGTTGCCGCAGTACGCGAGCACGTTTCCCGTTTCCACGTCGAGCACCAGCGCGGCGGCATTGTCGACCTGGTTGCCTTTGAGGATGCGGTGGTGCTTTTCGACAACCGCGTTCACGCGTTCCTGCAGGTAAGCGTCGAGCGTGCTCTGCACGATGGCGCCGTTGTAACCTTCTTTCGCAGCACGGTCGAGCAGGTGAGGAGCGAGGCGCGGCAATGCATGCGGCGCGCCGGGCAACGGCTCTTCTTTTGAAAGATCGCGTGTTGCCGCGTCGATGATGCCGGCCTCGCACAACCGGCCGAGCAGGCGGTCGCGCTTTTCTTTGAGGCGTTGCTGGTTCTTTCCCGGGTAAATGAGCGAAGGACTGTTGGGCAGCACCGCCAGCGTCGCCGATTCGGCCCAGGATAATTTGTCCGGCCCGCGACCGAAATACCGCCACGAAGCCGCATCGATGCCGACGACATTGCTCCCGAACGGCGCGTGTGAAGCGTAGAGCGCGAGGACTTCTTCTTTCGTCGTCGCCAGTTCGAGCCGCGTGGCAAGCACGACCTCGATGAGCTTTTGCCAGATGTTGCGCGGGGGATTTTTCCGGGAGATGCGGATGACCTGCATGGTGAGCGTGCTTCCGCCGGAGACGATGCGTTTGCTCTTCACGTTCTGCACCAGCGCCCGTCCGAACGACACCGGGTTGAAGCCGGGATGGTTGTAAAATTGCCGGTCTTCATATTGCACAATGCATTTTGCAAATTTTTCCGGCACCGTCGTCCGTTCCGGGAAACGCCATTGCCCGTCGGATGCGATCTTCGCCCCGAGCAGCTTCCCGTCTTTGTCGATGAGCACCGTGCTGGTAGGATCCGTGAACAGCTTACCGGGCAGGCAGAAATAATAGAATGTTCCCAGGATGAGAAAAGCGGCCACCCATTTTCCCCTGCGCGTTTTCAAAAATGACCACGTTTTTCCCGCAAAACGTTTCACATGCGGAAGAAGTTTCCCCCACAACATTTTACACCTGTCAATAACAGCCTGGAACCGGGTTTTCATTCGGATAAACAAAGATAACGCGGCGGCGTGATCGAATGTGCCGGAAATGACAAGTGTCGGGAATTGATGTGCTGATGTGCCAATGTGCCGAAATGCCGATGCACGCAAATCCCCCCGCATTTTTAACCGCAAAGACGCAAGGGACGCAAAGGTTTACTGAGCTACAAATCCCATCGGCATTTCGGCACATCAGCACATCGGCACATTTTTTTTACTAACTTTCCCTAAAGCCTTTCCCATGTCCAATCGCTACCAGCTGATCTTTCCTGCACTCCTTTTCCAGGTTTCATTATTTGCACAGCTTCCGAACGTGCTTGTCGACAATTCGGCGAGCGACGGGGAATGTACGGTCATCATCAACCCGCAGAATCCCCAGGAAATATTGGGGGCGACGAACCCGGATATTTTGTACCGCTCGTCGGACGGGGGCGCAACGTGGTCGGAAACCAATCTTACCCCGTTTGCCACTGCGAGCCTGATCGGCGATGTGGCGCTGGCTGCTGATCACAACGGGAATTATTATTTCCAGTCGCTCGACGGGAATTTCCTGTTCCGGCAGCTGCGTTCGGTGGATTACGGCGCCACGTGGGGAACGGAAACCGCGTTCGGGGACATGGGCTGGGTGGAAGACAAAAACTGGCTGACGGTCGATCGCTCTTCCACGTCGCCCTACCAGGGACGTTTGTACTGCGCATGGACGCGCCGCAGCAACGGGCCGGGCGACCCGGGTTACGTATTCGTGAACCATTCGCCCGACGGCGGGCAGACGTGGGTGCCGCGCGACACGCTCGACATCGACTGGTCTGCGCCGGCTATTCCGCCGATCGGGACGGGGCTGGCCGCCAACTCTGCCGGGCAAATCGGCATCACCTGGGGCGGAGGCGTGCCGAACAATATCCATTTCAAAAAATCTGTCGACGGCGGTGTGACGTGGCCGGCTTCGCCTGTGATCGTGGACAATAACGTGCAGCCCGCGAACGATTATTACGACAACATCAGCCACGCCATCAGCTTTTCCGCGCAGTTCACCTCGCTCGCGTGCGACATCAGCAGCAGCCCGTACAACGGCAACCTCTATTGCGTGTGGGACGATGTGCGCAACGGGGCCGACAACGCCGACATTTTCCTCGCGCGTTCCTCCGACGGCGGCATCACGTGGACCACGCAACGCATCAACGACGATACCACCACGCGCAACCAGGTCGTACCCACGGTGGCCGTCGATCCCACGACCGGCTGGGTGTACGTTTCCTACCTCGACGCACGACTGAACAAAGATTCGTACGACGACACGCTGCATTATTACTGCGCCTGGTCGAGCGACGGCGGGCAAACGTTCCAGACGATCCGCGTGAGCCAGCAGCCTTCCACGCTGAACTACATCCATTCCGATTATATGGGCATGGATGCGTACGGCGGGAAAGTGCATTTCCTGTGGGTCGGCGGAACCACCAGCCAGCAGGCATGGACCGCTTCGGCGACACAGGCCCAGCTCGTTTCCGTCGAAACGGAAATCGAAACACGACCGTCGCTGCTGCTTTATCCTGCGATGCCGAATCCCTCGATCGATTTCACCACGTTCGATTTCGAAATTTCCGAAGCTGCACCCGTCGTGCTCACGATCACCGACGTGAACGGAAAAACGATCGCGCAGCCGGTGAACGGGAAAAAATACGAGCCGGGCCGCCACCAGGTGAAGGTCGGGCAGCAGGAATACGGGCTGTCGGCGGGAATTTACATTGCCACCATTTCCACACCGTTCGGGCAGAGCAGCCGCAAATTCATCGTTGCGAATTAAACGTATCTTTTTGAGAATTTCCCGTTCTATTCCCCGGAACTATGGAACAAATCAGGATCGAAGAACCTTGTAAAGAAAGCTGGCGCAAAATGACGCCTGCGCAGAACGGCCGTTTCTGCGGAAGCTGCGAAAAAACCGTCGTTGATTTCACGAAAAAAACGAACGAAGAGATCGCTGCTTATTTCTCCACGCACGGAAAAGTTTGCGGGAGATACCGCCCGGACCAGGTAAGCGTTCCCGGCAGAAACCGGCGGATGAAATGGCTGGCCGCTGTGCTGCTCTTCATGTTCGGCGCGACTTTCGTTTCTTCCTGCAGGCGACACGTGAAAGGCGTGAGGGCGAAGTGGTCCGCCCAGCCGCAGTTACAGGACACGACCACCGCGGCGGCAAACAGCAAGAGGATCGGCCTGTATGCTTTGCTTGCCGCACTTTTGTTCTCCTCCGGCTGCATCATGGGCAAGCGCACAAGCGATTTAGAAGGCGTAGAGAACCGGGAATTCCCCGCCGCTCCCGCCGCCGACAGCATCGCCATCCCGGAAGGCAGGCAGCCCGAATAAATTTCCCGGTCTGCTTATGGAATCCCGGGAACCTCAGCATCTTTTCTCCAAACGCTGAATCCATGAAGCCTTCCGTAAGCATCCGCAAGCCCTGCACCGAAGACTGGAACAAGATGACAGCCGCTGAACAGGGCCGCAACTGCGCCGTTTGCTGCAAGACCGTCGTCGACTTCACGAACAAAACCGACAGCCAGGTCGTCGATTACCTCAAAGCGAATTCCGCGCAGCGCGTTTGTGGCCGGTTTAAAAGCGGGCAGGTCAATGTTCCGCAACGCCCGCCGGTTTCCCGTTACCGCCTTTTTGTGGCGGCTGCGCTTTTCGTTTTCGGCGGTTTCCTGTTCACGTCCTGTGGCGGCACGCGCGAACATGAAGTAATGGGCGACATTGCTTACACGCCCGATACGGTGCAAACTGCAGTGCACATGCATCGCGATTCGCTTATTCCCGGTGCGAAAGCGAAAAAAGAAAAATGTGTAAAGCCGGACGTCATCGAAGACCCCGACTATTTCATGGGCGATGTGGCGTACGATCCTGCCGACACGCTGTATGCAAATTCTCCATACTGATCTTATGAAAGCCGCTGTCACCATCCCGAAACCCTGCCACGAAGACTGGAATAAAATGTCCGCCGTAGAGCAGGGCCGTCACTGCCAGGTGTGCTGCAAAACCGTCGTGGATTTTTCCATGCGCAGCAATGAAGAGATTGCCGGTTACATCCGGGAAAATTCTTCACAACGTATTTGCGGGAACTTCCGGAAAGACCAGGTGATGCCGCACGTGGTGGAAAAACCGCAGGGCCGTTACCGTTTGTTCATGACAGGCGTATATCTCTTTTTCACCGGCCTGCTCTTCTCGTCCTGCGGAACGCGCGCGCATTCGAACAATAACGTGGTCGGGAAAATTGCAGTCGATAATTCTTTCACGCCACAACAGGGACAAGCGTACACGACGAAAGAAGATACGCTGAAGAAAAAACCTGTTTGCAAAAAACCGGAAGTGACGGTTGAAGACAGCATCGAAATTTACATGCGCGGTGAAATTGCAGCGCCGCCCCATCCCGAAAACGACTGACCATGCGACTGGAAATTCCCGAGCCCTGCCACGAAAGCTGGGGCAAGATGACCCCGAAAGAGAAAGGCCGCTTCTGCGACAAATGTTGCAAGGTCGTGGTCGATTTCACGAACATGCCCACGCCCGAAGTGATACAGTTCATCGCTGAACGGAAGAGCGAGCGCGTGTGCGGGCGCTTCCGTCACGACCAGGTTGCAGTGCCCCCTGCGCCGGTCGTGCGTAAAAGCATTTCCGATCGTGTGAAGCAATTCCTCGCGGCGATATTTCTCGTTTTCGGCGGTGCACTGTTTTCCGGCTGCCACGAAGAAAAAGTGGGAAAGATCGCGGCTTACCCGCAGCATTCCGGCTTCACGCAGCCCGATACGCTCAAGCCGAAGAACGTGGTTCCCGCACCCGATACGACGCAGCAAAAGCAAGAGTTTAAAGGAAAAGTGAAATGCGTTGAACCTTTGCAGGGACAAGCGGAAATCATCGACCTGGGCATGCCGGTCATCCTGGAAAAAGAACCGCTCCTGGGGAAACCGTCTTTTACACCTGGCATTGACTCCGCAGAATAAAGTTTCGGGTTTAAATAAGTTTCGGTTGATAATTCTCAAACTCCGAACTCGCAACCCGGAACGCGGAATTCTGTGTAAATTTCCGGTGTGAAGAAAATTTCTGTTTCCCGGAATATCGTTATCGTGTCGGCTTTAGTCGTCTTATTGACAGGCATGCTTTCGCTGGATTCGTGCAAAGCGCGCAAAGCGAAAAAGGCAGCGAAAGAAAAAGCCGACAGCGCCGCAGCCGCACAAGCCACCGCGGATGAAATGTCGGCCGACAGCGATTGGCTGATCGACAGCATGAACAAAGCGGAAGCGCTGCAGCAGAAATACGACAGCATCGAACGGGTGGCCGACAGCGTCCGCCGGGCGGACAGCATTGCATCCGCGCGTGACGTGGAAAGGATGATGCGTTTGCGCGACAGCACACGTATTGCAGACAGCATCGCCGGCAGCAAAAAGAAACCCAAAGACTGATGAATCGAAAAAAAACTGCAGCGACACGAGGCCACGTGTCGCTGCAATCAATACGCCTCCGCGCCTCCGTGGTTATCATCACATTCCCGCTGATGTTTTTCTGTTCCTGCGGCCCCGGTGATGGAACGAAAAACGATTCGCCCGCCGAAGATCCCGTTTCAGCAGGGACGATTGCCCGGGATTCCATCACCACGTCCGTTGTCAATGAAACGACAATTCCTTACAAACTTTCCCCCGAAGACAGCACCCGCGTCGCCGACAGTGTTGCGAGGAACAGGAATCCCGTACGCGATTTTGAGTGAAAATGAAAAGCCATTTTAAGTTTTTGAATTTTTGAATTCCCCGCGACACTTTTTCGCTCTCCGGCGCTTATTCTGGCAAGCCTGCGTAAATTAGAACCGATGAAGCAACTGAAATTTCTGCTGTTCCTGCCGTTCCTTCTTTTTTCGTGCGCGCCCGACAGTGAAGTGGCGAATGCCGGAGCTGTCGCGGATACCGCCGGGGAAGAGGAGGAAGAAATTATCGATACGTTTTCCGTCAGGCGTCCCGTGCCGCTTTCAGCCGAAGAGCGGGAAGAGCTGGCAAAAGACACTGCCGGCATCCGGAAGCTCGCGCAGGAAACACAGGTCGTGATCCACCAGGGCGAAGCGGAAACGTCTGAAAAAATACTCACGGCTGCGCGAGTGGTGACGAACCCCGACGTTCCCCCGTCATTTCCCGGAGGTTCTGCGGCGATGGAGACGTACATCACGAAACATAAGATCTACCCGCTCGTCGCATTCCAGCACGACGTGAAAGGAACGGTCACGGTGAAATTCGTTGTGGAAAGCGATGGTTCCATCGGTGGGATCACTATCGTGCGCGGGCTCGGTTACGGCTGCGACGAAGCGGCGATGGACCTGGTGCGGGGCATGCCGAAATGGGTGCCGGGGAAGAAGGCGGGGGCAAGCGTACGGTGCGCTGTGACGATACCGGTCAGTTTCGGGGAATAGGTTTGTTGTTTGTGGTTTGTCGTCTGTCGTTTGTGGTTTGTTAGTCGTTTGTCGTCAACCGTTTGTGTTGTGGAGAATGGCGATTTATGTTAATTTTAAACCTATACGCCAATTCCCCGTCTAACGGATTAACGATTAACGGCAAACCACAAACGACGAACATCCCCTGCATGAGGAAACTCTACCTCTTTATTACACTTTGTCTTCTTCCCCCAACGCTTTTCTCACAGGTCGTGATCAATGAGGTGTGCAGCGCGGGGAATACGGCTTTCGTTGACGAGGACGGGGATGCGGAAGACTGGATCGAATTTTACAACGCCGGTTCCCAGCCGGTGAATCTCGCAGGTTATACGATCTCGTGCACGCAAAACAACCGGGAAAAAAGCTGGGTGTTCCCGCAGCTCATCCTGCTGCCCGGCGAGCATTTTACCTTGTTCTGTTCCGGGAAAGACCGCCGCGACTTTTTCGATCACTGGGAAGTTCCAATCTATCCCCAAAGCCCGACGCGCTTTTTCCCCGGCCTCGCCGAGCCGCCGCTGAACTGGAAAGATCCGAATTTCAACGACGGCGCGTGGGGGACAAGCATGGGCCCCGTCGGTTACGGCGACGGCGACGATACGACGGTGATCGCGCCGTTCATTTCCGTTTACCAGCGTTACGCCTTCAACGTGGCGGATACGTCGAAAGTCGTGCTCGCCGCGCTGCTCGCGGATTTCGACGACGGCTTTGTCGCTTACCTCAACGGGAAAGAGATTGCGCGTGCGAACCTCGGCTCGCAGGGATATCCGCCGCCGTACAACATGTATGCGTTCGACGAGCACGAAGCGGTGCAGTACCAGAACGGCGGCTGGTCGGGATTGTTTTTCGTGCCTTCGGCCATGCTCGATTCCATGATCCTTCCCGGCAACAACGTGCTGGCCATACAAACGCACAGCCACGCCGGCGGCATGGACGACCTGACGATGATCGCCGCGCTGCTGATCGGCATCAGCGATACGAGCGTGACGTATTTTCCTTTTCCCGCTGACGTGCACTTGCATTCCGATTTTTCCCTCGACGGGGGCGGGCAGAAGCTCACGCTGTACGATGCGCAGGGAACGATCGTGGACGAACAAACGTTCGGGCCGCTGATGATGAATCATTCCCGCGGGCGACAGCCGGACGGCACGGCGAACTGGTGCCTGTTCAACCAGTCCACGCCCGACACCACGAATTTTTCGGCAAGCTGTTTCGCCGGTTACGGCCCCACGCCGGTCATCAGCCTTGCGCCCGGGTTTTACACAGGCACGCAGGTGACGGGGATCTCCGCGGCGATGGCGGGAACCATTTACTGGACCTACGACGGCAGCGATCCGACTGCATTGTCGCCGGTGTACGCGGGAAACATCACCGTCGGAAATACGCAGGTCATCCGCGCGCGGTTGTATCCGTCCGATCCGGGTTATTTGCCCGGACCTGCGGCGGCAGCGACTTATTTTGTCAACGAGAATGTGACGCTGCCGGTTGTTTCCGTCATTACCGACCCGGGCAATTTGTTCGATCCGAACTACGGCATTTATGTGATCGGGAATACGGCGGATACCTTGTGCAGCGACATCCCGTTCAGCAATGCGAATTTCTGGCAAGGCTGGGAACGCCCGGCGAATGTGGAATTTTACGACAAAGACAAAAATCTCCGGTTCAATCAGCCCACTTCCATCAAGATCCAGGGCAACTATTCGAAGATGCATCCCCAGAAAGGGCTCACCGTGAAATTCGATGAAAATTACGGCGGCAGCCCGATCAATTACCAGCTCTTCCCGGACAAAGCGGCGACCACGTATTCCGCATTCAACCTGCGGAATGCAGGAACGGATTTCAACCGCGCGCATTTCCGCGACCGCATGCTGCATGAAGCGGTAAAAAAGCCGACGCATCTCGACATCATGGACGGCTTCGCCTGCGTGGTGTTCATCAACGGGCAATACTGGGGCGTGTACGAGCTGCGTGAACGGCAGGACCGGAAATACCTCGAGAATAATTCGGACGTCGACGACGACAATGTCGATTTCCTCGAGTTCGACGGAAGCGTGATCGCGGGCGACAACAAAGACTTTTTCAATACCGTCGCTTACGTCGCCACGGCCGACCTGACGCAGCAGGCGGCGTACGATTCGGCGGCGGCGATGATCGACATCCCGAACTTCTGCGATTATTTCATCACGGAAACATATGCCGGGAATACCGACTGGCTGGGCTATTACACCAACAACATCAAGTTCTGGAAACCGCACGAAGGCCCGGGAAAATGGCGGTACATTTTATGGGACGCCGATCTTGCGTACCAGAGCGACACGATCAACATTCTCGCCCGCGTGCTCAACCCGCCCACGCAGAACCCGCATTCCCTCATGCTCAACGCGCTGCTCACGAACGATTCGTTCCGCGTGTATTTCATCAACCGCTACGCCGACCTGCTCAACACCACGTTCTACAACCTCAACATGGTCCGCCTCGCGGAATCGTTTTACACCGAAATGGCGCCTGAAATGCCGCGTCATTACAATTTGTGGGGAACAGGATCTTCCCCGTATGCGCCCGTGTGCATCCAGTCGCAGATGGACACTTCCGACTGGCGGCTGCATGTCGATATCCTCGAGTACATTCTCTACGTGCGGCCGTATTATGTGTTCGGGCAGGTGCAGAACCAGTTCGGGATGACGGGCATTGTGAACGTCGGGCTGGAAACGTACCCCGCGGGGGCCGGCACGATTCACCTCAACACGATCACGCCGGATTCGTTGCCGTGGAATGGATATTATTTCAACGGCAATCCCATTACCATGACCGCCATTCCTGCGCCGGGTTATCGTTTCTCGCACTGGGAATCGCAGCACGTGCTCCAGCAGGATCACCTGTCGCCGGTGTTGCGCACGAACGTCGATTCGTCGGATGTGTTCACCGCGCATTTCGAAGCGCTGGAGCCCATCTTCAACGTTTACCCGAACCCGTTTTATGATGATTTAACACTTTATTACGAGCTGCCGGAAGCGGGGATGGTCACGTTGCGCGTGTACGACATCACGGGCAGGCTGATCACCGAGCTGCTGCCGTCAAACCTGCAGCAGCAGGGCGCTTACACGATGCACGTGTCGGCGGCGGAAATGGGACTCGCAGGTGGAATGTACCTGTTCGAGCTGCGGACGCCTTCATTTTCGAAGACGCAGAAGCTCATCTGCGGCCGCCCGAAGTCCTGATGGCGGGTTGGATGGTTTCTTTATCTTTGGCGGGTAAAATATCGAACCCAGGTGAAAAATAATAATCTCTCTATTGTTCTCAACGTGGTGCTGCTGTTCGCAGTGGTCATCCTGTTTTACCTGCACTTTTCTTCACGCAAGGCCATTGCCGAAGTGAGGAGCAACGCGGATTCGGCTGCCGACCTGACGTTCAGTATCCCGAAGAACCTTGCCGGCGCGCGCGTGCTGTACATCAATGTGGATTCCGTGACGGCAGGCTACGAAGCGTTCGCCGACCTCTACAAGCAGGAAGGCGGCACGTTCGAGCAGCAGGCGATGCAGTTCCAGAAACGCCTTGAAGCCTTCCAGCGCCGTGCAATGATCTTCGAAGAACGTGCATCAAAGGGCACGATCAAAGCCGACTCCGCGATCGTGGAAGAAGCGTGGCTGAAAAAAGAAGAAGCCGCGCTGGCGAATCTCCAGAATTACCTCACCAAGCTGGAAAGCTCCGCCATGGAAAAAAATGCGCGCATCAACGAAGAGGTCCGCCTTTACTTCAAAGATTACAGCCAGTCGAAAGGCATCGATTACATCCTGATGACAGGCGCGGGAAGCCCGATCGCGTATGCGAACGACAGCCTCGACATCACCCGCGACGTGGTGCAGGCGCTGAATGAAAATTACCGCAAGAGCAAAGGCCGCAACCTGATCCAGGCGCCGAAGTAAAAAAATATAAAAGCTCAAAAAAACAAACGGACAAATCCCAAAGGTCATTCTTAAAGCCTTTGGGATTTGTCCGTTTGAATTTTGACTTTTTCCCCCACGTGGTTGATAACGTTTCATAATCCGGCCGCATGTCATGGTGTTGATGTGCGGCCGGATTCGTTTTTTTACAGAACCAAACGAGCCGTAAAAAATGGAACAGCAAACCGCCGAACAGCAAGCCCTCCTGCGCAAGATCGCCGCCGTCGAAGAATTCCACGACGTGTTTAAGATCGGCAACCGTTATGAGCCGACGGGAACCGTCAGCGAAGACGAATTCATGCTTCGCTACAACCTCCTCAAAGAAGAGAACGAGGAATACCTCGAAGCCTGCAAACGCGGCGACGTGGTGGAAATCGCCGACGCGCTCGGTGACCTGCTCTACATCACTTTCGGCACCATCCTCCGCCACGGCCTCCAGCACAAGATCGAAGAAGTGTTCGACGAGATCCACCGCAGCAACATGTCGAAGCTCGACGAGAACGGGAAACCGATCTTCCGCGAAGACGGGAAGGTGCTGAAGAGCAACAACTATTTCCGGCCGGATATTCGGCGGATACTTGAAAAATGATGTGCAGATATCCGGATGTGAATATGTGCAGATTGGAGCGTGCGAATTAAGACATTTTCGCAGGAGCAAATTTCATCCGCACATATTCACATTTGCATATCTGCACATCTCGTGCGGCTGGCCTGCGCGCCGCTACTGCTCCCACGGTTTCTCCACGAACACACGTACGATCAGCACGATGCCGGAAGCGACGAGGATGATGCCGGCGATGATGTTGACTTTGTGGATCACGTTCTCGTTGAGGTAGCCTTTGATTTTGTGCGCGGCGAAAGCCTTGAGGATGTCGGTGCCGAGCACGGTGGCGAGCGTGGCGATGAAGAAAGCGATGATCTTGCCGGCATCGTGGTCGAGCTTGTTGGACGCTAAGCCGATCGCGCCGATCCAGAGGAAGATGACGAACGGGTTGAAGAGGTTCATCAGGAAGCCTTTCAGCGCCATGGCGCCGAGCGTGGGGCCGGTCCGTTCCGCGGGCATGTCGCTTTCCACGTTCTGCACGACGGCTTTTTTCAGGATCTGCACCACGCCGTAGCCGATCAGCAGCACGCCGCCGGTGATGCCCACGGGAACCGCGTACGCTTCGTCCATCAGCCAGCCGGAAATGCCGAAATAGGCGAGGAGCAAATAAATGAGATCGCTGATGAAAATGCCGAGCGCCATTTCCATACCGGCTTTATAGCCATGGCGCAGGCTGACCTGGATAAGTCCGAAGAAAGCGGGCCCGATTGAAAAGCAGAGCGCCAGCCCGAAGAGCATGCCCTGGCCGATGGCGGAAATCATATCAGGGGGTTATGTTCGCTTTTCTGAATTGTTCGACGTAGGACTTCCAGTCTTCCAGCCGCTCGTTTTTGAGCACGCGGGGAAATTTGTGCTGGCCGCCTTCTTTTCCGTGCTTGCGCATCCACCCGCGGAACACGTCGATGGGCAAGGTTTCCGCGATCACTTCTTTCAGCGCTGCGCTGCGTTCCACGCGGTAATCGTCGTTCAGCACTTTCAGGTGCTCGTCGATGCAGGTGCGGAGCCGTGCCGGGTCTACGGGATCGTTCGTGCCGATGTACCAGTGATGCGCGAAAAGATTTTCATACGGGATGCCGGCCACGGTGAACTCGTGGATGCTGATGCCGAGCTCTTCCGCCGCAAGGTCGATCGCGCGGTTCATGTTGTCCTGGGAAAGATGTTCCCCGCAGAGGCTCAGGAACTGCTTGGTGCGCCCGGTGATGGTGATCTCGGCCTGCTCCACGTTGGTGAAACGGATCGTATCGCCGATGAGATAACGCCACGCGCCGGAGCAGGTGCTGATGAGCACGGCATATTCGGTGTGCCCGTCCACATCCGCAAGCGTGAAGGTTTGCGGGCTGGGTTTCAGGTTGCCGTCGTTGTCGAAGTTGTCGTCCGAAAAAGGCACAAACTCGAAAAAGATGCCGTTGTCGAGCAGCAGCGCAATGCCTTTCGAATCCGGGTTCCGCTGGAACGCAAGAAAACCTTCCGAGGCGAGATACGTTTCGAGGTATTTGATCGGCCGGGCGAGCAAATGCTCGAAACCTTTTTTATACGGCTTGAACGCGACGCCGCCCCACACGTACACTTCGAGGTTGGGCCATACGTCGTGGATCGTTTTGACATTGTGATAAGCGATGATGCGCTCGAACAGGATCTGTATCCACGCCGGGACGCCGCACACGATGCCGATGTCCCATTGTTTTGCATTGCGCACCATTTCATCCAGCTTCTTGTTCCATTCCCGTTCCCGCGCGATGCGTTTCCCGGGTTTGTAAAAATGCTGGAACCAGAACGGGATGTTTCCCGTCGTGATCCCGCTCAGGTCGCCGGAATAATAGGTGCCGTTGTAATGCAGGTGCGTGCTGCCGCCGAGCATGAGAATTCCTTTCTGGAAAAATTCCGGTGAAAGGTCGTAATGCGCGAGCGTCATGATCTGGCGTATGCTTCCCCTGCGGATCGCGCGGAGCGTGTCTTTCGTGACGGGAATGTGCTTGCTCGACTGTTCGGACGTGCCCGAGCTGAGCGCGAAAAACCGCACGCGTTCCGGCCAGCAGACATACGCCTCGCCGTTGAGCGTGCGGTACCACCATTTGCGGAACATCGTGTTGTAATCGTGCACCGAAACGGTGGAGCGGAATGCGTTGACGGGATCGGGATCGGCAAGGATGCGGGTGAAATTGTAATGTTCGCCGAATGCGGTGAACTCCGCTTTGCCGAGCAGCTTCTTCAACGTCTTCGCCTGCCTGCTGTATGCATCCCTGCGCCGGAACGGCAGCTTCGGAAGGCGCGTGTTGAGGTCAACAGCTTTTTTGAGGATCGATCCCAGGAGTGCCATGCGTTACATTTTGACGTTACTCTTATTTCTCCGGGGTTTACTGGATGCTTACAAGACCGCTGCGAACGTCGGCCACTTTTTCACGCAGGTCTTTCAGCTGGGCCGAAAATGCCTCGGGGGAAACGTCGGCGCCTTTCGGGAATACGGCTTTCAGTGAAACGAACTGGCCGTGCAGGGTCTTGCACATGCTGTCGTCAGGGAAGCAGGCGAGCAGCTCCGTGATGTTGTTGAGGTACGGCTGCTGAACGGCGAGCATGTCGAACAGCACTTTATTTTTTTCATTCTGCTTCTCGTCGCCGATGTGCTGCGTGATGAGGTAGATGCTTTCCACCCACCCGCCTGTGATCACCAGCGTGGCCAGCACGAGGCGGTCGTTGCCCTGCAGCGTGCTGTCGATGCGATGGTACGAGCTGCGCACAAGCTGCTGGAGCGAATCCTGCTGTTCCTGGTTGTCGCCGTACCTGTTCATCATCGATTCGTCGAACGCGGAAGGAACGACCACCTGGTCGGAAATTTTACGGATGGCGCGCAGGTAGGGAGCCGATTCACCGAGCTGGTCATGCGAGATCATGTACGCGAGATCGGAACCGTAAATGCCCAGCGTGATGGCCTGGTCATGCCCGCCGATGTAGGAACCCGCGTATTCAGGCTTGTTCAGCAGCTCCCCGCGGAACGGCAGCTTCGCCCCCGAAAATTGCCTGAGCATGTCGAACGGCACCGGCATTGCCGATACGATGCGCTTGAACCGCATCCGGAGCGAATCGTTCTGCTCCTGCCCCGTGATCGTGTCGGTGAGCGTATCGCCGCGCGTGTCAACCACCTTATCGCCCGAGCAGGCGGTGAGCAGGGTGAAACAGAAAAGCAGGGGAACGATTCGTTTCATAGTCAGTTGTCAGTGTTCAGTTGTCAGTTGTCGGTTAGTCAGTAGTCTGTTGTCAGTTGCTCTGTTTACCGACAATTGACAACCGACAACCGATCTACCGGATATACCGGAAATCCTGGTTCACCTTGATGGTGCGGAGCGTTTCGTAAATGAGGCGGATCACGTTGTCCACGTCTTCGCGGTGTACGCTTTCCACGGTGGTGTGCATGTAGCGCAGCGGCAGGGAAATGAGTGCGGAGGTAATGCCGCCGGAGGAATAGGCGAACGCATCGGTGTCGGTGCCGGTGGAGCGGGAAGCGACCTCGCGCTGGAACGGGATTTTGTTCTTGTTCGCTGTGTCGATGATCAGGTTGAGGAGCTTGTTGTGCACCGCGGGACCGTATGTGAGCGAAGGACCTTTGCCCGCCGCGATGTCGCCGTGCGCCACCTTGTTCATCATCGGCGTCTGCGTATCGTGCGTCACGTCGGTGATGATGGCCACGTTGGGCTTGATCGTTTCGGAGATCATTTCCGCCCCGCGCAGCCCCACTTCTTCCTGCACCGAATTCACGATATAAAGCCCGAACGGCAATTTCGTTTTGTTCTCTTTCAGCAAACGCGCCACCTGCGCGATCATGAACCCGCCCACGCGATTGTCGAGCGCGCGTCCCACGTAGTAGCGGTCGTTCAGGATCATGAACTCGTCTTCGTACGTGACCACGCAGCCCACGTGGATGCCCATGTCGGCCACTTCCTTGTCGTTTTTGGCGCCGCAGTCGAGAAAAATGTTTTTAAGCGTCGGCGTTTCTTCTTTGCCCGGCTCCCGCACGTGGATCGCCGGCCAGCCGAAGAACGCTTTCACGATGCCTTTATCCGTATGGATATTGACCCGCTTGGAAGGCGCGATCTGGTGGTCGGAGCCCCCGTTGCGGCGGAGGTAGATGAAACCGTCTTTCGTGATGTAATGAACGAACCACGAAATTTCATCGGCATGCGCCTCGATCACGACCTTGTACGGCGCTTTCGGGTTGATGACGCCTACGGCAGTACCGTATGTGTCGACAAAATGTTCGTCGATGTAAGGGTTGATGTAATCGAGCCAGATCTGCTGTCCCGGCGATTCGAAACCGGTCGGGGAGGGGTTATTGATATAACGTTCCAGGAATGCGAGCTCTTCTTTTCCGATGAGAGCGGGTTTCCTGCTGGCGGCTTTTTTAGTTTTTGCCATACGGTAAAATTTGCGCTTAAAGGTACGTCAATATGCGGGTTTTTTGGTGAAATGGCAAAAAGGGGCGCAAGGGATAGTGGTGAGGGCAGGGCGAGGTGAAAATAAAGATGCATTACTGCACAGGGAAAAAAGCCTTACCCCTAACCTCCTCACCACCCCGGCCTCATTACCTTAGCCACAGCGGTTCTGCGGGAATTTTCCTATTGACGTAAAACTTTTTCAAATGCAGCAATTAAGGGTAGGGGCAAGAGACCGGGGTGGTGAGGGGCGAGGGCCAGGTGCTCTGAATTGGGAAACCGCGTAATGTTTTTAGAATTATTTCCTTTCAAATTGTTATTTTAGAGCAGTAAACACCTACCATCCCATGAAGCTGCGTATTTTCCTGCTGCTGGCAATTTGTTTTGCCGGCGCATACCGGGTTTCCGCCCAGGACACCATCAAAGCCACCACGCTTCCCGGCGTGCCCGAGGCTGAAACGGCTTACAACGCCGGAACCGTCAAGTTCAACGCGAAGCAATATGCCGACGCGCTGGCCGATTTCAACAAAGCCATTTCCCTGAAAGCCGATTTCGAAAAAGCCTACTACAACCGCGGGCTGGCCAAGATCGAGCTGCTCATGAACAAAAGCGCCATCGAGGATTTCAATAAATCCATCGAGCTCAACCCGGCTGCGGATTACGCGTATTTCTCGCGCGGGCAGGCGAAGCAGGCGGAAGGCGATAAAGACGGGGCAATGCTCGACTACGACAATGCCGCCCGCCTCAACCCGAACAACGACAAAGCGTTCTACCACGCCGGCGTTATCAAATTCGAGAAAGAGGATTACCCCGGCGCCATCGCGTATTTCGACAAAGCGATCCAGCTCAACGCGAAAGACGCCTATTACTGGAACGACCGCGGCAGCGCCAAACGCATGTCGGGCAACCTCGACGGGGCCATCGTCGATTACCAGAAAGCCATTTCCGTCAATCCCGGCCTGCCTTTCGTGTACAACAACCTCGGCAGCGCCCGCCGCGAAAGAGGCGACCTCAAAGGCGCCATCGAATCCTACACCACGGCCGTGAACATGAAAACCGACTATTACGTCGCCTACAACAACCGCGGTTATGCCAAATTCCTCGATGGCGATAACGAGGGCGCCATGTCCGATTTCAACCGCGCCATCCAGCTGAAGAACGATTACGCCTATGCTTACGTCAACCGCGCCGCCGTACGTTATAAGCAGCGCGATTTCAAAGGCGCGGTGGAGGATTGCACCAAAGCCATCGCCCTGAACCCGAAATACGGAGAGGCGTACCTGAACCGCGGCATCGCCAAGGAAATGCTGCGCGACGGCACAGCCTGCGACGATTTCCGGAAAGCTTCCGAGCTCGGCATCCAGTCCGCAAAGCAATATGCAAACGATTGTCGTTAATTTATTTTCCCGAGACCTATGAAAAGCAAAACTATTTTCCTCACCGCATTTATATTCTGCTTCGCCTTCGTCCGCCTGGTCGCCCAGCCTGCGGTAGAATGGGATGAAAAGAATTTCACCGACCGGAAAGCGTTCAAGGAAGCGAAACGGCATTTCGAAGACGGCAATTCGCGCTTCAAAGAAGCACAGTCGATCCAGGCCGCGCAGCTGGAATATTTCGTCGACAAGAACCATTACCTCCCGAACGGCATCAACGAGCTGGGCGGCGCGGGCGGCGACCGTTTCAAGCTGGCGCTCGAAGAATACCTCATCGCCAACCAGTTCAACCCGAACAGCGCGGTGCTCAATTTCCGCATGGCCGTCTGCTACTACAACATTTCCGCGCAAAAGCTCATGGGACTTTCCTACATGGAAAAGGCGCTTAAACTGAACCCGAACGTCGATCCCATGGCGCAGTATTACCTCGGGCGTTTTTATCACCTCCACGCGCAGTGGGACAAAGCCATCACCGCCTACCGCGCGTACCTGCAGCCGCTCAACATCAACCCGGCCGACAACCGTGACAAGATCGCCGACATGAACCGGAAGATCGGGGAATGCGTGACGGGGAAAGAGCTGGAGAAAGATCCCCAGCGCGTGTTCATCGACAACATCGGCTCCACGGTCAATTCTTCCGACCCGGAATACACGCCCATCATCACCGCCGATGAATCGATCATGCTCTTCACCTCGCGCCGCTCCACGTCAACCGGCGGGAAGCAGGATGAGGACAACCAGTTTTACGAAGATCTTTACCAGACCACGTTCGCGGGCGGTAAATGGACCACGCCGGTGAACATGGGCAAACCCATCAACAGCGAAGAGCATGACGCCACCGCGGGACTTTCCCCTGACGGCCAGAAGCTGTTCGTGTACCGCCCCACCAACAACGGCGACCTTTACGAATGCGAGCTGAAAGGCGCGAAATGGACCGAGCCCGAACGCATGAACAAGAACATCAACTCCGACGGGCACGAATCTTCCGTGTCGCTTTCGTTCGACGGCAAGAAACTTTATTACATCAGCGACAAAGACGGAGGCCTCGGCAACCGCGACGTGTGGATCTCCACGATGGACGCGAAAGGCAAATGGGGCCCGTCCGTGAACATGGGCGCGCCGATCAACACGATCTACGGCGAGGAAGGAATTTTCGTTCACCCCGACGGCAAGACGATCTACTTCAGCTCCCAGGGCCACAACTCGATGGGCGGCTACGACATTTTCAAAAGCGAATTGAAAGACGGAAAATGGGGCGCGCCGGTGAACCTCGGCTGGCCGATCAACGGCCCGGACGACGACGTGTTCTTCGTGATCTCCGCCAACGGCAAGCACGGTTATTTCGCTTCCAACAAAGCCGACGGCAACGGTGAAAAAGACATTTACAAGATCACCTTCCTCGGCCCCGACAAGCCGATGGCGCTGAGCTCGGAGGACAACCTGCTCGCCGGCATCGCGCAGCCCGTGAAGACCATCGTCGCCGCGAAACCCGTGGAGATCAAAACCGCGCAGGTGACGCTGCTGAAAGGCACGGTGACCGACAAAGCCAGCAAGCTCCCGCTCGGCGCGCAGGTCGAGATCGTGGACAACGAGCGCCGCGAGGTCATCGCCACGTTCACGGCCAACAGCTCGACGGGGAAATATCTTGTTTCGCTGCCTTCCGGGAAAGATTACGGCATTGCGGTGAAGATGGACGGCTACCTGTTCCATTCCGAGAACTTCAACATTCCCGTCGTCGCCAGCTACCAGGAAGTCACCAAAGATGTGGAGCTGGAGAAGATCGCCGTCGGCAGCACGATCGTCCTGCGCAACGTGTTCTTCGATTACAACAAATCCACGCTCAAGCCCGAGTCCTTCACCGAGCTCGACCGCCTCGTGAAAATTCTCCAGGAAAATCCATCCATCCGCATCGAGCTTTCCGGCCACACCGACAGCCGCGGCTCGGACGACTACAACCTGAAGCTTTCCGAAGCGCGCGCCAAATCCTGCGTCGATTACCTCATCAGCAAAGGCATCAAAGCCGACCGCATGGAGTTCATCGGTTACGGGGAAACCAAACCGATCGACACGAACGACACGGAAGAGGGAATGGCGAATAACCGGAGGACCGAGTTTAAGATTTTGAGTAAATAAAAAAGTTGCCGGTTGTCAGTAATCGGTTGTCGGTTGTCGGTTGTCAGTTGTCGGTTCCTGTCAAGAATAACATGGCCGACAACTGACAACTGAAAGCAGCGAAGCTGCTACCGGCAACCGACAACCCCGGACAACCGGCAACTGAACAACTCCACATGGGATTGCTGAATTTTATTTTCGGAAAGTCTGGGGAAGAAAAAGCGCCTGTGCCGTTGAAACAGGAAGCTTTTCCCTTTGACCCGGAAGCGAAGCTGCATTTCGAAAAGTTGCGTTCGGAGATCGGGAAGATCGGGGCGCTTTCTTTCGCGATCAATACGCACACCTCACAGGGCGTGTTTTTCGAGATGTCCGGTCACGTCGACAACATCGAACTGCAGGTCGTGAAAGACAAGGACGACGGCGATGACGTAAAGCTGTACGAAAAAGAGCTTTCGTACAAGTACGACTACCATCCCGGTGAGAAATACTACAACGCGGAAGAAGAGCGGCATTTTTACGCCGAACTCGTGCGCGAAGCCGGCCACATCCGGGCGAGGCTGGAGGATTTCCTGGAGGAAAGACAGGTGCCGCCCGGTCCGCTGAAGTTCGCGGACGACGACCCGGCCGACACGGATAATTTCGTGCTTTATTCCGCGATTCCCGCTGCACAGGCCGAGTGTGATATGATCCGGCAGGCATTCGCGCGCATCGTGGAGCTGGCCATGTGCATCAACAGCAACACTGCGAGCTGCGTGTTCATCGACCTGGCCGGGCACGTGAGTTCGTTCAATGTTTCGGTGCGGAAAAACAAAAAGGAATACAACGAGACGTTGTTCGAGGAAGACATCGATTACGAATATTATTCCGGCGATGACGAGCAGGCTGCGTTGGGAGAGCCCGGTTATTTTCGCGTGACCCGCGAAAAAGCCGAAGCGCTGCAGCTCCGCCTCGGGAATTTCCTCGCGCAGAGCGAAGGCGCCGCAACAATGAACGGCCAGCCGGTTCCGATCCAATATTGAATTGAATATAAAAACCTGTCGACTCCTGGTTTTATTCTTCAATCTTCAATTTTCAATATTTCCAGGAGATGGAACGTTTTTTAGATCGCCAAATTGTTGTTACGAAAGACGGCTCATCCTCCATTTATCTTCCTGCGTTTAATGAGCATTACCATTCTTCCCACGGCGCGGTGCAGGAGTCGAGGCACGTGTTCATGGAAATGGGGTGGAAGCCGGTGGCGGAAAAGCAGGATGAAATTTCCATCCTCGAAGTCGGTTTCGGTACGGGACTGAACGCGTTTCTTGTGTTGCAGGAATGCCTTGAAAATTCCGCGAAGCACGTCGTTTACACTTCCCCGGAAGCTTACCCGGTGAGCGTGGAAGATGCGGAAAAACTGAATTACGCCGTTGACCCCGCCTCAAAAGAAAATTTTCTCCGTCTCCACCGCGCGGCCTGGAACACAGGCGAAACGATCCTTCCCAATTTCACGCTGGAAAAACTGAACACCACGCTCCAGGAATTTTCACCCGCAGAAAATTCGTTCGACCTCGTTTTTTTCGACGCCTTCGCTCCCCGCGTCCAGCCCGAGTTGTGGACGGAAGAAGTATTTGCAAAATTATTCCGCGCCATGAAACCCGGCGGCATTCTCGTCACCTATTGCGCAAAAGGCGATGTGCGAAGGAACATGATCAAAGCCGGCTTTACGGTGGAACGTTTGCCCGGCCCTCCCGGGAAGAGAGAGATGTTGCGCGCGACGAAAAAAGGATAACCACGAGACACTGAGAATTAAGACCTCCGTGCTCCCGTGCCTCCGTGGTTAAAACAAAAACGCCCTCATTGCTGAGAGCGTTCCTGCAAATCGAAAATTTCTGTGGATCAAAAAACGCCTTTGTAGCGGATCGCCTTGTCCAGCTTCTTCAGCGCGGTGATGTACGCGCCGATGCGCATGCTGGTCTTGTACTGCTGGGCGTTGTACCAGACGTTCTCGAACGCGGCCGCCATGGATGAATCGTGCTTTGCGTTCACTTCGTCTTCCGTCCAGTAGTGGCCGTACTTGTTCTGCACCCACTCGAAGTAGGAAACCGTGACGCCGCCGCCATTTGCGAGCACGTCCGGGACCACTACGATGCCTTTGGCGTTGAGGATCTCGTCCGCTTCGGCTTCCGTGGGGCCGTTTGCGCCTTCCACGATGAGCTTCGCTTTGATGTCGCCCGCGTTGGCTGCGGTGATCACGCCCTGGATGGCGGCCGGCACGAGCAGGTCGACTTCCGTGGTGAGGAGCTGGTGGTTGTTGATCTCTTCGCCGCCTTTGAAGCCGCGCAGCATGTTGCCGTTAGCGGCCGCATATTTGGTCGCCGCGTCGATGTCGACGCCTTTGTCGTTGTAGAAGGCTGCCGTGTGGTCGGAGACGGCCACCACTTTGATGTTCTTGGAAGCCAGCAGTCGGGAAGCGTGCGAGCCGACGTTGCCGAAGCCCTGCACAGCCGCCGTGGCGGTTTTGTGGTTGATGCCGGCTTTTTTCATCGCAGCCAGGGAAGACACCATCACGCCGCGGCCCGTTGCCGCTTCACGTCCTTTGGAGCCGCCCAGCGTCACCGGTTTGCCGGTCACTACGCCCGGGCTGTCCTCGCCGCGCATGCGGTTGTATTCGTCGAGCAGCCACGCCATTTCGCGTTTGCCCGTGCCCATGTCAGGAGCCGGAATGTCTTTATCTACGCCGAAAACGGTATACAGCTCGCGCGTATAGGCGCGGGTAAGCCGTTCCAGCTCAGCCACCGACATCTTGCGCGGGTCGCACTTGATGCCGCCTTTTCCGCCGCCGTAGGGAAGGTTGGCGATGGCGCACTTAATTGTCATCCATGCCGAAAGTGCGCGCACTTCATCGGCGTTCACGTCCATCCCGTAACGGATCCCGCCTTTGGAAGGGCCGAGGTGGGTGGAATGCACGGTACGATAGCCTTCGAACACTTTGATGGAGCCGTCGTCCATAACGATCGGGAGGCTCACGGCCACTTCCTTCCTGGGGTGACGAAGAATTTCCGCGATATCCGGCGCGAGGCCGAACAATGCTGCGGCTTTATCGAGGCGTGCGAGGACTGCGTCAAACATGCTGGCGTGCTGTACCTGCCCGTTCACCGCAGTGTCGCCCGTCGTTTTTGCTGTGGTAGCCATATCTAGGTTAAATAGGATTGGTGTATCGAGGGACGAAATTAAGGTTTTGTCCGTGAAGCCATTGACAATGCGAGGATGCAGGGTACTGGATGACCGATATTTAGACAAAAGCGGGAAAAAAGAGGATGAAAATGGGGGAATTTGGTGGAAATGACGGGGCCGGGAGGGGAATTGGGCAGTTGGGGGAGGAGTGGCGGTTGGCAGCAGCGGTAGGCGGTTGCGGTGGCGGTTGGCAGCAGCGGTAGGCGGTTGGCGGTAGGCGGTTGGCGGTTGCGGTTGGCTGTAGGTTGGTGGTTGGTTTTCCGGTAAGTATACGTTTCTCTTCTCCATGGGACTGACAAAACTCCGCCAACCGCCGCCGCCAACCGCTGCTCGTATTAAAGAAATTTCGATCAGAAAACGAACCACCGGGTTGGCAGCAACACCTCCGCCAGCCAGAAAGTGGCGATGCCGAACGGGACGGCAAGCAGCAACGCGTCGAAACGGTCGAGGATGCCGCCGTGGCCGGGGAGGATCGTGCCGGAATCTTTTACGTCGATGCTGCGCTTGAAGAGCGATTCCGAAAGGTCGCCCAGCATGCCGGTGATCGAGATCACGATGGCGGTGAGCATCCATGTGACTTCCTGTTTGTAATTGAACTCGCTTGCCATGAACCAGTTTGCGATCATTCCCGCTGCAGCTACGGTGAAAATGAGCCCGCCGATGAAACCTTCCCACGTTTTTTTCGGGGAAATGCGCTCGAAGAGCTTGTGCCTCCCGAACAGGCGGCCGCAGACGTAAGCCATCGTGTCGCTCGTCCAGATGAGGATGAAGAAGGTAAGAAGGGGAACGTGATCGTATTCCGTGATCCGGGAGGAAGGAAGGAAATCCCGGAAATTACCTGAAATAAAACCGATGGGAGCGAAGGCGAAGATCAAGACGGCAAACGGTACTGCGACGTAAAAAATGCCGAGAAGTGTCCAGCCGATATTGGCGAAAGGGTTTTCTTTTTTCCGCCAGAGTTCGATAAAAAAGACCAGGAACAGAAATGGCAATGCCAGCAGCGGAAGAACAAGGGTAGTTTTGGATGTGAAATAAAATCCTTTCACCGCAATCGTCAGCAGGACGAGCAACACGCCTGCGATTGTCCCGTAAACCTTCTGCGGCTGCGCCCCCGCCTTCTCCGCCAGCCCGTAAAATTCCCACAGCCCGAGTACCGTGATCAGCAGGAAAAGTCCCGCCATGCTCCACGCGCTCCACCAGATCGCACCCACGAGCACCGCCACGAAAAGCGTCCCGGTGATGATGCGCTGAATGAGGTTCCTGTCCATACTGCGAAGATGGGGAAATTTCCAGTTTCCTGTTTATAACACATGCTCCGTATAAGAGAAACCGGGCGGGGCGACCTTGATCGATGATCAACTAAGGACGCCCCGCCCGGTTTCAAGGCAGGAGATGTTTCTGTTATAAACAGGTCGTCCCTACGGGACTATGCGATAAATTCATTCAGAATGCAAGCCGCAATCCCGCGCCGACTTTGTAATAGCGATTACTTGAATTGTAAACGACAGCAGTAAATTTTTCCACGCCGATCACGCCTCTCGTGAAAAAGAAAAGTTTGTGCTTCTCCGAATTCGTCAGTCGCGCCGAAGCTTCGAAGGGCAGGAAAAATCGCGCACCTTTGAACTTCAGCTTCACCGATTGCAGATCTTCCGTCGTGCTGATCGGCGCTGTTTCCTGCACCTGCTGCGGGTTTCCGAACTGGTCGGGCTTCGAATAGTCGTGTTTCATCCCGAACGTTTCGGTATGCGAAAGGTCCAGCGAAGCGCCCAGCCCGCGGACCACCGCCATGCCGATCCCTGCGCCGAACTGGAAACGGGCCTCGTACGAATTATGGAACATCGCCGCCAGCTCCACCGCCACAAAACGGGAATCGAGCGTGTAGCTGAAGTCGTGCGTCTCCAGCGTATCGCGGTAGCACAGGCTCGAATCGGGATTGCCCCAGGGATCGTCGAAGGCGTGGTAATGTGTCGCGGCAGGATGTTCCACCGACACCGAATAGGGTTCTTCCGGCGTGTAGCTGACTTCCGAAAGCAGGTTCAGCCCGAGCTGCAGCTGGAAATAGCGGCAGAAATTTTCCCGCCCCGGGTTGTACGGATCGAACGTGGCGCCGAGGAAAAATTCGGAATGACCTTTCGTGTTGAGATACGACGGCGCATACACCACGCGGTTCGCCGTTAACGCTTTCCGGAACGCGTTCGACTCCGGCAGCATTTCCCGCACGTCGTAAACGTTCAGCGCGTTGCGGAAATGCTCGCCATAGAGGTAACCCGCGCTCAACGCACGAAAGCGGACGATCTTTATTTTCCCGCCTTCCTGGCTCCGGGCCGGGTTGGTGAAAAGGAGAAATGCCAGCGTGATGAAAAGGAGTGGTGGTCGCAAACGTTGGTTTTTATTATGATAAAGTTAGTTGTTTGTCGTTTGTCGTTGAAATGTTCTGGGGGTGGAAATTCCCGTTTGCGCAGTCGAGGGCAAAATGGAGTTCCAGGAGAATTAGTTGGAATGAAGAGAAAATTGGCCCCCGACTTCGCCCGGGCAAGCTGATAATATTATGCTTGGGGAAAAACAAAATGACAAACGACAAACAACAAACTATTCCATCACAGGCGGAACATCATCGATCATAAAAACATAAATCTCCTTCGGCCCATGCGCACCCTGGACGAGCGTCTTTTCAATATCCGCCGTGCGGCTCGGGCCCGTGATCACGGAAACCATCGAGGGCATGACGTCGTTGTATTTTGCCTTCACGGCTTTGAGCGCGTCCTTCACGTGGAAAACGAGCTGCGACGTGCGCGAAACGACGATGTGCTGGTCGGGATAAACCGGGCCGCGGCGGCCGGAAAGCTGTTTCGAGCTCACGAGGATGCTGCCCGTGCGCGCGATGAGGAATTCACAGCCCGTAACGCTCGTGCCTGCCTCAGCCAGGTCGGCCGGGGAGGAAAGAAAAGAAATGTTCGCCTGCTCCAGCAAAGCCTGCAACTCCGGCTCTGCGCACCACAATTTCCCGAAGCTCCCGTCAGCCGTCAGCGCGCCGATGTTGTAGCAGAAATCTTCTTCGTTCTCGCAAAACACGAACTGCCCGCCGATGTCGGAGAACTGCTGCGCAAACACGAGCTCGATCGGATCGCCGGAGGACTGGTAAATGTTGCTCTCGAAATCGATTGCCCCCGGTTCCACGCGCGATTTGTTCATCAGCGCAGCGCGGACTTTCTTGAGGATCTTTTCTCTCGGAGTGCTGTCTTCCATTTAAGAAACTGTTGAAGCCGCAAAGACGCAAAGTGCGCAAAGTTTTCTTCGCGTCCTTTGCGCCTTTGCGGTTTTACTCGATTTTCGTTTCATCCGCAGGTCTCGGCGGCTCGTTCGGAACGATCGTTTTCGGGACGTTGAATTCGCCGGCCGGGTTTTGCTCTTCCTTGATCTCCGCGATGGGGTCTTTGTCCCACTTGCGTTTGCCGAAGATGAGCTCGAGGTCTTCTTTGAAGATCACTTCTTTCTCGATGAGCTTGTTCGCCAGCTGCTCCAGCTTGTCGCGGTTGTCGCGGAGGAGCTGCTTGGTTTTCTCGTACATCTCGTCGATCATCTTCTTCACTTCCTCGTCGATCATCTCCGCCGTTTTTTCGCTGTACGGCTTCTGCATCATGAATTCCTGGCCGCTCGTGTCGTAATAGCTGATGTTGCCCAGCTTTGCGTTGAGGCCGTAGTACATCACCATCGCGTACGCCTGCTTCGTGATGCGCTCGAGGTCGCTCAGCGCGCCGGTGGAAATTTTTCCGAACACCACTTCTTCCGCCGCACGTCCGCCAAGCGTCGCGCACATCTCGTCGAGGAACTGCTCGGTCGTCGTCAGCTGGCGCTCATCGGGCAGGTACCACGCTGCGCCGAGGGAACGGCCGCGGGGCACGATGGTCACTTTCACCAGCGGGGCCGCGTGCTCCAGCATCCAGCTCACGGTGGCGTGGCCGGCTTCGTGGAACGCGATGACGGATTTTTCTTCTTTGGAAATGATCTTGTTCTTTTTCTCGAGGCCGCCGATGATGCGGTCCACCGCGTCGAGGAAATCCTGGCGCTCCACGAACTTCTTGTTGTGACGCGCGGCGATGAGCGCTGCCTCGTTACAGATGTTCGCGATGTCGGCGCCGGAGAAGCCGGGCGTCTGCTTGGCGAGGAAATCGAGGTCGACGGTTTTGTCGAGCTTGAGCGGCTTGAGGTGCACCTGGAAGATCGCGCGGCGCTCGTTCAGGTCGGGCAGGTCCACGTAGATCTGGCGGTCGAAGCGGCCTGCGCGGAGCAGCGCGCGGTCGAGGATGTCGGCGCGGTTCGTGGCCGCGAGGATGATCACGCCGCTGTTCGTGCCGAAGCCGTCCATCTCCGTGAGGAGCTGGTTGAGCGTGTTCTCCCGCTCGTCGTTCGCGCCCTGCGACACAGAACGCCCGCGCGCGCGGCCGATCGCGTCGATCTCGTCGATGAAGATGATGCACGGCGCTTTTTCTTTCGCCTGCTTGAAGAGGTCGCGCACGCGGGATGCCCCCACGCCCACGAACATTTCCACGAAGTCGGAGCCGGAGAGCGAGAAGAACGGAACTTTCGCTTCGCCCGCCACCGCTTTCGCCAGCAGCGTTTTGCCCGTTCCCGGGGGGCCGACGAGCAGCGCGCCTTTCGGGATCTTTGCGCCCAGGTCGGTGTATTTTTTCGGGTGCTTCAGGAAGTCGACGATCTCTTTGATCTCCACTTTCGCTTCCTCCAGGCCCGCCACGTCGTTGAACGTGACGCTCACCGTCGTGTCTTTATCGAACAGCGTCGCGCGCGACTTGCCGATGTTGAAGATCTGGCTGCCGCCGCCTCCGCCCATGCGCCGCATGAAGAAGATCCACAGCACCACCATCAAAAGGAGCGGAACGAGCCAGCTCAAATGGTCCGACAGGGAAGATCGCTTGATCTCCTGCACGTCGATGATCTGCTCCGGCGTGTAGCCGTTGTCGACCTGTGTCTGTGTAATGCGTTTGCCCAGCTCTTCCGACCAGGTGCTGCTCAGCTTGAGGTGCGGCACGCCCGGGGGAACCGGCCCGCGCCAGCCTTTCAGCTGGGCTTTCAGGTCTTCGATCGACTGGATCTTCTCGTTGGCTTTCGGCGTAATGAGCTCGATCTCCAGCGCGTTGTTCTCGTTGCTGACCCGGTAGATCTTCTTGATCGCGTGATCTTTCACCAGGTTCGTGAACTGCGTATAGTTGATCTCCGGCAGGTCCGTAAGCATGTTCGGCACGAAAAAGCCGATCAATCCTACCACGAGGATGATGTAGATCCAGAAAAATCCCGAAGGAGAGCGGGGAAGCTGCGGCTTGCGCGGAATACGGTCGCGGCGGCGGTCGTCGCTGGAATCGTTCCGGTTGTTATCCGGTTGGGTCTCTTCACTCATAAAAATTACTCTTTATACTGCGGCAGTCGTTTTAAACTCTGAAGTATTGTATTCAAAACTCAAATTCCGAAAAATCAAATCTCAAAGGCGTTTGGGATTTGATTTTTTGTTTTTTGAGCTTTTTTAAGCTCTTTTCTCTTTCTTCCCGAAATCAATTGTTTCCGCGTCCGCCCAGAGGCTTTCGAGGTTGTAGAACTGGCGGGTTTCGCGCTGGAACACGTGCACCACCACGTTCACATAGTCGATCAGGATCCACAGCGCGTTCTCCCAGCCTTCCGACCGGTAGGGACGCTCGTTGAGCTCCTTCTTCACCATGTCCTTCACCGATTGCCCGATCGCTTCCACCTGGATGTTCGAGTTCGCCTCGCAGATGATGAAGTAGTCGCACACCGCGTTCTCGATGTTGCGCAGGTCCAGCCAAACGATGTTCTCGCCTTTTTTCTCGAGAATGCCGTTCACGGCCGACTGGGCGAGCAGGAAGGCCTCGTCGGTGGTTTTCTTCCGCTTTGCTTTGGGTTCGGCCTTCGCGCGGGTCTTCTGCTTCACGGGCTTTTCCGCTTTCGCTTTGACCTTTGGTTTGGCCGTTTTACCCGCTGCAGGCTTTTTCGCGGTTGTCGATCTGGCTTTTGATACCTTGCCGTTCCCGGCTGACTTTTTCGTCCCTGCGGACGACGCCTTCGGAGAGGCTGTTTTACGTGTTGCCATTTAATGTATTGCGTTCCGTGCTTCCGGCGAAGGGAAACGCCTAAATTTGCGTTGATTAAGTCACAAAGTTAACGAAAAATGGCCTTGGGAATGCCGCAAGCCCTGTTCATCGGTAACCATATTGTCCGGCTCAACGAAGTCGACTCGACGAATACGTTCGCCATGAGCCTGCTGCGCGGGGCCGACATCGCCGAAGGCGCCGTCATCACTGCCCGTTCACAGACCGTGGGCCGCGGCCAGCGCGGCAATTCCTGGTTCAGCGAGCCCGGGAAAAATATCACCTGCTCCATCATTTTACGCCCCACGTTCCTCGGCGTCACCAGCCAGTTCGACCTCACCCGCGCCATCGCCCTCGGCATTTCCGACCTGCTCAGCGAGCTGCTTCCCGCCACGCCCGTGCACATCAAATGGCCCAACGACATCATCGCCGGGGGCAAAAAAGTAGCAGGCATACTCGTCGAGAACGTCATCAACGGCGACCAGCTCTCCGCATCCGTCGCCGGCATCGGGCTGAATGTGAACCAGGAATCGTTCGGCAGCGATTCCCCGCAGGCCGTGTCGGTGCTGCAGCTGACGGGGCGGGAATTCGACATCGACGAGGCGCTGGCGCATTTGTTCTGCGCGGTGGAAGCGCGATACTTACAGCTGCGCGCGGGGCAGATCGGGAAGCTGCGGGGGGATTATGAGGGGAAGCTGTTCAAGCGCGGGGAGAAGGCGCGGTACACGGACTTCAAGAGCATTTTCGATGCGGTGCTGGAGAAGGTGACGGAGGAGGGGAAGCTGGTGCTGCGGTGTGCGGAGGGAGAGGAAAGGGTGTTTGGGTTTAAGGAGGTGGGGGTGTTGTATTGAGGGAGGTTAAAACGATTATCAATAATTTAACATAATGAACGAACAACAAAGAATCGCGATCCTCTTCCGAGCCAAGAAGTTTTTTAGAGAAGAATTGGTTGAAGCACATATTAAAGGCGCATGCAAGCGAGCTGGTAGATTATCCGAATACAATGTGAATCCCTTTCTTTTTAAATACCTAGCTAATTTTTTACGAGGAAATGATAGTCCGAGAAGTATTGCGGAGGCATTAGTTTATCCTAGGGTATTAGGGTCGGCCATTACGACATCCTTTGGAATGCGGATTCAAAAGCTCATCAGTGAGTTGTTTCAAGGGATGGGATCTACTACGCCTGGAATTGACATAGAATTTATCGACGCAATTGATGGGAGAAAAAAGTATTGCCAATTGAAGTCTGGGCCTAATACTATTAATCACTATGATGTACAGACAGTTTTTGGACATTTTCAGGCGACTAGAAATTTGGCGCGAACTAATAACCTCCAAATAGCATTAAATGATTTAATTGTGGGTGTAATTTATGGTGAACCAGGAGAATTAAGTGGGCATTATCAAAGTATCAATCAGCAATATCCTGTATATGTTGGCCGCAATTTTTGGCATCGTTTAACAGGAAAAGAGGATTTCTATTTGGACATCATTGAAGCATTTGGAGAAGTAGCGCTTGAGATTGACGGAACTCAGATAATCGATCAAGTTGTCAATGAACTGGCAATGGAAATTGAAGAAAAATTCCCCTCGTAGGAGTTACTTCCTATAGAATAGCTGCTTTAGCTCTTTTTCTAATTCTTTGCTCTCACCGATTTCACTAAACGACTCCTTTATCAATTTATAAGTTCCTTTTAGCCCAGAGCAAAAATCCCAGAATTCGTTTTCAACCCATCCTTCAACATTTTTTTGCAAAGGAAACCCTTTTCCAATTGTTCTTTCCCAGAAGTCGCCATTATAAGGATTATAAGGAAAAACAATCCTGGCTTGGGCCCGCGCCTTAGGATATCTAGAATAAAAATAAGCATACCAAGTTAAAAGTTGCTCAGTATAATCCGTGAGATTACCAAGATTAGGTTGAACGGTTTTCGTATCAAAAAAATAGTTCACATTTCCCTTCCTTAGCCAGATATCTACTCCTCTTCCTTTTGGTGCTGGCTCAAAAGATTCAATCTTTCTCCGCAGAAATATTTGGCAGACCTTTCTTAATTCTTTATGGCTAGATATAGCTGTATATGCACCTCCTTTTCGTTTTCGTTCATCAATGATTGTAGTTAAAGCATTGCTGAGATTGGAAGGCATATTAATAGGTATCTCTAGTTTGTCGTTAATAACCTCAAAGCCATTCTCTTTAGCTAATGCTTTTGCTAGAGGCTCCCAAAGAGTTGTACCAAGTGATGTTTCAAGGCCTCCAACAACCGATCTAATCCTTCGTTCATTCGGGATTAAGAGATCAAGGATTTGAAACGTAGACTTCTTATTAATGTTTCTTTTTGCAAAAGAAATAATACTTGTTTTAACCGTTTCCTTTATAATTCGTTTGGCCTTTGGGCGGGTGAGCATTGTTTTTTTTCATAAATGTAGACTTTCTAACTTTAGCCTTAGTTGATTTATAGGGTTTCGCATTTTTTTGTTGGTAAACTGCATTAAGAAATCGCACAATTGAGAATCCAATTTCTTTTGCCAAATGTACAGGGACAGCATTTCCAATTTGTTTGTACTGTTGTGAAACCGACCCTGCAAATTTCCAATTATCTGGAAATGTCTGAATTCTTGCATACTCTCTTACAGTAAAAGGCCTGGTTTCCTCCGGATGGCAACGGTCGGTTTGCTTCTGGGAAGGACTACACGTAAGTGTAAGAGAAGGTTCATCCCAACTCATACGTCTTGCCATTCCGGTTTTTCCCCCACCTAAATAGAAGCTCTTCATCATATATTCTTTCTGTATTTTTATTGGAAGATCCCGCCAATAGCCGCCCTGGGGCACTAAATCAAGAATTTCTTTTTTCCGCTTAGGGTACTTTGATCCTGCAGATAGCGGGACATCACTTGAGTAAAGTTCCCCTTTTTTTAAAGCGTCCTTCAGCGAATATACTTTTTGATGGGGCTTTGGATATTCAAAATCCAACTTGATGTCTTTTCTTATACCAACAATAATAAGGCGTTCCCGTTTTTGAGGAACCTTGTAAAAAATAGCTTTGAGGATTTTAGGGTCTAAAACTTTATAGCCGATTTCGTCCAAGATCGAAATCATACCTTCAATTGTTCTTCCTTTATCGTGGTTTAATAAGCCTCGGACATTTTCTCCAATGCACAAAAGAGGCTTTGTCTCTTGCACGATGCGTGCAAATTCATAAAATAATGTTCCTCTGGCATCTTGTAACCCTAGTTTTTTGCCGGCATAGCTAAAAGCCTGACATGGAAACCCTCCTGTAACTACATCTACATTCCCTTTTAAATCCTTGAAAGATAATTTACGGATATCATCTTCAATAACATTCCAGTGGGGTCGGTTTACTCGCAATGTTTCTGCTGCCCAATGATCAATTTCATTTAAGGCAACACATTTTAATCCTGCTTGTTCCAAGCCTATCGCCAAGCCACCTGCACCAGCAAAAAGTTCTAGAACAGAATAGTCCCGAATGGCTTCAACAGGATTTTCAGCTTGTGGCGGATGAAACAAAAAGTCTAATTCTTCGAAGATCTTTAGTTGCTCTTTTCGGTATACCCGATAATTACTCATGGGCTCCCGAAAAGCGGTTAGCTTTCCGTTGTTATCCCACCTACGTAAAGTTTCTTTGCTTTTGCCTAATAAATCTGCTACTTGAGATAAAGTATAATACTTTTGCATAACCATCTTGTTAAACATTACACATGGTTACAAACATACAATGTGAATACACAAAATGGAGGACGGCCCTATAGAACTTGTTAACACATTTTATTGTTAATAACGTGGCGAAGTTATATAAGACAAAAACTGAAATTAAAGTGCTCAGATTTGAGGAGGCGCAGGGCTTTTATACCACAAAGAAGAGAAGCATTTTGATGTCTAAGATCAAAGGCAAGTCGACTTCTCCTGAAAGGTTGTTTAGAAAAGCACTTTGGAGGGAAGGGATCCGATATCGAACAAATGATCCAAATCTTCCAGGTAAGCCTGATATAGTAAGCAAAAAATATATGCTGATAATATTTATTGACGGCGAATTTTGGCATGGCTATAATTGGGAGAAAAAGAAAAAAAAGATAAAGTCGAATAGGGCGTTTTGGATACCCAAAATTGAAAGAAATATGGAGAGGGATGTACAGTATACAGAGATGCTGGAAAAGATGGGATATAAAGTTTTTCGTTTCTGGGAATTCCAGGTTAAGAAAGAACCTCTTCAGTGTCTTACGTTGGTAATGGAATATGTAAAGGGATACAACCTTTAAAGTACTGCTATTTTGCCCCCCCCGCAGACCTCAAAGGTCACCACGCGCCGGCCGCCCCCGCCCCCCCGCACAACACCTCAAAGATCGCCTCGCACCGGCCGGCGGAGATCTTTGAGGTCATCCACCCGCGGAGACCTTGAGGTCTTCTCCGCACTCCTCCCTCCGCCCTCAATTCTCCCTTCTCTCCGCCATCACCTTCATCGACCAATGCATAAAATTCAGCAACACCCCCAGCCCGATCGTCAGGCCCCATGTGTTCGCGTGTGCCGCCGGGTGAAGGATCCGGTCGCTCACGTCCGCGAAGATGCCGAGCGGGTGTGAAAGCACGTCCCAGCTGTTCCACCGTTCGTAGCGGCCGAGGTACACGCCGAACGCGACGATGAAGAGCAGCAGCGCGGTGATGCAGAACACCTTTCCCCGGCTGAAACGTTCGGCCAGCAGCTTCTCCATGTCGCGCAGGCTGAGGAAGCCGAAGATGAGCCCGGTCCATGCGTAGGAAAGGATGAGCACGAGGTCGTACCATTTCGGCACGCCGGGCATGGCTTTCAGGTGAAACAGGTCGGTGAGGATGTAAGGCGAATTGGGAAAAAAAAGCAGCCAGGCGGTCACCAGCCCGGCGAGGGCGAAGCCGTTGTGGCGGAGCTTCGGGCGCAGCAGGATGTAGCTGCTCAGCGCAAGCGGAATGGCGGCCAGGAATAAATTCCAGTTGAGAAAAACGAATGCGCGCGAGCCGCTGAGGTAACAACGGAGCAGCGAAAGCGACAGGCAGAACAGCGACATGGCGGCGAGCAGCAAAAAACTGTTGCGGCGGTTATCGCGTTGGAGGAAGGTGTAGAGCGTTTCGGGCATGCGTAAAGTTTGGCCGGAAAACGCAATGCGCGATCGTATTGTTGCTTATAAAAAGTTAAAAAACGGGACGGATGAATAAGTGACCGGGACAGGAGGATAAGTGATCGTTGATCGGGGATAAGCTTGTCCACCCCGCCACCCCGCGCTAAACCTCAAACGTCGCAGCGCGCAGACCTCAAACGTCGCAGCGCGCTCGCCGGCGGAGACCTTTGAGGTCACCCCGAAACAACCAACGTCCACGCCTCCGCCTTCGCCTCGAACAATTCCCGCGTCCGCGACCAGACGGAATTGAACAGCTCGCTCGCACGATACTTCTCCAGGTCCTCCGCCGACCGCCATTTCGAGATCGTAAAGAACACGTTCGGATCGTTCACATCCCGCTGCAGCTCGAGGCTCATGCAGCCTTCAAAGCCGGCGATGCGCTCCTTATTCTCATTGAACAATGCGAGAAAATCCTCCGTCTTCGAAGGAACGAAGGTCATCTTGACGAGCCTGGTGATGCCGGGAAAAGACGTGAGACTTGAGACGTGAGACATGAGACATGAGAAATTATTTTGTCGTTATGCAAAGCTACGCTCCTGGAATAAAATGTTGTGCCACGATCTCACGTCTCATGTCTCACATCTCAAGTCGTCCCCCTACGACTACCCAAACGTAATCCGTATGACCGAATTCATCCGGAGATTCAATAGTCCCGCCGCATTCCCGCTGTTCACCGCAATTTCGAGCACGCCGGCGGAATTGAAGAAAGCGACCTTTTCTCCCTCGGCCACGTCGCCGTACGTGCGGTGCAGCTCGGTGATCTCGTCGCCGATGAGCTGGAGCGAGAAGGGGCGGCCTTTGCCGATGCGCATGAACTGCTCGCGGGTGATGTTGGTGATGAGGTTGCTGAAGGAGTCGATGTATGCGACGTTTCCTTTGAGCATGTCTTCTTCGGGCGGCGAGATGGGGCGGATGCGCTGGGAAACGCCGGAAAGCGCGGGGCCGAGCTGGCCGAGCGGGACGCCGGTGGCGATTTTTACGGCTGCCGGCAAATAAAGATCACGGGCGTTGAAGGTGGACGGCTCTTTGCCTGCGGCGGAAAGCTCGACGACCTGTTCGGGCGTTTCTTCGGTGGAAAGCAGGGAGAACAGGCCGTTGTCGCAGCCGATGAAATGGTGGTTGTGCAGCCGCAGCGCGACGTGGTTGAACCGCCCGCCGCCCCCGCTGCCGACGGCTACGACGTGGATGCTGTCGGCGGGAAACTCGCGGAAGGCGTGGCCGAGCACGTAAGCGGCCTGGCCGAAATCGTAAGGGGCGATGAGGTGGGTGATGTCGATCACGGTGGCCGACGGGAGCTGACGGAGAAGCGCGCCTTTCAGTGAAGCGGCGTAATGGTCCTTCAGGCCAAAATCGGTTGTCAGCGTTATGACAGGCATCAGGATTTTTTCTCCTTGCAGATCGGGCGAAATGCGCTTAGTTTTGCGGTAAAATTAGTCGAAATAGACGTGAGACGTGTGACGTGTGACAGGAGATATGAGTATTGCCGTGTTGACAGTCGCCGTCGGAAATAAAGAACTTAAAATTGGCAGAGAAGACGATTGAATTGATTTCCGTTGACCCGATGGTGATTTTCGGGGTGAACGATGCGAAGCTGGATTTTATCCGCACGTTTTTTCCGAAGCTCAAGATCGTGGCGCGCGGCGACATTATCAAAGTGGTGGGCGACCTGCCGGAGATCGGCCGTTTCGAAGAAGCGATCGACGCATTCGTGCAATATTTCAAACGTTACGGAACGCTCACGGAAGCCAACGTGGCCTCGGTGATGGGCGGAACGAACGAAGGAACGGGCAACGGCCAGCCCGGCGCGGAAACCAGCAACGAAATTCTCGTGCACGGCAACAGCGGTTTGCTCGTCAGGGCGCGCACGCCCGGGCAGCTGCGCATGGTGGAAGCGATCGCGAAGAACGACATGCTGTTCGCCATCGGGCCTGCGGGAACGGGGAAAACCTACACCGCCGTCGCGCTCGCCGTACGCGCGCTGCGCAACCGTGAAGTGCGCAAGATCGTGCTCACGCGCCCGGCGGTGGAAGCGGGGGAGAACCTCGGCTTCCTGCCCGGCGACCTCAAAGAAAAATTGGATCCGTACTTACAGCCGCTCTACGACGCGCTCACCGACATGGTGCCGCCGGACAAGCTGAAGCAGTACGTGGAAGCGAACGTGATCCAGATCGCGCCGCTGGCCTTCATGCGCGGGCGCACGCTCGACAACGCATTCGTGATCCTCGACGAGGCGCAGAACGCGTCGGAGAGCCAGCTGAAAATGTTCCTCACGCGCATGGGCCCGTCGGCGAAGTTCATCATCACCGGCGACGTCACGCAGATCGACCTGCCGAAACACCAGCCCAGCGGCCTTTTGCAGGCCATGCGCATCATCCCGGGCACGGAAGGCGTGGAGTTCGTTTACCTCGACAGCCGCGACGTGATCCGCCACAAGCTTGTAAAACGTATAATCGAGATCTATGATAACGCAAAACCAAAAAATGAAAGCGCTGACTGAAACGCATTTCAACCTGCCCGGCCAGACGGCCTTCTACAAAGGAAAAGTCCGCGACGTCTACAGCGTCGGCGATCAGCTCGTAATGGTCGTGAGCGACCGTATCTCCGCGTTCGACGTGGTGCTGCCGCGCGGCATTCCGTATAAAGGGCAAGTGCTCAACCAGGTGGCCGCGCACTTCCTCGACGCCACGAAAGACATCGTCCCCAACTGGGTGACGGATGTGCCCGATCCGAACGTCACCGTCGGGACCCGTTGCGAGCCGTACAAAGTGGAAATGGTCATCCGCGGTTACCTCAGCGGACATGCATGGCGCGAATACAGCGCAGGCAAACGCACGATCTGCGGCGTCGCCATGCCCGACGGCATGAAGGAGAACGACAAATTTCCCGAGCCGCTCATTACGCCCACGACGAAAGAATCGGTCGGGCACGACGAAGACATTTCGAAAGAGGAGATCATCCGCACCGGCCTCGTTCCGGAAGCGGAATACGAGCAGCTCGAAGCCTACACGCGCGCGCTGTTCAAACGCGGCACCGAGCTGGCGGCAAAGCAGGGACTCATCCTGGTGGATACGAAATACGAGTTCGGAAATTTCGAAGGGAAGATCTACCTCATGGACGAGATCCACACGCCGGATTCTTCGCGTTATTTCTACGCTGACGGTTACGAAGAGCGCCAGCGCAAAGGCGAAGCGCAGAAGCAGCTCTCCAAAGAGTTCGTGCGCCAGTGGCTGATCGAAAACGGTTTCATGGGAAAAGAAGGACAGCAGGTCCCGGAAATGACCGACGAGTTCGTGAATAGCGTCTCCGAACGGTACATCGAGCTCTACGAACACGTTACCGGCAAGAAGTTCGAACGTGCGGATACGACCGATGTGGAGAAACGCGTCGAGCGCAATATTCTCGCGTATCTTTCAAAATAACTTGGTGTTTTAGAATGAATTGCTATTTTTAGCAGTAATCCTAAACCAACAAACACACTCATTATGGCAGCTTTAAACGCAAAAATCAAAGGAATTAAGGCCGATACCGGCGGATCAGCCGCAACCGGTGGAGACGGGGCAGTTGCCTCTGCACCTACTGCAATTGTTACGATTGTCGACGACAAAAGTGGCGCCGAATACGAATTCGAGCAGCCCAACTACAAAGGACTTCTGCTGAATGTAGGGGATGCCGTGAAGTATGAGACAATCGATATTCCCGGGGCAAAGCCGGTCGTTGTGTATGCACGCCGTATCCAGTCGGGTTTCCTTGCTTCACTTGACCTTGGCAACATAGGTACCATTACCGAAAAGCGTTCCAAGAAAATGATCAGTTTCTTCCAGGTCAACCAAAAAGAATTGGGTTTTGTCGTGGGAGAAAAAGTGAGATATGATCTCATTTCTGATCTTAACGGTGGAGAGCTTGCTGTCAATGTTCGTTTAGCCGACGACGAAGAATAGTTTTCGCCGCACATTTATGATCCCGTTCCTGCTCAGCCGGGACGGGATTCTTTTTTATCTTCACCAAATACCTCAACCTCCTTATGCACACAGGTCCGGGCAAAACGAAATTGATTTCGTTGATAAGCATGCTGCTTTTCTGGAGCCTGCTGGGTGCTCAGCCTGAAACCGCCGACAGCATAAAGCAGGTGCTCGGTTTTTCAAATGATGCTTCGCGGATTTCCCTCCTTCTCAAACTGAGCGAGGCATACATGAAGTATTCTCCCAAAAAAGCAATTGATCCAGCTGTCGAGGCCCGCATTCTTTCCGTTCAGAACAGCAATGATACGCTGGAGGCTCGTTCGCTGATGATCATGGGACAGGCGCATTACAAGTGCGGCAACTTTAAGGAAGCGATCGATTGTTTCAAATTATCATCGGCTCTTTATGCTCAAATGAGCATGCCCAAAGAACAAGGGCAGGTATTTATCCAGATGGCTAACACCTATCGCGATCTTGGCAGTTATGATGATGGGTTGAAAAGCGCGCTTGAAGCTTACCGGCTTTTCGAAAAACAAAACGATAAACGCGGGATGTCGAGCGCGCTCATCGTGTCCGGGAATGTGTATCGTGCAATGGAAAATTACAACAAGTCCATTCTCGATTACGAAAAGGCGATGAAAATGAGCAGGGAGATCGGCGATATGTCGAACGAGGCTTCTTGTCTCAATAATATTTCGAACGTATACAGCGATAAGGAGGAGTACGATAAAGCGATTGATTATTTGCAGAGAGCACGTGTGCTGTATGAAAAGCTTGACGACAAATTCTCACTGGCACGGGTGCTTAACAATATCGGCGTGGTCTATCTCGATACGAAACGCTATGATGAAGCAACGGATTATTTCCTGCGCACACTTGAAATTCATAAGCAGCAGGGCGACAAACGGGGCCAGGCAATGGCGCTGGCGAACCTCGGGATGGTCAGCCAGGGGCAGGAGAATCCTGACAAAGCGATCGAATACCTTGGCCGTTCGCTCGAGCTGGCGAAGACAGTAGGTTCTACCGATATCATGATGGCGGTTTACGAATCGCTTTCTGAGGCGTACGAATCGAAAGGGGAATATGATAAATCGCTGGAGTTCTACAGGAATATGGCCTTGCTGAAAGATTCCATCTTCAGCGAAAACCTTTCGGAAAGCATCGCCGAAATGCAGGCGCAGTACGATGTGGAAAAAGCGGAAAGCGAAGCCCGCGCGCAGGAGAAGGAGAAAAAGCTCATCACGTTCTCCGCCGTCGGTGGTGGCGTGCTGCTCGTGGTGATCGTCGTGATCCTCTGGAACCGCGCGGTGGCGCGCAAGCGCGTGAACATCCGCCTCAACCAGCAGAAGCAGGAGATCGTAGAAAAGAACGCGAAGCTGCACGAGGCGAATGTCGAGATCGAGCTGAAGAACAAAGACATCACCGATTCCATCCAGTACGCCAGCCGCATCCAGGAAGCGATCCTCCCGGAAGTGGAATTCGCGGCCACCTTCGGCGATACCGGCTTCGTGCTGTTCCGCCCCAAAGACATCGTCAGCGGCGATTTTTACTGGACCGCGCAGGTCGGTGACTACCTCCTGTTCGCGGCGGTGGACTGCACGGGGCACGGCGTCCCGGGCGCGTTCATGAGCATCGTGTGCAGCAATTTGCTGAGCCAGTCGGTGAAGGAGCACGGCCTCATCCGCCCCGACGAGATCCTCAACGACGTCAACATCCGCCTTTCCGAAACGCTCCGCCAGCGCCGGGACGAGTCGCGCGTGCGCGACGGCATGGACATCGCGCTGTGCTGCATCAACAAAAAAACGCTGCACATGACCTTCGCCGGAGCGTACAACCCCGCATGGATCTTCCGCGGCACGGAGCTCATCGAACTCACGCCCGACAAATTCCCCGTGGGACTTTTCGAAGAGGAAGAGCTGCGCATCTTCAAATTCCGTGAGATCCAGCTGCAGAAAGGCGACCGCATCTACGTTTTCTCCGACGGCTACTCCGACCAGTTCGGCGGCCCGCTCGGCAAAAAATACAAACGCAGCACCTTCGTCGAATTCGTCCGCGGCCTCCAAACGCTGCCGGTGAAAGAACAACGCGAACTGCTCGAGCAAGAGCACCTCGCCTGGAAAGGCACGAACGAGCAGATTGATGATATCCTGGTGATGGGGGTGGAAGTGTAACCCGGTTGTATATTTTCTTTATAGACGAGCGGTGGCAGCAGGCGGTCGATTTTTCCTGCTGGTGAAATTTGCCAGTCCCCATGAAAAAGAAATACGCCACTACTGAATAATTCGCCCGCCCCCGCCACCGCCGGCCAGGGGAAATAGCCACCGGAGCCTGGTTGGTGTGCCGGGCCCCCGGGGGGCCCACTCGCGAAAAAATATAAAACACGCCGAGGCCGAGCCAGCAAGAGTGGCCACAACAGTGG
>CBIHOC010000039.1:0-44934 GCA_966211705.1 uncultured Chryseobacterium sp.
GGGGGGGGGTGTGGGGGGGCGGGGTTGCCCGGTGGGGTTTGGGGGTTTGTTTTTGTTCGCGCCCCTGCCTAACCCCCCCCAACCCCGGGCAACCGACAACCCCGGGCAACTGACACCAGCGCACCTGGCCACCTCCAATCGCCTGTCTTTCCTATCTTAGCCGCTCCAAAACAGAACCTCACCATGAAAAAATTCTACTCGTTTTCCTTCCTCGCGGCAGGGATCCTGCTCGCAAACGGCCTGGCAGCCCAATGCGGACTTACCCTGGCGACGACGGCTTCGACGGTATGTGCAGGCGACGCCGTGACGCTCACTGCAAATGCAACCCCGCCGGCGACTACATTAACCACGACGATGTCTGCCGGCAACAACCACCGCGGCAACATGTTCGACATTTTCGCCACGAATGCCGTTACCATCACCGCGTTCGACGCGCACCCGATGGGGAACACGACGATCGAGATCTATTACCGCGCTTCGCCCTACGCCGGTTTTGAAGCGAGCTCCGCAGGCTGGACGCTCATCGGCTCCGCTGCTGTGACCGCGCTTCCCATGGGAACGCCGACGCCGGTGCCTGTCCCGGTGAACGTATCGATCCCTGCAGGACAGACCTATTCGTTTTACGTCACTTCCACAAACACCGCGGTGAGCCTCAACTATTCGAATGGTGTAACCGAAGGCGCAACTTATGTCAGCGATGCGAACATCATCTTCCGCGAGGGCGTAGGCATGGAATACCCGTTCACGAACGGCGGCGGCGTTTTCCGTCCCCGCATCTGGAACGGTGTGATCCATTATACCGTACCGACAACGACCAGCTACCTCTGGAACACCACCGCCACCACGCAGTCCATCAACCCGACGATCGCCACCACGACCCAGTTCAACGTCGAGGTGAACGTCACCGGTTGCCCGACCATGTATGATACGGTGAGCATCCAGGTTTCCACGCCCCCGGTGGGCGCAGGTCCCGATATGGCGGTGTGCGACGGCACGCAGGCAACGCTTTCCGGCAGCGGCGCGGTTTCGTACACGTGGGACAACGGTGTAACCGACGGTGTTGCATTCACACCTTCCGCAACCATGGACTACATTGTCACCGGCACAGATACGATCGGCTGCACGTCAACGGATACGGTGACAATAACTGTGAACAACCTTCCGCTTGTAGACGCCGGCTTTGATATCGCGGTGTGCGACGGCGCGCAGGCTTCACTTTTCGGCAGCGGCGCAGATACGTACACCTGGGATAACGGTGTGATTGACGGCGTTCCGTTCACTCCTTCCGCAACGATGAGCTATGAAGTGACCGGAACAGACCTCAACGGCTGCACGGATAACGATACGGTCGTCGTGACCGTGAACAGTCTTCCCGTTGTGACCGGCGGAGCAGACATGTCGGTTTGCGCGGGCGGACAGATCACGCTTTCAGGCAGCGGCGCTGCGTCTTATTCATGGGACAACAGCGTGACGGACGGCGTTCCTTTCACACCTGCTTCAACGATGAGCTACATCGTAGCCGGAACCGACACGAACGGCTGCGTGAACACCGACACCGTAATGATCGCCGTGAACAGCCTTCCTTCAGTAAGCGCAGGAGCTGACACCGCGGTCTGCGCAGGATCGCCCGTACTGCTTTACGGCAGCGGCGCTGTTTCGTACACCTGGGACAACAGCGTGACGGACAGCGTGATGTTCACGCCCGCGTCGACGATGAGCTACATTGTGACCGGCACCGACACGAACGGTTGCATGAACACCGATACGGTTGTCGTTACGGTCAATGTCGTTACGGTATACGCCGGACCCGATTCCATGATCTGCGCAGGAACTTTAGCATACCTTTCCGGCAGCGGCGCGGTTTCGTACACCTGGGATAACAACGTTACGGACGGCGTGCCGTTCACGCCTGCTTCCACGATGAGCTACGTAGTGACCGGCACCGACAGCAACGGTTGTGAAGACAGCGATACGGTGACGATTATCGTCAATACGGTGAACGTCTCCACCAGCGTGCTGAATGAAACGATCACTTCCCTTGCAGGTGGCGCGAGCTACCAGTGGATCAACTGCAGCAACAACATGCCGATTGCCGGCGCCACGGCGCAGAGCTACACCGCCACAGCAAACGGCAGCTATGCCGTGATCGTAACGGAAAGCGGCTGCTCCGACACATCAGCCTGCCAAACCATCAGCTCGGTTGGTATTGAGCAGGTTTCTGCCGCAACAGAATTCAGCGTTTACCCGAACCCGTCCGGCGGACAGGTAACAGTAACAACCGGGAACGTTGTTGCCTATGAACTGAGCGTTGTCGACCTCACCGGCAAAACGCTGGAGCGCATGAAACCCGCAGGCACACAGGTCGCGATCGATCTCGGCGCTTATCCGGCAGGCGTTTATTTTATACGCATCCACACGGAAGGCGGCGTCTTCACGGAGAAGGTGGTGAAACAGTAATCGACTTATTTTATTGCGTGAAGGGCGGAAAAAATTCCGCCCTTTTCTTTTTTGCGAATGCCTCATAAAGCTGACCTCCAGGCAACCCGGAAACCGGCCGGCCGTCATTAGTATGGAATATTCTCTATTTTAGTCGCTGCAACTCCTTCCCCTATGAAACGTTTTCTTATCGGCCTGCTCGTTCTCTCCACGCTTTCTGTTTCCGCACAGATCCGAAAGCCTAACCGTAATGTCGGCGGCCAGTTCTCGCTGGGCGTGCGCAACACAACCAGCCTTTTCGGCCATGACGACGAGAGCGTCGGCATGGGATTCGGCGGCCAGTTCCGCATCCGCCTGTACGATTTCCTGAACACGGAATGGTACGCCGATTACCTCACTTCCGGCATCGGCAGCATCGGCAACCGCACGGATTATCACATCGGCTGGTCGGTGATGTTCTATTCCCCGAAAAAGAGAAAATACAAAAGCTATCGCCCGAAGCCGTACCTCATCGCGGGGCATTGCTTCGATTACACGCGCATCAGCGGCAACAACCTCATGTACCAGTCGAACGCTTCGGCCGAGCGCTGGAGCTCCGCGGTACAGGCCGGTCTCGGCATGCACATCCCGTTTTCCGAGCGCATCGACATTTCGCTTGCCGGGCAATACATGATGCATCTCGGGAAAGACATCCACGCCGAAACGCGCACCGCCGGCAACGGCGACCAATTTCTTTTCGTGGAACCTGTCGACGAAGCCGGGCTGGAAGGCCACCTGCTGGTCACGGTCAGCCTCAACATCCGGATCGCCGACCTGTGGGCCGATGTGAGAGGCCCGCTCGGCGAGCATGAGCCGATGACGCCTGAAGACCAGGAACCGCAGATCGATCAATAGCTTTAATCCCCGTGAAACCCACCTCATCCATGCGCAAGCTTTCAGCATTCTTCCTGCTGCTTTTCCCGGCAGCGATCCTGCACGCACAAACGACACCGCCCGCCGACGACGGCACCGTGTCGATGGCCAACCTCTCGCGCCTGCTCCGCACACAGCTGACGATCACGCCGGGCTGGAGCGTGACCGGTTTTTCCGGGAACGATTCGGCTTCGATCTCCGGCGGACGCACGAACGTGTACCTGCACGGAACGGCGGAATATTATTTCACCGAACGCTTTTCCATGCGCGGCGACCTGTTCTATTTCCTGAACAAGAATAAAGTCGCCGGCGGCATGAAGCACAACCATTCCCTGCAGGTCGGCGCCTCCTGGCATTTGCTGAAAGGCAGCATGATCGATCCGTTCATCGGCGCGCGCGCGGGACTTTCACTTGCGCAGGTCTACCCGATGGATCTCCGGAACAGCGCGACGACGGATTGGATCGCTTATCCCGTGAAAATGCACCTCGACCCGAACTGGGCGCCGCATGTGGGCGTGAACATTTTCGGCCAGCGCATTTTCCACTTCTTCATCGAAGCGCAATACCTCATCGGAAGCTATCGCCCGCCCGTCGGGCCAGTCCTTTCGCTGAATGAAGTGAGAGTGTCCGCGGGACTCGGATGGAACTGGGTGTTCACACACAAGGAAGCGACGGTGCGGCCGGGGATATAAACAGTTGTCGGTTGTCAGGTTATCGTTTTCTTGCGCAATGCGCAGATGATTCGCGCCCCGCGCGAATGACCGACAACTGACAACCGACAACTGTTTTACCAGATGTTCACCCGCACGCTATCCGCGCGCCACATCGGGTCGCCGGGTTTCACGTTGAAGGCTTCGTAGAATTCGGGGACGTTGGAGAACGGTCCGTTGACGCGCCATTTGGCGGGGGAATGCACATCGGTCATGAGGCGGCGGGCCAGCTCTTTTTCTTTCTGGTGCACCATCCAGCCCAGCGCGTAGCCGAGGAAGTAACGCTGTGTCGGCGTATAGCCGGCGAGCTTCTCGCCTTTCTTGTACTGCTCCGTCTTTTTGAACGCCTGCAGTCCGAGCAGCACGCCGCCGTAGTCCGCGATGTTTTCCCCGAGGGAAGCTTCTCCGTTGATGTGCTTGCCGGGAAGCGGCTCGTAGCTGTTGAACTGGTTCACCATCACCCATGCGCGCTGCATGAATTTCGCGGAATCTTCGCTTGTCCACCAGCTGACGAGGTTGCCGGCCGCGTCGAAGTTGCGCCCTTCGTCGTCGAAGCCGTGCGTGATCTCGTGGCCGATCGTGGAAGCTGCGGCGTAGCCGTAAACGACGGCATCATCGACGAGCGAATCGGGGTAGCCGGGAATGGTGAAGATCGCGGCGGGAAGAACGATCTCGTTGTTCGACGGGTTGTAATACGCGTTGTACGTCTGCGGCGTCATGTCCCATTCGGTGCGGTCGACGGGTTTGCCGTATTTCGACACCATGTCGTTGAACTGCCAGCGCGATGCGTTCATCATGTTCTCGCAATAGGAATTCGTGCCGATGACGAGGGCGGAATAATCTTTCCACTTGTCGGGATACCCGACCTTCTTGCTCATCTTCGACAGCTTGTCGAGCGCTTTGGCTTTCGTGGGCTCGCTCATCCAGTCGAGCTGCCTGATGCGTTCAGCGTATTCCACGCGGATCGCCTCCACGAGGTCGCTATAACGCTGCTTCGTTTTTTCCGGGAAATATTCCGCCACGAAAAGTTTGCCGAGCACCATGCCCATAGCGTCCTCTTCCGCGTCCAGCACGCGTTTCCAGCGGGGGCGTTTCTCGTCCGCGCCGCGGAGGTTCTTCGTGTAAAAATCAAAATGCTCGTTGTCGATGGCGCCCGAGAGGTAATCCGCGTAGGCCGACACGAGGTGGTAGCGCATGTAGTTCTTCAGCACGTCTACGTCGGTGGTCTTGATCGCTTTATCGAGCCCGGCGAAAAATTCCGGCTGGCCGACGACGATGGAATCGATCTTCGTGATGCCGTGCGCGGCGCAGACTTTTCGCCAGTCGATGGACGGCGTCAGCTTTTTCGTCACGTCGTCGATGTCCATCTTATTGTAGTTGGCGAACGACTGGCGGAGCTCTTCGAGCTTGCGTGAATTTTTCGCGAGCTGGGTTTCGAACGCGACGATGCCTTTCGCCCGCTGCTCATACCCGGCCGCGTCAGTCGTGGGAACGTCGCTGTCCGTCAGCTCCAGCATTTTGGCCACATGCTTCACGTAATCTTCCCGTATCCTTTTCGATTCGGCGTCGTCGTTGAGATAGTAGTCGCGGTCGGGAAGACCGAGACCGCCCTGCCAGAGCATGAGCGTCATCTCTTCGCTGTTCTTCGCATCCTGCGTGATGTAGAAGCCGGCGTAAAAAATGCCGGTCTGCAGCGGATCGAGCTTGATCATCATTTCCACCACATCTTTACTGTTCCGGATATCCGCGATCTGGTTGATCTCACCCGCCAGCGGCGTGAGGTCCTGCTGGTCCGCCTTCACGGAATCCATTCCCGTCGACCAGAAATCGCCGATCTTTTTCGTATCTGTTCCTGCAGCCGCATTTGCTTTCGCCGCATCCTCGCTGATCTTGCGCAGCTTGCTGTACACTTCCTCCTGCACCAGGTCGCCAACACCCCAGTTCGACTCCGAGCCGGGAATGGGATTGTTCTTAAACCATAAACCGTTCGCGAACTGGAAAAAATCTTCGTTCGGCTTCACCGTCGAGTCGATCTTATCGGCAAACACATCGTTGCGATCGGGGGAAGAAGATGCGGGCGTATCGCTCCCGCAGGAAAACACAACGGCGGCAAGCGCAAAAAAAGGCAGGAGTTTCATGGGTTTCATAGCAGGTCTGTTTGGTCACGCAAGATAACCCGATTTCGGATTTCACTGCAGCTTTATATCCAGCCCATTTGCCGGAAGTCGCCGCTTTTCCCCGTTGATCAAAAACGCCATCACCTGACATCTCCTAACACCTAATACCTAACACCTAATCCCTAACACCTAACACCTAATACCTAACACCTTTTTTCAAAACCAAAGCCCCCGGTTCACCTTGCGATGACCGGGGCCCGGTGGGGTTTAGAGGCTGTTCAGGATTTATCTTTCAAAATGCTTATGCGTCTTTTCGCGCCATACTTCGTTGCTTTTTTTGACCAGACGCCCTCCGGTATGGCCTGCAAAAAGCGTCTCGTCTGTCACAAAAATCCGCTTATAATCATTTCGAAATCTAAATCCTGAACAGCCTCTTCTCGCAGCAAAAAATTATTTTTCATCGCCAGCTTTTGCCGGTGCCTGCGGGGCGGGCTGCTGCGGGGCCGGCTGTTCGCCTGCGGGAGCTTGTTCTCCGCCCGGTGCGGGTGCAGGTGCGGGCGCAGGAGCTTTCGTGGAATCGGCAGCTTCGTTCTCGATGATCTCGTCGCCGGTCTCTTTGCGTTTGCCGGAAGCTTCGTCGGCGGCTTCCTGGGCGGCTTCGCGTTCTTCGGCTGCAGCGTAGTACATGTTCTCTTTTGCGGCCATGCCGGAGTAATAGCTCTTGGTGGTGATGATCACGATGCCGCCGGTCATGTCGCCGAACGATGCGGGGATGCCGCCTGACAAGATCGTTACGCCGTCGATGGAGCCTGCGGGAACGCCGCTCCGGCCGTACATTTTTTCACCGTCGACATACACTGCCGAAGCGCCTTCCCTGGAACCGCGCATCACGAGCTGCCCGCCTGCGCCTTCGCTGCAGGAAGAGCACGTGCCCGTCACAAGTGACACCATGTTGTTCCGGTTCGGCGAAGCTTTCACCGCCTTCGCATCGAGCGATTTGAACGTGGAGTATGTCGGGTCCACCGGCCCGCGGACAGCCTTGATCACGACCACGCTGTCTTCGTTAATGATCAGCTGCATCGCGAACTCAGCGTAGGCGGTTTGTCCTGCGGTGACCTGGACGCCGGTCTTCGTATAGCGTTTGTAATTCGTCATGCGCGCTTCCACGTCATACGTACCGGCCGACATCGCGCGGAACGTATAATTCCCGTTGAGGTCGGTAGCACCCCCGGTGGAAGGTCCGCCGGCTGTGATGCGAACAATGGCGCCGGGCATGGGTTGTTTTTTCTCATCGAGAACGGTGACTTTGATTTCGCCGGTGCTGCCTTCCTGGGCGGCGGCTGTGAGCGAAAAGAGCGGGAGCAGGAAGAGCGCGAGGAAAATGCGGAGAGACGTTTTCATGGTATGATCGTTTTTGCGGGTTAGCATTGTTTTGTTCCTGCCAATAAAACGCGGCAGCTTCCCGTATTCCACACAGATTATCGATTTACCTGCAAAACCGGCGGAGGAAAAACGACAGGCGGCGGTTTTCGGGCGGTAAATGGCGGAACATGATTTTTCGTTATTTTGCATCGTATGCTTCAGAAGGAAAAGATCCTGACCGGAAAATCGGAGATATGGATCGATGAGGAAGGTATCCTGCGACTTAGCCCGGTGGACGGCGCCGAGATTGACCTGGAGGAGGTGAAAACGTGCTTTGAGCACTACAGGCAACTCGGGCTGCAAAAGAAAAAAACGCTCCAGCTGGTCGACGGGCGGGTCAGCATCCACATGACAACCGAAGCGCGCGATTACGTGGCGAAACATGCGCATGACTATTTTATCGCTTCGGCGGTGATCAGCACATCTCTTCCCGTACGCCTGCTCATCAATTTTTTCAATGCCTTTTACAAAGGAGCCATCCCGCTCCGCATGTTAAAAACGGAAGAGGAAGCGCTGCGCTGGCTACGGAATTTCCGCGACAGCTGAGATTTGCTCATGGTGGCGCCAGGTGTTGTCCGGGGTTGTCGGTCGCGGCTGCGCCGCTTCGGTTGTCAGTCAGCAGTCATTTCCTGCGACTGAATACTGACAACCGACAACCCCGGACAACATCCGGCGCCACGGAATTTGTCAATATCTTTCGTTTCAATTTGTCTCGCCCCGGATGAAGCCTACCGCCGACCTTCACGCGCTGATCTCCGTGCTTACCCCGAATGAAAAAGGGTATTTCAAAAAACAATGCCAGGCCAGCGGCTCCACTTCCCGGAAATACACGAAGCTGTTCGACGCGATCGCCGCGCAGGAAAAGTATGATGAAGCCGCGCTGAAGAAGAAGCTGAACGATGTCGTGCTCGTGCGCAACCTTTCATCCGAAAAAAATTACCTCTATCACCTCATCCTCGAAACGCTCATCGGCGGCGATACTTCCGGCGACGACGTGCTCGGGATGAAAATGCTGCTGGCGAAAGCGAAGTGGCTTTCATCGCATTCCTTCTTCGAAGCGGCTTTTCGTTTTGCGCGGAAAGTGCGGATGTGGAGCAAAGAGAACGAGCAATTCACCCTGCAGCTCGACGCGCTCGACCTCGAGTGGCTGTTGTGGCAATACCTGCCCGAAGCGGAACGGCGCACGATCGAAGAAATTTCGGAGGAACGCGCCGCCGTGCTCGCCACGCTTTCCGTCACCGACCGGCTCCGCGCGCTCGACAGCAAGGTCATCCGCCTCTTCCAGGAAACGGGGATCGGGCGCGAGGAGTCGCATCTTGAAAACTACCGCGCGCTGTACGAGGAAAGCCGGGCCGTGGAAAAAGGAAACCCGCATCTTTCCGTCCGCGCAAAAATGTACCTGCGCAACATCGCCGTGTTTTACCACAACGTCACCGGCCACGCCGAAAAAAGCCGCGACGATCTCGGTGAGCTGATCGCTTTGCTCGACAGCAACCCCGTGCTGAAGAAGGAGCGCCTGTCGTTCTATATTTCTTCGCTCAACAACCTCATCCTTCTGCTGCTCCACCTCGGCAGGTACGACGAAGCAAAAGCGACGATCGCATTGCTCGAATCCGTCAAAGCCGAAACGCAAAACCAGCGCAACACCGTTTTTGTCACCCGCTACAACACGCGCTTCGATCTCTACACGCATCGCGGCGACCGGGAATCCGCGTACCGGCTTTCGCAGGAATTAAAAAAGGAGCTGCCACATTTCGAAGCACAGCTTGATAACCGCTACACCGGCCACATTCGATTTGCAGCATTCCGTTCCTGCTTCTACGCCGGGCATTTGAAGGAAGCGCTGCAATGGATCAACCAGATCGTACAGAAACCCGGGGGCGAGCCGTTCAAGCCCGAGTTGCTGACCATCGCGCGCATCTGCGAGCTCGTGGTGCATGAAACGCTGGAGCATTACGACCTGCTCGAAAAACTCGTTGAATCCGCCGGCCGTTACCTGGAAAAAACGAACAGCCTCTACCTGTTCGAAAAGCTCATGCTCGATTTTTTCCACGAACAATTAAAAGTTCACCCGAAAAAAACGGCGCTGCTGAAATTGAAAGAGAAGCTGAAAGAGATAGAAAATGATTTGCTGGAGAAACGTGTGTTCGCCTATTTCGATTTCCGGGAATGGGCGGAGAAAAGATGTGCCGATGTGTCGACATAAATCGTTGTAGCGTCACGATGCCTCGTGACGCTACAGGCCACAACCCATCGGCACATTTCTACGCGCCTACGAACGGATTATTCTTCTTCTCAAACCCGATCGTCGTGTGCGGGCCATGTCCCGGGTACACTTTCACATCTTCGGGAAGCACGTACAATTTTTCACGGATGCTTTTCTCCAGCGTTTCAAAACTTCCGCCGGGCAGGTCCGTGCGGCCGATGCTGCCCTGGAAAAGCACGTCGCCGCTGATGAGAAATTTTTCTTTTTCGTTGTAAAAGGAAACGCTCCCGGGGGAATGGCCGGGCGTGAAGAGAATTTCAAGTGTCGTGCTGCCGAATTTTATTTGCTGACCTTCTTCGAGGAATGTCGCGGGTTCAGGCTGTGACGTGGCGGGAAAACCGTACATCTCGCAAACGCGCGGGAACGATTCCAGCACAGTGAGATCGTCGCGGTGTATTTCAAGTCCCAGCTTCCACGTGTCTGCAACAAACTGATTTCCGAAGACGTGATCGATATGACAATGTGTGTTGAGCAGCTTGACCGGTTTCAGATTATTGGTCTCGATGTACGATTTCAATTCTTCTTCTTCTTTTGAAATGTTACAGCCGGGATCGATGATCACACATTCGCCGGACTCGTCGGAGAGGATGTAGGTGTTTTCGGAGAAGGGATTGAAGGAAAAATGCTTGATGGTAATCATGGAGACAAAGGTACTTGTTATATATCGGTGGAAATTAATCTACCTCTGCGTCCTCTGCGCCTCTGCGGCAAAAATCTTTTAAAGGACTTTCCTCCCTGTGACTTTTTCGCCGCGGAGGCGCAGAGGATTCTGGCGAAGCTTCCCAACTTTCTCATAATCAATAAACTCACCGCTTGTCAACCCAACCCGGCCAATTAGCAACCTATGACGGAAGTTCTATTGCCATTAAGCGGAACTTTGGCTAATTTTAAGGTCAATTAAAGTCTCATCCGGGACGTCGCCTTTTTTTCCACCAGGCAGAGCCGTCATCCCGTTGAACGTTGCGTATGAAGCATTTGAACAGAACCTTTTCCCTTCTGCCGGTGAACCGTCTCTGCATCTTCCTGTGTAGCCTGCTGTTTCCGTTTGCGGCGCATAGCCAGTTCTACAACGGCTCCCAAACCGATTTCGGCCAGAACCGTGTGCAGTACCAGGACTTCAAATGGAATTACTACAAGTTCCCGAAGTACGAAGTGTACTACAACACGGGCGGTAAAGAGCTCGCCATTTACGTGGCGCGTGCCGCCAAAACGCACATCGCGGAGATCGAAAAATTCTTCGACTACACGCTCGACGACCGCATCCAGTTCATCGTTTACAACAAGCAGGAAGATTTCAAGCAGAGCAACGTCGGGCTCACGACGGACGACGGCAGCAACGTGGGCGGCGTGACGCGCATCATCGGGCGGAAAGTATTCCTCTATTACGAGAACGACCACATCACGCTCGAGGAGCAGATCCGCGCGGGCATCGCCGAAATCCTCATCAACCAGATGATGTACGGCGGCAACATGCGCGAAATGGTGAAAAATTCCACGCTGCTCAACTTGCCGGAATGGTACACGCGCGGACTCATCTCCTACGTGGCCAAAGGCTGGAACAGCGATATCGACAACCGCGTGCGCGACGGCATCATGAGCGGGCGCTACCAGAAATTCAACCACCTCACGGGCGACGACGCAGTGTACGCGGGCCATTCCATCTGGTACTACATCGCCGAGAAATACAGCCCGGCGGTGATCCCGAACATTTTGTACATGACCAAAGTGAGCCGCAACGTGGAAAGCTCCTTCCTCTTCGTGCTCGGCGTGAACATGCGCGTGCTCACGATCGAATGGCAGGCGTATTATTCCGAACGCTATTCCCTCAACGATCCCACACGCGTGCTTCCTTCCGAAGCGCCGTTCGTTGCCAAACCGAAATCGACGCGCGCTTACAGCGATGCGCACATCAGTCCCGACGGGCAATACATGACGTACGTGACGAACGAGATGGGACAGATCAAGCTCTGGCTCGAAAATCTTTCCACCGGCAAACGCAAGCGGTTGATGAAGATGGGCCAGAAGCTCGACCGCATCACCGACTTCTCCTACCCGCTCGTGGCATGGCATCCGACAGGCAAGCTGCTTGCTTACATCTACGAGAAAAAAGGAGAAACGTGGCTCGTGCTGTACGACATGGAATCGGGCGACCGCACCACGAAACCGATCTACAACTTCATCAAGATCCTCGACTTTGCGTATTCGCCGGATGGAAAAACCTTCGTGATGTCGGCCGTACAGAACGGGCAGACGGACATTTACGTCTACAGCATTGCCGGCGGTTCGGCGATCCCCGTGACGAAAGACGTTTACGATGATGTGAACCCGCGTTTCGTGGACAATGGCCGCAGCATTATTTTCAGCTCCAACCGCTACGGCGACACGCTCAGCTCCGAAGTCGATCCCGACACGAAGCTCATCACCTCGTTCGATCTTTTCGTGTATAACTGGCAGTCGCGTTCAAACGTGCTGCGCCGCATCACCAACACGCCGGGCGTCAACGAGCTCCAGGCCCAGCCCTGGGACGACACGCACTTTTCCTACATCAGCGACCAGAACGGGATCGCCAACCGTTACGTCGGTTATTTCGACAGCACGATCGCGTACATCGACACGGCAGCGCATTACCGCTACCTCGCGCGCAGCATCCCGGTGACGAACTACAAGTACGGCATCATCGAGCAGGACATTTCACCCGGCGCGAACAAGCTCGCTGAAATTATTTTCCACGACGGTCGCTATTACATCTACATCCGCCCGCTCGCCGATTTTTCCACGCTGAGCGAAGCGAAACTGAAGAACACCGTTCACCGCAACCGCATGATCGAGATCGCCGCGATCGAAGAAGAAATTGCGGCGGACGAGAGGAAAAAGGCAGCGGAAAAACCGAAGCCGGTGCAGACCGTGAAGGTTTTCGAAAACCCGGAAATGCGCGACAACGCGAAAAAAGACAGCACGAAGGTCGACATCGACAATTACCAGTTCGACGGAAAAGAGCCGAAGCGCATCGAGACCAACGTGCCCCAGCCGCCGGTGCTGAAATCCCCTGATACCACGATCGTGCAGGGCGACACGACCCTGCCGGTGCCGAAAGACGAATTCATTCTCCCGATCGCGCGCAACTACAAGATCCAGTTCAGCACCGAATACGTCGTCAGCCAGCTCGACAACAGCTTCCTCAACGCCGGCTACCAGCGCTTCACCGGCGGCGGATCGCCTGTTTACCTCAACCCCGGCTTCACCGGCCTGTTCAAGATCGGCATGACGGACCTGCTCGAAGATCACAAGATCATCGGCGGCGTGCGCTTGTCGGGCGACCTGAAGAGCAATGAATACGTGCTGCAGTACGAAGACCGCACACGGCGCTGGGACAAAACGCTGATGCTGCACCGCCAGGCTTTCCTCAACGTGAGCGGGTACGGTACCGTGAGCAAAATTCACACGCACGAAGCGCGTTACGGCCTGCGCTATCCCATCAACGAAGTGCTCAGCGTTCGCGGCTTGTTCGGCTACCGCAACGACCGCCGTGTTTTCCTCGCCACCGATTATGCCAACCTGCTGGCGAAAAACCAGTACATCAACTCGGCAAACGTGAAGTTCGAATTCGTGTTCGACAACACGATCAAGCGCGGGCTGAACCTGTACAACGGCCTCCGTTTTAAAGTGTTCTTCGAAACCTTCCAGGGGCTCGACAGCCTCGTGAAGGCGACGAACGATGCCAACCGTTGGTTCAAGAACGACCTGTACGCCGTCGGTTTCGACATCCGTCATTACCAGAAAGTGCACCGCGAGATCATCTGGGCCAACCGTATCGCTGCGGCCCATTCCTTCGGGCGCGAGAAGCTCATCTACTACATGGGCGGCGTCGACAACTGGCTCATGCCGAAGTTCGACCAGAGCGTGAACATTGCCACCAACCAGAATTACACGTACCAGACGCTCGTCACGCCCATGCGCGGTTTCTGGCAGAACGGTCGCAACGGCAACAGCTTCGTCGTGATCAACAGCGAGCTGCGCGTTCCATTGTTCCGCTACCTGTTCAATCGTCCGCTGCGTTCCGACTTCATCAACAATTTCCAGGTGATCGGTTTCGGCGACGTTGGCACGGCATGGACCGGCAAGAGCCCGTACGACCCGGAAAACTCGCTCAACACCACCATCATCGGTGCGCCCGGAAATCCCATCAAGGTGGTCCTGAAGAACCACACCGAGCCGATCATCGGCAGCTACGGCTTCGGCCTGCGCACACGCCTGTGGGGCTACTTCGTGCGCATCGACTGGGCGTGGGGCGTGGAAAACGGCATTGTGCTCCCGCGCGAAACGTATCTTTCTTTCAGCCTGGATTTTTAAACGTTCGTTATTAAACCTCGATGGTTTGCGCGCAAGCATGCGCACATGCAAACCATCGAGGTTTAATACGTTTATAGTTACTTTTGCAAGACATGCAAATTACGCCTGCCGACGTTAGAACTGCTTCACTGGAGTTGCTGCCCCGCGTCACCAAAATCCGCCGCCACCTCCATGCGCACCCGGAACTTTCGTTCCATGAGCACAACACCGCTGCTTTTGTGGCCGATGAGCTGGAAGCGCTGGGTGTTCCGTTCACGCGCATGGTCGACACCGGCATCGTAGCGGTCATCGAAGGAAAAAATCCTTCTTCGAAGACCATCGCGCTGCGCGCCGATCTCGATGCGCTGCCGATCACGGAAAAAAATGACGTGCCGTACAAATCCACCAACGACGGCGTGATGCATGCGTGCGGGCACGACGTGCATGCTTCGTCATTGCTCGGCGTGGCGCACATCCTGAAAAAACTCAGCGACCGCTTCGAAGGCACGGTGAAACTGATCTTCCAGCCCGGCGAAGAAAAAGCCCCGGGCGGCGCATCGCTCATGATCAAAGCCGGCGTGCTTGAAAATCCCGCGCCCAATGCGATCTACGCGCAGCATGTTTTTCCTTCGTTGCCCGCAGGCAAAGTCGGTTTCCGCAGCGGCATGTACATGGCGTCGACCGACGAGCTGTACATGACGGTGACGGGCAAGGGCGGGCATGCGGCCATGGTGAACGATTACGTGAACCCGGTGCTCATCGCATCGACGATCATCGCTGCGCTGCACCAGTTCTTCATGGACGAAAAAACGCGCCTGCGTTCCGCGGGTGAAACGCCGACGGTGCTGGCGTTCGGAAAAATTGTCGGGCTGGGCGCGACGAACGTTATTCCCGAACGCGTCGAAGTGGAAGGAACATTCCGCACGATGAATGAAGAGTGGCGCGCGAAGGCACATGAGTTTTTAAAAAAGACCGCCATCGCCGTCGCGCGCGACATGGGCGGCGATTGCGAGTTCCGCATCGAGAACGGCTACCCGTTCCTGGTGAACGATCCGGGCATTACCGATCGCGCGCGTGAAGCGGCCGAAGAATATCTCGGGAAAGAAAACGTGGTGGAGCTCGACAAGCGCATGACGGCGGAAGATTTCGCGTTCTATTCGCAGAAAGTTCCCGCGTGCTTTTATCGTTTGGGCACCGCATCGCCCGACGGAAAATTCATCGCAGGTGTTCACACGCCTGTTTTTGACATCGACGAAAATGCGCTGGAAACCGGGATGGGGCTAATGGCCTGGATCGCGATCGATGCGCTGAAGAACTGAGAATTTCTCTTACGGGATCTTGCTGGTTTCCATGAAATCAGAGCTGCTCCCCACCTTTTTAAGCCTGAAGCCACGTGATCCGTCTCTTTGGATCTCGAGGATGTTCCCGATAGAAAACTCACTTACCTGCAACAGGTATTCCCGGAGATCGTCAACGAAACGCTGCACAGAATCGATCTTTTTCCCGGAGTCGACAATTTTAGCGAACAGGTCGTTGGCTGTAATATCCTTCCCGGTGTAAACGACCATTCCTTTGTTCCACTTCTTCGTCTTTTTAATCCCGGTAAAAAACACATCGGAACCTGCTGTTTCGGGATAAATGAAATCACGGCTTACTTTACCCGGATTTTTTTCATCGAATGGAACAAGCATTTTTTTCACGGAGGTATCCTGTAAGGTTCTAAGATAAATGAATTCAGCCTCCCGGGCCATCCTCCCGCTTCACGCCATTGTTCGTACCTTCGGGATTTCCAATGAAATTCATCGGAAATATCGTCCCCTCCACCCTTTCGCCCGAACAGCAAACCGCGCTCGACGAAGGCCGCCTCCTGCCATTGATGGAAGAATTTTACACCATCCAGGGTGAAGGCTTTCACACCGGCAAGCCTGCGTATTTCATCCGCCTCGGAGGCTGCGATGTGGGCTGTCACTGGTGCGACGTGAAAGAAAGCTGGGACGCCAACGCGCACCCGCTCACGCCTGCCGAATTGATCGCGGAGAATGCCGCACAATATCCCGCGAAATCCGTCGTCGTTACTGGTGGCGAGCCTTCCGCGTTCAACCTCAATTACCTCACAACGGAGCTGAAAAAACGGGGAATTCTCACCTTCATCGAAACGTCCGGCGCCCACCCGCTGACCGGCGAATGGGACTGGGTCTGCCTTTCCCCGAAAAAAACCAGCCCGCCGAAGGAGGAAAACTACAATAAGGCACACGAATTGAAGGTGATCATTTACAACAAGGACGATTTCCGCTGGGCGGAGGAAAATGCGGCGAAAATGCCGGAAGACAGTCTCCTCTTTCTCCAGCCGGAATGGAGCCGCGTAAAAGAAATGATGCCGCTTGTGGTCGAATACGTGATGCAGCACCCGGAATGGAATATTTCACTGCAGACGCATAAATACATGAACATTCCGTAACTATTCGGCTGCGAGGACATTATAGACATGAGACGTGAGACATGAGACATGAGACATGAGACGTGAGACGTGAGATGTGAGAAAAGAATTCGTCACTGAACACCGACAACCCCGGACAACCGACAACCGACAACTGAACACCGACAACAGAACACATGAACCGAATTCTTTTCATCCTCGCTATCGTTTTTGCCGGGATCTCGTGCAAAGCGCAGCAGCCTACGCTTACGACCAAGTCGAAAAAAGCGGAGAAGGCGTACAACCTTGCGTTAAGCTACCTGCAGGTGTACGAATACGACAAGGCGCTGGCGGAACTGGCGAACGCGAAAAAAGAAGACCCGAATTTCGTGGAAGCGTACACGCTGGAGGCGAATTTATACCTCGAAACGCGACAGTGGGAAAAGGCGATCGATCAATTCAAAAAAGCATTTGCGATCAATCCCACGTTTTTCCCGTCGAGCTATTTCGACTGCGCGAGCGCGGAGATGAAGCTGGGACGATATGCGGATGCGAAAAAAGATTATCAAACGTACCTCGAGCTGAAAGGCGGACGCGCCTCGCCGGCCATGGTGGAGCGGGCCAACCAGGGTATCGCGAACTGCGACTTCGCCACGAACGCAATCGCCAACCCGGTTCCGTTCAACCCGCTTACGATGGGTGAATCGGTGAACACGAGCGGCTGTGAATATTTCCCGAATGTCACCGGCGACGATGCTACGTTTCTTTTCACGCGCAACCGCCAGGAGATCGATCCGAACTCGGGCGCCCTTCGTATGTCGCAGGAAGATTTTTTCATCAGCTACAAAGGCGAGGACGGGACATGGAGCGTGGCGCAGAACATGGGCGCGCCGATCAACTCCGACCGCAACGAAGGCGCGCCAAGCTTGTCCACCGACGGGCGCTTTCTTTTTTTCGCCGCGTGTGAAGAATACGACGGTTACGGCAACGGGCGCCAGGGATTCGGCAGCTGCGATATTTTCTATACGCAAAAAGTGAGCGGCCAGTGGGCACGCCCGGTAAACATCGGCGCGCCGGTAAATACCAACTCCTGGGAATCGCAGCCTTCATTTTCTTCCGACGGCAAAACGCTTTATTTCATCAGCAACCGCCGCGGCGGATTCGGCGTGAGCGACATCTGGATGTCGACGCTGGGCGCTGACGGGAAATGGAGCAACCCGGTGAACCTCGGCGAAGGCATCAACACCGACGGAAAAGAAGAAGCCGTGTTCATTCACCCCGACAACCAGACGTTGTACTTCGCTTCCGACGGCCTCACCGGCATGGGCGGCCTCGATCTCTATATGTGCCGCCGCGATTCGTCCGGCAAATGGGGCAAGCCGGTCAACCTCGGCTATCCCATCAACACGGCCGGCGATGAAAGCGGGATGATCGTGAACGCCTCGGGACAGCTCGCGTATTTTTCTTCCGACCGCGAAGGCACATTGGGCTGCGACGACATTTACATGTTCAACCTGCCGAAAGCGTTCCAGCCGGTGACGACCACTTATATGAAGGGAAAAACCTTCAACAAAAAAACCGGCAAGCCCGTCGGCGCCTCGTTCGAGCTGATCGATCTTGTAACCGGGAAAACGGTGATCACTTCGTATTCCGATCCGGGCAACGGCCAATTCCTCGTGTCGCTTCCCGTGAACCAGAATTATGCGCTGAACGTAAGCAGCCCTGGATTCCTGTTCTACTCGGAAACGTTCCAGATGAAGAGCTCCACCGATCCGAACAAGCCGTTCCGGATGGACGTGCCGCTTCAGCCGATCGACACGGGCGCTGTGGTGGAACTGAAGAACGTATTCTTCGAAACCGGGAAATACGATCTGCGCCCGGAATCGAAGGCCGAATTGAACAAGCTGGTTGCATGGATGAAAGCCAACCCGAAAGTGAAGATCGAGCTCAGCGGCCATACGGATAACGTGGGCGACAAAAAATCGAACATGACATTATCCAACAATCGCGCAAAAGCCGTGTACGATTATCTCGCCGCAAACGGGGTGGAAGCAACGCGCATGACCTACAAAGGTTACGGCGACACCCGGCCGAAAGTGAAAAACGACACGCCGGAGAACCGCCAGCTCAATCGCCGGGTTGAGATGAAAGTCACCAGCGTGAACTGATGTGCAAATGTGTAGATATGCAGGTGTGCAGATTGCAAATGAACCCGGTGTGATAGCTGCACGATCGTTTTTCATCCGCACATTTGCATATTTGCACATCTGCACATAATGTCCCGGCTCTATCCATTTTGCGCTTATCTCCGTTACCGGAAGAACGCCGTCACGAAACACGGCATTCATTCTCCATTCGTTTTCGAGCTGGCCACGAAAGTTTTTCCGCCAGTTGATGAAAATTTCGACGATCACCCGGCGGAGAAGTGGAGAAGCGAATGCCTCGGAAACTCTGCAACAATCCATGTGCAGGATTTCGGAACCGGTGCTTCCGGGCCGAAGAAAATTTCCGCCATCGCCTCACGCGCCGCCAAATCGCCGAACGCAGGACAACTGCTGCACCGCATCACAAGACGCTTCCGTCCGAAAAAAATACTCGAGCTGGGAACTTCGCTCGGCATCACTTCGCTTTACCAGCTGAAAGCGGCCCCGTTCGAACAATTCATCACGCTCGAAGGCTGCCCGGAAACCGCGGCGAAGGCGAAAGAAATTTTTCAGCGCCACCTGCTGAACGTCGACATGCGTACCGGCGAATTCAGCGAAACATTGGGCGACGCCTTGCAAACACTGGGACAGGTTGACCAGGTTTATTTCGACGGCAACCACCGCGAAGGGCCGACGCTGGCGTATTTTGAAAAATGTCTCCCGTACAAACATCCCGGTTCCGTTTTCATCTTCGACGACATTCACTGGTCGCGGGAAATGGAGCTGGCGTGGGAAAAAATAAAAGTTCACCCGGAAGTGACGCTCACGATCGACGTGTTTCATTTCGGGCTGGTATTTTTCCGGAAGGAGCAAAAGGAGAAACAGCATTTCGTGGTAAGGTGGTAAAGAGACGTGAGACATGAGATGTGAGACATGAGACGTGAGACGTGAGACGTGAGATTGTGCTGTTCCTCCCTCTGAAATTCCTACCTTTATACCATATGTCGATTAACAAAACATGGCACGAGAATAACAAGATGCCGCGCAATGCTTCTGTCGAAGAACGTATCCGCTGGCACCTCGCGCACCAGAAGCATTGTGCCTGCCGCCCCATCCCCGCACGATTGATGACAGAGATCCGGAAACGCGTCAAGCGTCCGCTGAAACCGCTGATCATGCTTCCACAGATGCAATTCCAACCTTCAAGGTTCCAGGCTTACCGATGAGCAACGCCATCATCACGCTGTCACACATTTCCCGCGTTTACAACGTCGGCAGTGAAACGATCTATGCGCTTCGCGACGTTTCGCTCGACATTTTCAAAAATGAATACGTGGCGCTCATGGGCCCGTCGGGCTCCGGGAAATCGACGCTGATGAATGTGCTCGGTTGCCTCGATACGCCTTCGGGCGGCGAATACGTGCTCAACGGAATTTCCGTGGCGAACATGAGCGACAACGAACTGGCGGAAGTGCGCAACAAGGAGATCGGTTTCGTGTTCCAGACGTTCAACCTGCTCCCGCGACAGACCGCGCTCGAGAACGTGATGCTGCCGCTTGTTTACGCCGGGCTTTCGAAAACCGAACGCCAGCAGAAAGCCGAGCATGCGCTGAAGCAGGTGAACCTCGCCGACCGCATGCACCACCGGCCCAACGAACTTTCCGGCGGACAACGCCAGCGTGTGGCCATCGCCCGCGCGCTCGTGAACGATCCCGCCATCATCCTCGCCGACGAGCCGACAGGAAACCTCGACTCGAAAACGTCGGAGGAGATCATGGGTCTCTTCCAGGAAATTCACAAGAACGGCAATACGATCATCGTCGTCACACACGAAGAAGACATTGCCCAGTTTGCGCATCGTATCGTGCGGCTGAAAGACGGGCTGGTGGAAAGCGACGTGCAGAACGCGAATATCCGACAGGCGAATGTTGCGGTGGGCAGCTAGTGAATGTGCTGATCTGCCGATATGCTGATGTGCTGATGCAGCTATCGTTAATTCGAAAATCGTAAAAACCAACAGCATGGTCTCTTTCATCCGTCTCCTGATCGGCGCAACGGGAATGATGCTCGCTGCTTCGCTCCCCGCGCAATCCGTCATCGACGACCATATCCGCATCGACCAAATCGGTTACCAGCCCAACGACCAAAAGATCGCCGTGATCACCGATCCGCAGACCGGCTACAACGCGCCTGACCCGTACACGCCCGGCGCTACACTCGAAGTGCGGAAAGCTTCCGACAACTCCATCATTTTTTCCGGGACGCCTGTAGCGTGGAACGGCGGCGCAACGCATACGCAATCGGGCGACAAAGCGTGGTGGTTCGATTTCAGCGCAGTGACGGCCACCGACGATTATTACATCAACGATCCGGCGAACAACACGCGCTCGTATGAGTTCCGCATCGCGCCCGACGTATATAATGACGCGCTGAAGCATGCCGTCCGCATGTTTTATTACCAACGCTGCGGCACGCCGAAGAGCACAACACACGCCGGCGCGAATTACGACGACACCGATTGTCACCTCGGTTCGCTGCAGGACCTCGATTGCCGCGATGTTACGGATCCATCCAACATTTCCCTCGCGCGCGATCTTTCCGGCGGCTGGCACGATGCGGGCGATTACAACAAGTACACCAATTTCACGCTCGCGCCCGTGCATTACCTCCTCGACGCGTACGAGCAGCGCCCGGCCGTGTTCGGCGACAACACCAACATTCCCGAAAGCGGGAACGGCGTGCCCGACATTCTCGACGAAGTAAAATGGGAGCTCGACTGGCTGCTGAAGATGCAAAACCCCGACGGCTCCGCGCTGATGAAAGTTTCCACGCTCGGCTTCACCGGCGGCTCTCCCCCGTCCACCGACAACGCGCAGCGGCTTTACGGCGCGGCAGCATCTTCTGCCACCCGCACTGTGTGCAGCCAGTTCGCGCACGCTGCGATCATTTTCAGCGCGCAGTCCAGCGCGACAATGCAAGCCTACGGCGACACACTTCTTGCGCACGCCATCCTTGCGTGGAACTGGCTGCAGAATAATCCCGGCTATTCGAATTACGCCAACACCGGTTTTTCCAGCGCGAATCCTGAAGTGAGCAATTACCAGCAGGATGCAACGAAATTCGCCGCCGCCATTTATTTATTCGCCGCAACCGGGAATGCAACCTATCGCACCTACGTCGACAACAACTACGCGAACATCCAGCCCATGCAGTGGACGTATTGGTACCCGTTCGAGTCCATTGTCCAGGATGCGATGCTGTATTATACGAATACGCCCGGCGCAACAACGGCGGCCGTGAACGCGATCCGCGCGAACTGCATCACTTCTGTTTCGGCGAATAACAACGAGCTGCTTCCCGCCTACACCGGGCAGGACGATCCGTACATGGCGCACATGCAGAGCAACGATTACGTGTGGGGGAACAACCAGTTCAAATGCGAGACCGGTTCCATCTTCGGCAACATGGTGCGCTACGCACTCGATACGCCGAACCAAACGAATTACCGTAACGCGGCCGAAGGATACGTGCACTACATCCACGGCGTGAACGCGGTCAATTATTGTTTCCTCACCAACGGTCCTGCATTCGGCGCCGATCGTTCCGTGCTGCAGATCTACCACGGCTGGTTCGGCGACGGCACGATGTACGATTCGACGGCAAGCTACATCGGGCCGCCCCCGGGATATTTGCCGGGCGGTGTGAACGCAAGCTACTCGCCCGACGCAGCGTATTCCGGTCCGCCGATCAGCCCGCCGCAGAACCAGCCGGTACAGAAATGTTATAAGGACTGGAACACGTCGTGGCCGGAAAACTCCTGGGAAATTTCCGAGATCGCCATTTATACGAATGCGGCGTATGTGAAATTGCTTTCCGGCTTCGCGGATTCGGTGGTGATGACGTCGGCGCAAAACGTTCCGGGAGCAGCAGCATGGTCCGTTTACCCGAACCCCGCGAAAAATTTCATTACGATTTCCGGGCAACCGAACGCGGCCGTCACTATTGAGCTGTACGATGTGAACGGAAAGCTCGTGCTGCAGAAAAATTGTTCCGCCGGGGAAAATATTCCCGTTGCTTCATTGCAGGCGGGTATTTATTTCTGCATGCTTCGCGATGCTGCCGGAACGCTGGCTACCCAAAAGATCGCCGTTTCGCATTAACACATTTCTTTTTTTTCAAATCGAAAAACTTTTTCCGATGACGATGAAAATTTACACGAAGACCGGCGACAAGGGACAGACGTCTCTCATCGGCGGCACACGCGTCCCCAAGCACCACATCCGCATCGAAGCCTACGGCACCGTCGACGAGCTCAACTCGTGGGTCGGCCTGCTGCGCGACACGGTGAATGACGCGCCTGCGAAAGAGCTGCTCACGGAAATACAGGACCGTCTTTTCACCATCGGCTCCCTGCTCGCCTCCGACCCGGAGAAATCGAAAATGAAATTGCCCGAATTGCATCCCGACGACGTGACGCGCCTGGAGAAAGAGATCGACGCCATCGACAAGATCGTGCCGCCCATGAAAAGTTTCGTGCTGCCCGGCGGACATCCCATCGTTTCGCATTGCCACATCACCCGCTGTATCTGCCGCCGCGCCGAGCGACACACGATCCATCTCTCCGAATCGCATCCCGTGGCCGACATCATCGTGCAATACCTCAACCGCTTGTCGGATTACCTCTTCATGCTCGCCCGCAAGCTGAGCCACGATTTAGGTGCGGAAGAAATTCCGTGGAAACCGAGGATGTAGCAAGAGAAATTTTCTTGGGGTGTGAAGTTTCTGCTTCGATGAAGAAAGTGGCGGTTGGCGGTGATTACTCGGTGGCGGTTGGCGGTGGCGGTTGGCGGTTGGCGGTGAGAGAGACCTCAAAGGTCTGCGCCGGCCTGCGCGCTGCGACCTTTGAGGTCTGGCGCCCCGAAGCGGGAAAACCGCGCCCGGCAACCCTTCACAACCGACTACTGGCCACCGTTTTCCCTATGCCAAAGTGTGTTTTTGTTGAAATGTATCATAATTCACTGGTTTTCAAAATAATAATGATTTATAAAAAAAGCCCGTATTCCTTTGAACGGGAACCGATTTTTCTATTTTTGCACGAAAATTGAACCGTGCTGAGCGAAAAGCTTGTCACGTAACATTTGAAAGACTTTCGCGTTTTAAGTAACACTACTAAAATCATTGTGCTATGTATTGGACCCTGGAACTCGCTTCGTACCTTGAAGATGCACCCTGGCCGGCAACAAAGGAGGAGCTTATTGACTATGCCATCCGTTCCGGCGCCCCGATGGAGGTGATCGAAAACCTCCAGGAGATCGAGGATGAAGGTGAAGCGTATGAATCGATCGAAGAGATCTGGCCGGACTACCCGACCAAGGAAGATTTCTTCTTCAACGAAGACGAATATTAAAACCTTGCGCCATACTTCCTGGAACGCCTTCGGGCAAACTGACTCAGGGACGCCAATCGGCGTCCTTGTTTATTTATAAAGTATTTCGTCGCGCCTTTTCGGCGTAACGAGACAGATCAAAGACTGACAATTAAGCATCCTCACTTTGCGTCGATTGATCTTTCCGGCAATACTGGCAGGATTCCGCAGCGGGAACGGTTCTTGACAAAGCTGCTGTCGATGTGAGGGAGCGCAACTCCTGCGCATCGAAGTACCGTTCGCTCCTGCCATTCGTTCCAAGTCCGGCCACGCACTGTCAACGCGCTTCGGGCTTTCCACTGCTGTCAGGGCTATGAAATCAATCCGCTTTCGCATTTAAAAACCTGTAATTCCGCACTACCCACACGCTCCTCCTTCAAGGCCGATTTCCCGGGGAAAATGAGTATTTTTGCCTTCCGTTCCCGGGGCGTTCATGCGCTTATCGAATGGCCGGCCGGCGGACCCAATTTTCACTCCATGTTTGAATTCATCACGAAAGGCATTGCCAATCTCCTCGGAGGCTCCAAATCGGACCGCGACGTTAAGGAGATCATGCCGCTTGTTGACCAGGTCAACGAACATTTCGCTACCTATACCAACCTCAGCAACGACGAGCTCCGCGCCAAAACGCTGGAATTCCGCAAGCGTATCGCGGAACACGTTGCAGACGAAGAAACCGAGATCCGCGAGCTGAAAGCGCAGGCCGAAGTGGAAGGCATCGATATCGACGAGCAGGAAAAACTCTTCAACCGCGCCGACGAGATCGAGAAGAAGCTCGTCAAGAAGATTGAAGAAGCGCTCGCCGAAATTCTCCCGGAAGCGTTCGCCGTGGTCAAAGAAACCGCCCGCCGTTTCACCGAGAACACAGAGCTCGTCGTCACCGCCACCGAACACGACCGCAACCTCTCCGTCCGCAAGCCCAACGTGGTGATCGACGGCGACAAAGCCACCTGGAAAAATACGTGGATGGCGGCCGGCAACGAAGTGACGTGGAACATGGTGCATTACGACGTGCAGCTCATCGGCGGTATCGTGCTGCACCAGGGAAAGATCGCGGAGATGGCCACCGGCGAAGGTAAAACCCTTGTCGCCACGCTGCCCGTGTACCTTAACGCGCTGCCCGCCCGCGGAGTTCATCTCGTTACCGTCAACAACTATCTCGCCCGCCGCGACGCCGAGTGGAACGCGCCGATCTTCGAATTCCTCGGCCTCACCGTCGACTGCATCGACCTCCACGAGCCCAACTCGCCCGAGCGACGCGCCGCCTACCTGGCCGACATCACCTACGGCACCAACAACGAATACGGCTTCGATTACCTCCGCGACAACATGTCGCGCGCACCGGAAGAGCTCGTGCAGCGCAAGCACCATTACGCCATCGTCGACGAGGTCGACTCCGTGCTGATCGACGACGCGCGTACCCCGCTCATCATCGCCGGCCCGACGCCCAAAGGCAACAACCACATGTTCGGCGAGCTCAAGCCCAAAGTGGAAAAGCTCGTTGCGGCACAGCGCCAGTACGTGAACACCATCCTCGCCGACGCGAAAAAAATATTCGCAGACGCGGCCAGCAACAAAGACAGGGAAAAAGAAGCCGGCCTGCTCATTCTCCGCTGCCACCGCGGCCTGCCGAAGAACAAGGCGCTCATCAAATTCCTCAGCGAACAGGGCGTGCGCGCTTTGCTCCAGAAAACGGAAGGCGTTTACCTCCAGGACAACCAGCGCGAAATGCACAAGGTCGACGCGGAGCTGTATTTCGTGATCGACGAAAAACATAACACCATCGAGCTCACGGAAAAAGGCATCGACCTCATTTCCACGAGCGCCGAAGACCATAACTTCTTCATCCTCCCCGACCTCTCCGTCGTGCTCTCCGATCTCGAAAAAGAGATCGCCGACGAAAAAGAGCGCCTGCTGAAAAAAGAAGAAGTCATCCGCGAGTACAACGTGAAGTCCGAGCGCGTGCATTCCATGCAGCAGCTGCTCAAAGCGTATTGCATCTTCGAACGCGACGACGAATACATCGTTGCCGACGGGAAAGTGAAGATCGTGGACGAGCAGACGGGCCGCGTGCTCGAAGGCCGCCGCTATTCCGACGGGCTGCACCAGGCCATCGAAGCGAAAGAGAACGTGAAGATCGAAGCGGCCACGCAGACCTATGCAACCGTTACGCTGCAGAACTATTTCCGCATGTACCACAAGCTCTCGGGCATGACCGGCACCGCGGAAACGGAAGCGCAGGAATTCTGGACCATCTACAAGCTCGACGTCGTCACCATCCCGACGAACCGCGCGATCTCCCGCAAAGACATGGAAGATCTCGTCTACAAGACGAAGCGCGAAAAATACAATGCCGTCATCGAGGAGATCGTGAAATGCGTGAACGCCGGCCGGCCGGTTCTTGTGGGTACGACCTCGGTGGAAATTTCCGAGCTGCTCAGCCGCATGCTGAAGCTCCGCAACATCAAGCACAACGTACTTAACGCCAAGCAGCACCAGCGCGAGGCCGAGATCGTCCAGGAAGCCGGCCAGGCCGGAACCGTGACGATCGCCACGAACATGGCCGGCCGCGGTACCGACATCAAGCTCGGGCCCGGCGTCAAAGAAGCGGGCGGTCTCGCCATCATCGGCACCGAGCGCCACGAATCGCGCCGCGTCGACCGCCAGCTGCGCGGACGTGCCGGCCGCCAGGGCGACCCGGGTTCTTCCCAGTTTTTCGTTTCGCTCGAAGACGACCTGATGCGCCTGTTCGGTTCCGACCGCATCGCGCGCCTCATGGACCGCATGGGCCTCGAAGAGGGCGAAGTGATCCAGCACCGCATGATCAGCAACTCGATCGAGCGCGCGCAGAAGAAAGTCGAGGAAAACCACTTCGGCACGCGTAAGCGCCTCATCGAGTACGACGACGTGATGAACGCCCAGCGCGAGGTCATCTACAAGCGCCGCCGCCACGCCCTTTTCGGCGAACGCCTGCAGATCGACATCCTGAACATGATCAACGACGTGGCCGAGAACATCGCCACGAATTGCCACGAGCAGCAGAACTACGCGCAGTTCGAAATGGACATGATCCGCGTGTTCGGCATGGAAACGCCGCTGAGTGAAGAGGAATTCCTCAAGAGCAAACCCGCGGAGATCGCCAACCAGGTGGTGGAAGCAGCGAAGGAACGGTACAAGGAAAAGTCCGCCGGCCTCGCCACCAAAGCGTTCCCGACGATCAAGGAAGTTTACGAAACGCAGGGCGCGAACTACGAGAACATCGTGACGCCCATCTCTGACGGCATCAAAACGCTGCAGTGCGTGGCCAACCTGAAGCGCTGCTACGAAACGCAGGGCCGCGAGCTCGTCCTCACGTTCGAGAAAGGCGCCATCCTCGCCATGATCGACGACGCGTGGAAAGAGCACCTGCGCGAGATGGACGACCTGAAAACGAGCGTGCAGAACGCCGTGTACGAACAGAAAGATCCGCTCCTCATTTACAAGTTCGAATCGTTCGACCTGTTCAAACGCATGGTCGACGACACGAACCGCGAGCTCGTTTCATTCCTGTTCAAAGCCAACCTGCCCGGCGCCGACGGCCCGCAGCAGATCCAGGAAGCCCGCCGACGTCCCGCAGCGCCCCAGCCCAAACTGCAAACCACGCGCGAGGAAGTGGGCGGAGGTCCGCAGCAGCACCCGCAACACCAGCAGGAGCGCGCCGGCACACCCGCGATGCCGCAGCAGGCGCCGCAACCCATTCAACAGGTCGTCCGCCAGGATCCGAAAATCGGCCGTAACGATCCGTGCCCGTGCGGTTCAGGGAAAAAATACAAAAATTGCCACGGCCGGTAATGGCGCGAAACATCGTGCCCGCGACATGTAGAGGCGCGAGGCATCGCGCCTCCCGCCGACAACAAATTACAGTCGGCAGAGGTCGTCGGGAATAAAAAAGGAAAAATCAAAAACGTGAGGCTATGGAATTAGTCTCACGTTTTTTTCAAATAATCGGTTTTCGTACCTGCCTGGTAAAACCTTATTTCACCTCAACCCCATTTTCATACGTCACCGTCGCCTTCACTGAACCGTCGGGATTGAACGTCGTCCACACGCTGTCCTTCTCCCCGTTTTTATACCAGCCCTCCTCCACTTTCGCGTCCGGCATGTAAAGCGAATCCTTCACCATGTTTCCCGTGAGAATCCAATGTCCCTGGTACTTGCCGTTCTTGTCGACGAAATTCAGCGCACCTGGCGGAACGTCGGAAACCGGCGGGACATTTGATTCCACGTGAACGGTATCCTTCGCGGAAGAAGCCTCATTCCCGCAGGACGCAAATGTGAATGCCAGCATAAATGCAGCGACAGAAAGCAGGTTTGGTTTTTTCATGTTTGTGTTACGTACGTTATAAAACAATTGTAGCGTCACGAGGCCTCGTGACGCTACAATTTTAAAATTTCTTTATTGCAATTCCACCTTCCGGACTTGCACGCCCGCAGGCGTAACAACCTGCAACAGGTAAACCCCGCGCGGCAACGTTGCCGTATTGATGTTCACGCGCGTCGTTCCGGCGGATTGATTTCCTTTCGAGCTATACACCGACTGCCCGAGCATGTTCACCAGGTTCAGCTCCACATCTTGCGAAGCCGCCAGCTGAATTTCCACCGTGACAAAACTGTTCGCCGGGTTCGGATAAACGGAAACGCCGGTCATTGCATCGGGCGAGGTGACACCTGTACATTCTTCCACCACGATCGTTGCAGGAACGTTGCCCGTGCAGTTCGCAGTATCGGTGTATGTATAGGTCAGCGTGTGCGTGCCGCTTCCTGCAGCTGCAGGATCGAACACACCGCCCGTTACGCCGGGACCGGAATAGGTTCCGCCGGCAGGTGTTCCCCCGGTGAGCGTGAACGAGCCGTCCTGTGCGCAAACGGTATCGTAGCCAGCCGTGGAAAACGACATGCTGAGATTACCGATCGTGCAGACTACCGGTACGCGGCCACTGGTGCAGGGCGCGGGCGTGACCGTCCAGTCGTAGAGGTAATAGTAATAGTTCCCGCCGGCCGAAGACCCCGTAATGTCCACAAAGTTGGCGAGCGTGTACGGGTAGTTCGTATTGCTGTTGTTGCGGTAAAGGTTCATCTGCGTGCCGCCGATGCGGTAACTGCCGGGCTGAAGCGGGATATTGAGCGTGATGGTTTGAATACCTGCAGCGGGGATGTTCACACTGTACGTATTGATCAGGTTGCCGGAGTTGTCCCACAGCTCGAAGTTGCGCGTGCCTGAACCACCGGCGTTGACCTGGGCAGTGCTGAGCGTGCAGGGCTGGTAAACGGTGAACTCGAGATACTGCGTGGACGTATTGTTGTGCTGGCCGCCGTTCGAGCTGAGCGACAGCGAACCCACGTTGCCCGGGGCCTGCGTTACTTCGTTCTCGACATAATACGTCGTAGTGGTGCTGAGCACGGGCGTGTTGAACGTGCTGCCTGTTCCCACCGGTGAGCCGCCCGTCGGTGTCGTGTACCATTGCAACGTTCCGTTGCCGGTCGCGTTGAGCGCGAAGCTGGTCGATGCGCAGCTGCTGACGTTGGAAGAGGTCGGGGTTGCCGGCGTGTTGATGACGATGTATGAAGATTGGATCGTGGAGTCGGCGCCGCAGGTGCTGTTCACGGAAAGTGAAACGTTGTACGTTCCCGGCTGCGTGTAAATGTGCGTCGGGCTGTAAGCAGTGCTCGTGTTGCTGTCGCCGAAATCCCAGGTGGCGTTCGTTGCATTGGTGCTGTTGTTCGTGAAATTCACCGTCATCGGCAGGCTGCACGAAGTGGTGATGTCGGCTGTGAAGGAAGCGGCAACCGTCGCCGAAAATACAGGGCCGACGCCGCAAGCGTACCACGCGTTCGTTGTAGCGATCACTTCCGGGGAGCAGGCGCCGAAAAGGTCCTGCGCAGACTGGATGGCGTACGTGCGCGCGTCAGCATATTGCGAAGTGCTTACGAGATAAAATGAAAGATTGCGGTAAGCGATCGCAGCTGCATTTGCAATACCGAGACCGGTCACGTTGAAGTTATCGCCGAGGTCGTTGGTGCCGGAAGCGCCGATGCTGAGCACGTAGAACCAATAATTCTGGACCCCGCTGTTCGTGTGCACACCGCCGTTGTCGGCAGTGCCGGTGTACCAGTTGGTGCCGGTATAACAGTCGGGATCGCCGAACGCGTTCGGGTTCGACATGCTGCGCAGCGCGCTGTTGCTGTTCACCGTAATCTCGGAACCGATCAGCCAGTCGGCCGTAGCGGGCTTCGCATAAAATTCGATGGCCGTGCCGAACACGTCGGAGAATGATTCGTTGAGCGCGCCGGATTCATAGGAGTAATCGAGATCTGCGGTGAACTGGGTAACGCCGTGGGTGAACTCGTGCCCGCACACGTCGATCGCCACGAGCGGGTTGAAGCCGCCGGGCTGCCCGCTGCCGTCGCCGTAGCTCATGGACTGGCCGTCCCAGTAAGCGTTGTTCAGGTTGTTGTCGTAATGCACATACGACACCATGAGCATGCCGTTGTCGTCGAGGCCGTTGCGGTTATACGTGTTGAGGTAATAATCGTACGTCTGCTCGGCGCCCCAGTGCGCGTCGTTCGCGGCATGGTCGTCGTTGGCCGTGTTCGTCCAGGTCGCGCTGCTGTTGACGAAGTCGACGGCTGTAGCGGTATTGGTAGAATTGTTGCAATCGTAGGTTTCGACACCCTGGCCGCGCGCGGTTTCACGGAGACGATATTGCCCCGAGGTAAAGTTGTCGCAGGTGAACGATTGTGTGCCGCTGTAATACGTCGTGCCGGTGGCGGGCGTATCGATCTCGCAGATGCGTTCTTTCACCGCCACGATTTCACCCGTCTGCGCATCCACGTAAACGAATTTGTGCGCGACCGGCTGTGAGGCGTAGATGTCGAACTTCCAGGCGAGGCGATATTCTTTTTTGAAAATGTCGTTGTTCGCGCAAACCACCACCAGCTCGCCCTTCGGGAAATAGGTCGCCTGCGGATCTTTTTTGAAATGCTTGATAAAATCTTCATGCGCGGCCGACTGCCACTTGTATTCAGTGGCACCGATGAAGCTCATGGCCTGCTGAAGCGCATTTGCTTCAGTCAGCGAAGGATTCGTATTCACCGCAATGCCATCCATCCACATCCCGTTCACCGTTTCCACGCGGCCGTTGCGCTCGTGCACAATGTATTCGCCCGCTTCTACCGGGACGTTATTGAATGTCTGCTGGTAACGGTGGTGGATGAACCCGACCTCATCCTTTTTCTCGCTGACCACTTTCCATCCGTCGGCCATTTCCATCTTCAGCGGCATGCGCAGCTTATTGAAGATCGCCGAAACGGGAATGTTCGCGTCGGGGCGGAACACGATGAACGAAGGCACGCGCGACTGCTTATTGATCAGCACGGTTTTGCTTCCCGGGCAGATCGCAGCGGCCGGGTTTCCGTAGAACGCCTGCTGGGCAAAAGAATAGCCGGTTGTGCACAGCGCAGCAACGAGGAGAAAAAGTCGGAGATTTTTCATGAAACAGTGAAATTGAAAACGTTTTGGTTGGCAAGGACCGGAGCCATGGGGCAGGAGAACGGGTTCCGGGGTTATGAAAGTACCAAAAACGGGCGAAAAAACAAATTCCCAAAATCCACAAGTCATCTCTAGGGTTGGTATTGTCGTAACTGGTTTTGGGTTGAGTATCCAGTCTTTGTACCTTTCAAGAAGCTCTACTAATTGTTGCAAACATAATTCTTCCGCCAAGGGAAGCGTAAGATCAGATAGATTTATTAAAAACTTTTCATGGATTTAATTCATATCTTGGATAAGAGCTATCATTGATAAATGAAAGTTTTTTTATCAATAATCCTGTTACTGATCTTTGCCAGTCATTCATCCTGCCAAAGCGATACAACGTTCTTCGACAAGGAGTTTAAAGTCTGCAAACGTTCACAGGCCGCCTATTATCGATTGATATACAGTCAAGGGAATAATTTGCTAGTAAAGGACATGTACATCAGCAACCGGCCGCTGACCATCGTCACCTGTTCTTCTGTAAAGCCCAAACTGATCTATGAAGGCAAATACATTCATTATTACAATGAAAGCGGACTCACTTTTGTAGAAGGAAATTATCACGACAATGAAGAATACGGTCGTTGGATGTATGTAAAAGATGGGAAAGATACAACCTATTACAACCGGGGTATTACAATAGGCTTTGATCCTCGCTATCATCATACGCTTTATGTCGGCATTGACAATCCGATTACGCTCTCTGCGGTTGGTGTCCAGTCTGAAAATTTACGCGTGACGACAACAGGCAGCACAATCGAGGGCCGGGATGGCAATTATATCGTACGAGCCAACAAGGAAGGGCATGATACTTTCCGGGTATTCAATCGTGATGTTTACGTAGGCGAGGAGGTGGCTTCCTGGGTTAAAATTCCTGCTCCGGTGGCTTTCCTTGGTAACTCAAGCGGCGATTGCCGGACGAAAAGGGAAGATGCCGTCAGCGCAGGCTGTCTTACTGTGAAAACACCGGGTTACGAGGTTGATCCAGGATATGAAATTGTTTCATTTATTTTTAGTTTTAATAAAGGCGGGGTGTTTTATGAAAAGCTTTCTACAGGTCCATGCCTGACGGATTTTATGAAGGATTTTATTCTTCATCGTACTAATTCCAACATCGTATTTATTGAGCAGGTAACAGCCATCGGGCCGGATGGAAAGAAGAGAAGAATTCCGGGCATCAATCTGCGGTTTGACCTAGATGACGCGAATGTCGGGCTCGAATCCGAGAAACAGAAAGTCAACGAAGAAGCCGCAAAGATCATTGCTAGGGAATTAAAAATAAAAACGCAAGAGGATAAAATAAAAGAGCAGCAGCTCATTCTCAACCGACAGGACAGCCTGATGCAGGAACGTAAAAAAGAGATCGTCCGGCAGGAAGGGATATTAAGTGCACAATTGGTGGAGATCAGGAATAAAACAAATATCCTATGGATAGCTGCGGGTGTAATACTTGTAATCCTTGCCTTGATGATCTTTTCAGTCAGGAGCTATATCCAGAAACGCAGGGACAATCGTGTGATTAACGAGCAGAAACAACTGGTGGAGCGGAAAAATAAAGAGATCACCGACTCTATTGAATATGCATTAAGAATTCAGACCGCTATTCTTCCGCCCCGGAAAATGGTGAATCGTTATCTAGAACAAGCGTTTGTGCTGTATTTACCAAAAGATATCGTGGCCGGTGATTTTTACTGGATGGAAACGGTGAACGACTTGGTACTATTTGCGGCTTGCGACTGTACTGGCCACGGTGTTCCGGGTGCGATGGTATCAGTAATTTGTCACAACGCGCTCAATAGGGCTGTCCGGGAATTTGGATTGATCCTTCCCGCGATGATCCTTGACAAAACGGCAGAGATCGTTGTGGAACATTTTTCGAAAAGCGAAGAAAATATTAAAGACGGGATGGATATTTCATTATGTGCCTTGGATAGAAAAAGGAGGGTGCTGCAATGGGCGGGTGCCAATAACCCGTTATGGTTGATCAGAAATGAAGAGTTGATTGAAACCAAAGCCGACAAACAACCGATCGGGAAGAATGAAAATAGCCGACCGTTCACCAACCATCAATTCCTGTTAGAACCCAATGACACGATCTACCTTTTTACAGATGGCTTTGCCGACCAGTTTGGAGGCGAAAAAGGAACGAAAAAGCTAACGCGAAAACGCTTCAGGGAGCTCCTTGTGAGTATGCAGGATAAACCGATGCAAGAACAAGGTGAGACTTTGAAAATGTTTATCGGTAATTATCGGAAGGAGGTCGAGCAGATCGATGATATACTTGTCATAGGCGTCAGTATAGAATGAAATTATCCCGGAATATCCTGTAGAAAAGTCATACCCAATGTAAGAGGCAAAATCAAAAAAATTCTCCTGGTAATTTCTAAAAGCAATGGCGTTAGAACTGTCGATATTGAAGAGAGTATTAAAATACCTCAACAATTATTGAAAGGTGCTGACTTGATTAAATTCAAAGGTGCACCGAGATCCGGCGGATATTATTTAACGAAGAAAGCAGAAAAACAGCTTGGGGTTTTTAAGCCAATTTGATTTACTTTCATCCCTCCTAAAAACCTTTCTCACATGCGCCAGCTTCTCAGGCTTTTCATCCTCGCCGCAATCCTTGCGTCCTGCAATTCCGTCGACCCTTCCCGCTACCGGGCTTACCCGAAATGGCAGGAAGTTGCAGGGGAATTCGAGGATAACGTGCACACGCCTTACGACAAAGAAACGTATCTCGACCTCGCGAAAAAACCGGGCGGCTGGTACATCGTGCGCAAGAACAACCGGACGATGAAGGTCGTGGCTGAATATTTGTTCTGGTCGGCGGAAACCGGGAAATATGTTCGCGTGGACAAGATCGACGGAAAACACCCGGACTCCGATTATCCCCGCGATGCAAAGATCAGCAGGAGCTACGGTGCGGATGCGTACGACCGTTCCATTTATTTCGGTTATGAAGGCTGGTCCGGCGATGTGATCAGCGATCTCGAAGGCGCGAACCTCAACGATACGCTGACCGAATCGCTCGCACGTGCTTACGCCGACAAATCGATGAACGTGATCCGGCCGTATGGAAAGGCAGCATTGCCGTTCAACATCACCGACGACCAGGCCGAAGAATTCTGCGAATGGGGCGACAAGGAAATTGAAACGTATAAGAAGCTCCTCGAACTTAACCCGGATTACGAAACCATCGTCGGGAAAGTCGACGTCAAGCTGGCGAATACGTATCTCTATATCTGGGCCGACATGGCGGCGCGCGGCCGCCCGGAAGCGGCGAAGTATCTCGACAACGTGGTGTACAACGACGTGATCCTGAATTTCGCGAAGAACACCCTCAACGGCGCGGAGCAGAACGCGATCATCTTTACTTACGGCGACAACGATACGTACCCGCTCTGGTATGCGCAGGAAAAACTCGGCGTGCGGAAAGACGTGGGGGTGATCAACATGAGCCTGGCCAACCTTCCCGACTGGGTGTATTACTGGCAAAAGAAACACGGCTTTGCGCTGACGATGGATGAAAAAGCGTACCGTGATTCGCTCACGGATTTTATGGGACTCGAGAATACGCGGGAAACCGGCAATGGCGTTACGTTCAGCGATCTCGCGGATGCTATAGAAAAGCGCTCGCCGGAACTCATTACGAAATCCTCACGCGGAGAAGACATGCTGCGCTGCCCGACGAAACACATCTGGCTGCAGGCGCCGAACTACTCCACGCCTTCCATCTTCGCTGCTTACGACAATTCCTACATCATGAAGAACGATTTTTTCCTGATGGACATTATTTTTTCGAACTACGGAAAGCGCCCGGTCTATTTCTGCTACGCAGGCGGGAACGAAGGACTTGTCGACGCCATGCAGAACAGCCTGATCGGCGAAGGATTGCTTTTCCGCGTAAAGCCTGCCGCCGGTGCGGCTTCCGACATGTACGGCGATCATTACGATGTCGAAGCGCTGCGGAAAAACCTTGAAACGGGATACGTCTTCGGCGTGAAAAATGCGAAGAGCGACGACCGCATCGCGCAGAAGTACCACATGATGTTCCATGCACTCGCAACGATGCAGCTTCAACAGCACGACACGGCAGCCGCAAAACGGACGCTCGATCTCTGCCGCGAAAAATTGTTTCCCGAAATCACCGGCGATCCCGGCGTGCTTATTCTCCTCGGTGATGATTATCTCGCTGTGGGCGATAAAGCGCAGGCAGAAAAACTGATGACCGCTTCACTCGAACGCATCGGGGAAAATTCAAAAAAGCCTGCTTACCGGGAAGACCTGCAACGCTACGTCACGCTGCTGGAAGCGATCGTGGACCGAGCGGAAAAGAATGGGTTCACCGGGTTGGGAACGAAAGCCGCCGCGCTGAAGAAGAAAGTGGAGAAGCTATCGGAAATACGTAAGCGTACGAAACCTTCGCTGAGCTTTTAGTCGGCGATCACCTGCACCCGCACTTCGACCCGTCCGGCAACGGATCCACGAGCAATACTTTCACCACCGAATCGACCATGTTCGTTTCGAAATAAACGTCGAGCGGTTTTCCTTTCACCGTCATCTTCACGTCGTATTCGTGGTGCGGCTCTTTACGCGTCTGGCTTTTGTCGAAATCCACCTCGCCTTCCGGCGCCGCTTTGCGAATGTCCTCGAGGGAAATCCCTTCGCACTTCAGCCGGCACACGAGCGTTGAATCGGCTTTGATCTCTTTGGCGAGGAATATCAATTTCGTCACACGGCTCGATGGAAGCCATCCGCCATAATCACGCCCGCCGTTGCGCAGGAACAGCAGCCACACGATGAACAGCCCGATGCCGAAACCGATCAGGTAAAGACGAATCCTTCTTCCCCACTTCATGGACGTGAGACTTGAGACATGAGACTTGAGACCTGCACAGTTCGCTGGGTATTCGAAATCATAAAAAGTTTTTGAAGATCATTTTTCTCACGTCTCATGTCTCACATCTCAAGTCTCTACAACGCCGCCACGAGGAGATCGATGTCTTTCGACGGAAGCTTGAAGAGATCGCCGAGATATTTGTTGGTGAGAATTCCGTTGTAGAGGTAAACGCCGCTGCGTACGCCGACGTTGTTGCGCAGCATGTTCGTGAGCCCGCCTTCATCGCCGATGTTGAGCAGGATGGGCGCGAAGATCGTGCTCAGCGCGTAGGACGCAGTGCGCGACACACGGGAAGCGATGTTGGGCACGCAATAATGAATGACGCCGTGCTTGCGGAAAACGGGATGCGTATGGTTCGTCACTTTCGACGTTTCGAACACGCCGCCCTGGTCGATGCTCACGTCTACGATCACCGCGCCGACCTTCATCTCGCTCACCATGTCTTCGCTCACCACGCAGGGCGTTCTACCCCCGCTCGTGCGCAGCGCGCCGATGGCCACGTCGGCCGTTTTGAGATGTTTGGCCAGCACTTTCGGCTGGATGATGGACGTGAAAATGCGCGTGCCGAGCGAGCTCTGCAGGCGGCGGAGACGGTACACGGAATTATCGAACACCTTCACCGTAGCGCCCAGGCCGAGCGCCGCGCGCGCAGCATATTCGCCCACCGTGCCTGCGCCGATGATGACCACTTCCGTCGGTGATACGCCGGAGATGCCGCCGAGGATCGCGCCCTGGCCGTTGTTGACGTTGGAAAGATATTCGGCAGCGATGAGGATTGACGTTCCGCCCGCGATCTCACCCATGGAGCGGATCACGGGAAACACGCCGTCTTCGTCGCGGATCCATTCGAATGCGAACGCCGTTGCTTTTTTGTCGATCAGGCGGCGGATGAAATTTTCGGGTTGTGCGGGCAGCTGCAGCGTGGAAAGCAGCGTCTGCTTGTGCTGCATCAGCTCGATCTCTTCAAGACTCGGCGGAGCGACCTTCAGGATGATCTCGCAGTTCTTATACACCTCGTCGGGCGTGTACGCGATCTTTGCGCCGGCTTCGGAATAATCGTTGTCCTGGAAGTTCGCATTTTTTCCCGCGCCCGTTTCCACCGTCACCTGGTGGCCATGGTTGATCAGCAGGCCGACATCGTCGGGAACAAGCGACACGCGATTTTCCTGGAAGGTGATCTCTTTGGGAATGCCGATGCTGAGCGAGCCTTTTTTGCGTGCTACTTCAAGCATTTCCTCCTGGGGCATCAGCGCGCCTTTGGTGAGGGATGCGAGCACGTCACGGGAAGTTTTCATACGAACGATGTGGGAGTTTTGTAAAGATACGGGAAATAGACGTGAGACTTGAGACATGGGACTTGAGATATTGATAATCAGACAGATATAAGGGAGAGATTTGTTTATACCGGGACTATCCATCTCGGATTTGCGGAAACGGTGGCGCTTTGGCCGGCGGCTGCTTCCCGAATCTCTTAAATTAGCCTGAACAAAATTTTCCTGGTGAGAACGGCCTTCCTGATCATTTTTCTTTTCCTGGTATCCGCCGTTACAAATGCGCAGGATGACCTGGCCCACCGTTACGCCGCCGATTCACTCCAGCGTCGTGTTTCACTCCAGCAAGAAGACACGATGAAAGTTGTACTGCTGCACCGGCTGGCGTATCACCAGTTCCAGTTCGACACCACGATCGCCCGGGCCACGAACCGGCAGGCAGAGGCGCTATCCGGGAAGCTCGATTATAAAAGAGGAATTTTCCGTTCCATTTTTAATCGCGGCGACTTTGCGGAATGCGCGAAGGATTATCCGAATGCGTTGCACTTTTATTCACAGGCGCGCGACTTTGCAGAGAAAAACAACTTTTACGCGGAGATCCACGAAGCCAGCACCTGCCTGCTGAACATGCATTTTTATCGTGGCGAATACGTCAGCGCATTAGCGGTTTGCCTGCACGGGCTGAAGCTGGCGGAAAAGAAAAACGACATCAGCCGGGAAGCGAATTACCACAACCTGCTCGGGTTCATTCACCGGAACATGGGCAATAATGCGGCTTCAGAAAAATCGTACCGCGATTATTTGAAATTGGCGGAACGATCGGGCGACAGTCTTCTCGTGGCAAGCGCGTATATGGAAATGGCGGAAGTGTACACCGGGAAACTGCAATGCGATTCGGCGCTGAATTTTCTCTTCAAAGCATTCGATCTTTATTCCGGCAATAACGAACGTCACCGCAGGGCTTACATTTATTACCTGGCATCAAAAGCGTACAAGGCAGACGGGCAGACGGACAGCGCGTACCGTTACGTGATGGAGGCGATCGATTATTCCCGGAAAGTGCCTGCGAACAAATATGACGTGGCACGTTATTACATTGCCGCCGGTGAATTGCTCGTGCCTGAAAAAAATTATCCCGCAGCGATCGCAATGCTCGACACAGGCCTGGCGATCGCGCAGGAAATTCTCCACCACGAAAACATCCGCGACGCATACCGTTACCTCTCCGACGCCTATGCAGGACTGGGAAATTTCGACAAGGCGTACACTTTCCAGTCGAAGTACACGGTGCTGAAAGATTCGCTGCTGAACGAGAAAAACCTGAGGACCATCGCAGAAATGCAGGCGCTGTATGCGGTTGAAAAGAAGGACCGGGAGATCGGCTTCCTCGAACAGCGCACTGCTTTGCGCGATGCGGAGGTACGGCAGGAGAGCCGGGTACGCAACCTCTTCCTCGGCATCATCGCGCTGCTGCTGCTGACCGGTTTTCTTTTTTACAACCGGTATCGCCTCCGGCAAAAGAACGCCTACCAGCTTACGATCAACCGCCAGCAAAACGAACTGTTCCAGGAGGTCATTTCCGCACAGGAAAAAGAGCGCAAGCGGATCGCGGAAAATCTTCACGACGGGCTGGGCTCCGTGCTCTCGGCGGCAAAGTTGCAGCTGAAACTGATGAACGAAGAAAAGCTGTCGTTAAGCCGCGAGCAGCAGCAACGCTACGACTCTGCCTTTTCGCTGATCAGCCATGCGTCGGAAGAGCTGCGGACAATCTCGCACGCGATCATGCCGGCCTCGCTGGCGAAGCTGGGATTGCCGGCCGCGCTGGAAAACATCATCACCGGTCTCGGGCAGGCGACGGGAATACGTTTCGTTTTTCACGCGCACGATTTCGGGGAACGGCCGGAAGAATCGGTGGAGCTGGCGATCTACCACATCACCATGGAGCTGGTCAACAACATCGTGAAACATTCCGGCGCCACGGAAGCCGTCGTACAGCTGGTGCGCCACCCGGGTTACATCAATTTGACCGTGGAAGACAACGGCAAAGGGTTCAACCTGCGGGAACGCGGAAACGGGATCGGCCTGGCGAACATCGAATCGCGCGTGGAATTCCTCGGCGGCCGGATGGAAGTCGATTCCGGCGCAGGTTCCGGCACGACGGTTTCGATTGACATCCCGATTCGATAAATTTACCCGATGACGAAAACCCGCATCCTTGTCGCCGACGACCATCCCGTTTTTCTCGACGGGCTTGTTTCGCTGCTCCGCGCTGAAAAAGATTTTGAAATTTCGGCCGCTGCGCTGAACGGCAGCGAAGCGCTTGCCCGGCTCGGGGAAAAGAAGATCGACATCTGCATCCTCGACGTCAACATGCCGGGCATGGACGGCATTGAAACCGCCAGGCGCATCCGTGAAAACAATCCCGGCGTGCGGATCATCACGCTCACCACGTACAACGACATCGAATTCATCCGCGCCATGATCCGCCTCGGCGTCAACGGGTATGTGCTGAAAAATTCCACCGGGGCCGAACTGGTCAATGCCGTGCGGAAAGTGATGAGCGGGGAATCGTATTTCAGCAGCGAAGTGCAGGCGCACATTACGTCCGATTTCATCCGCAACGAGCAAAAGAAAACCGCTCCCGCTGTCACCCTCACGCCGCGGGAGATCGAGATCATCCGCCTGCTCGCCCGCGAACATACGAACGACGAGATCGCGCAGCAGCTGTTCATCAGCTTTCGCACTGTCGAAACGCACCGCAAGAACATCATGCAAAAAACGAAAGCAAAAAATCTCGCCGGGCTCATCCATTATGCCAACGCGAACGGGCTGCTTCCTTCCTGATCTTTTTTCGCGCCTACCAATTAGTTGGTAGACCAAAATCCCGTAAACCCGGGATTGCCGGTGCGTGCCGCTGTTCGGAATTTTAAGCGACAATTTTCCGAAACTCCGGCCATGAAAACCAACGTTATCTTCTGTCTCCTGCTTTGCTGTGCACTTCCCGTCCTGCGTCTTTCGGCGCAGGACCTGATCCATAAAAACGACAGCACGGTCATCGAATCGAAAGTGATCGAGATCGGTGAGACGGAGATCAAATACAAAAAGTTCAGCAACCCGGACGGCCCGGCGTACACGGTAAAAAAAACGGATGTCGCTTACATTGTTTACCAGAACGGCGAACGGGAAACGTATACCGTTGCCGGGCCCGTTGTCGTTTCTCCGCCGTACGACACGCTGGCGTACCTGGAAAAAATGTTCGGCGTGAAATTGCAGGATGTTACGGTCCCGGACACAGGCTGTAAAATTGTCGCGCTCGAGCGTTCGGGCATCATTAAAGCGCCGGGGCTGAAACCTCCGCTGAACGACATCATTCAATATGCCGGCACGACATCGTCAAAAGATGAAATTCGCACAAAAGGGAAACGCATCCGCACGAAGGACGATTTCACACGCGCCGTGGTCAGTTACAAGCAGCAAGGCGTTACGACGATCTATTTTTTGATCCGCTTTAATAAACACATCGACCACGTTTATTCCGCCGACATTTCCGGGTTGTCGCTTACGCAGCAGGAGATCGTTCAGAAGCAAAAGGCGGATTCCGTAGCCGCAAAATTGAAGCTGCCCTGCTCCTACAAAAAATCGCGTTTTACGATGGGCGGCGGAATTGCATTGCGGAACGGGTACGCGATCGGCGATCTCAATTCCTGGTTCATGGAGCTCAACCAGACGCCGGACGCCGGTGTGGCTGACGGAACGTCTTCCTTTTATTACGCATGGGTCGGCGCATTCTTCCCGCTGGGCAAAAAACGCGCGCGACCGGTTTGCCTCGGGACCACGCTCACCATGTATTTCCCGCACAGCAACCCGCTTGCCTGGCCGATCCAGGGGCGCGTGGTCACGTATGCTTCCACCTCGCCGGTGAATTACATCCGCCTGAAACCGTTGATGGCCGGACTTTCCCTCCCGGTGCGTTTCCCGTTCACCGATCATTCCGCCGTTGTGATCGCGCCGACGCTGATCTACGCAAAACTTTCCGGTTATTCCTACGGCGCACAGGATACCGACACTCGCGATTACAGCAGCGGCAGCACCGGTTTCGGCATGAGCATGCAGCTCGGCCTGGAAATTTTCTTCGGAAAACAAAAGCTGATCGGCGCCACCGCGGATTTCGGTTTCCGGAGTTTAAAAACCGCGCTCAGCTATTCGAACAATGGCTCGCCTTATCAGCCTGCGACGTTCCAGGACGGAAGGGAAGTGAAGGTAGACCTGGGCGGGCCGTACGTGCTGATTGGCGTTGCGTTCAGGACGAAATAGGTGTTAGGGCTTAGGACTTAGGTATGAGGAAAATGTGATAATGATTCAATTCAACAATCCCCTAAGCCCTAAGAGCGAAGCGCCCTAAGACCTAATATCTTAATACCCTTCCATCAGCCCTTTCTTCCAGGAAAACATGCACCGTTTCCGGCGGCAGAATTTCCGCGGCGCGCTCCGGCCATTCGATGAAGCAGTAATTATCGCAGTAGAGATAATCTTCCATGCCCGTGTCGAACGCTTCTTCTGCCGATTTCAGGCGATAGAGATCGAAATGATAAACGAGGTTACCGTCTTCCGTTTCGTATTCGTTAATGATCGAGAACGACGGGCTTGACATCACGTCCTTCACGCCGAGCTGCGCGCAGAGCGCTTTGATGAACGTGGTTTTACCGGCGCCGAGGTTGCCGTGGAAGGCGAAGACGCGGGAAGAAGGAAAATCACGAAGCAGCTTTTCCGCCGCGGCGGGTAATGCACTTTCGTCGGTAATGTCGATGGACAGGCTCATTTGACGTCTTCGCTGCGAATATAGAGCCTCGCGTTGTAATAGCCCATCGGCAGCGCGTAATATTTCCACTGCGCAACGGGTTTAACGCGTGAGCTGTCGCACAACGTAGAATCATTGTAATATGCCAGCCCGGCCGTCACGGCGTCCTTTGTTTCCCGGTAGCTGTCCTTCGCTTTCCCGATCCCACTTTCGGAATAGATCTCCGCGGAACTGTCGGGAAGGACGGAAATGACTTTCTTTTTATCGACGACGTAAAGCGTGTCATCCGTTTCATTCACGACGGCGTAGGCGAGATGGTAGGAAGGACCGCAGCCGAAAAACAAAAACGGCACAAAAATGCAGATCGAATATTTCATCGGCACATCGGCATTTCGACACATCGGCACATCATTTACTTCGGGCTCAGCACGATGTACGGAATGATCATTTCTTCGAGCGAGATCCCGCCGTGCTGGAACGTATTCCTGTAATACGTCACGTAGTGGTTATAATTGTTCGGGTAAGCGAAGAAATAATCCTGCTTGGCGAAAATGTACGCGGTGCTCACGTTCAGCTTCGGCATGAAAATATCGGCCGGGTTGCGCACTTCGAACACGTCTTTCTTCACATAGTCGAGGCTCTTTCCCTGCTTGTAGCGCAGGTTCGTGTTCACGTTGCGGTCGCCCACCACTTTCGTCGGCTCGGTCACTTTGATCGTTCCGTGGTCGGTGGTGATGATCATGCGGCATTTCTTCTCCGCGATCTGGCGGATGATGTCCTGCAGCGGGGAATGTTCGAACCAGCTCAGCGTGAGCGAACGATACGCCGCTTCGTCGTCGGCCAGCTCGCGGATCACTTCCATTTCCGTGCGTGCGTGCGAAAGCATGTCCACGAAGTTGTACACGATCACGTTGAGCTTGTTCTGCATCAGGTTGGAAATTCCCTCGGCGAGCTTCTTGCCGGCGGAATAGTTCGTCACCTTGTTGTAAGAGAACTTCACGTCCTTGCCCATGCGCTTGAGGTTGGCGGCAAGGAATTCCTCCTCGTGCAGGTTCTTTCCGCCTTCGTCGTCATCGTTCTTCCACAGCTGCGGGAAACGTTTTTCGATCTCGGAAGGAAGCAGCCCGGCGAACAGCGCGTTCCGTGCGTACTGCGTGGCGGTGGGAAGAATGCTGAAGAACAGCTCTTCCTCTTCCACCTTGAAATATTGACTGAGCACGGGCTGCAGCACTTTCCACTGGTCGAAGCGGAGGTTGTCGATCAGCAGCAGGAACGTCGTGCCTTCTTTTTCCAGTTGCGGCGAAAGTTTGTTCTTCAGCAGCGTGTGCGAAAGCGTCGGCGGATTTTTATCCTTGCCGTTGAGCCAGTCGATGTAATTTTTCTCGATGAATTTTCCGAACGCCACGTTGGCTTCCTGCTTCTGCATGGCGAGGATCTCGTGCATGCTCTGGTCCTGCGTCTTGTTGAGCTCGAGCTCCCAGAACACCAGCTTGCGGTACACTTCGATCCATTCGGGCCAGCTGAGCCGGTCGCTGAGCGTCATGCCGATGTTGCGGAATTCCTGCTGGTAGCCGGAAGTCGTTTTTTCGCTGACGAGCCGTTTGTTCTCGAGTATTTTTTTGAGTGAAAGAAGGATCTGGTTCGGGTTCACCGGCTTGATCAGGTAATCGGCGATCTTCGAGCCGATGGCGTCTTCCATCAGGTTCTCTTCTTCGCTCTTGGTGATCATCACCACCGGCACGTCGTTCTTCTGGTTCTTGATGCGCGTCAGCGTTTCAAGCCCGGAAAGGCCCGGCATGTTCTCGTCGAGGAAAACAATATCGAAATCTTCTTTACCGATCAGGTCGATGGCGTCGTTGCCGCTGGTGGCCGTGGAAACTTCGTATCCTTTCTCTTTCAGGAATAATACATGCGGCTTGAGCAGATCGATTTCGTCGTCGGCCCAGAGTATTTTTATTTTATCCATAAGGAATGAGCGTTTAGCGGGAATAATGTAACGTACTCGTAAAGATACTTATTGTGGAAACGCTTTGGGATGAAATTCAACGTGCGAGGATGAATGTCATGCGTTAACAAATGTTAGTATATCCGCGGGGAGATGGCTGTGTATTGGGGAATGCGGTTGTCCAAGGTTGTGGGGTGTTGGGGGGGGGGGGGGGTGGTAGTGTAGGGTTGGCTCGGCCCAGGGGCGACCAAGCGAGAAAAAAATAAAACCGCA
>CBIHOC010000040.1:0-43276 GCA_966211705.1 uncultured Chryseobacterium sp.
CGTTTGGGTGGGGGTTGTCGGGCTGTCGCACCCCCGCAACACCCATACCCCACAACCCACACCCCCGCACACCCCACAACCGTTTTCCGTAATTTCGTCGCGATATTAATTTTTTCTCTTATGGTCATTTCCGGCATCCAGCAGATCGGCATCGGGATCCCCGACGTTCATGCGGCGTTCAAATGGTATCGTCAGCATTTCGGGATGGACGTTCCCGTTTTCGAAGAAGCTGCTGAAGCCAACCTCATGCTGCCATACACCGGCGGGAAGCCGCACAAGCGCCACGCGATCCTCGCGGTGAACATGAAAGGCGGCGGCGGTTTCGAGATCTGGCAATACACCAGCCGCACGCCGGAACTCCCGGCATTCACGCCGCAGCTCGGCGATACGGGAATTTTCGTCACGCGCATGAAATCGGCTGACGTGAAGGGCTCGTTTGAATTCCTGGAATCGAAAGGCGTTACGATCAGCGGACTTTTGAAATCGCCCGACGGGCAGCCGCATTTTTTCGTGAAAGATCCGTGGGAAAATATTTTCCAGGTCGTTCCCGGGAAAGACTGGTTCGGAAAAGGAAAACAGCTCACCGGCGGACCCGCGGGCGCAATGCTCGGCGTGACGGACATCGAACGCTCGAAAAAATTTTACGCGGAAATTCTCGGCTACGACCAGGTGATCTACGATAAAGAAGGAACGTTCGACGATCTCGCCGCGCTTCCGGGTGGAAATTCAAACGTGCGCCGCGTGCTGCTCGCGCACAGCAAGCCCCGCGCGGGAGCGTTCAGCCGCCTGCTCGGCTCCAGCCACATCGAGCTGGTGAAGGTGAACGACCGCGCGCCGAAGAAAATTTTCGAGAACCGTTTCTGGGGCGACCGCGGCTACATCCACCTCTGCTTCGACATCATCGGCATGAAGGAGATGCAGCAGCTGTGCGAAAAGAACGGCCACCCGTTCACCGTGGACAGCGCGAACAGCTTCGACATGGGCGAGGCGGCGGGACATTTCAGCTACATCGAAGATCCCGACGGCACGCTCATCGAGTTCGTGGAAACGCACAAAGTCCCCGTGCTGAAAAAGCTGGGATGGTACCTTAACCTGAAAAAACGACCGGCGGAGAAGCCGCTTGCGGACTGGATGGTGAAGAGCATGGGGCTGAACCGGGTGAAAGACTAGCGCGCGAAGGGCTGGCGCGCGAAAAGGCTGGCGCGCTTTGATGTGCAGGTGTGCAGATGTGAGGATGTGCAGATTTGAGGGTGAGAAGGACATAGAATTGATACGGAAGTAATATGTCGAACTATCGGATCCGTTTTGCGTTGCTTTTGACCTTTTGTATTCTATCAATTATCGCGGCTGTTTTTCTTTTCATTTCCAGGGAAACCGGGTGGGCGTGGTTACTGCTCTTATTCGCATTAGCGCCGTGGCTGGTCAGAGCGTATGATCAGAAGATTTCCAAAATTTCTGCTGAAAAGAAAAAAGAACGAAAAGCAGAAATTCGAAAAACGATATGCTGACGAAGGAATTTTTAGCTATACCGAAACCTGTTTTACTATTTCAATTGATTCCAAACCGACATCCATACAATGGGATGAGATCGACACATTGCTGGCGTATAAAAAGGACCTTCTCACAACCGACGAAACCTGCCTTGACATGCATTGGAGCGGCCGAATGATACGGATATCAGAAAGCACGAATGGCTGGTACCAATTTCTCGATCGTTTGCCCAAAATTTTCCCGGGAATAAAACAAGGCTGGGATTTCGACATCATTCATCCCGCCTTCACAACAAACCTGACATTGCTTTTTGACCGGAAAGGACGAAGCATGGAACAGATGCTGAAGGAAGAATATAAGGATTGACTTCGCCGCCCAGTCATCATTACTGTTATCCACCCATTTGCACATCCGCACCCCGAGGCTTCGGGGCACATCTGCACATTCCACCGGCACCATTGCGAATCTTTAACATTGATTTACAGGCTGCCGGACGAGCCAAATGTATCTTTGACCATGCGACTCCGGAAGTTCAACATGTGTATCGGAATAGTTTTGTTGATTCCGATACTTCTTGTCCTGTTCCTGGAACTTCATCTCGGACACGACAAGACATTCCTTGCCGGTTTTTGTTTGCTGGGCATTCCTTTCTTGCTCACGATGTGCATTTTGTCGCTGATCAAAAATAAATTTTACCTGCTGACGGTACTTTTTCAACTCACCTGCCTCGTTATTTATTCGATCTGCTTACTGCCCACAACCATCTCACACCTGGACTTCGATCTTGTTCCTTCGGTTGAAACACGATCCCAGCGTCTATTACTGCTATTCAGCATAGCGACAATCTCCGCATTGGCTGAACTTACAATACTGATCCAAAAAAGAAAGCAGAAATCTTTTCCAGCAAAGCAATCCCATTAGCCCCCCATCTGCACACTTGCACATCTGCACATCTGCACATTCCATTAGCACATTAGCAAATTGTGCGCAGGCCAGCGCGCGCAGGCACATCAGCACATTATTTCCCCCTCAACATTTCCATCTCTCCCGCAATCTCCGCCCGCTGCATCGCGAGCTCCCGGATAAGTTCCTTGTCATTCCGGAAAGCTTTGATGAGGCGTGATTTTCCCCTCGACTTTTTCATGCGCACGCTGTACCATTGCGCGAACATGCCGGTGAGCGGGACAAGCGCCATGAAGGCGAAAAGAATGTACCAGTTGCGGAAGATGAGCGCCACGGCAAGACTTTGCAGCAGCCACCAGAATTGCCAGAGGAACGTGGCGATGGTGGCGTTGACGGACGCATGCCATTCGATGTTCTTCACCACTTTCTGCGCGATGAGATAGGGCACTTTGTACGGAATGTAATTCGTTACCGTTCCGAACAGCCACACCGGGAAACCAAAGAAGAACACCACGAAGTCCGCCAGCAGGTCTTTCGCGCCAAGACCTTCGATCGTCTCCGGCCGCAGCAGCCAGTCGCGGATGCCGAGCTTTTCCACCTGTTTGAAATACGCGGTGGTCTTTTCGCGCAGCGCTTCGAGGCGCGCGGGCTCCCCGTTATGCAGCGCATCGACAATGCCGGCGATCCCTTTCGTCACGTCGTGCGTGTGCACCGGGTTGCGTGGATCGCCGCCTTTTTCCGTCGTCCACTTTGCGAGGAACATTTCTTCCAACTGGTCCACGAGCTTGTCGTTGGCCGGGCTGGAGATGATGACGAGCTGCTCTTTCATCCGCTGCTCGAGGTCGCGGGTGAACTGGTTCATCGCGCGGGCCTTGTCGGTGCGATAAAGATCGGCGTACTCGTTCACTGCAAACGGTTTCCCGAAACTGATATACAGCGGCCTGTGGAATTTCCACGGCGTGGCGGAATAATTCAACCCGACGGGCACGATGGTGAGATTGAGCTTCCAGTCGTTACGCTCTTCCGAACCGAAGGCGATGCGCGCGGTCCCTTTTTTCAGCTTGCGCAGGCGGCGTTCCTGGATGCACAGGCCTTCGGAGAAGATCATGATCGCGCGGTTCTGCTCGAGCATTTTGGCGGTGCGTTCGAACGTTTCGTCGTTCTTCGCCAGGTTTTCCGTGCCTTCCTGCAGGCGGTAAATGGGAATGATGCCGATGAAGGAAAGGAACTTCGCCAGGGCTTTATTCCGGAACACGTCGGAGCGCGCGAGGAACCAGGTGCGGCGCCTGATCGCGCTGCCCAGCAGCAGGGCGTCCATGAACGCGTTGGGATGGTTGGAGCAAAAGAGCACGGGCCGGTCGGTAGGAATGTTTTCGCAACCGGTAGAATGTTTTTTCGGCGAAAAACGGTAGAAATAAAACAGGATGGTGTTGAACGCAACCCACAGGTAGCTGTAGAAAATATATCCGAAAAATTTCATCGAGGTGGACAAAGATAGAGTCTCGGGAGCAAACTCCGGCGGGGGCAGGAAGCTTCAGTAGTGGGTCAGTTTGATATTAATATTCTGAAACCCTCGCAGGGTTACGCACGGCCATGCGCACGGGCAACCCTGCGAGGGTTTGAATTCAAAAATAAATCAAACTGACCCACTACTGAAGCTTCCTGGGTTTCGCGGCGAACCGTTCGTTACAAAAACTCCCGGAATCTTACATGTGACAAAAAGCGCGGGGTTCGGGTTTCCCTGCGAATGGCGGACAGGGTAGGTTTGACATGGAAAATTCTCCTTTGAATGAAACACCTCTCGCTTTTCACCTTGCTTCTTTGCCCGTTCCTGGCGCTCCCGGCACAGCACGGCCCGAACAGCCCGGCCACCGGCGCCAGCAACGCCACTACCGGCCAGAACGCGTGGACGAACCCCGGCAACATCACCGCCAGCGACAACGCCTATGCAACGGTCAGCGGGAGCGGTAACACGAATTACCTCTTCGCCACCGGTTTCGGCTTCGACATCGCAGGCCCGGCCAACGTCGACGGCATCCAGGTCGAGATCGAGAAATATGAATCTTCTCCGTCTTCGGTGGGCATGCTCGACAACTGGTCGGACGGCCTTTCCAAAACAATTTCCGCCGGCACGAACCGCTGCCTGGTGGTAGTGGCCGCCATGGAAAACGGCAATGCCCCGCGCGACATCACGGCCATGACCTACGGCGGCCGGGCGATGACGCAGGCGCTGGAGATCACGGCGGGCGACACATCCGGTTTTTCGGCCACGCTCGAAGTGTGGCTGCTGATGGAAAGCGATATCAGCCTCGCTTCCGGCAACGCCATCGTTCCCACATTCGCGGCCGCTGCATTGACGGAGAATATCGAGTTCTATACGAGCGCCGTATTCCAGTACGTCGACCAGTTCACGCCCGTCAGCAGCAGCCAGTCGTCTGCTTTCACCGGCGCGGCCAACCCGCACCAGCTCGGCGCGGCCTTCAGCACGCTCGCGGGCTCCGTGGCGGTCTCCGGCGTGATCTGCGGAAACAACACGTCGCCGGCTTCGCCGATCGGCGGCACCGGCACGTACACGGTCAATTCCTCGTTCGTGGAAGGAACGGATGTTTACGCAGCCGATTCCTCCTTTTCCACATCCGGCTTCTCCCTGCAGACGGCAACGAAAGCATGCGCCACGGCCGGCACGGAACAACCCGAATTCACTTTCGCGGGAACCGTGAACCGCGCCGCCATGTTCGGCTTCACCCTGCAGCGCGCAAGGGCGACAGATTTTTCCGTGTACCTGCTCAACAGTGGTGCTGTCACCGGCAGCAGCCTCGCGCAGCCCGCAACATCATGGCCTGTGAGCGAGTCATATGTTTCCTACGGCGGCCCGGCCGCGACCTGGGGAACGAACCTGACCATCGCCGACGTCAACAGCGCCGGTTTCGGCGCGGCGCTGAGCGCGACAAAGTCGAACGGCGACATCCGCGTGGATCATTTCCGCATCAGCGTTTACACGACAAGCACGCTGCCCATCGAGCTGCTCGAATTCACCGCGGCGCCTTCCGGCAACGACGTGCAGGTGAGCTGGGTGACGGCGACGGAAACGAACAACGATTATTTCATCGTGGAGCGCGCAAGCGGGAACGGCGTGTTCGAGAACATCGGCAGGATCGACGGCTCGGGGAATTCCTCGATGCTGATCAGCTATTCGTTTACAGACGCGCAGCCGCTGCAGGGCGCTTCGTATTACCGCCTGAAGCAAGTGGATTATGACGGCTCGGCTTCGTATTCGTCCATCGCAGCCGTTACGTTCACCTCGCATGCCGAAGCGTCGGTTTACCCGAACCCGAGCGCGGGCGGCGTGTTCACGTTCGTGCAGGAAGATGCATCGGCAGAAAACGAAGTGGCGGTTTTTTCGGCGAACATGACGTTGGTGAAAAAAGTAATGGTGGCGCCGGGAGAAAAAGCGATCATCAGCCTCAGCGATCAGCCGGATGGAATTTATTTCCTGGTGTACACGGAAGGCGGGGAACGGAAGGTGAACAAAGTGGAAAAAATTTCCAGGGAACAGTAAAAAACAAACGGGAACGTTTTATTCCCGAACGGATAAAAGTCATTAAACGCATTTCACTGCTGTTCGGAGGAAGTTCCCCGTCGACAGGAACATACATTTCTCCGGACAGCGGTGATCCCAAATTGATTGCCATTTCCAATTGCAAATCACTGTTGTCCGGGAAAGTTTTTTGATCGACACTATTTTGTCTTCGACGATGAGCCTTTGTCCTTTTTTTACAAGAAAAGGACAAAAAGAAGCGCGCCGGACGGTCGCAGTGCTCCTTCAAACGAAATTTGCGGCGTTCGTTTTTCTCCGAACGATTTTGTTAGTATTCAGAAAGTTTTCAGAACCCATAAGCCATCTCACCTCTAATTGGCAATCGGAAATCCCATCGGGATAGCGGAAATCGGCCGGATTCGGTTTATCTTTGATAGACTAACCGTCCTACCCATGAAACTCTTTATCAGCCTTTTGGCCTGCTGCGTGGCCACCGGCAGCTTTGCACAGAAATTTATCCATCGCACTTCCGAACAGCCGCTGACGCTGGTGGAAATGCAACGTCAATATTCCGGCTGGAAAAAATCTGCCGACCTCACGCAGGAAAAGCACTGGAAATTCTTCAAGCGCTGGGAGATGGAGATGCAGTTCCACACCGACGGGCAGGGCGAACCGGGCGACGCCACAGGGTATTTCGAAGCGGCCATCGGGCTGGCGGCGGAAAAGCAGCAGGCAGAATCGGCGCGCATGGCTTCTTCGGCGTGGTATCCCGTAGGACCGAATGCGATCCCCAATAACCTTACGGGTTACATGGAGAACGGCATCGGGCGCATCAACTGCATTACGTTCCACCCGACCAATGCGAACACGTATTACGTCGGCGTCGCGCAGGGCGGCGTATGGAAAACGACGAATAACGGCGCAAGCTGGACACCGCTCACCGACAATCTTCCCATCCTCCGCATCAGCGACATCTGTCTCGACCCTGCCGATCCCGACAACACGATGTACATTTCCGTCTGCGATTTCGAATACATCGGCTTCGGGCTTTTCCTCAACGGGCGCAAGCGCAACACGCATTACGGCCTCGGCGTTTACAAAACCACCGACGGCGGCACGACGTGGCAGCCCACCGGTCTTTCTTTCCAGATGACCGACTATGACGGCTCCCTCATCCGCAAGATCTACGTCTCCTCCGCCAACAGCAACATCGTCGTGGCGTGCGGAACTTCCGGCATGTACCGCTCCACCGACGCAGGCGCGACATGGACGCAGGTGAACAACGGGCTCTTCTGGGACATGGTGCAGGACCCGGTAACGCCGAACACGCTGTACGCCGCTACCGGCTGGGTGCTCAACGCGAACACGGGCAGCGCCGGCATCTGGAAATCCACCGACTTCGGCGCGACGTGGAACATGCTCACCACCGGCGTTCCCGCAACGGGACAGGTGCAGCGCATCAAGCTCGCCGTCGCGCCTTCCGATCCGAACTACGTGTACGCGATGGCGGTCGACATTTTCAGCGGGCTGCACGGCATTTACAAATCCACGAACGCCGGTGCGAACTGGACGTTCATCAATCCCGCCGACAACGTGCTCGAGAGCGGCGACGGCAGCAACAACGGCGGGCAGGGCACGTACGACCTCGGCTTCGCGGTAAGCGGAACGAACCGCGACGTGCTCTATTCCGGCGGCATCAACATGTGGGGCTCGGCTGACGGCGGTCAAACGTGGAACCCTGCGAGCCACTGGACGCTGTACTACGGCCCGACGCTGCACGGCGACATTCACTTCATCGAGCGCAATCCCGTGAACGGCGATATTTTCGTGGCGAGCGACGGCGGCGTGTACCACACGTCGAACTTTGTGACGCAGACGTGGAACGACGCCAACAACAGCATTCCCTGGCCCACGCAATGGACGAACATCAGCAACGGCATGCAGGTGACCTCGTTCTACCGCATCTCCAGCTCGCGCAATGCAGCGGGACGACTGGTGGCAGGCGCGCAGGACAACGCGACATTTTATTTCGAGAACAACAACTGGTACACGATCTTCGGCGGGGACGGAATGGATAATTATCTCGACCCGGCCGACGACGACCGCATCATCGGATCGAGCCAGTACGGAAATTTTTACCTCTCGCTCGACGACGGAATTTCCGACATCGGCACGAACCCGAACGTGAACTGGGAAGACGGGGAATGGACTTCGCCGATCGTCGCGAACTACAATGTGCCGGGAACAATTTATGCCGGTTTCGAGAACGTGACACGCACCACGAACGGCGGCAACAGCTGGTCGGCAATTTCAAATTTCCCGTACCTCGGCGATCCGCAGGAGATCAGCTCCATCGCGGTGGCGAACACGAACAGCAACGTCATCTACGCCGCGAAACGTGTGCGCTACGAATACAGCCTGCCGGGAATTTTGTACAAGACCACCAACGGCGGCACCACGTGGACGAACGTCACGGCAGGGCTTCCCGACTCGCTGTATTTCACGAGCGTGGAGATCAGCGAAACCGACGCGAACACGGTGTACGTGACGATGGCGGGCTTCAGCACGGGAAATAAAGTGTTCATGACCACCGACGCCGGCGCGACGTGGACGAACATTTCCTACAACCTGCCGAACATCCCGGTGAACTGCATCAAATACATCCCGAACACGAGCGGCACCGTCATGCTCGCCACCGACATCGGCGTGTGGGTGCTGCCGCCTTCTTCCGCCACGTGGACGAACCAGAGCCTCGGCCTGCCGAACGTGATTGTGAGCGACATCGACTTCAACGTGACGCTGAATAAAATTTACGTCTGCACCTTCGGCCGCGGCGTGTGGGCGACGGACCTCGACCTGTTCACGGCGACGATTCCTGCGGGGCAGCCTGCGCTGGTCAGCAACCTCGAGTTGTTCCCGAGCCTGAACGACGGCAGCTTCACGCTGGCGCTAACGGGAGAAAATGCGAACGAAGAAGTGCTGCAGCTGGAGATCATCGACGTGATGGGGAAAGTGGTGAGCAGCGCGGAGCTGAGCGGGCAGACGCAATATGCGTTGCAGTATTCGCTGGCGCCGGGGATGTATTATGCGCATGTGCGGGGGACGAAGCATAACGGGGTGAAGAGTTTTGTGGTGCGGTGAGGCCACAGATTTCACGGATTACACGGATTGATTGGCACGGATTGGTTGTAATCATGGAGGCAAATACAGGGTCATCATTATCTCCGAAGAAAAATAATTTTGCGCTGGCAATTGGAGTGCTGATGGTTGTATCGTCTCTCAGTCTTCAATCCTTAATTAATTCCAATCGACCTGGTGCCGTTTTTTATTCCTGGTGCGTCTTAGCAGGCCATCGTATCATAGCAGTCCCCTGGGTTTGTTATTTGGCCGCACAACGGAACCGGAATTATTACGGATGGGGAATTTTTGCTTTTCTGAGTCCCGGTCTTTCACTCGTTGTTATCAGCCAGTCACATAAAAAGGAGGTGAAGCAAAATGCCGGCTAAACCAAAATCCACCGTACCCCCCGAAAATCTCGCCGCCTACGAAAAGCTCGTCGCACTATTCCCCGCAGTGGAACGCAAAGGAGCAACATTGCCGTACACTTCTCACAACGGCAACATGTTCTCCTTCCTCTCCGCCGACGGCGTGCTGGCCATTCGCCTGGCTGAAAAAGAGCGGAACGATTTCATCAAAAAGCACAAGTCGAAATTGATGGAAGCGCACGGCACGGTCATGAAAGAATACGTCGCTGTGCCGCGAAAATTATTGAAGGAAACGAAGGAGCTGAAAAAATGGTTCGCGCTGAGCGTGGAGTACGTCAACACCCTGAAGCCCAAAGCCACCACGAAAAGCAAGGGCAAATAAGACGATGCGGCAGGATTGACCGTGCGCAAACCTACGCGTGATATTTATCAATTTAACAATTTCACATACCATTACTCCTGTTTTCGTGATAATTTTATGCGGTCAACAAAAAAATAACCCCACCCGATTACATCAACCTCAATAATGACAGATCATTCTGACGATTCAACACTCGATCACCTCATGGAAGGTTTCCAGCTGATCGGTTTCGATTGGCGCTACCTGTATGTGAACGATGCCGTAGTGAAGCAAAGCAAATATTCCCGCGAAGAATTGATCGGCTTTACCATGCAGGAAAAATATCCCGGCATTGAAAAAACGGAAATGTTCCGCACGCTGGAATATTGCATGAAAGAACGCGTACCGGCGCACATGGACAACGAGTTCACTTTCCCCGACGGCTCAAAAGGCTGCTTCGAATTACGCATCCAGCCGGTTCCGAAAGGACTCTTCATTCTTTCCGTGGACGTGAGCGAACGCAAACGGGCCGAAGAAGAAAAGAAACAGTACGTGAGCGGTCTCGAAGAAATGCTTTTTATGACCTCGCATAAAGTGCGGCAGCCGATCACGCACATCATGGGCGCTTACCACCTGCTCGAAAAATCGTCGCACTCCACGGAAGAGGTCCGGCAGATCGCGGATTATATAAAGGCGTCGATCATCTCCCTGGATAATTTCACGAAGGAGCTGAACACATTCCTGCACGACCAAAAGATCAGGACGGCGGGGTGATTTTTACCACGGAGGCACGGAGACACGGAGTGCTTATTCTCCGTGTCTCCGTGCCTCCGTGGTAATTTTTTTGTGCGCTCAGCGCCCGCCGAACGTCATCCGCATTCCCTTCGCCGTCTCGTCGAACGTTCCTTCGTCAAACACCAAATGCCCGTTCACGAACGTCTTCTGCACTTTCGCGCGGAACGTTGTTCCTTCGAGCGGAGACCAGCCGCACTTGTACAATAAATTTTCCTTGCTCACCGTCCACGGCGAATTCATGTCCACCAGCACGAGGTCGGCCCAGTAGCCTTCGCGGATGAAGCCGCGCTTTTCGATGCGGAACAATTCGGCGACGGCGTGGCTCATTTTCTCCACGACGCGTTCGACGGAAATTTTTCCTTCCATCGCTTTTTCGAGCATGGCCACGAGGGAATGCTGGATGAGCGGCCCGCCGGACGGGGCTTTCGTGTAGAGCTGCTTCTTTTCTTCGATCGTGTGCGGCGCGTGGTCGGTGGCGATCACGTCGATGCGGTTGTCGAGCACGGCCTGCCAGAGCGCGTCGCGGTCGGAGGCGTTCTTCACGGCGGGGTTCCATTTCAGGAAATTGCCGAGCTGTTCGTAGTCGTCGCCGGAAAACCACAGGTGGTGCACGCAGGCTTCGGCGGTGATGCGCTTGTCGCGGAGCGGGATGGAATTGTCGAACAGCGTGAGTTCTTCCGCGGTGGAAACGTGCAGGATGTGCAGGCGCGTTCCGAACTGCTTCGCGCGTGCGACGGCTTTCGAGGAGGAAGCGTAGCAGGCTTCGCGCGTGCGGATCTGCGGGTGGAATTTCGCGGGAATGTCGTCGCCGTATTGCGCGCGGAACTTTTCGAGGTTCGCTTTGATCATCGTGTCGTCTTCCGCATGCACGGCGATGAGCATTTTCACCTTATCGAAAATAACGTCAAGCGCTTTTTCATTGTCCACGAGCATGTCGCCGGTGGAAGAGCCGAGAAAGATCTTCACGCCGCAAACCGTTTTCGGGTCCGTCTCGAGCACCTCCACGAGGTTGGCGTTCGTGGTGCCCATGTAGAACGAATAGTTCGCGAGTGAAACTTCGCACGCGCGTTTGTATTTCTGTTCGAGCAGCTCCTGCGTGGTGGCGGCCGGCGCGGTGTTCGGCATTTCCATGTACGACGTGACACCGCCGGCAACAGCGGCTTTCGCTTCGGAGTAAATGTCGCCTTTGTGCGTCAGGCCGGGCTCGCGGAAATGCACCTGGTCGTCGATGGCGCCGGGAAGCAGGTGCAGGCCGGTGGCGTCGATCACGCGAACATTTTCACCTGCGGCGATGCCGGGTCTCACCGACGCGATCCTGCCGTCGATGATGAGCACGTCGGAGAGGAACGATTTTCCTTCGTTGACGATAGTGGCGTTACGGATGAGAAAGCTGCTCATAACAATGTTTACCACGGAGGCACCCTTCGATAAACTCAGGGTAAACTTGACACGGAGAATTACAACGTAACGTTCAGCGTCATTTCCTGGTCGCCGCGTTTGATCTTTACCTGGGTGACGTCGCCTTTCTGGAAGGTGCTTAATTTGTTCATGTAATCCATCATCGTGTTGATGGGCGTGCCGCCGACCTCGATGATGATGTCACCGCCTTTCATGCCCGCCGCATGCGCAGGTTTTCCTTCGGTTACGCCGTCGAGACGCATTCCTTTTCCTTCGTAGGAATAATCGGGCATAACGCCCATGGTGGCTTTGAGGCGCGTCTTGCCGACCTCAGGCGCTTTGGTTTGCTGGAACACGAGCTTCGGCCTCTCTTCGGTCTGCACAACGATGTTGACGATGTATTCCAGGATCAGTTTCACGCCTTCGAAGTTCACCTTGTCGACGTCGTCGCCCGGCTTGTGGTAATCTTTGTGCTGGCCGGTGAAAAAATGCAGCACGGGAATGTCTTTCAGGTAGAACGAGGTCTGGTCGGAAGGCCCGATGCCGGCGCTGTCTTTCTTGATGCGGAACGTGGTGCGCATGCCGTCGATCATGGGAACCCAGTCGGGCGCGGTGCCTACGCCGTAGATGATGAGTGACCTGGTGGAATCGTTCAGCCGGCCGATCATGTCCATGTTGATCATGTAGTTGACCGTTTTGAGATCGATCGTCGGGTTTTCGCAATATTTTTTTGAGCCATAAAGGCCGAGCTCTTCGCCGGAGAAGCAGATGAAGAGGAAGTTGAATTTTTCTTTCTCATTGTTCTTCCCGTAATAGCGCGCAAGCTCGATAACGCCCGCCGTGCCTGAAGCGTTGTCGTCGGCCCCGTTGTGGATCTGCCCGACAGGGTTTGCGTCGAGTGAATTGTGATCGTGGCCGAGCCCGAGGTGATCGTAATGCGCGCCGATGACGATGGTGGTTGCGGCGCCATTGTCGAGGTAGCCGACCACGTTCTTCCCTTTACGCTCCTCCATTTTCTTATTCGCCGTGTCTTTCGGATCGACGGCTTTTTTGAAGGTGAAGGGGTAATAATAACCGTCGGTTCCTTTCGGCGTAAGACCGGCGCTCTCAAATTCACGCGCGATGTAGGAAGCGGCCTTTTTCTCGCCTTTGGTGCCTGTTCCGCGGCCTTTGAGCTTATCGGAAGCCAGGTACGTGATGTCTTTTTTGAGGCGCTCGGTGCTGATCTCCTGGGAGAATCCGGCTGCCGCGACCAGCAGCGCAGCAATGCCGGAGAGGATGTAACGTGTGTGCATTTTGAAGCTTGTTATTTTGCCCACAAAGGTACGGTTTTGTAATGCGGGACAGCCCGGCCGGCGGCGTAAAAATTGGACCGTAAATCAGCCGGAACAGAGTTGGCTTTCTGCATCCCGCATCGTCGGGTTTGCCAGAGCTCCTCCCGCGCGCAAACTATTTTTTTCACAAGCGGTTACCTTTTATCCTGTCGTGGTATAAAGGCTACCGGCTTCCTGTTCAGCTTGGGCGGAGATTGGCTATTCGTCGGTGTTTTCGGTCATTCGTCGAATTCATGAGCTAATCTTTTTAACAAGCGTAACCTTCGTAAAAACATCCCCGTTACACGAGCAGGCACACACCCTAAACCACCCGCATCATGGAGAGAAATTCTACGCCGGAAAGACGCCGTTCTTTGGTTTCCGCACTCCCCTGTCGCGGAATAACTGGCCGCTCAGCGTCGATTCTAAAAACATTCCTGCTCTCCGCAACATTCCTGTTGTCGGTTTTTGTTTTCCCTTCCGGAACACTGAACGCCCAAACCCTTTGCGGAGCGGGCACGCCCACGTTCAACGTCAACCTTACCGCCAGCACCAACATTTCCTACATCAGCCCGCTGGTCCAGCGCGCCGACAGCTGCTGCGGCTCCACCAACCCCGACGTCTGCGTGCAGTTCATCATTACGCTGAACCCGGCTGCCACGGGAATCATTTTCGACATTTTCTCCGGCGCGGTTCCCCCGGGCGCACTGTTCTACCAGGTCAACTGCGGACCGCCGATCCCGGTGGGAACGCCGATCTGCCTCAGCGGGCCCGGACCGCACATCCTCACGTTCTGCAAGCCCGGCAACAATTCCAACCAGTTCATCATCTCTTCCATCCCGAACGTTTACCTGTCGACCGACATCGTGCTGAACGACGGCTGCACCGACACGCTCGGCGCGGCAGGATATGACGAGGCAACGGTTACGTGGAACTCCGTTTTCCCGGGCAGCCCGGGCGCGTACAACTCTTACCTGAGCTGCACGACAGGCTGCGACACCGTTGTGGTTACCGGCCAGCCGGGCATGCCCCCGTACATCGATTACGAAGTTTGCGGTCTGCCCGTGGGCGGCTGCACCACCATCCCGTTTTGCGATACTATCCGCGTTTATTACAACCCGACGCTTGCCGTTTCGATCACGCCCATCAACCCGACAGTTTGTTTCGGCAGCCCGGGCACGACGATCACTGCCAACGTAACCGGCGGCGCGCCTCCTTATACGTACAGCTGGAGCAACGGCGTGACCACGGCATCGAATTTTGTAGGTGCGGGAACGTACACGGTAACCGTCGCGGATACGACGAACTGCCCGGCGGCAACTGCCACCGTCACCGTCACTTCTTTCACCGCAACCATTACAGCAAATGCAGGACCCGACATTATCGTATGCGCAGGAAACCTCCCGGTGAACCTCACCGGCAGCGTGACCGGCGTGACGACAGGCCAATGGGGCGGGGGAACGGGAACGTTCTCCCCGTCCAGCACCAGCCTCAGCTGTACGTACATGCCGAGCGCAGCGGAAATTGCGGCCGGGACAGTCACACTTTCGCTGCTCACGACCAATACCGGCACATGTCCGCCGGATACCGATTTCGTGACGATCAACATTCACAGCTTCACCGCGGTGATCGACCCGGGCGTTTCGAATGTGACGTGCAACGGGTTCAACAACGGTACAGCTACGGTCAACATTTCAGGCGGTAACGCGCCGTTCACGTATGCGTGGTCGACCAGCCCGGTGCAGACAACCGCAACGGCGATCAACCTTTCGCCGGGCAATTACACATGTACCATCACCGACTTTTACGGCTGCACGAATTCCGTTTCGATCACGATCACGCAGCCTCCCGCCATTGTGCTGAACGCCGCAGGTTTCGCCACGGACTGCTACGGTTCCTGCAACGGCCAGGCGGTGGTCATTCCTTCCGGAGGCGCGGGATCATTCACGTACCTCTGGCAGCCGACGTTTCAAACGACAGCCGCTGCGGTCAACCTCTGCGCCGGCGTTTATACCGTGACGGTGACCGACATCAACGGCTGCTCCACTTCCGATACGGCGATCGTCGGCCAGCCGGCACAGCTGGTGCTCACCACAAGCTCCATTCCTTCTTACTGCAACCTTGCGACCGGTTCGGCAACAGTGAGCGCGAGCGGCGGCGTGGGAACTTACACCTACCTCTGGCAGCCCACGAACCAGGTTACGGCAACGGCTTCGAATATTTTACCGGGTGCGCATACGGTTACCGTAACGGACGGGAACAGCTGCACCGCAAGCTCGACCGTAACCGTGGGCAACACGCCCGGCATGACCGCTGCGCTTACAGCCACCAGCCCGACACTCTGCAATGCCTCGTGCGACGGATCGGCAACGGTGAGCGCGAGCGGGGGATTCTCGCCGTACCAGTACAGCTGGAACACCTCGCCGGTGCAAACGACAGCGACCGCATCGAATCTTTGCGCGGGCAATTACATGGTGGTGGTAACGGACGCGAACGGATGCCCCGACACGGTTTACGCTTCGGTGACCTCACCTGCCCCGCTGACACTTTCCGCGGGAACTTTCCCGGCCATCTGCATCGGCCAGTCTGTAACGATGACAGCGGCGGCAACCGGCGGAACTCCCGGCTACACATTCAACTGGTCGCCCGCCGGCCCGACGGTTTCACCTGCCGTGACGACCACTTACACCGTTACGGCATCTGACGCGAACGGTTGCAGCGCAGGATCACAGCAAGTGACAATTTCCGTTCACCCGCCGCTTTCGGTGACGATCACCGGCAACTCCACGACATGCATGAACAGCTTGTCGTCGCTGAGCGCGCAGGCGGGCGGCGGCAACGGCGGTCCTTACACCTACACGTGGCAGCCCGGCAACATGAGCGGTTCAATGGTGAACATCACGCCTCCGGCAACGACGACGTACACGGTAACCGCATCGGACAACTGCACATCACCGGCGGCAACCGCGACATTCACGGTAACCGTACCGGCGCTGCCGGTTGCTTCCTTTGTTGCAGACGACACGATCGGCTGCGGACAGGTATGCGTGGATTTCACGAATACGACGGCGAACGTTCAGTCCGTTTCCTGGCAGTTCAGCGATGGGTTTTATTCCAATGCGCTCAATCCTTCGCACTGCTTCGCGCCCGGCACACATTCCGCAACGCTCGCCGTGACGGACAATTATGGTTGTGTCGATACGGTTGTCATTCCCGCTGCAGTTACCGTGCATCCCAACCCGGTGGCGGAGTTTGCATTCGGTCCGCAGCCGACGACGATCCTCGAGCCGAACATCTGCTTCACCGACCAGTCGACTCCCGATGCGGTGACCTGGTACTGGAACTTCGACGACCCGAACGACCAGACGACGAGCTATGTGCAGAACACCTGCCATGCGTATTCCGACACCGGCCGTTACTGTCCCACGCTGATCGTCACCAACTCGTACGGCTGCTTCAGCACGGTCACGTATTGCCTGCTGATCAATCCTTACTTCACGCTGTATGTCCCGAATGCATTCACCCCGAACGCCGACGGTCTCAACGATGAGTTCCTCCCGGTCGGCTACAACCTCGACACTGACAGCTACGAGATGATGATCTTCGATCGCTGGGGCAACCTGATCTTCGAAACAAAAACATGGGGAGAAGCGTGGAACGGAACGGTGAAGAACGGATCAAAGATCGCGCAGATCGACACGTACGTGTGGAAGATCAATGTGAAGGATTACACGGGGAAGAGGCACAAGCTTGTCGGGCATGTGTCGATTGTGAAGTAGTCCGAAAAAAAAGGTTCGCGAAAATTCTTCAAACAAAATTTTTCTTTTGAAACGCAATTAGGGCCGGATATATCCGGCCCTAATGATTTGAAGCACGGGATCGTTTCTCCGTGCTCCCGCAAAAAGCGGGATGTCTCCGTGGTTTTCACTCCACCCAGTCGGCGATGAACACGTTTGTGTCACGCGTGCCGTTGTTGCGGCGGTTGGAAGAGAACACCAGCTTCTTTCCGTCGGGAGAGAACATCGGGAAAGCGTTGAACTGGCTTTCGAAGGTGACCTGCTCCAGGCCGGTGCCGTCGACGTTGATCGTGTAGAGCTGGAAATCGTAGCCTTTCTGGGAATGGTGGTTGGAAGAGAAAATGATTTTTTTTCCGCCGGGCGAGAAGTACGGCGCCCAGTTGGCTTTGCCTAAAGCCGTGACCTGCTTCAGCTCGCTGCCGTCGACGTTGCAGGTGTAAATTTCCATGTTGGTGGGCGCAACGAGGCCCTGCGCGAGCAGGTCTTTGTAGTCTTTGATCTCCGTTTCCGTTTTCGGGCGTGAAGCGCGGAATACGATCTTTTTTCCGTCAGCAGAAAAAAATCCGCCGCCGTCGTAGCCGAGCTCATGCGTGATCTGCACGGGATCCGTGCCGTCGATGTTCATCGTCCACAGGTCGAGATCGCCGCCGCGGGTGGAAGTGAAGAGTATCTTGTCGCCTTTGGGAGAAACGACGGCTTCGGCGTCATAACCGGGGTTATCAGTCAGCTGCTTGGTGATGTTTCCGTTGAGGTCGGACACAAAAATGTCGTACGTGTCGAAGATCGGCCAGAGGTATTTTCCGCCTTTGTGCAGGTCACCGGTGGCGGGGCATTCTTTGGCGCCTTTGTGCGTGGATGCGAACAGCACGTGTTTGCCGTCGGGCATGAAATACGAGCAGGTGGTGCGTCCGTCGGTGCTGATCTTCGCGGGCTTGTAGGTGGAATCCTTCACGTCCCTGATCGTCATCACGAAGATCTGGTCGCAGGAAACTCCCCACCCGGAGAAATTCGACTGGAACGTGAGCGATTTCCCGTCGGGGCTGAAATACGCTTCGGCATTGTCCCCGCCGAACGTCAGCTGGCGAACATTCTTCAGGTGTTTTTCACTGGCGTTATCCGTAGACGGCTTGGGATCTTTACCGGCGACAAAAAGCCCGGCGGCAAGTGCGGGAAGAACGATGCAGAGAATTTTTTTCATGACGGGGCGTTGTGGAATACATTGCAAAAATAAAAACTGCGCGGGCTGTGATTGTCAGAACATTGTCAAGAAGAGTTGTGACCGGTGTCATATTTATAACTGACCGGGGCAGGGAAAAGGTGTACTTTTGCCCACTCCTAACGAACCAGCTATTTAAACACATGAGAAAAATTACTCTACTTGCTTTCATGGGACTCGGCGCGATGGCGCTGCACGCCCAGACAAAACAAGGAGTCAACGCAACGATGCAGCGCAACCCTTCGCAGCTCCAGCAACAAAGCTCCTTTTCCATCCAGGCGCCCCCGACAACCACGCAAACCATCTCCGGTTATTACCAGGAAGGCTTCGAAGGCACAACCTTCGCTCCTGCCGGCTGGCGTGTTGAGAATGTTGCAGGCCCGTCTTATACGTGGGCCCGTTCCACGGCACAGGCGCACGTGAGCACCGCATCCGCATTTATCCGTTACGACACAGGCGGCGGGCAGGACTGGCTGATCGCCCCGCGTTACCTGGTAACGGCAAGCACCGATTCGCTCGTTTTCTGGATGCGCATGGCATTCACAGGCTACCCGCCCGATTCGCTTTGCATCAAAATTTCCACGACAGATTCATTGACCAGCTCATTCGGCAACAACACGCTGCTCAAGCTGCAGGAAGGAACGAACTACCCGACGAACACGACAACCTGGTACCGTTACGCGGTAAGCCTGCAGAACTACGTGGGCCAGCAGGTCTACATCGCGTTCAAGCACTACAATGTCGACGGCGACGGTCTTTATATCGACGATGTAGCGATCGGTACGGTTCCTACCACTGAAGTCGGCACGACGGCGATGATCTCCCCGGCGGCCAACGTCAGCCAGGGTTCCATCGTTCCGCAGGGCTCTTTCTACAACTATGGATCGGCGGCACAAACGTTCGACGTTACGACCACGATCACGCCCGGCGGCTACACCGGCACCACTTCGGTGACGCTCGCATCCGGCGCATCCGGCAACGCTTCTTTCCCGGCATGGGCTGCAACCCCGGGAACCTACACCGTGAAAATGTTCACCGACCTCGCAGGCGACGTGAACCGCACGAACGATACCATTACACGCACCGTTACGGTCCTCAACGCTTTCGTTGAATACGGATGGGATGCAATGACTGCGCTTCCCGCCGGCCGCTGGGCAACCGCACCGGTTTTTGTGAAACCCTGCCTCTCTTCCACCGACACCGGGTTCGTGTACCTCATCACCGGCGCTGACGCGACATTCGCCAACACGACGCTGAACACGCGTTACAACACGGTGACCGGAACTTACACAAACCTCGCCCCCATTCCGCAGTCGCGCACACAGGTCACTCCCCTGCATGTCAACGGCAAGATCTACGTCATCGGCGGTTACGGCGGATCGTTCTCACCTGTAACGACGAACAGCATTTACGACATCGCCACCGACACGTGGTCGACGGGCGCAGCAATGCCCACGGCCGTTGGTGATTACGCTGCCGGCACGTACAACGACTCGCTGATCTATTTCGTCGGCGGTTACAACGGAACGGGCGATGTGAATACGGTGCAGATCTATGACACGTACACCAACACCTGGACGACGGGAACGCCGAAAACCGGCACTTCAGTAGCGGGCTGCCGCATGGGCATCGCCAACGGCAACATCGTTCTTGTCGGCGGCTACAGCCAAACGCTTGCAGCTACCCAATCTGCTTCCTACCTCGGCCTGATCTCCCCGTCGAATCCCGCGACGATCTCGTGGGTCTCTCTCCCGGCTTACCCGGGTGGAACGACCGGCCGTCATGGCGGCGGAGTCGCTTTTGAAGAGAACGGCATGGTGTATTTCGCCGCAGGCGATCCGACCGGCCAGGGCACTCAGGTGCTCAATTCCGTTTACGGCTACAACACGATCCTCGGCCAGTGGGAAGTCGGCCCGAACGCGCTCGTGGGCATGAGCAACATTTCCGGTCTCGCCGGGGCTGTTCACAACGACAGCCTGTACATCGTCACAATGGGCGGCTACGACGGCGCGGCAGTCGTTACGCAGAACAGCTGGCTGAACATTGGCCCGGCGGCCCCGCTGCCGATGCTCCAGAACGACACGGCGATCTGCGCAGGCAGCACCATCCAGCTCAACGGCTACAACGCGCTGACCTATTCCTGGTCGCCCGCCGCATCGCTCGACAACGCAACGATCGCGAACCCGACCTCCAGCGCCACTTCCACGACAACCTACACGGTGACGATGACCAAAGCGTACGGCTGCCCGGAAACGGACTCGGTCATGCTGACGGTCAACCCGCTTCCCACGGTTGTTGCGTCGGTAACGTCCGACACGATATGCGCAGGCACTGCGATCGTATTTTCCGGTAACGGCGCCAGCTCCTATGCCTGGACCGGCGGTGTTACGAATGCCGTCGCTTACGTTCCCGCAACGACCGGCACGTACACCGTGACGGGAACAGATGCGAACGGCTGCATCAACACGGACACGATCACCGTTACGGTGAATGCGCTTCCGGCAGTTGTCGCCAATGCTTCTGCAACCGCAGTTTGCGGTGGCGATTCCGTTACGCTTTCGGGCAGCGGCGCAACCACGTATACATGGACGGGCAGCGTTACCGATAACGTCATGTTCGCTCCGGCGGTTACCGACACCTACATTGTTACCGGCACCGACGGCAACGGCTGCATGAACACGGACACCATCACGGTGACGGTGAACATGGACCCGGTCGTTATCGCCAACTCCACCGACAGCGCGATCTGCGAAGGTTCTTCCGTCACGCTCACGGGCGGCGGCGCAAGCACCTATACCTGGACGGGCAGCGTTACAGACAACGTGGCATTCACCCCGGTCGCGACCGACACCTACATTGTTACAGGCACGGACACGAACGGTTGCATGGGCATGGATTCGGTCACGGTGATCGTGAACGCGCTGCCGGTTGTCACAGGCAACTCTTCTGCTCCTGCTGTTTGCGCGGGCGATTCCATCACACTGTCCGGAAGCGGCGCAGCAACGTACACCTGGACCGGCGGCGTTACGGACAACGTAGCATTCGTTCCTGCCGCATCAGGCACGTACACGGTAACGGGTACGGACGCGAACGGCTGCCAGAACACGGACGAGGTTACGATCACGGTAAATGCATTGCCCACCGTCACAGCTGCGATTGCAGCAACGACGATCTGCGTTGACGACGCGAACCTCGCGCTCACCGGCGGGCTGCCTGCAGGCGGAACGTGGAGCGGCACCGGCGTGACCGGTTCTTCATTCGATCCTTCTGTCCCGGGCGCCGGAACATCGGTCATCACCTACACGTTCACCGATGCAAACGGCTGCACCGCCTCTGCGATGGATTCCATCGTTGTGGATCTCTGCGTCGGCATCGACGGTGTAATGTCGGCAAATGGCATCGTCATTTACCCGAACCCGAACAGCGGCATGTTCACGATCCAGCTTTCCGCTGCGCCGGTTTCCCCGGTCATGGTGGAAATGATGAACGAGCTTGGCCAGGTTGTGGATGCGTTCACGATGACATCCACTACGAAGCAGGTTGACATCAGCCAGCTCGAGAGCGGCGTGTACTTCGTGCGCACGATCAGCGGCAACACGGTGACGGTTCACCGCGTGGTGAAGCAGTAACCGCAATTGATAAACTGAAAAGGCCGGTGACGAAAGATCACCGGCCTTTTTTAATTGAGTTTTTTGAAAACTTTTAGTAGCGTTCCTGGTAAACGCCGGCGTGAATGCTGAACATGACGCCGATCTTTTTCTGCGTGTATGTTTCCATACGGCAGAATACCGCGCCGCGGGGAAACAAAAGAGTTACCGGCTTGAATTTGTAAGAAGAATGAACAGCAATCGGGGGATAATCCAGCTTCATGATGTTCTCCCATTCAAAATCGCAGGCATATTGCTGCCGTGGGGCAACCGGGAAAATGCTGAAATTCCTGTAAAGGGGCGAACGCTGGAGCATCCAGAACTCGCAGGCGTGGAAACTGCTTTGCAGGCCGAAGATGAACACAGCTGCAAAAACGATCTTTTTCATTACCCGGGAAATTACGCCAGCGCCTTATCGGAAGCCGGCTGAATTTTCTTGAACCGCATCTGCAGCACGCCCCAGAACGCTTCCTTGAAAATTTTCGTGCTCATCTTCGAAATCCCTTCCACGCGGTCGATGAAGGTGATGGGCACTTCGGTGATCCTGAAGCCGAGCTTCCACGCGGTGTATTTCATTTCGATCTGGAACGCATAGCCGACGAAACGGATGTTGTCGAGGTCGATCGTTTCGAGGACGCGGCGCTTGTAACATTTGAAGCCGGCCGTCGTGTCGTGGATGCCGAACCAGAGCACCCAGCGCACGTACAGCGACGCGAAGTACGAGATGAGCAGGCGGTTCATCGGCCAGTTCTGCACTTTGCCGCCTTTCACGTAACGCGATCCCACAGCCACGTCGGCGCCGCCCTCCGCACAGGCCGCATACAGCCGGTTGAGATCTTCGGGATTGTGCGAGAAATCACAATCCATTTCAAATATATATTCGTAGCCGTTTTTCAGCGCCCATTTGAAGCCGTGGATGTATGCCGTGCCGAGGCCGAGCTTGCCGCGGCGCTCTTCCATGAACAGGCGGCCGGGAAACTCCTTCATCAGGCTGCGCACGATGTCGGCGGTGCCGTCGGGGGAGCCGTCGTCGACGATGAGCAAATGGTAATCGCCCTGCAGCGTCATCACCTTTCGGACCATCTTTTCGATGTTCTCCTTTTCGTTATAAGTCGGTATGATGACAACCCGTCCGGGCATAGAGCGTTTCTTGAATCAACGAAGATAAGAGATGTAGGAATTACGTTTGCCGCGGCCGGCGGAAATTAAAACTTTATGCCGGTTCCTTGGGGATTTTTAACAGGATTCCCGGTCCCGACGGGGTTATCTTTGCACTCCGCATTTTTTACTTTTCTGAAGACGGTTCCTGCTCCAGATAGTTGCCGGAACCGGCTTTTTTTATTACCTTAATAACACCGGAACACCCATTAAGATACGTTGCCTATGGTAAAAAGGAGCTTTTTATTCGCCGTACTGGTCATTTATTCCGCTTTCGTCATCGCACAGGACACGATTCCTTTGTACCCGGTGAACGGTTCGGACAGCCTGGCACGCGCGATGAAGCTCCGCCGTGACGCCGACAGCCTCGTAAAAGTGGCCGACAGCCTCCGGAAAGTGGCCGATCTCCTGGTTCCGCGCCCCGCCAATTACACCGGCATCACCAACTTCACGCCCACCGCTGATTCCCTGAAATATCCCGCACAATACGGCATCGCCAGCTGGTATGGCCCGCCGAGCTGGGACGGCCGGGGAAGCGCAAGCGGTGAAACGTTCCGCAACGACAGCCTTACCGCCGCACACAAGTCTCTGCCGTTCGGCACCGTTGTCAAAGTGACGAACCTCAAAAACGATTCGGTCATCTACGTGAAGATCACCGACCGTTTGCCGCAAGACTCCAAACGCTCCATCGACCTGACGCCGCGCGTGGCAAAAGCGCTTGGCTTTTACAATGACGGCCTGACGAAAGTGCGGATGGAAGTGGTCGGAAAAGCGCCGATCTACAGGAAACCGAAGCCGAAACCGGCGACGCCGAAGAAATAAACTCTTTAGCGGTGTACGGGCACATCGTCCGTCAGCATTCAAAGATTCAAGCGCTCCGTCCGCTACGCGGCCGATCGCTATTCAAAATTCAAGATTGAGAATTCCTTATTTTTTAATCTTGAATTTTAAATAGCGAATCTCGTCTCGTCATTTTTCATGACGAGACGAGGAGAGCGCTTGAATCTTTGAATTTCCCGGGGGAAAGTCAAACTCTTCCCTTCACGATATCTTCCACCACAGAAGGATCGAGCAGCGTCGACGTATCGCCGAGGTTGGACGTGTCGCCTTCCGCCACTTTGCGAAGGATGCGCCGCATGATCTTTCCCGAACGCGTTTTCGGCAGGCCGCGCACCACCTGGATCTTGTCCGGCTTCGCGATGGGGCCGATGATCTTTGTAACCTCGGCTATAATTTCTTTCCGGAGCATCTCGATGTCGTCGTTCTGCTTGGTGGAAATGACGTAGGCGTAAATGCCCTGGCCTTTGATGTCGTGCGGGTAGCCGACCACCGCGCTTTCCACGATGTCGATGTGCATGTTGATGGCGCTTTCCACTTCCGCCGTGCCGATGCGATGGCCGGAAACGTTGATCACGTCGTCGACGCGGCCGGTGATGCGGTAGTAGCCGTCTTCGTCGCGCCGGCAGCCGTCGCCGGTGAAATACAAACCTTTGTACGTGGCAAAATAATTCGTGCGGCAGCGTTCGTGGTCGCCATACGTGGTGCGGATGATGGACGGCCAGGGAAATTTAATGCAGAGGTTTCCTTCCACGCCGTTCCCTTCGATGACGTTTCCCTTTTCATCCACGAGCACCGGCTGCACGCCCGGGAGCGGAAGCGTCGCAAACCCGGGCCTGAGCGGCGTGATGCCGGCCAGCGGAGAAATGAGGATGCCGCCGGTTTCCGTTTGCCACCACGTGTCGACGATCGGGCAGTTGCCTTTGCCGATGTTCCTGTGGTACCATTCCCACGCTTCCACGTTGATCGGCTCGCCCACGGAACCCAGCACGCGCAACGAATCCAGCCTGTACGGCGTGACGAAACCGAGCCCCGCAGCTTCGAGTGCGCGGATGGCGGTGGGCGCGGTGTAAAAAACATTCACCTTGTATTTATCGATGACCTGCCAGAAACGCCCGGCGTCGGGAAACGTGGGAACGCCTTCGAACATGACCGACGTGGCGCCGGCGAGCAGCGGGCCGTACACGATATACGAATGCCCGGTGATCCACCCGATGTCGGCGGTGCACCAGAAAATTTCGCCTTCGTTGTACTGGAAAACGTTGCGGAACGAATACTCCGTGTACACCATGTAGCCGCCGCAGGTGTGCACGACGCCTTTCGGCTTGCCCGTGGACCCTGATGTGTAAAGAATAAAAAGCATGTCCTCGCTGTCCATTGTTTCCGCGGGACAAACGGCAGGAACAGTCTCCATTTCCTCGTGCCACCACGTGTCGCGGCCTTCGATCATCTTCACCGCTTCGCCCGTACGTTTGTAAACGATGACGTTCTGCACCGAAGGACAAACGTCGAGCGCGTCATCCACCACGGATTTGATCGGGATGGATTTCGGTCCGCGGAAAGCGCCGTCGGATGTGATCACCACGCAGCAGTCGCTGTCTTGGATGCGGCCGGAAAGCGAGTTGGCGGAAAAGCCGGCGAACACGACGGAATGGACAGCGCCGATGCGCGCGCAGGCGAGGACAGCCACGGCCAGCTCCGGCACCATGGGCATGTACAGGCACACGCGGTCGCCTTTTTTCACGCCTTTTTTCTTCAGCACGTTCGAAAAGCGGCAAACGTCTTCATGCAGTTGTTTATACGTGATCGTGCGCGTCGCTTCACCGGGATCGTTCGCTTCGAAATAAAAGGCGACCTGGTCCGCGCGTTTTTCGAGATGGCGGTCGAGGCAATTTTCGGTAATGTTCAGCTTGCCGTTGATGAACCACTTTACGTCAGGCGTTTCAAAGTTCCAGTCGAGCACATTGTCCCACTTTTTTTTCCAGGAAAAGGCTTCGGCTTTTTCCGCCCAGAACGTTTCGGGGTCGTCGACGCTCTTTTTGTATTCGGAGAGGTACTGATCGTAAGAACTGATGCGTGTCATGTTTGCAGGGATAAAATCGGGATGTGACGAAGTTACGCGTTGTACGGAACGAACAAAAATTACTGAAATCTTACATCCGCGTAAAATGATCACGTTTCCGGCAAACCCTGCGTGCGCTTCATCGTACAAGAATACAAAACCAACCCTTGTATGAAAGCCTTACAATTACCCCCGTCATTTCCTTTTGCGCTGAATCATCCCGTAACAAGCGGCGATACAGCATTCCTCGTCATCAAAACCAACAACTCCGGCATTACGCAATTTCACCGTTTCACCGAAGTTCTGAAACGCAGGTGGAAGATCAGCGAAGAGCTCTACAGTTCCATCATCATCGCGCTGACGGAAGCTGTAACGAACGCGGTGGAACACGGCAACAAACGAAAACCAGGGAAAACCATCTGCGTCAGCGCGACACGTGATGAATATGCTTTTTCGTTCACCGTGGAAGACCAGGGAGAAGGTTTCGATCACCGCAGGATCCCGAATCCCACCGACGAGGAAAATTTGCTGAAGCCGGGCGGGCGGGGATTATTCGTGATGCGGCAGCTGTCGGACTACACGCACTTTTCGCTCGGCGGGCGGCGGGTGAAGATGCTGTTTTACAAGTAGCGGCGTAGCGGGTAAAGACGTATATTGGTTTTATGAAAATGTCGTCGCCCCGCGAGGCGCATCCTTCTCTCTCTTTTTGCTGCCCGGAAAAGCTGGATAATATGACACCGGCTGACGGCGGGCATTATTGCGGCAAGTGCGAGAAAGTGGTGAAGGATTTCTCCGGCATGACAAACAAAGCGATTGCCGAAACGCTTTTGCATTCATCTTCTGAAAACGCCTGCGGAACATTCCGCGCGCACCAGCTGCAGCAACCGTTCAATGACAGGCGCGACAAGCTTGTCGGTTTTTACCAGCATGTTTCCGGGTTTGCCGGGAAAAGGAATTTTGTGCGGGTGATGACGCTGCTTTTTCTTTCGGGCTGCCACCGGCGAATGTCGGGCATATACGCCGCTCCGCCCCGGCATAAAATAAAGAAAAGCATGGAGAAGGAAGAGCGGAAGGTTGAAGGACGCAGAAAAGCGCGCAAGACGTTTTAAACAGCAGGAAATAACTACCGCCTCGCGCCTCTTCGCCGGATCGACTCCTGCACTTTCCCGATCCGCCATTTCTTCCAGGGATCGAGCAGCAACTGTTCATGAAGCTTATTTCGCGGAGGAAGAAACCGGACTTCGCCAATACCATCCACTTTCTCCTGCAGAATCATTTTTACGAAAGGAGGGCCGTTCCGGAAAATAAAGTTGGGATCCAGCTCGATGTTACCGATATCGTGAATCGTGAATTCCATGCGCCTCTTCCCGCGGGAAGCAAAAATCCGCTCGCCTTCGATTCTGATGTTCCAAAGCCGGAAGATGAGAATTGAGAAAAAACCGAACGTAAGGAACATTGCGCCGTTTGCTGTAAGAAATGCTTCTGGAACAACGCTGTCGTAGTTGAACGCAAAGACCAGGTTCACCACCACAATGACGACGAAAGGCGCATACCGCGCAACAGGAATGATCGAAGAAGATATCAGCGTTCCCGCTTTCATCAATCTTTCGGACGCGCGTAAGCGATCACGTCCTTGTCGGTGATCGTTTTATCGCACAGGATCACGAGGCGCTCGATCACGTTGCGGAACTCCCGGATGTTGCCGCTCCAGCTGATCTTCTGCAACTCCTTCAGCGCTTCTTTGGTGATCGCTTTCTGGGGCATGCCGTGCTCCTCGCAAATGTTTTTCAGGAAATGCTCTGCCAGCATCGGGATGTCTTCCGTGCGCTCGTTCAGGGAAGGAACGTGGATGAGGATCACGCCGAGACGGTGGTACAGGTCTTCGCGGAACGTGCCTTTGAGAATTTCTTTCTTCAGGTCTTTATTTGTAGCCGCCACGACGCGCACGTTCACCTTGATCTCTTTGTCGCCGCCGACGCGCGTGATCTTGTTCTCCTGCAGCGCGCGCAGCACCTTGGCCTGCGCGGAAAGGCTCATGTCGCCGATCTCGTCGAGGAACAGCGTGCCGCCTTCGGCCAGCTCGAACTTCCCTTTGCGCTGCGCCACCGCCGAGGTGAACGCGCCTTTTTCATGGCCGAACAGCTCCGACTCGATGAGCTCCGACGGGATGGCCGCGCAGTTCACTTCCACGAGCGGGCCGCCCGCGCGCTGGCTTTTTTCGTGCAGCCAGCGTGCCACCAGCTCTTTCCCCGTCCCGTTCTCGCCGGTGATCAGCACGCGCGCATCCGTAGGCGCCACGCGCTCGATCATTTCCTTGATCGCTTTGATGGCCGCCGATTCGCCGATCATGTCGAACGTCTTGCTGATCTTCTTGCGCAGCGTTTTCGTTTCGGTCACGAGGTTCGACTTGTCGAGCGCATTGCGCACGGTGACGAGCAGGCGGTTGAGGTCGAGCGGCTTCTGGATGAAATCGTAGGCGCCTTTCTTGACGGCTTCCACGGCGGTCTCGATATTCCCGTGCCCGGAGATCATGATCACAGGCGCGTCGACGGCCACTTCCATGAACTTGTCGAGCGCTTCCATGCCGTCCATCTTCGGCATCTTGATGTCGCAGAGGATGATGTCGAACTTTTCTTTTTGCGCAAGCGCGAGCCCTTCGAGGCCGTCTGCAGCTTCGTCTACTTTGAAGTTCTCGTATTCGAGAATTTCACGAAGGGTGCGGCGAATGCTTTTTTCGTCGTCGATGATCAGGATACGAGGCATGGCGGTTGGTTGGAGAGAATGGCTAAAAATACGAGAAAGACATGAGACATGAGACGTGAGACACGAGAGGAAAGAATTTGCAGGGAAAATGCTTTGGAGGCGCTGCAATTCATGTTGTTACTGAATTGTGTTTCATTTTACAAGGGGGTTGTATCTTTTTGACAGGCGGTTCATTATGAGGACGGCGCCACGGGCAGCCGGGAATTAAAGCAGTAATTTTACGCCAACTCATCCGCTCATGAACAGGCTATTCCTTCTTCTCCTGCTGCTTTCCTGCAGCTTTACCGCCGGTGCGGTTTCCTTCGACAATGCGCCGGTATCGGGCCGTATCCTCGACCAGGACAATAAACCGCTGGAATTTGTCGTCGTCACGCTGCTCAAAGCGGAAGACTCGACGCTTGTCAAAGGTTCGGTGACGGATGCGGAAGGAAAATTTTCGCTCGAGAACATTGCGCCGGGAAAATTCCTGCTGACGGCTTCTTTCACCGGTTTCACCAAAACCTGGCACGGGCCGTTCGAAACAGCCGGCGCATCCATGGCGCTTCCCGACATCCAGCTGACGCCTGCGAAGGAAATGGAAACGGTGACGATCGCGGCGGCGCGGCCGTTGTTCACGCAGCGGCCCGGCAAGCTGATCATGAACGTGGAGAACAGCCCGGTGCGCATCACGGGAACGGCGTGGGACCTTATCAGCAAAGCGCCGGGCGTGGTGGTGGACCCGAACAACAACATCACGCTGCGCGGAAAATCGGGCGTGCGCGTTTTCGTGGATGGAAAGCCGACGTACCTCGCGGGCGATCAGCTGAAAAATTACCTCGACCAGATCTCGGCGGCGGACGTGATCAGCGTGGAGATCATCAGCAATCCTTCGGCGAAATACGATGCGGAAGGGAGCGGCGGCATCCTCAACATCATCACGCGCAAAGGCTCGCGCATGGGTTTCAACGGCACGGTGCGCGCGGGCTACGGGCAAAGCCTTTACCCGAAATACGAAGCGGGACTGACGATGAATTACGCGCGTGAAAAAACCAATTTCTATTTCAAATACGATTTTTTCAACCAGAAGCATTTCACGAAGTCGTACATCACCCGCAATGTCCCGTACAACGGCGTCACGACGAACTTCAACCAGCACTCCAACATGGTCATGGATCCGCTCGGGCACCGCGCGCGCATCGGCATGGATGTGTACGGGAAGAACAACATGACATGGGGCGTGCGTTTCGACGGGGGACTTTCCAACTCGACGTTCAGCACGACGAATTCCACCGTTATTTCCAGCGACGCAAGCGATACGACCTCCACGCTCAACCAGGTGAACTACAACAAAGAGCTCTTCCGGAACGGCGGCGCAAATATTTATCTCAAGCAGCCGCTCGACACGAACGGGAAAGAAATTTCCGCCAGCGTCGATTACATCCTGTACGACACCGAATCGAACGCCGATTTCGACCTGAACTATTCCGACAATTTCGGCAACGTCACCGCCGGCCCGGAATACCAGCGCAGCAAGTCGGTATCGGGGATCACCATCCTTGTCGGGCAAGTCGACTACACGCACCCGTTCGGAAAAAAATACCGCGTGGAGACCGGCATCAAAAGCAGCTACGTGGAAACGGACAACGATCTCGCGTTCGACCTGCTGAATAATTCTTCGGGAAACTGGGAGAATGACACCACGCGTTCGAACCGTTTCATTTACAAAGAACAGATCAACGCGCTTTATGCGACCGGTTCCGCCGACTACGGGAAATGGCAGGTGGAAATCGGCCTGCGCGCGGAGCAGACGGTTTCCGACGGCAACTCCCCGACCACCGGCCAGCAGCTGAAGCGGGATTACATCAAATTGTTCCCGAGCATTTTTGTGCTGCAGAAGATCAACGACAAACATTCGCTGAACTATTCCTATTCGCGCCGCATCAACCGCCCCGATTACGGCAACCTCAACCCGTTCGTGTTCTATCTCGACAAATACACGTACGAAGTGGGCAATCCGTTCCTCCAGCCGGAAATTGCCGATAACGCCGACATCACGTATTCCTTCATGGACGCCGTTTTTTTCTCCGTCAGCGGCAGCCGCACGAAATACGCGATGACCGACGTGACGAAGCAGATCGACTCCACCGGCTCGACGTTCAAGACGACGGAAAATCTCAACACGGTCGAAAATCTTTCCTTTGGCCTCTCCTCCCCGGTCCCCGTCGCGAAGTGGCTGATGATGGAAACCGAGTTCAACGTCGTCTACAACCGCTTCGCCTCCGAGCTCTACGGCACGATGATCGACAACCGCAACTGGATGTTCAACGGTTCGGCAAACCTCACGTTCATGCTGAAAGGCGGCTGGAAAGCGCAGGCATGGGGCTGGTACCGCTCGCCGGCCACGTATGGAATCTTCAGATCAAAATCCATGGGCGGCGTCGGCGCATCGCTTTCGAAAAATTTCCTGGAGAACAAATTGCAGCTCAGCCTCACCGTCACCGACATTTTCCGGACCAACGGCATGCGCGCCAGCATCAACTTCCAGAACCAGGACGTGTACATGGAATGGACGCCGGATTCGCGCCGGGTTTTCCTGCGGGTGCGTTATTCTTTCGGCAACACGAAAGCTGCGCGCAGGGATGCGGCGAAGAGCGGGGCGGATGAGTTGAAACAGCGGACGGGGAATTGAAAAAAGGATAGAGAAAGGGATAGAAAAAAGGATAGGGAGCGAAATGCTTCTCTGTCCTTTATTGACGAACGGTGGCGCATTAGTCCAGCTCCGGCCTGGAACAATGTAAGCGGATTGAAATCCGTTAAGAGAGCCGAATAAGAGACCGGGCGAGCAACGATAGTTTGCAGGTTGGGTTTCAGAAAAAGCGGAACGGGGAGAACATTGGGGAGATTACGAAGTGGTATATTTCGGCGAGAAAGTTTAGAAAATTTTGTATCGGGAAGTAATCAATGTAGAAGTCGGGTCTGGAATTAAACCCTGATTTTTAAGGAAGTGAATTTTATGCGATGATTATGGGGTAGTTATCGGAGCTTTTCTACCAACACGTCCTGCCATTTACCCATGCCATTATTTGAGGGAATATGAATTTCTAACTCGGAAAAGGTCAAAATTCTGAATTCCTTGGTTTCAATGCACCAAAGGTAAAGGAGATAAGAACTTGCAATTTGACTGGCCTTGATCCACTCATTTGCTGTCAGATAAAAGTGCGGATAATACTTACTAGTATAAGATTTCACCTCAATTTGGATTCGCTTAATAATACCTTCCGGAGTCATTCTGAATGATAAAATGTCAAATCCAAATTTATCACTGCCTAATGACACCAATTCCGGCAATTCGCGAGTGAATTCCTTGACAATACGACTTTCTTCTTCCATTGTCCACATTTCAGCAAGTCTTCCCTGTTCAAGCAATTTGGTGTCTAAGTTTCTTTTAGCCAGAAGCCGTAGGACATCCCACCACTTGACTACTTCAAGGCTGGGTTGTCGATCCAATAAATGCCCGTTACGGAAAACCTGCAGCTCATCAGGAGTCAAGTTTGCAACAACGGCGTCTCTGCCATTTCGAGCAAGCTCAACTAAAACTGGTTGTGACAAAATAAATTCTAAGCAAACTGATCTACAAATGTTAGGCAGATCATAAACGAGTACCTTTTCTTCTATAAGCGCCTTCCATTTTTGAGCGTGATCCCAATCAAACCGCAGATATGAAGGATCGTTTTTTTGAAGAAAATTTAAATTCCCCTCGTCTGAATTGGTTAATAAGGCAGACAAGGCCAGCACGCCGCTCATATTTAGTGGTGGTACTTCCATCTGCAATATTAAACTCCTTGTTCTTCATCAAATTCGACTCTTCCTTCTAATTCATTGATCAAGTCAGCTATATCTTGTACATCCACTGTGTAATCAATAGGTTCCTGAGCATTCTCCTCATCTAATGCAATTAAGTGAAGATCATGATCATTGAGCAGTTGTTCCAAAGCTCTGATTTTTAGCGCCAATCGTCGGCTAACACTAAAATCAATCGATCCTAAACCTGCAGGGGACGCGATTTGTACGATTGTAATGTTTGTTTCTGTTCCTGGCTTAAGACCTAAACGGTGGATCCTGTCGATACTTTGCAAATAATGTGTAGAAACGTAACTCCTATCTAAATAAACTGCTTCGTGACAGACCTCATGCAAACTAATACCTTCCCCAGCTGCTGCTGGATTTGCAATCATAACCCAGCATGTGCTATCAATATGAAATTTCCTCAATCGACCTTCCCTCGTTGAATCATCTGTGGCTTCACCAGAAGGAACTTCCCCATAAAGTGAAACAGGATTGAGATCGCTTAACTCCCTTTCTAGATCGAGAATATTCTGCGTAAAAATTGTCCAAACGACTGTTTTTCTACATTTTCCTTTGTTCTCCCTAACGATCCTACAAACTTCTTCAATTTTAGGTGAACGTGGGTCTTGAACAATAGCATTTATGAGAGCATGATCCGCAAGAAAAATATCTTGAGAAATTCCTCGGATTGCAAGAATTGGATTAGACCCCAGTTGTAAAAGGCGCATTACAGATTTTCTCGCTCGAATAATGTCCCCCCCCCTCCCGTCTCGGAATGAACTTAACTGCCTTAAGACATCATTTTTAACGATACCATAAAGAGCGGCCTGTGCTGAAGTCATTTGTACTTTGACAAATTTCCGCTTTGCTGGCGGAAGGCCTAATTCCTCTTTAGTTGTTCGTGTAAACAGCCCGTCAATAACTGTCGATGGGTTCTCTCCTTTTTGTACACGTAATCCTAAAGAAGATCCTGGCCACAAGAAGTCCAATTGTGCCTGCAAATCATACGAGTCTTGTGGCATTGGTGTTCCACTAAGGATATCTTTACGTTTGGGAAGATTTGCGACAGAAAGCAACGCCGCTCCACGTTGTGAAAATTGTCCTGCTTTCATTCGATGCGATTCATCAAGGACGAGATGTGTTGCATTTGTAGAAAGCAGAAACCCGAAAATCTCCTTCCTTGAGGCGAAATTTTCATAATTAGTATAGAAAAACTTTTTGTCCGCCGAATTAAAAGTATCGACCAAGGCACGATCATCCAACCTGCTTAAATTGGTAAATTCTTTTTCAAATGCCCAATTTTCAGATTCGCCTACGCAGGCTTCGATAATTTCATCCCAGGCTGTAAATGCTGCTTTTGGGCACACTACCAATAGTTTATCTGTTTTGGAGCATGTCAACAAATGAATGGCTAACGCAACCGTAGTCTTTCCTGCACCGGGAACAGAAAAGTTAGCCCCGCTGGGAATTGAAACTAAACGTGCTACATCTCTTTTTTGAAACCATTTGAGATCGCGTTTTTCGAAGCCGAGTGCTATCAGTCTGTCTTTTATTTCTTCTTCAGTAAGCTGTACAATTTCTTGATTACGGGCAGCGATAGCGACTTTTGTTTCTTGGATGAACTTATGAACTAATTCCTTTGAGGATTGATCGGTTACAAATTTAAAACCAAGCTGTCGCTGTAGTGGAGAATATTCGCGAAGAATACTCAATAGCTGATACCAAGGCAATCTAATTTTTGCCTGGACAACAGTTGCGTTTGGGTCATAATTTAGTGCGGAGGAAACCAAACGATCCCAAACGTTGGAATCATTGATTTTTGCAGGCGAGAGAATGCCAAGATTTCCGTCGGAATCATAACTGATTGTAATTTCTTCCATCCGTCTTAATTACCTTTGGCTTCATATTTTTCAATCTCCGACTTCAAATACTGAGTCCTCAGTTCAATAGCTTCAAGCTGTTTTTTAATAGCACCGTATGTCGCAGAATTTGCTGAAGTAAGGTCAACTTCAATCAGTTTTGTGTGCGCATCTTTAACTGCTTTAAGTGCGGCATTCCCTGCATCGTGATTCTTTTTTGCTTCAACCACAACCCGACAGATATTCACGATGTCCTCCTGCTTTTGTTCGTTGTTTTTGAAACTCCGAAGAAAATTAATTACGGCCTGATCTCCACCCGTCTCACTACCATCTTCAATCTCGAATTCCAAGTCGCTATTCGAACCGTTACCGGTTGCCGCTCCTTCTGCTGTCATTTCATTTGAATAAACTTCCTGCAGCTTATCCACTACTGCTTGGGTTAAATTTCCTGTGGCGTCTCGCAAATCGTATATCCTGCCGTCGCCACCGCGCTTATCAAATAGTATCCACGCTATATGTCGTGATATCTCTTTCGGTGCGCCTTCTTTCTTATTTATTCTCTTAGTCACTTGCGTGATAATCTCTTCTGCATCATTTAGCTGGTCATAATCAGCTTCAGCGTCTTTCCAATCTTTCAAATACAGATCAATTTCAGTAAGCATTTGAAGTCGATCCTTTACCTTAGATGGATCTAGTCGCATTAGCTCTCCAATCGTTTCGACTGATCGATTTCTGCTCCTCAAATCTTTAATTGCAATACACTCATTAATCCATCCATAAGGAAGTCTCGTTTCTGGTGTCATTTGAAGACGCACTTCAATATCCTTTAGGTCATCTTCATTTGCACTAATAGGTAAAATCATGCAATCGACATGTGAAAATTTCAACTCTCGCATTGCTGCAAGTCTCCGATTTCCGTTTACAACAACGCCATTAGCAGTGATTAAAATTGGTTCGCGCTGCTTCTCTTGTTCGAGAGTATCCTTTATTGACTTAATCGATTCCTTCTCCATTTGCGCTAAGTCCCACAAAAAGTCATGCTGCACTTTTTGAACCGACTCATTTTCTTCGCCGGCAGAAAAGAAATCGGGAGAGAGTTTTTTCTCCTTAATCCATTTTAGCTGAAGAATGTTTGTTCGGTAATTCGCAATACGATAAACTGGAGTTTCTATTGACAGCCTTACGACGGGTAAGTCAATAGCCTCCGTACGATATTCATAAAAACGATGCGATCTCTGAGAGGAAGTTTTCTCATGATCAACTTTTGCAGTTCGTTCCGTCACGGGAAGAACTGTTATTACATATTCTGCTTTCATTCGAAGCTTATTAATAAGAGTGGGACGGATATTACACGATCAAAAAGGGCCAATTCGTTCATAATACGATTGAAGTTAGCAATGTTGCTTCCCATTCTCTGTGCAGCTAACGAAGAAGGTACAGCCAACGCGCCAGCTTCAATTTTTTGAGCTGCATAGAGGTATTGCATTTTTAATAAATCATACAAGGCACGACTTACGTTTCCCGTTTGAATTTGGAAAGCCAGGTCGTCTTTAATAGAGAACATGGTTAAATCAAAATTTGGATCTAGCTTTACTTCGCCGCTCCAGCCTTCGCTGTCGAATTGATTCCTGATGTGTGCTCTAATTGCAGCTGTACTTCCTTTAGTTGCATCAATCGAGGGAGCTGCAAACACGTCTGTTAGCCATTCAAATTGTTCTCTTTTTACCCATTCGGATTCACCGTTGTGGTGACTATATGCTTCAACGTATCTCATTCTGCGACTTTATTTAATGGCGGTTCATATACTGGTTTGTTCATTGGCCGTGTACGCAAAGTCCCTTTCATTAATTCTTTGATTCTGCTTTTTGTTAATTCAACGTACTCGGCCATTAAATCACAGCCATAAGCATTGCGATCATTTTTTAAAGCTGCAATGGCAGTGGAACCAACACCCATATATGGATCAAGCACGTTCTGATAAGGATTCGTCAATGATAAAACCAGTCTTTCTACCAATCCTACCGGGAATTGACAGGGATGATCTAATTTTTCCACGTGGTTACTTTTCACATTCGGGATGTCCCAAACGTCGCTTGGGTTTTTCCCCATAGGATTACTACTTAGTTCGCCTTTTTTGGGTCCTTTAAAATGTTTTTTCGAAGGATATTTAACCGGAATACGCACAGGGTCTAAATTGAAAGTGTAATCGTCACTTTTTGTAAACCAAAGGATAGTTTCATGTCGACCACTGAATCTCTTCTGACAATGAAAACCGTGACCGAATGTCCATACGATTCGATTTCTCAACTTAAGCCCGTGGTCTTTAAATTTTTGATACAGCAAAATATCAAGTGGGAATATTTCACCATCATCAACATAGTTGCCGACCTGCCAACATATCGAACCCTTTGGATGCAAGACACGTACGGCTTCTGCAATAGTGGCCACCTGCTCTTCAATGTAGCAATCTTGGGAACGTTTCTTTTCGTATTCTTTTCCCAGATTGTAAGGCGGTGACGTAATAATCAGATGTATTGATTCATCTTCAAGAGAACGCATAAAAGCAAGATTATCCTTTTTTTCAATTCTGTACGTAGGTTCATTTGGAACCAGTTTCAAAACACTTGCTGACTCCTTCTTTTTTTCGACCGTTGGTTGAACATTCACTTTTTTTTGTGTTGCTCCCATAATAACTTTAATTTAGAAATGTAACTTTTATGAAGCTGTATTTCCAACTTTCAAATGCCAATCGACACTTGATCATTGGTAAAAATATACAAAATCCTCTGAAGCCGCACTGTTCTAACCGACTGCGCACCTACAAGGAAAAACACAGAACCTTCACGTATTCAAAAACGCCCACAACACTCCCTCCTTCATCGCATACGCGGAATACCGCAGCTTTGGAATATTTAGCCGGCTGAGCACCGTTTCCACAAGTATTGCGGAAACGACAATCATATCCACGCGCATGGCGAGGAGGCCGCGCATTTTGAGGCGTTGTTCGCGGGTGGAGGCGAGAATTTCGGCGTGGATGGCGGCGCACTGTTCCAGCTCCAGTTCACATTCCGTGCGGTCGTCGAGGCCGGGCAGGCTGTGGAAGCGCTCGTCGATCATTTCGGCGAGGGATTCGAAGGAGCCGGATGCGCCGATCAGTTCGGTGACGTTGATGCGTTCTGCGGTTTCCCAAAGCGGCTCGAGCGTCTGGAGGATGAATGCGGAGATCGTGTTTTTTTCTTCCGCGCGGACCGGGTCGGATGGATTGAATCGCTGCAGCAGGCGTGACGCGCCGATCTCGAAGCTGCGTTTCCAGAGCACGCCGTCTTTGTTGGCGATGATGAACTCCGTGCTTCCGCCGCCGATGTCGATGATGAGGGAAGGTTTTTCGCTCAGCTTCACCGCCTGGCGCACGCCGATGGAAATGTATTCCGCCTCCCGCTCGCCCGTGATGATGCTGATCCCGATGCCCGTGCGCGCTTTCACCATCTCGGCGAACGTCATGCCGTTGGAAGCATTGCGCAACGCAGAAGTGGCGAAGGCCAGCGTTTTCTGCACTTTCCACTGGCGAATGGCGGAAGCGTAATTGTCCATCGCCTCGATGCCGCGCTGGAAAGCCGTGGGCATGATGATGCCTTTGTTGATGCCGCCTTCACCGAGCTGGACGGGAAGCCGCTCGTTGTAAAGCGTTTCAAATTGTCCGCCCGCGATGGTTTCCGCAACAAGCAGGTTGAACGTGTTTGTCCCGAGATCGATTACTGCTATCCGCATAAAAATTCAAATCTCAAACTTTCAAATCCCAAAGTCCTAAACCTTTGGGATTCGGAATTTTCTTTTTTGTGCTTTCACTTTATGCTTTGTAAAAGATCCATTTTCCCAATTCTTTCCACGATGTTTTTTTACCGTACATGAGGATGCCGACACGGTAAATGCGGCCGGCGAGCCACACCATGAAGAAAAACGTGGCAATGAGAATGCCCATGGACGTCCACAGTTCCGCAGGCGTTACACCGCCGTAAGGCATGCGCATCAGCATGGCGATCGGGGAGGTGAACGGGATCATGGAAAGCCAGGTGGCGATGGGACCGTTCGGGTCATTCAGCACGTTTGCGCTGGCGATCATGGCGATGATCAGCGGGACGGTGACGGGGAACGTAAATTGCTGCGTGTCCGCTTCGATGTCGGCGGCAGAACCGATCGCGGCGAACAGGGAGGCATACAGCAAATACCCGAAAAAGAAATACCCGAAGAACGCGGGAATAAGATTTCCCCAGGAAATCGAAAGTATGCCATCCACCACTTCCTGTGTTTTTTGCGTCGGGTCGATCGAGATCAGCGATTTGTTCGATTCTACGACGACGCCCGTGTTGACCTGCTGCGTGGCGAGACGGGTGTAGTCAAGGTGTTTGTCCTGGACGGAATTGATAACGGGCGTTATGATCACGACCGACAGGATCAGCCACACGAGCAGTTGGGTGATGCCGACCATCGTCACGCCGATGATCTTGCCCAGCATGAGCTGGAAAGGCCGGACGGAAGAAATGATCACTTCCACGATGCGGGTCGTCTTTTCTTCCACCACGCTGCGCATCACGAGCACGCCGAAGATGAGAATGTACATGTAAATGACAAAGCCGAAAGCAAACCCCACGCCGGCTTTTATCTCACTGTCGGAGATCTTTCCGTTCACTTCGTTGGCGACGGCAACTTTCCGCAGCGTAAGGTCGATCGCGCGCTGGGAAATGTTGTTCACCTTCATCATGTCGCGCTGCACTTCGCGGGAAAGGATCGCCTGGAGCAAATTGACGGTATTGATGCCGGGATCGGAAGTGGAGATGAGCTTGACGGTTGTGCCGACGCCGTACTGCCCGGTCGTATCGGCGCCCATGAAGTTTTCGGGAAACCAGAGAATGGACGTGTTGGCGGAATCGGCAAAAAGTTTTTTCACTTCTTCGCGGGGACGGTACACGTAATCGAAATTGAAACGAAGGTTCATCGTATCCTTGAAATCGAACGCATAGCTCACCGTATCGGGCATCCCGGAATGATCGACGATGACGATGGTGCGGGGCGCGCCTTCGTGCTCTTTCAGTTTCTGGGAAACGAAGAATGTCCCGGCCACGAGCAGCGGCGCGATTAGGCACATCACGATAAACGTCCTGTTCCTGACGCGCGTCAGGTATTCCCGCATGACGATGATCCAGATCTTTCCCATTTCAGTTGTCGGTTGTCGGTCTTCGGTTGTCGGTCTTCGGTTGGCTCAGACTGACAACCGTTTTTCATTCCGTGTAGTTGCTTCGTGTTCCGATCACTTCTTCTTTTTTCTCACCGGCGCTTTCCTGCACTTTCATGATGAAAATATCGTTCATCGTGGGCAGCACTTCGTTGAAGGCGTGCACTTCGCCGGAGCGCATGACGCTTTCGAGGATGTGGTTGGGCGACGTGTTGCCGAGCAGCTTCACGCGCACGTAGTTCATGCCGTCCTCTTCGCGCTTCGAGATCAGCTCCGCGCCGGTCCACATCGCGTTGGTGAAGGCCAGCATGTTTCCGGTGAACTGGATGTCGTACGTACGCGTGGCGTATGCGCGGCGGATCTCTTTGACGTTGCCGTCGAGAATTTTTTTCGACTTGTTGATGAGCGCGATGTGGTCGCACAGTTCTTCCACGGAACCCATGTTGTGCGTGGAAAGGATGATGGTGGCGCCGTTTGCGCGCAGGCGAAGGATCTCGTCGCGGATGAGCTGGGCGTTGATGGGATCGAAGCCGCTGAAGGGCTCGTCGAGGATGAGCAGGCGCGGTTCGTGGATGACGGTGACGATGAACTGCACTTTCTGCTGCATGCCTTTCGACAGCTCCTCGACTTTCTTTTTCCACCAGCCCTGCATGTCGAAACGCACGAACCATTCTTTCACGCGGCGCGTCGCTTCCGCTTTTGAAAGTCCTTTCAGGCGCGCGAGGTAGATGACCTGCTCGCCCACGCCCATCTTGCGGTACAGCCCGCGCTCTTCCGGCAGGTAGCCGATCTGCTGCACGTGCGAAGGATCGAGGAGGCGGTCTTCGAACAACACCTTCCCGCTGTCGGGACCGGTGATCTGGTTGATGATGCGGATGAGCGTCGTTTTACCGGCGCCGTTGGGGCCCAGCAATCCGAAGATGCAGCCTTCGGGAACGTCGATGCTGACGTCGTCGAGGGCAATGTGGTTTGCGTAACGTTTGGTGATGTGCTGAGCGGAAAGTAGGATCGCCATGGAGAGCGAAGTTAGCAGTTAGTTGGGAGTTCGGAAGGCGCGTAATTTTTTTCATAGAACGGCCCGGCAGAAAATAAATTACCCGGAAATCCGGGTTTAACTCTTTTTGAGTCTTTCGAGCTCCTCGATATCTAAAATATCTTTTGTCCGTCCAGCTGCTTTTTTCGACTCGATCAATTGATTATAATGCATAAAACGCACTGGAATTTCACGTATTTGCACTAAAGAAGCCTTGTCAAAACAATCGTCGAACCGATCTTGTTCAAAACCTTTTAATTAATATAGGCTACATCATTTTCATGAAGTAATCTCCAAAGTTCCAGGATTTCCTCGTCGTGAATATCCATAGCCTATTTCTTTTCAGAAAGTGGCTTCGCATCCGCAAGCATCTTACGAATGCGAATCAAACGCATAAGCATTTCAAACCGTTCCGTGTAAGTACGACTTCTTGTTATTTCCAGGCGTTCTTCAGGAGTAACAAATCGGGCTTTACGCTTTTCCATACACTAAATTTAACGCAAAATTACCCGTCAGCAACAACATTTCCGAACTCCTCCCTCCCCCCACTCCTCACTCAAAATATTCCCGCATCCTGTCGAAGAACGATTTGTCCTTCTTGTTCGGATTGGGCTTGAAGCTGGAGGAATTGCGCAGCTGCTCGACGATCTTTTTCTCTTCGGAAGAAAGATGCGTGGGCGTCCACACCTGGATGCTGACGAGCAGGTCGCCGCGGCCGTAGCCGTTGATGTCGGGCAGGCCTTTGCCTTTCAGGCGGAGCACTTTGCCGGATTGCGTGCCGGGCTCGACCTTGATGCGGGCTTTGCCTTCGAGCGTGGGAATTTCAACGCTGGTGCCGAGCGCGGCGTCAGGAATGCTGACGTGGTGCTCGTAAAATAAATTGTTGCCGTCGCGCGTGAGGTGCTCGTGCGGGGCTTCTTCGATGACGACGATGAGGTCGCCGGGAACGCCGCCGCGGGGGCCTGCGTTGCCTTTGCCGCTCATGCTGAGTTGGATGCCTTCGTGCACGCCGGCAGGAATGCGCACGCTGATGAGCTCCTCGCCCCGCATCACGCCGTCGCCGTGGCACTGTTTGCATTTATCGGTGATCACTTGCCCTTCGCCGTTGCACGAGGGGCACGTGGTGGCGGTCTGCATGCGGCCGAGCGGCGTGTTGATGACCTGCGTCACCTGGCCGGAACCGTGGCATTGCCTGCACGTGTTCGTGGAAGACCCGCCGGCAGCGCCGGAGCCGTGGCATTTGTCGCAGCTGACGTATTTGGGAACTTTCAATTTTTTCTCGACGCCGGTGGCAATTTCTTCGAGCGTCAATTTCACTTTCACGCGCAAATTCGAGCCGCGGTTTACCCGTCGCCCGCCGCGCTGCCCGCCGAATCCGCCGCCGCCGAACGCGCCGCCGAAAATGTCGCCGAACTGGGAGAAGATGTCGTCCATCGAGAAGCCGCCCGCGCCGCCACCGGCTGCGCTGCTGCCCACGCCCGCGTGCCCGAACTGGTCGTACCGGCGACGCTTGTCGTCGTTGCTCAGCACTTCGTATGCTTCGGCAGCTTCCTTGAATTTTTCCTCCGCGTGCTTATCGCCCTGGTTCTTGTCCGGGTGATATTTGATGGCCAGCTTACGGTAGGCTTTTTTGATATCATCGGCTGCTGCGTTTCGCTGAACACCGAGCACATCGTAATAATCGCGTTTCGACATTGTAGTTTTCATTCTCGTTTCTGGCTAAGGGTTCCGGGTTAAAAAAAGAGAGCGAAACCAGTAACAAAAAACCGATTAGCTGCCAACGATGACTTTGGCAAAGCGGAGCACTTTTCCGCCAAGCATGTACCCTTTTTCGATTTCCTCCACGACCTTCCCTTTCAGTTCCGGTGACGGAGCGGGAATTTCGGTGATCGCTTCGTGCTGGTCCACGTCGAACGGCTTGCCGATCGATTCGATGGGCACAAGGCCTTTCTGGTTGAGCGTGTGGTGGAATTTGTGTGCAACCAGTTGCACGCCTTCTTTCACCGAAGCGATGTCGGCGGCGGTCTCGTTGCTTTTTACCGCACGGTCGAGATCGTCGAGTACGGGGAGAAGGCTCTTGATCACATCTCCGCCGGCCGTCTGGATCATCTCGATGCGTTCCTTCGCCGTACGTTTCCGGAAATTGTCGAATTCGGAATAGAGACGGAGATGCTTGTCGTTCAGCGCCGCCACCTGCTCTTTGAGCTCGGCGATCTGCTTGTCCTTGTCGTCCCCGTTTCCCGCCTGCTCTTCCTGGCCAACGGCATTCTCCGGCTGTTCGCTTTCCTCCGGGTTGACCGGTATTTCGTTCTTATCGCTCATAGATGTTGAAAATTAATACGCAGGACTCCCGGCTTTCCCGGAAATCATCCGAAAGGATCAAATTCTGCGCCAGCAAAGATAATGCGCCAGATTGGCAGAATGCGGGTGTTTGGTGAAAAAACGACGTTTTCATGCGGGAAGGAAACTCTCTTTCCAAACGAGTAGCAGTTGGCGGCAGCGGGTTGGGGTCATTACCGGGAATACACCCCCAACCCCCACAGCCCCCAGGGGGATATACATTTTGAGGCCACCAAAAAAGAGTCC
>CBIHOC010000041.1:0-42671 GCA_966211705.1 uncultured Chryseobacterium sp.
CTAACACCTAACACCTAATACCTAACACCTTTGCGGGAAGCCCGTGCGCATCGGCACATCAGCTCCCGATATTTATCGGGATCAGCACATCAAAAACATGCGCATAAAAAAAACGACCCGCGATGAAGCAGGTCGTTTCCTTTGAAAAAGAGATCGTCTTTAAAACAACACGCCCAGTGTCAGCGCGATGCCGTGGCTGCGCGCGTTCTGTTTCGTGGGTTCGTAATTGTTGCTGGCGGTGCGGATAAGGTATTCGGAATTTTTCTGGAGCACGTTGCCGAACCCGTTGTAATAGTTCAGCCCGAACACGAGGGACGTGGAGCCGGAAAGGTTCCATTCCGCGCCACCCCCGACGTTGAGGGCGAACTTCAGGATGTTCATGTCTTTCGTGTTCTCGAGGTCGTCCTGGCTCGATTTCAGGCTGCCGAGGTAGGTTTCGTCATTCACACGGCCCTTGAGGCGGAACGATGTATTGAGGCCGAACTGCCCGTAGTAGGTGAGCATGCCGATCTCTTTCGTTTTCAGCTTCAGTGTGAACGGGAGCGTGAGATAGGTGTTGTTGTACTGGCGGCTGGTGAGGCGGAGCATGTTGTAGCTTTCGCCTGCTGTGTCTTCTACGGCAAGCAGCTCGTTGTCCTTGGAAAGGAAGTAGAAGCTGGTGTCGAGAAAATTGAGCTTGCCGCCGTCGTAATCGACCTGCAGGCCCGTCGCGATCACCGCCACGTTGTTGAGGCGGAATTCCGTCATCAGCCCGTAGCTGAATTTGGCTACCGCGCCGCCGCTTTCGAATTTCTTCTTGTCGTCGGGGTTGTACCAGTAGATTGTCGGTGCGGCTTTCAGCCCGAACCGGAAATTTTTGAGTTCGTTCTCTTGTGCTGCGGCCCATTTGAAGCCGCCGGCAAGTGCAAGGACAAGTAAGAGTGCCTTTTTCATACTTTTGAGTGCAGGTTTTACGTTTGCAATTATACGATTATTTAGAATGCCGTTATGAAACGATGTTTGCCCTTTGCAGCCGCCACAGCCTTGCTTTTTACTTCCTGCGAAAGCGACCCGCTGGACGTCGACGTCTCGGCAATTTCCGTGCCGGAGGTGCAGCTACTTCGTTACGAAAAAGACCTGTTTAACATCGACACGACAAAGATGGCGGCCTCGCTTACCGCCCTTCACACGAAATACGGCGATTTCAGCAGGGGTTTCATCAATAACCTCATCTGCCGGCAGGTTCCCGATTCCATCATGTGCACGGTCGCCATCCGCAATTTCGTATTCAGTCCCGCCGTCGGCTACCGCGCCATTTACGACGAAACCCAGAAAGTTTTCCCCGGCGACCTCAGCTGGCTCGAAGACGATATTGAAGACGCGTACCGCCATTTCCGCTATTATTTTCCAAAGCGCGAATTGCCGAAAGCCGTGTACACCACCATGACCGGGATCGAATACAATATCCTGAACGTCGAAGGCGCGTACGGCATCGGGCTGGAATTTTACCTCGGCGAAAAAAGCTTTTTCTACGACGCTCTCGCAGAACCCTGGCCCGCGTACCGGCGGCGTGTGAGCCGGCAGGAATACATCGCCTCCAATTTCGTCAAAGCATGGATGGTCAACGAATTTCCCTACAACCCGCCGAAGAACGACCTCATCAATAAAATGGTGTACGAAGGAAAGCTGCTGTACCTCCAGAAAGCCCTTCTCCGCGATACGCCCGACAGCATCATCACCGGCTACCCGCAGGCGAAGCTCGACTGGTGCGCAGCCAACGAAGCCAAGATGTGGGCCACGCTCATCGAGCAGCAAAAAGTCTATTCCGAAAACGAAGAAGACCTCAACCATTACACCCAGGACGGCCCTTTCACCCCCGGTTTCCCCCGCGAATCCCCCGGTAAAGCCGGAAACTGGCTTGGCCTGCGCATCGTCGAAGCCTACATGTCGAAAAACCCCACGGTCACGCTGGAAGAGCTCATGAACCAAAACGACGGCGCCGCCATCCTCCATAAGTCGAAGTATAAGCCGAAGTATTGATGTGCCGATGTGCCGAAATGCCGATGTGCCGATGGTTTTTTGAGAGGAATGGATTAATGTGGGTTGAGCATACTGTTTTCGGCCGGGCCCTCGCTATGCCCGACCGGACTTTCCGCTGCATCCCGCGGATGTAAGCTTCCTGCAGAACATTTTCCTGTAAACTAAAATTTTCATCGGCATATCAGCACTTCGGCTTATCAGTACATTTTCCCCGCTCTCGCGTCTCAAGTCTCACATCTCAAGTCTACCTTTGCCATCATGCGACAAGCCACCATCAACTTCACCGTCACTCTCGACGAAAACAACCTTCCCCAATCCATCGAGTGGAAAGCCAGCGACTCCGGTGAGGGCGGGAAATGCAAAGCCATCATGCTCGCCATGTGGGATGAACAGGAGCATTCGACCATGCGTATCGACCTGTGGACCAAAGAGATGCTGGTCGACGACATGAAACGCTTCTTCCACCAAAGCCTCGTCACCATGTCCGATACGTTCCTGCGCGCCACCGGGGAAGAGAAGATCGTAGGCGACATGCGCGATTTCAGCGAGTATTTTGCTGAAAAAATGGAGCTCATCGAGCCGAAATAGGGGATTTCCGGCCGGCCGGGACAAGGGGCTTTTTTATGTGGCGGAAATTGTTTTATTTTGTTACCAGTCCGCATAAACCCGGATTGCATACCCATGAAGCAAAAATACCTCTTCATTGCTGCGCTGACCCTCGCAGCGACAGCTTCGCTCGACGCACAGATCTTCTATTCCAACGGGGCCACCGTAGCGGTGACCAACGGCGGGATACTTTTCTGCAACGGCGGCATCACGCTCGATAACACATCCAACTTCACCAACGACGGCACCGTTACGACGACCATCAACTCCAGCATGGCGTTGCCCGGGACGTTCACCATCAACAGCGGCTCCGCACAGGGCGACGGGCTGTACCGCGTGGAGCAGGACTGGATCAACAACGCGGCTTTCGTGGCCGGCACCAGCACGGTCGAGCTGTTCGGCAATACGCAGCAGTACATTACCAGCATCAACGGAACCGTCACCACGTTCCACAACCTCACGCTCCTGGGCACCGGTGTCGGTAACGCCCGCAAAAAGACGCTTCTTCTCGTCAACTCCCGCACCGACGCTTCCGGCACGCTCAACATCGGCGACCGTGAGCTCGACACGCAGGTCAATACGTTCTTCGTCGACAACCCGGCTACCACCGCGGTGGTGAACGTGCAGACGGCCGGCAGCGAAGGTTTCGTCAGCAGCCTTGCGCCCGGCGTGCTTTCACGCGCCACCAACAGCACCGGCACCTACAACTTCCCCACCGGCTCCAGCGTTAACGTGACGCGTTACCGCCCGGTCGATGTCGTGCCAAACGGCGCCGGCAGCAACGAGTACACGGTGCGTTTCATCAACTGGAACCCGGACAACGACGGGTATCTCCGCGCCACCAACGACGGTCTCATCTGCACCGCCAACGACACCTTCTACCACGCGATCCTTCGTCCTTCCGGCGCAGATGCAGCCGATATCAGCGTGTATTACATTCCCGCATCCGACGGCACATGGGACGGCATTTCACACTGGCGCACTTCCAACGTGATGTGGAACGACATCGCCGCCGCCAACCAAACCACTTCCGGGATCTTCACGCTGCGCACGCGCACCGCATGGGCATTCGCCAACCCCGGCGATCCGTACGTGCTTACCGCAGTCCGCCCGGCAGCGCCCACCATCACCTGCCCCAGCATCTGCGAAAACACATTCGGCAACATGTTCACCGCGAGCGGCGGCACCGGAACCGGCTACCAGTGGACAGTTCCTGCCAACGGCACGATTTCCAGCGGCCAGGGTACGGATTCGCTGTATGTCGATTGGGGTACGGGTTCTAACCCGGTTTCCGTTGTAGCTACGTCGCCCACGGGCTGCAACTCGCTTCCCGCGACCTGCACGCCCACCGTTTCACCCGCGCCCATCGCCATTTTTGCGGTAGACAGCTCTGCAGGCGGTCCGTGGAACAGCAGCTTCACATTCATTGACGGCACCACCGGCGCCACCACCTGGACCTGGGATTTCGGCGACGGCACGACCTCCACGCAGCAGAACCCGCAGCACACCTACACCGGATCCGGCACCTATACGGTAACGCTCACGGTGACCAACGCCAGCGGCTGCGTCGACACGGTACAGACGATCGTAACCACTCTCGAAGGCATTCTTATCCCGAACGTGTTCTCCCCGAACGGCGACGGCACCAATGACGAGTTCTTCATCCCGAACAGCGGCATGAAGGAATACAAGATCGAGATCTACGACCGCTGGGGCGTGCTCATCTTCGAAACCACCGCGCCGGAAATCCACTGGGACGGGCGTTCCACTTCCGGCAACCCCTGCACCGACGGCACGTACTATTTTATCCTGCACGCCATCACCAACACCGCAGATTACAGCACCACCGGCTTCCTCACGCTCATCGGCTCGAAGAAGCAGTAAGGCTGAAATTCAAAACAGAAAATCCCTCCGCAACAACGGGGGGATTTTTTTGTGGCAACGTTCCGGCATTTAGCACGTCTCAATGGCAATGACACGGATTTTTCTTGTGCTGATCTTTTCGCTGGCGGTTACTGCCGGCTATTCCCGTAATATCGATTTCAACCTGCTGAACGCGATCAGCGGTACGAAATGGGAACTGGTGGAAGAAAAGAAAGCAGGATGGTTCCGGAAAAAGAACACGCATCCCAAACAAGAGACGATCACCTTTTCCGAAGGTTCCATTTTGTTCGACCTGCCCGACGCGTATTATGCGTGCACATATACGCTCACGAAAGCCGTTTTTATGCTGACCTGCGCCGAAAGCGGGCAATACCTGTACGAGGTGCGCCGTCTCAGCAGTTCCACGCTGGTGATGGAGATGAAAGTAAAAAGCAGGGACGGTTCATACGTGCGGAAAAAACGGCTGACCTACCGGAGGGTTTCCTGAACGCAGAAACCCCTCAGCGCCCCTCTGTGAAACTGTGTTCCTCAGTGGTTTTTTGAAATGTGTCACTAGGAACTTTGCAGCTTGGCAAAAATCCCGTTCGTCTCTTCAATAAAATTCAACACTTCTTCCCGTCCTTTCCGCGTTTCCGCAGACGTGATGAAATGCATCGGGAATTCCTCCCACTGCTCCGTCATTTTCTTTTTGTACGCGGCAATTTGTTTCGGCAATTGAATTGAGGAAAGCTTGTCGCTCTTTGTAAAAAGAATTGCGAACGGGATGCCGTTCTCCGCCAGGTTGCCCATGAACTCCAGGTCTACCTCCTGCGGCTCGATGCGCGAATCGACGAGCACGAATACGCACATCAGGTTTTCCCGCCCGAGAATGTAGCCGCTGATCATCTTGTTGAACGCCGCGCGTTTTTCCTTCGACACCTTCGCGTAGCCGTATCCCGGCAAGTCGACGAGATACCATTTATCGTTCACAAGAAAATGGTTGATCACCTGCGTTTTCCCCGGCCGCGCCGAGATCCGCGCCAGCCCCGGGATTCCCGAGAGCATGTTGATCAGCGAGGATTTCCCCACGTTCGAACGGCCGATGAAAGCATACTCGGGCTTGTCGGGCTTCGGGCAGCTGGCGAGCTTGACGGTGCTGCTGATGTAAACGGCGGAGGAAATTTTCACGGAGTAAAGATACGCTTAGAATTTCACCTTGTCGCGACGACAGTACCAATGAACAGGAAGCAAGGGTTGTGTGCAAGTGCCTCCATAAATGCAGGGAATGCGAATTTTTTTGCCGTCGACTTCTTCTACAATTACACTGGGGGCAGACTCTCCGTAAATGATCTTTGCCACTTCATCGGTCTTCCGACATTTCGGACAGATCGCTTTTCCATCCGTCCGTTCATGAGGCATAGGCAAGGTGAAATTCAGCTCGCACCCTTCTCCGCAACCTTTCAGTGCATCGCTTTGCAACAGAAGAGTATCCCCGCCGGCCGTAATAAAAAAGTCAAAATATTCCTGGCCGTAATCGGTAATGAACACGTTGTAATGCAATGCTGAATCGAGGCGTGTCGACGCAACCACCTTACTGTCGGCTACGACGACAATGCTCATAATATGAGGCGTTCCTCCGGTGCATTCTTCTGTAACGATCAGTGTGTGCGTTGGCCTGCAGAAGGAAGCTGACAGCACAAAGCATATTGCAAAAAGGAGAAGCGTGAAGAGTGCGCGCAACTTCATCATTGAACCAGGATTTATCCCGCTATTTCTTCTTCGGTGTGTACGAAGCAATATGCCGTTCCTTCTTCGTCGGGTAAATGTCCGCGATCGTCACCATGATGCCGGTTTCGTCCACGTCGCCGAACTCGTCGTTCACCGAAGTGCCGAACGTGCGCATCGTCGCGCTGAGGTTCATGTACGAATTGACGAGCGGCGGAATATTTTCTCCCAATGCACGCACGCGCTGGTTGAGGAGCTTGTGCCCTTCCTTATACGGGTGATCGTTCAGCTCCTTTTCAAATTCCGAAATATCCGTTTCCAGCGGCACAGCTTCATGCGGAACAACGAGATGATCGTGATCGGGGAAATAATGGTTGAGGAAATGGAGAATGTAATCGCGCGCCTCGACGTTGAAATGCCGGTACATCGTCACCTTCCCGAAGAAGTATTTCATGTCGGGATTGTCCACAACCAGCGCCCCGAGCCCGTCCCAGAGATTGTCGAGCGAGAACAGTCCTTTGCGGTTGCTCACCGAAGGCTGGTACGCCGGCTGCACGAACGAACGGCCGAGCTCGATCGTATAGGGAAGAAAATCTTTTTTGAAACGATCGCTGAACGCAAAAAGCTCCGTCGTCGCCAGGTGATAATTTCCGTCCGGCGTTCTCGAATCTTCACAGCGGATGAAACGATAACCGCCCACGATCTCTTTGTCGCCCGGGTTCCACACGATGAGCTGCTTGTAGCAATTTTCGCACGTGTCGAAATCGTCGAGGTCGCTCGGTTTTCCCGTTCCCCCGCCCGCCGCGCGGAACGTCAGCTCGCGCAAACGCCCAATCTCCCGCAGCGTGTTCGGCGAATCGTGCTGATCGACGATAAAGATCTTATTGTCCCCGTTGTTGGCATCGCGCACAAACGTGCGGTCGTTCAGCTCTTGTTCGAGCAGCTCACGTTCGACAGGAGGAATTGTAGGTTGCATCTGCAGCTTGCATTACGGCGAAAAAGGTCCGGGTTTTCCCTCGCCCAGCGCATACACGTGCGCCTTCACCTGTGCCGCCCATTCCCTGTGTGACTTCTCTTTCGTAAAAGCCGAAGGAGGGACGGGCTGACCAAAGATAATGGTAATTGTCTTATTCCGTTGTTTGAACATCTCGTCGGCGAGGTAGAACATTTCGATGTTTGCCTTGATGCCGAAACGTTTGCGCCAGAGCGCGAGGTTGTAAAACCAGCCCGAGTTTTTTCCTTCGATGAAAGCGGGAATCACCGCTTTGTTATACTGGACCGCTTTCGAGATGAAGCTCTTTCTCCATTCCAGGTCCATGATCTTTCCCTGCTGTTTGCGCGACACCAGGCCGGCGGGAAAGATCACCACCGCGTGCTCCGACCGGTACGTTTGCTCGATCAGTGAAATGGCGTGCTGCGAGCCGTGCTTGTTGACCGGCACAAAAAGATCGTCGAGCGTTTTCAGGTGCAGGAGAATGTCGTTCACCAGGAAGCGGATGTCTTTGCGCTTCTTCGCCACCGCCTGCATCAGCGCCAGGCCGTCGAACCCGCCGAGCGGGTGGTTGGCGGCCAGTATGAACCCGCCCTGTTCCGGGATGTGCTCCAGGCCGCGCACTTCCACCTTCGTGTGGAACTCGCTGAGCACGGTGTCCACGAAATCGAGCCCGCGCCGGTGCCCATGCTTCGCGAAGAACGCGTTGATGTCGTCCTCGTGCAGGATGCGCTTGACATAACGGAGCACAAATCCAGGCAGCCACTTCAGCAGCTTCGGATTTTTCGCAGCAATGATCTTCTCGACGTCGATAAATTTTTCCTGTGGCATGCGCGCTTCAAAATTACCGGTTTAGCCGGGAAATCACATTTTCAGAATTCATTGAAACTTCAAGAATAACTTACGGTTTAAGCATGCTGACTGCATTTTCAAGTTGTTTGATGTTTTGTGCTGTATTGCTGAATTGGCGGGCAACCTGGGCCGTTTCCCGGACCTGGCCGGTTTTCGCCGGCTTGTTCATTTCTCCCACCTGTTTTCGCGCAGGCAGGAATTACATTTTGTTCAATGTTGACAGGGCTTTTCACGCAAAGGATAAGACAGAAAGCAGTTGCTTTTCGGAGCGGGGTGGGGAAGTTATCAACAAATGTGGGAAAAAGTGGGATTGAGTGGGAATTATTTCCCTACTTTTACGCCTCAAGAGCGGATTCCATGACCAGTTTGATCGGCGTTTACGAGTGCAATATTGATGCGAAGGGGCGTCTTCTTCTCCCCGTTGCGTTCAAGAAGCAGCTGCAGGCCATCCTGGAAAAAGGGTTTGTCGTCAAGCGCAGCGTGTTTCACAAGTGCCTAGAGCTCTACTCGACGGATGAATGGAATACGCTGGTGAAAGACGTGAACAAGCTCAACCGCTTCAAGAAGAAGAATGTCGATTTCATCCGCATGTTCAACGCCGGCGTGAAGCCTGTCGAGCTGGACAGCAGCGGCCGGATCCTGTTGCCGAAAGACCTGGTGACGTTCGCGGGCATCTCCCGCAACATCGTCATGTCGGCCGCGGTGAACATGATCGAGATCTGGGATAAAGACCGTTATGAAAACACGATCAATGATCCGGGTGTCGATTTCGGCTCGCTCGCTGAAGAAGTGATGGGCAGCATGGGCAACAAAGGGGAAGATGTCGACTTACCATAAGCCCGTTCTTTTACATGAAAGCCTGGAAGGACTGGCGCTCCGGCCCGACGGAACGTATGTCGATGTAACGTTCGGCGGAGGCGGCCATTCACGCGCGATCCTTGCGCAGCTGGGAGAAAAAGGGAAGCTCATCGCTTTCGACCAGGATGAAGATGCGGTTGCCAATGCAATCAAAGACCCGCGCTTCATTCTTGTCAGGCAGAATTTTCGTTTCCTCAAAAATTTCCTCCGCCTGCACAACGCCATTCCCGTCAACGGGATCCTCGCCGACCTGGGAGTTTCGTCGCACCAGATCGATCAGCCCGGCCGCGGATTCTCAACCCGCTACGACGGCCCGCTCGATATGCGCATGAACCGTTCCGCGAAGCTCACCGCCGAGGAAGTGCTGAACACCTATGACGACCGCCGGCTGCGCGACATCTTCAGGGGATACGGCGACGTGGAGAATGCAGGCAAGCTTGCGCACGTGATCGTCGATGAACGGGAGAAAGGTTCGATCCGCTCGATCGACCAGTTGAAAGAAGCGATCGCCTCCTGCATGCCGCGCGGAAAGGAATTCCAGTACCTCGCCAAAGTGTTCCAGGCATTGCGGATCGAGATCAACGGGGAAATGGAAGCGCTGAAAGAGCTGCTGAAGCAGGCCGCAGAAGTGCTCGCCCCGGGCGGACGATTCGTGGTGATCTCGTATCACTCGCTCGAAGACCGGCTGGTGAAGAATTTTTTCAGGACCGGCAATTTCGAAGGCGAGCCGGAAAAAGATTTCTACGGGAACCTGCAGCGCCCGCTTGAACCGGTCAACCGGAAGCCGATCGTCCCGGGCGAAACTGAACTGGAAGAAAATAATCGCGCGCGAAGCGCGAAACTGAGAATAGCAGAAAAACCTGTCCCGGTAGCTATCGGGAGCAGCCGCAAGAGCGGAGTATGACGAAAAATACGATCAAAGAACAGCCGAAGAAAGAAGCACCGCCAAAGCAAAAAAGCAGCGGAGGAAACATCGTCACCCGTACCGTAGGCAACGTGATGAGCGGAGCCTTCCTCTCCCGCGAACGCACATTACGCACACTTCCCTTCATCTTTTTCCTCACGTTCATCACGCTCTGCTACATCGCCAACGGCTATTACGCCGAAGAGCAGATCCGCAGGCTGAACAAGCTCACCAACGAGCTGAAAGAGCTCCGGTCGGAATACATCATCTCCAAAGCCAACCTGAGCAACATCAGCAAACAATCCGAAGTTGCCAGGCGCAGCGTGCCCCTCGGCATCAAAGAATCCGTCGAGCCGCCGCGAAAGATCGTTGTGCCCGCCAAACAAGTGACATCGAACTGATCATGGAAACGCAGAAAGACATCCTCCGCCGTGTGTACCTCGTGTACGCGTGCTGCTGCGTGTTCGCGCTGGCCGTGCTCGGGAGAGTGTTCTACATCCAGTTCGCGCAGGGCGAGCAGTGGAAAAAAGAAGCACAGAATTTCATGGAGAAAGAGCTGGACATCGAAGCCGTTCGCGGCAACGTGTTCGCGGCCGATGGTTCGCTGCTCGCCACTTCATTGCCATACTACCAGGTCGGCATCGACGCGTGGGCCAATGCGTTTATCGAAGACGCCGCGTTCGAAGACAGCGCACGCGCGCTTTCCCGTGGCCTTGCGCAACTGCTGAAAGACCGTTCTGCCGACGATTATTTCAGCCTGCTGATGAACGCGCGCTCGGAAAAGTTGCGTTACATGCCGATCGCGAAAAATGTTTCACACAGGGAATTGCAGGAAATGAAAACCCTTCCGCTCTTCCGCGCCGGCCGTTATAAAGGCGGGTTCGTTTATGACCGTGAAAATCATCGCGAGCGCCCGTTCCGCATGCTCGCCTCGCGCACCATCGGCTATGTCAGCGACAGCGGCCGCGTGAAAGTGGGACTGGAAGGCGCATACGATTCCGTGCTCACCGGCACCAGCGGAAAGCGCCTCATGCGCAAGATCGCCGGCGGCGTGTGGATGCCGCTCAACAATGAGAACGAGATCGAGTCGCAACAGGGAAAAGATATCGTCACGACGATTGACATCAACATCCAGGACGTCGCGGAAAATGCGCTGATGAATTCGCTCAGCGCGCACGACGCGAAATACGGCTGCGTGGTGCTGATGGAGGTGGAGACCGGCGAGATCCGCGCCATCGCAAACCTCACGCGCCAGGATTCCGGCGTGTATGTCGAAGATTACAATTATGCGATCGGCGACGCGGAAGAGCCGGGATCGACGTTCAAGCTCGCATCCCTGATCGTCGCGCTCGATGACGGCCTGGTCGACCTCGACGATAAAGTGGACCTCGAAGGCGGACGCCACAGGTATTTCGATCGCGTCATGCCGGATGCGCATGCGCCGAAGGAAGACCTGGTGACGGTGGAACAAGCGTTCTGGGAATCTTCCAACGTCGGCATTTCCAAAGTCATCTACGCAGCTTACGCAAAGAACCCGAAGAATTTCACCGACGGTCTCCACCGCCTGCGCTTCGGCCAGCCGCTGGGGATTTCCATCCCCGGCGAAGGACGCTCGCATATCCAGAATGCCGGTGATAAGGGCTGGTCCGGCGTTTCACTGCCGTGGATGTCTATCGGCTACGAATGCCTCATCACGCCGATCCAGACGCTCACGCTGTATAACGCTGTCGCCAACGACGGTAAAATGGTGAAGCCGATGTTCGTGAAAGAGATCCGCGATAAAGGCCGCACGGTGAAAATTTTTGAACCGGAAGTGCTCAACCCGGCTATCGCGAAACCGGAAACGATCGAAAAAGCGCAGCGCCTGCTCGAAGGCGTGGTGCAGAACGGAACAGGAAGAAGCATGAAAAACACAGTGTATCCCATTGCCGGGAAAACAGGGACAGCACAGATCGCGAAAGGCAAGGGCTACGGGAAAGACAAGAACAACGTGACGTACAGGGCTTCTTTTGTCGGGTACTTCCCGGCCGACAAACCGAAATACACCTGCATCGTGATCGTCAATGCTCCTTCCGGCGACGTGTATTATGGCGGGGCGGTGGCCGGTCCCATCTTCAAACAGATCGCCGACCGCGTGTTCGCCACGGAGCTCGACATCCATGCGCCGGTGAATATGCTCGCCGCTGCTTCCGCGCAAATGCCGCACGTGAAGAAAGGACTTGCCGGGCCGACGATGATCGCCACGCGTTCGCTGCTGATCGATGTGAAGAATACGCAAGACCTGCAGCCGGGCGGTTTTGTCGCCCTGGAAACCGGCGAAAAAAATCTTTCCGCCAGCGCACTCGATCCCGACAAACAATTACGGAGCGGCGTAATGCCCGACCTCACCGGCATGCCGGCACCCGACGTGCTGTTCCTGCTCGAGAACCGCGGTTACCGCGTGAAGCTGAAAGGAAGCGGCGCGGTGGTGAAGCAGTCGATCCTGCCCGGAACGAAAATCAATAAGGACGTCGAAATCCAGCTGGAGCTGTCCATATGAAATTGTTGCGCGACATATTGTACAAAGCAAGTCTCCTCGAGGTGCAGGGCTCGACCAACGTTGCCATTACGGCGATGGCGTTCGATTCACGCAGGGTGGAGAAGGATTCGCTGTTCGTGGCGGTGAAAGGCACGCAGTCGGACGGGCATGCGTTCATCGGCAAAGCGATTTCCTCCGGCGCGGCAGCGATCGTGTGCGAAGAATTCCCGGAGCAGCTGAACGAGAAAGTGACGTACGTGAAAGTTTCCGACAGCGCGCAGGCGCTCGGCATCATGGCATCGAACTTTTACGACAATCCTTCTTCCGCGCTGAAGCTTGTCGGCGTGACCGGAACGAACGGGAAGACCACGACGGTGACGTTGCTGTTCCAGCTTTTCCGCGCGATGGGCAGCAAAGCCGGGATGTTCACCACCGTGCGCAACATGATCAACAGCGAGGAAATGCCGTCCACGCACACCACGCCCGACGCCATCGAGCTGAACCGCATGCTGCGCCGCATGGCCGACGCCGGCTGCAAGTACGCGTTCATGGAAGTGAGCTCGCACAGCGTCGTGCAGAAGCGCATTTCCGGTTTACATTTTACCGGCGGCGTCTTTACAAACATCACGCACGATCACCTCGATTATCACAAGACGTTCGACGAATACATCAAAGCGAAAAAGTCATTCTTCGACCAGCTTCCCGCCGAAGCGTTCGCGCTGGTGAACCGCGACGATCCGAACGGAAGCATAATGGTGCAGAACACGCGCGCGCTGAAACGGACGTTCTCCGTGAAGAATGTGGCGGATTACAAATGCCGTGTGCTGGAAAATCAATTCTCCGGTCTTCACCTCAACATCGACAGCACGGAAGTCTGGAGCAAGCTCATCGGCAGCTTCAACGCGTACAACCTGCTCGCCGTTTACGCCACCGCCATGCTGCTCGGCCAGGACAAGATGAATGTGCTGACCACGATCAGCACGCTCGGCCCGGTGGAAGGACGTTTCCAGTACGTGCGCAACGACAACGGCGTCACCGGCATCGTCGATTACGCGCACACGCCCGACGCGCTGCAGAATGTTCTGAAAACGATCCAGGACATCCGTACCGGCAACGAGCAGGTGATCACCGTGATCGGATGCGGCGGAGATCGCGATTCCGCAAAACGCCCCGTGATGGCCCGCATCTCCTGCGAGCTGAGCGACCGCGTGATCCTCACCTCCGACAACCCGCGAAGCGAAGACCCAGATGCCATCCTCGCGCAGATGCAGGAAGGCGTGGAAAAACAGTACGCCAAAAAAACGCTTTCCATCGTCGACCGCCGCGAAGCGATCCGCACCGCCGTCGCGCTCGCCCGTCCCGGCGACATCGTGCTCGTCGCGGGAAAGGGACACGAAAAATACCAGGAGATCAACGGGGTGAAACATCCCTTCGACGATATGGAAGTGCTTAAAGAAAACCTGAACAACGCCAACGCCTGACCCATGTTCTATTACCTCTTTACGTGGCTTGACGAAACGTACGATTTCCCCGGCGCGGGTGTATTCCAGTACATCTCCTTCCGCACCGCGATGGCGATCTTCGGCTCCCTGATCATTTCCCTGCTCCTCGGGAAACGCATCATCGGCCTGCTGCGCCGCATGCAGGTCGGCGAAACTGTGCGCGACCTCGGTCTCACCGGCCAGAAAGAAAAAGAAGGGACGCCGACGATGGGCGGCCTCATCATCCTCGCCGCAATCCTCATTCCCACGCTTCTTTTCGCGCGTCTCGAAAATATTTACATCATCCTCATGATCGTCTCCACGATCTGGCTCGGCGCGATCGGGTTCATCGATGATTACATCAAGGTGTTCAAGAAGGACAAAAAAGGTTTGCACGGCAAGTTCAAGATCATGGGGCAGATCGGCATCGGGCTGATCGTGGGCGGCGTGCTGTACTGCAGCCCGGAAGTAGGCATCCGCGAGCAGATCGAAGATTCCGGCCAGGAGCTGCTCACGATCACGAACCTTGATCCGCCTGTGGAATCAGCAGCAGCACATTTGCCGAAGTACGCCGAAAAAGAAACGCATTCCCTGAAGACGACAATTCCTTTTGTCAAAAACAACGAGTTCGATTATGCGAAGCTGCTCGGCTTCATGGGCGACAAGGCGAAAGACTGGGCGTGGCTGATCTTCATTCCCATCGTGATCTTCATCATCACCGCGGTGTCCAACGGCGCGAACGTAACGGACGGAATAGACGGTCTTGCGTCGGGAACTTCGGCGATCATCGGCGTGGTGCTCGGCATTCTTGCATACGTCTCGGGCAATACCGTTTTCGCCGATTACCTCAACATCATGTACATCCCCGACACGGGCGAGCTCGTGGTGTTCATCGGCGCGTTCATCGGCGCATGCATCGGGTTCCTCTGGTACAACGCGTATCCCGCGCAGGTGTTCATGGGCGATACGGGCAGCCTCGCGCTCGGCGGCATCATCGCGGTTTTCGCCATCGCCATTCGCAAAGAGCTGTTGATCCCGATCATCTGCGGAATATTTCTCGTCGAAAATATTTCCGTCATCCTGCAAGTGCTGGTGTTCAAATACCGCAAAAGAAAATTCGGCATCGATTACGCGAAGGCGAACCGGTTGTTCCTGATGTCGCCTTTACACCACCATTACCAGAAAAAAGGATTTCACGAGTCGAAAATTGTTTCCCGGTTCTGGATCGTCGGCATCATGCTCGGCGTTCTCGCGATCGCAACGTTGAAGCTCCGCTGATTACGAAGAAAAAATGAAGCGCATCGTAGTCATCGGTTCAGGAGAAAGCGGAACGGGAGCAGCAGTGCTCGCGAAACAAAAAGGGTTCGAGGTTTTTGTCACCGACAAAGGCCCGATCAAACAGAAGTACAAGGACGTTCTTTCACATCATGGGATCGAATGGGAAGAGCAGCAGCACACGGAAAAGCTGGTGCTCAACGCCGACGAAGTGATCAAAAGCCCCGGGATTCCCGGAACGGCGCCGCTTATTCAGAAGCTGAAAGCGCAGGGCACGCCGGTGATCTCCGAGATCGAATTCGCAGGACGTTACACGAATGCGAAGATGATCTGCATCACCGGCAGCAACGGGAAAACCACCACGGCCACGATCACGCACCATATCCTGGAGAAAGCGGGATTGAATGTCGCGCTGGGCGGGAACGTCGGGAAAAGCTTCGCGATGCTGGTGGCGGAAGGAAACTACGACTACTTCGTGCTCGAGCTGAGCAGCTTCCAGCTCGACGATATGTACGAGTTCCGCGCCGACATCGCCATCCTGACGAACATCACGCCGGACCACCTCGACCGCTACGAGTACAGCCTGGAGAAATATGCCGCGTCGAAGTTTCGCATCACGCAGAACCAGCGCCCGGATGACGCGTTCATTTTCTGCCTCGACGACGAAGTGACGCGCGCGGAAATGGCAAAGCGGAAGATCGTTGCGAAGCAATATCCTTTTTCGATCCATGAACAGGTGCAGGAAGGCGCCTGGCTCAAAAACAACAATGAAGTTATTCTAACCATCAATAATACCCAACTGTCTATGACCATCGAAGAACTCGCACTGCAAGGGAAACACAACATCTACAATTCGATGGCTGCCGGTATCGCCGGGCGGCTGCTTGAAGTGCGCAAGGAAGCCATCCGCGAAAGTCTCTCCGACGTTCAGAGCGTAGAGCACAGGATGGAATTCGTCGCGCGCATCAACAACATCGATTTTGTCAACGATTCGAAAGCGACCAACATCAACTCGACCTGGTACGCGCTCGAGAGCGTGGATGCGCCCATCGTCTGGATCGTCGGCGGCGTCGACAAAGGGAACGATTACAGCGTGCTGACCGAAATGGTGAAGGCCAAAGTGAAAGCGATCATCTGTCTCGGCACCGACAACGCGAAGATCATCAAAGCGTTCTCCGGGATCGTCGACACGATCGTGGAAGCGGGCAGCGCGCAGGAAGCCGTCAACCTTGCGTACCGTCTCGGGACCAAAGGCGACACGGTGCTGCTTTCTCCCGCATGCGCCAGCTTCGACCTGTTTGAAAACTACGAAGACCGCGGCCAGCAATTCAAGGCGGCTATCCGGTCGCTGTAAAAACGAAAGCACATGCAGCACAGCACGAACCTGCAGCAAGACACCGTCCGCTACCAAGCGCTGATCCGCGCGCGCCTGAAAATGCAAGGCGACGACGCGCATCACCTCGAGACGGTGTGCGTGCACAACGGCATTACCTGGATCAATCATTCGATGGCAACGACAGTTGAGATGACCTGGTTTGCGCTCCGTGACGTGCCTGCTCCGGTGTTGCTGATGATCGGCGGAATCGACCGCGCGGACGACCAGGAAAAGCTGAAGGAACTCGTTAGTGAGAAAGTGCACACGGTCGTCTGCATGGGATCGACCCCGTGGAAATATTTCAACGCTTACCGCACTGCCGCCAATCTCATCGTCCAGGCAAAAGACATGAAGGAGGCGGTGGATTATGCGGCCGTATTGTCCGGCACGGAAGTGAAAACAGTTTTGTTCTCACCGTCCTGCCCGAGCTACGACGCATTCGATAATTACCGGAACCGTGGCGACCTGTTCCGCCGGCTTGTGCTCGAACGATTGCAATTGACAAAATAAAAAAGGAAACGTGATGAACCTATTCAGCTACTTCAAAGGCGACAAGGTGATCTGGATGATCGTCCTGCTGCTTTCTTTGTTGTCGCTGCTCGCCGTTTACAGCTCTATCGTCGCGCTCGCATACAAGCACCACGACGGGGAAACGGAATATTATCTCTTCAAGCACGGCCGCATCATCCTGCTCGGCTTCGGGCTCATGTACATCACGCACCGCATCCGCTACGTTTATTTTTCGCGCATCTCGCAGATCATGCTCATCCTCGCCGTCCCGCTGCTGCTGTACACATTGCTGCGCGGCGCAAGCCTGAACGAAGCCAGTCGCTGGATCGCGATCCCGTACACCGGCCTTACGTTCCAGTCGTCCGACTTTGCGAAGCTGGCGCTCATCATGTACGTGGCGCGTGTCGTGACGCAGAAGCAGGCGGAGCTCGCGGATTTCAAAAAAGTATTGCTCCACATTATGGCCCCGGTGTTCATCATCTGCGGGCTGATCCTTCCTGCCAACTTTTCCACGGCCGCGCTGCTTCTCTGCACCTGCCTCATCCTGATGTTCATCGGCCGCGTGTCGTTCAGCCACATCGCGAAAGTGCTCGGGCTTGCAATTGCCGGTTTCTGCTTCCTGCTCATGCTCGGCCACTTTTTCCCGAAAGCCCTTCCGCGTTTGCAGGTCTGGGAAAACCGCATCGTGGAATTCGTAAAAGGAAAAGAAGAGCAGGACCCGGACAAAAGTTACCAGGCCAACCAGGCGAAGATCGCGATCGCCACAGGCGGCATTTCCGGCAAAGGCGCGGGCAACAGCACGCAGCGGAACTTCCTCCCGCAGGCGTATTCGGATTTTATTTACGCGATCATCATCGAAGAATACGGCTCCATCCTCGGCGGAACGGGAATCGCATTGTTATACCTGATCTTGCTCTACCGCGGCGTGCGTGTGGCGACGAAAAGCCAGAAAACATTCGGCACGTTGCTCGCGTTCGGGCTGGCGTTCAGTCTCATTTTCCAGGGACTGATCAACATGGCGGTTGCCGTAAATCTTTTCCCGGTCACCGGGCAGCCGTTGCCGTTCCTCAGCATGGGCGGGACCTCGCTGCTATTCTCGTGCATTTCCATCGGCATCATATTAAGCGTGAGCCGCGAAACGGAAACCGGGCAGGACAAAGAAATCGTTGAAGAGAAAGGAGGTGAGCTTGCCGCCACTTAAGTTCATCGTCAGCGGGGGAGGAACGGGAGGACATATTTTCCCGGCCATCGCCATCGCCAATGCGCTCAAAGCAAAACTGCCCGATGCGGAATTTTTATTCGTCGGTGCGGAAGGGCGGATGGAAATGGAAAAAGTTCCGCTTGCAGGATATAAGATCGAAGGATTGTGGATCAGCGGGCTGCAGCGCAGGCTGACGTGGAGCAATTTGTCGTTCCCGTTCAAAGTGATCAGCAGTCTTGCGCGTGCGAAAAAGATCCTGAAAAATTTCAAACCCGACGCAGTGATCGGCACCGGCGGTTATGCGAGCGGGCCGATGTTGCGCGTCGCTTCGAAGGCCGGCGTGCCTACGTTGATCCAGGAACAGAATTCGTATCCCGGCATCACGAATAAAATTCTCGCCAGGCGTGTCGACCGCATCTGCGTGGCGTACGATGGAATGGAACGTTTCTTTCCGAAAGAAAAGATCGTCTTCACGGGCAATCCCGTGCGGCAGGATATATTAAACCTCGAAGGAAAACGCCCGCGCGGGCAGGAAATGTTCGGCCTCGAGCCGGGAAAGCTCACGCTGCTGGTGATCGGCGGCAGCCTCGGCGCGCGCACGATCAACGAAAGCATTGCGGCCGGGCTCGCGAAGCTCGCGGAAAATAACATCCAGCTGATCTGGCAAACGGGGAAAACATTTTTCCCGAAAGCGGAACAGGCGATCGCATTGTATAAAAGCCACGGCATGCACGCGCAGGATTTCATTGCGAAAATGGATTATGCGTATGCGGCCGCAGACATCGTGATCTCGCGTGCCGGTGCAAGCTCGGTCTCCGAGTTGTGCCTCGTGCATAAGCCTTGCATCCTTGTACCGTCACCGAACGTGGCAGAAGACCACCAGTCGAAAAACGCGATGGCGCTTGTCAATCACCAGGCCGCGATACTGGTAAAGGATGCGGCGGCGGCCACGGAATTGATTCCTGCTGCGCTTCACCTCGCGGCGGATGCAGACCTGAGGAACCGCCTCGAATTAAAGATCGCGGGAATGGCAGTGAAAGATTCGGCCGGGCTGATCGCAAGTGAGATCATCTCGCTCATTCATAAAAAGAAAGAAACAAAATCGTGAACCTGGAAAAAATACATAGCGTGTATTTTCTCGGCATCGGCGGCATCGGCATGAGCGCCCTTGCACGGTTTTTCCTGGCTTCAGGAAAGCAGGTGAGCGGTTACGATAAAACGGCAACTGCGCTGACCGGCGAATTGCAGCAGGAAGGAATTGCGGTCCATTTCGAAGAAGATCTCTCGCATGTTCCGCAGCAGGTTACGAATTCTGCGAACAAAGAAAATGTGCTTATCGTCTGGACGCCTGCCGTTCCTGCTGATCACGCGGAGCTCGTGTGGTTCCGTGAAAACGGTTACACGTTGATGAAACGCGCGCAGGTGCTCGGCCTGATCGCAGCGCACACGAAGACGATCGCCATCGCCGGCACGCACGGGAAGACGACCACCACCACGCTCACCGCGCATCTCCTGCGCACGGCGGGTATCGACTGCTCGGCATTCCTCGGCGGAATTTCACAGAACTATCACACGAATTTGCTGCTCGGAAAAAATCTCGGGAAAGCAGGCGTGCCGATGGAACAGAATATCGTAGTTGCGGAAGCGGATGAATACGATCGCTCTTTCCTGTGGCTGCATCCTGCAATCGCCGTCATCACTTCGGTCGATGCCGACCACCTCGATATTTACGGCGATAAAAACGCCATGCACGACACCTACAGGAAATTTGCCGGCCAGGTAACGGGTAAGCTCATCACAAAGCCCCAGGTGATGGATGCGCTGGTGCTTACGCCCGGTATTCACCACATTTCCTATTCGCTCGACGATAAAAGGGCAGACGCATACGCGGAAAATATTCGCGTGAAGGACGGTTATTACGCGTTTGACCTTGTCGTCAGCGGCTCGCACCTGGTCGATCTGCGTCTCGGACTGCCCGGCCGTCATAACGTGGAGAACGCGGTGGCCGCGGTGACAGCGGCAAAACAGGCCGGCGCCGATGATGATTCGGTCCGCAAAGGATTGTCGTCTTTCCGTGGTGTGAAACGCCGTTTCGATTTCCGCATCCGCGATCCGCGTATCGTGTACATCGACGATTACGGTCATCACCCGGCTGAACTGAAAGCGTGCATTTCTTCTGTCCGCGAATTATTCCCGGATAAAAAAGTGACGGGAGTTTTTCAGCCGCACCTGTATTCCCGCACGCGCGATTTTGCAAATGAGTTTGCCGAAAGCCTCAGCCTGCTCGACGATGTGGTACTGCTCGAAATTTACCCGGCACGCGAAAAGCCGATCCCCGGAATAACTTCATCCATGTTGCTCGGAAAGGTCGGCAGCAGGAAAAAAGCATTGTACGGAAAGCAGGAACTCGTCAGTAAAATAATGGACCACGACTTCGACGTGCTGCTCACGATGGGTGCGGGAGATATCGATCAGTTCGTAGGGCCGCTTGAAGAAGCATTGCGGGAAAAATACAAGGTTACGGAGGTAAACGCATGAAACGGATTCTCAACATAGGTCTCTGGGTGATCTTCGCCGCAACGCTGATCATCGTGATGAGCTTCGCAAGCCGTTCACACGGACGCCGTCTTTGCAGCCGCCCGGAAATTTCCATCGACCGGAAAAGCAGCGATCTTTTTATTGAAGAGGAAGACGTGATGAAGTTGCTGGCCGGGCATCACATGTCGCCCGAAGGCATGGAGCTGTCGGAGATCGACATTCCCGCGCTTGAACGTTTGCTGCTGGGCCACCCGGCTGTGGAATCGTGCGACGTATTCATGACGGTCGGCGGTGAAATGAGCATTCATCTCGGCCAGCGCAGGCCGCTTGCACGGTTCATAACGCTGGGAGGCGAATCGTATTACATCGACGACGCAGGAAAGCTCATGCCGTGGTCGGAAAAATACACTGCGCCGGTCGTGCTGGTGAACGGAAATTTTACCGATACGTATGCTTCCCTGTATGCGAAGCCGTTTGATGCGGTTCATCCTGACACGGCCCTGCGCTCACCCACGAAGCTCGACGATGCCTGGCAGCTCGTGAAGCGGATCGATGCGGATACATTCCTGCGCGCGCAGATCGTGCAGGTTTATGTCTCGCGTGAACGCGGCTTCGAGCTGATCCCGCGCGTGGGAAATCACTGCATCGTGCTCGGCGACATCAGCGACCTTGACGAAAAATTGCGCAAGCTTCTTGTGTTTTACCGGGAAGGCCTGGAACGCACGGGAAGCTGGAATGAATATACACGCATCGACCTCCAGTATAAAAATCAAATCGTTTGCACCAAAAAAGAGCAATAACATGGAATCTGAAATCGTAGTCGGACTGGACATCGGCACCACCAAAATCGCCGTACTTGTCGGCCGGCGCACCGAGCACGGAAAAATCGAGATCCTCGGCATCGGGAAAGCCGAGTCGCTGGGTGTGGCGCGCGGCGTCGTGCTGAATATCGATGAGACGGTCCGTGCCATCCGCCAGGCCGTGGACGAAGCCAGCAACAAATCCGGCGTCGACATCAAAGTGGTCAATGTCGGCATTGCGGGCCAGCACATCAAGAGCCTCCAGCACCGCGGGATGAAAACGCGCCGCAGCATCGACGATGAGATCAGCCAGAAAGATATCGACGAGCTGATCGAAGACATGTACCGCCTCGTGATGTCGCCCGGCGAGGAGATCATCCACGTGATCCCCCAGGAATACATCATCGACAATGAAGTGGGCATCCGCAAGCCGATCGGCATGGCCGGCACGCGCCTCGAAGCCAACTTCCACATCATCACCGGCCAGGTGGCCGCCGCGAAAAATATTTACAAGTGCGTGGCGAAAGCCGGCCTCGAAGTCGCCGAGCTCACGCTCGAACCGCTCGCTTCGGCCGATGCAGTCCTCAGCGAAGAAGAAAAAGAAGCCGGCGTGGTGCTGGTCGATATCGGCGGCGGCACTACTGACGTTGCGATCTTCCACGACGGCATCATCCGCCACACCGCGGTGATCCCGTTCGGCGGAAACATCATCACCGAAGACATCAAGGAAGGCTGCAGCATCATCAAAACACAGGCGGAGCTGCTCAAGATCAAATTCGGCTCTGCGCTCGCAAGCGAGAACCAGGAGAACGAGATCGTTTCCATTCCCGGTTTGCGCGGACGCCCCCACAAGGAGATCTCCGTGAAAAATCTCGCGCACATCATCCAGGCCCGCATGGAAGAGATCATCGAGCACGTGTATTACGAGATCAAAAATTCCGGCTTCGAGAAAAAGCTCATCGCAGGGATCGTCGTTACCGGCGGCGGCGGGCAGCTCAAGCACATCACCCAGCTGATCGAATACGTGACCGGGATGGACACGCGCGTGGGTTACCCGAACGAGCATCTCGCATCGAGCTCGGAAGAAGTGACCAGCCCGATGTACGCGACCGGCGTAGGTCTTGTGCTGCGCGGCCTCCAGACGCAGAAGCAGCAGAAAGCGGCCGAAGACAAGAATAAAGTGCAGAACCATTCACAGAAAACAAAAGGCGGATGGTTCGACCAGATTTTCAGCAAAGGAAAACAATGGTTCGAAGAAGATTCAGGCAGCTGAAAACCCGGTGTAACAGGCATGAAATGAACAATTACCCGTTAGTAAGTTGCCCGGAAGCTTCGTCCGGCGATTTTCGATGTGAAGTAATTTTCAACGATTTTTTATTCAAACGTTTCTAATGGACATCTACAGCATCTTCGACGAATACGAAGAGGACAAGACCTCACAGGGAGATGCTGCGAATGAAAAAGAAGAATCTTTCATCGCTGAAACGCCTCTTGAAAATGTGGAGCGTTTACCGGAAAGCAGCGATGAAAATGAAATAAACGATCCGGAAACAGTAACGCCATTCCCCGTGTCGGAGGCGGATCCCCTCGGGATCATCGGCAACGCGGAACCGGTGAAAGAAACAGGAAACACAACAGAGAACACAAACCAACCACTCGTGGCTATGAAATTCGACCTCCCGGAACATTCCTCGCTGATCAAAGTGATCGGCGTGGGCGGCGGCGGCAGCAACGCTGTCAATCACATGTACCGCCAGGGCATCAACGGCGTTGACTTCGTTGTTTGCAACACCGACAAGCAGGCGCTCGACATGAGCCCGGTTCCGCACAAGATCGTTCTCGGCGCAACGCTCACCGAAGGACGTGGCGCCGGCTCGCTTCCCGAGGTGGGACGCAATGCCGCGATCGAAAACATCGAAGATATCCGCCGCGTGCTCGCCAACAACACCAAGATGGTGTTCATCACCGCCGGGATGGGCGGCGGAACAGGCACCGGCGCGGCCCCGATCATCGCGGGAATTGCGCGCGAAATGGGAATCCTTACCGTCGCCATTGTTACCGTGCCCTTCCTGTTCGAAGGCAAGAAACGCCGCCAGCAGGCCGAACAGGGACTCGAGCAGCTCAAGCAGAACGTGGACACCCTCCTCGTGATCTGCAACGACAAGCTGCGCGAAATGTACGGCAACCTCAAACTGAGCGACGCCTTCTCGCATGCCGACGACGTGCTCGCCATCGCAGCGAAAAGCATAGCGGAGATCATCAGCCTCACCCAGCAGATCAACGTCGACTTCGCCGACGTCTGCACGGTGATGCGCAACAGCGGCGTGGCCATCATGGGCTCCGCTTCCGTCTCCGGCGAAAACCGCTCGATCCGCGCCGTGGAGATGGCGCTCAACTCCCCGCTGCTCAACGACAACAACATCACAGGCGCGCGTTACGTGCTGCTCAATATCGTTTCCGGCGCCAACGAGATCACGATGGACGAGCTCGGCGAGATCACGGATTACATCCAGGAAGCTGCCGGCCAGACCGCGGAGATCATCAAAGGTTACGGTGTCGAGCCGGAGCTCGGTGATAATGTCAACGTGACGATCATCGCGACCGGTTTCAACCAGAACAGCCCGGTTGCGTATGAATATTCGAAGAAGCCGTCGCAGGAAAAAGTCGTGCTCAACCTCGAAGCGAAAGCTGAAGTTGTCGAACCGGTAAAAGAATCCTCAACCGAAACGGTCAACCCGCTCGAGCCTTTCCTCGTGTCGAAGCAGCCTGAGCCGGTTGCGGAAAATAAGGAAGAAGAAAAGCCGGTTGCGGACCCCGGTAGCTATCGGGGCGCCAACCCGCTCGAGCCTTTCCTGGTGACGAAACAACCGGAAGTTTCCTCCGACGTGAGCGCTCCCGGAATAAAATCGTTCTTCGCTGAGCCGGTCGCCGAAGTGCCGCAGGCGGAAGAAACAGTTGCTCCCGTAGCAGAGACGCAGGAGCCGGTTGCAGAATCGTGGACGGAAGAAGCAAAGAGCGAATCGCTTCCTGCACAGGAAGAAGTTGCTCCGCTGAATACGAACGTTGAATTCGAGATCACCAACTTCAGCGCGGAAGAGGAATCTTCTTCATGGGAAACTTCTTCGGAAGAAACTCCTGTTGTAAATGAGATTTCTTCTGAGCCCGTCGCTGAAATGAGCGCAGAATCGTCCAGCGAACCTGTAGCGGAAGTGACGAACGTGGAAGAAACCGTTTCTGAAATCTCTTCCGTTGAAACGCCTGTCGCGCAGGTGACGAACGAGCCGGTGCTGGTGAAGAAAGAAGAGCCGGTTGCTGAAACAAAACAGGAAGAGCCGGTTGCTGAGAAAAACGAAGATGAACTCGCGAAAAAAGTGCTGGCCGAAGAGCTGCAGCGCAAAGCGCAGGACCGCATCCAGAAGCTGAAAGAGCTTAGCCTGAAGCTGAAGACGCCGCAGGGACTGAACGAGATGGAGCACGAGCCCGCTTACAAGCGCCGCAACATTTCGCTCGATAACGTTCCGCATTCTTCCGAGTCGCAGGTGTCGCGCTACACGCTCACGGAAAATGAAGATAAAAAAGTGGAGATCCGCCCCAACAACTCGTTCCTCCACGACAATGTTGACTAATCAGCAGTGCATGTGAAGTAGTGTGGGCCGGCAGCGTTGGGCCGGCCCGCAAATTTTGAATCTATGACGATCGAAGAGCGAATCAATAACGACATCAAAACGGCGATGCTGGCCAAAGACCAGGGCCGCCTCGAAGCGCTCCGCGCGATCAAGTCCGCGATCCTGTTGCTGAAAACTTCGTCCGAAGGATTGACGGAAGAATCGGCAATGAAGGCGATGCAGAAGGAGGTGAAGAAGCGCCGCGAGTCCGCCGACATTTACAACCAGCAGAACCGGAAAGACCTGGCCGACGTGGAAACGTTCCAGGCGAACGTGATCGAAGAATATCTTCCGAAACAGATGGGCGAAGCCGAATTGCGTGCCGCGCTTCAACAGATCATCACGGAAACAGGCGCATCTTCTCCCGCCGACATGGGGAAAGTGATGGGCGCCGCCACAAAAAAATTCGCAGGGCAGGCCGACGGCAAAATGATCTCCGCCATCGTGAAAGAGCTGCTCGCCAAAGGTTAATTGTGTTGTGTTTGTGTGTGTATGAACGTCCGGCTGTGTGTGGCCGGGCGTTCTTTTTGCAGGTGCTAAAACGTAGGCCCGGATTTTAGAAGCTTTTATAACCTAAATCCTAAGCCCTAAGTCCTAAGTCCTAATACCTCATACCTGTCATATGCACGAGCTTGCGCGTCTGCAACACACCTCCGGCATCGACCTGCACGAAATACACGCCTTCCGCAAGATTGTCCGGTTTCCACGTTACAAAATGCAGTCCCGCTTCCATTCCCCCGTCGTACAGCTTCTCCACTTCTCCGCCCATCGTATTGTAAACGACGATCGAAACATGCGCGCTGCGGCTGATCGAAAGTGAAATGTTCGCCGCGGACGTGAACGGGTTCGGCGTCGCTTTTATCACGGCATTCACCGGTTCGTTAAAAGCAACGCCGTTCGTGCTCGTGATATAAACCGAATCGCATTTATACGCGACGCATTGAAACGGGTCGACCGTGTCGAGATATTCAACACATACCTGGTAACCTCCGAGCGAAGCGTATGTATGGCCGGCCGGGTTGGCGCGCACGGAATCTGTGCCGTCATCCCAGTACCAGACATAACCTTCGTTGATGTTGCCCACCCCGTCCGCTTCCGCCAGCACGTGAAGACCGGAAACCTGGATCGAGGTAATTTCTACAGAGCATTGAGCGGGATTGACCAGCGGGAAAACCAGCATGGCCAGCAGCGGGAAAAAGTAAAATTTTGTTTTCATGGATGCAGGTATTTCGTGAATGATAAGTACCACCATCCGGGAAACGGCAATTCAAAGTCCAAAACAGGCAGCACTGCCGCATGTCCGCCTGCGCCCATGTTTGCAAGGTTCAGGGCATAAAAAAAGCGCTCCCCGGTTGTCGGGAAGCGCCTGTGAAAATTTCCGCGTGTAATTAGTTTCCGCTTGTGTGTACGATTTTCCTCGTCTGGATCGTGCCGCCGGTATTTATCTGCAGGAAATAAACACCTTCCGCCAGGTCTTCCGGTTTCCAGGTGATCACGTGAAGGCCTGCGTCGAGCGTGCCGTTCTGCAGCACTTCAACCTGCTTGCCGGTAACGTCGAAAACAGTTACCTGCACGTCGGCCGACTTGTTCAGCGTGATGGAGATGCTGGTCGAAACCACGAACGGGTTCGGCATGGTGGCCACTTCGGCTTTCACCGGCTCGTTCGTAACGATGCCGACTGCGCTCACAGTAAGCATCTGGCAGGCGGTGTCGACGCAGCTCGTGTTGGCGCCGTCAACATAGCCGATGCAGACCGTGTAGGTTCCGGCCGTTGCGTAAGTATGCGATGCGTTCTGCGTGGAGCTGGTCTGGCTGTCGCCCCAGGACCATACGTAAACAGGGACTGTGGCGCCTGATCCGCTTGAAGTGCCGTTGGCGGTGAGGCCGTTGGCGGTCAGCGAGGTGATGGACACCGTGCATTGCGCGCTCGCGCTGAAAGCGAAGGCGGTGAGAGCAAAAAGAGAAAGTGCGTAGATTTTTTTCATGGGCTTGTGTTTGGATGGATTTGAAGGATTAGTTGTCTCAAAAATAGGAAAGTTGGGAATGGGAAGCAAGGTGAGCGAACAAACCCGGTAAACAGGTTATTCGGCGCTTCCTTTCAACAATTCCTGGTCAAGCAGCGTCCCGAACGGAACGAAATGACCTACAGGAATGATCTCGAAATCGATCACGCCGGCTTTGACCATCGGGAAGGTGGAAAGGATGCGTTTGGCTTCCTGCGCATTTTCACATTCCAGCACCAGCACCACGCCCGGGCGGTCTTTCCGGAAGTTCATTTCGCGGACAATGTCTTTCGTGTAAAGCAGCCAGGTGTGCAACGCTTCTTTGATCACGACCCCGCGGATATTTTCTTCTGTAGCGGTAGGCAGAATGCGGTCGACGGCAATAATTTTCATAGGCGAAAGATGGAGAAGTTTTTACGTTCAGGAATTGGCATTTCCCGCAGGCGGTTGATCCTGGTTTTTGTTCCTGGAAATGTCGATAATAAGCAGCATGCAGAAGGGAAGGGCATGAACACCCGCCACCGCCGGGGGAAACCCGAAAATGACTGCCAGCACCGTCAGCGCCGCCGCCGAAGCAATCCCGATCAGCGCGATTTTCCGCATTCGTGTCATCAGATAAAGGTAACGATAAACCATTTACCGCAAAAAAAGCCCCGCCCCGAATACTCGGAGCAGGGCCCTTAATAAATCTGTGTAATCTGTGACAATCTGTGGCTTACATCATGCCTTCCATGCCGCCGCCACCGGGCATTGCCATGGGCTTGTCTTCCTTGATCTCGGAAAGCACGCATTCCGTGGTGAGGAGCATGCCGGCGATGGATGCGGCATTTTCCAGCGCCACGCGGGTCACTTTCGTCGGGTCGATCACACCGGCGTCATACAGTTTTTCGTACGTGTCGGTGCGGGCATTGAAGCCGAAGTCATTTTTGCCTTCGCGGACCTTCTGGACCACGATGGAGCCTTCCACGCCGGCGTTGGTGCAGATCTGGCGGAGCGGCTCTTCGAGGGCGCGCTTCACGATCTGGATACCGGTCGTTTCGTCTTCGTTGTCGCCTTTCATCTTGTCGATGGCTTCGATCGCGCGGATGTACGCGACGCCGCCGCCCGGGACGATGCCTTCTTCAACGGCAGCGCGGGTTGCATGCAGCGCGTCGTCGACGCGGTCTTTCTTCTCTTTCATTTCCACCTCGGTGGCTGCGCCTACATACAGGACAGCTACGCCACCTGCGAGCTTGGCAAGGCGCTCCTGGAGCTTTTCCTTGTCGTAGTCGGATGTGGAAGATTCGATCTGCGCTTTGATCTGGTTGACGCGCCCGACGATGTCCGCTTTTTTGCCGGAACCGCCTACGATTGTCGTGTTGTCTTTGTCGATGGTGATCTTCTCCGCTTTGCCGAGGAACGTCAGGTCGGCATTCTCGAGCTTGAAGCCGCGCTCTTCGCTGATGAGCGTGCCGCCCGTCAGGATCGCGATGTCTTCGAGCATCGCTTTGCGGCGGTCGCCGAAGCCCGGGGCTTTCACCGCGCAGATGCGCAGGGAGCCGCGGATCTTGTTCACCACGAGCGTAGCGAGCGCTTCGCTGTCCACGTCTTCCGCGATGATCAGGATGGGCTTGCCGGTTTGTACGGCTTTCTCGAGAACGGGGAGAAGCTCCTTCATGCTCGAGATCTTCTTATCGTAAATGAGGATGAGCGGGTTGTCGAGCACCGCTTCCATTTTGTCGGCGTCGGTTACGAAATAAGGAGAGATGTAACCGCGGTCGAACTGCATGCCTTCCACGACCTCAACCGTCGTTTCGGTGCCTTTCGCTTCTTCCACGGTGATGACGCCTTCTTTTTTCACTTTGGCCATGGCAGCCGCGATGAGCTTTCCGATGGCGTGATCGTTATTGGCGGAGATCGTTGCGACCTGTTCGATCTTCTCGTTGTCGTCGCCGACTTTCTTTGACATTTTCTTCAGGCCTTCCACGACGGTTGTAACGGCTTTGTCGATGCCGCGCTTGAGGTCCATCGGGTTGGCGCCTGCGGCCACGTTCTTGAGGCCGGCAGTGACGATCGCCTGTGCGAGCACGGTGGCCGTTGTGGTTCCGTCGCCGGCTACGTCGGCCGTTTTGGATGCCACTTCTTTCACCATCTGCGCGCCCATGTTTTCCACGGCGTCTTTCAGCTCAATTTCTTTGGCCACGGTCACACCGTCTTTGGTGATGATCGGCGAGCCGAATTTTTTATCGATCACGACGTTGCGGCCTTTCGGTCCGAGCGTCACTTTCACTGCGTTTGCGAGAGCGTCGACGCCGCGCTTCAGTGCGTCGCGCGCTTCCAGGTTGAAGTTGATGTTCTTAGCCATTTTTAGAAACGTTATACGTTAAACAATTTGAGTTCAAATGACAGCGAAGATGTCCGATTCGCGCATGATGAGGTAATCTTTGCCGTCGATCTGGACTTCCGTGCCGGAGTATTTTCCGTACAGGATGTTGTCGCCGATTTTTACCGTCATGGGTTCATCTTTTTTCCCGGAGCCTACGGCCACTACTTTGCCGCGTTGCGGTTTTTCTTTTGCCGTATCGGGAATGATGAGACCGCCTGCGGTGCGTTCTTCCGCCGGCGCAGCTTCAACGACCACTCGGTCGGCCAAAGGTTTGATCTTCGGATTAGCCATTTTACTGTAGAATTTATTGGTTAAACAATTGGTTAGTGTAGATGATCATGAACCAAACCCGGTTCCGCTGCCATTGCACGAATTCTGTGCCAGCGGGGGAAACTTGTCAAATTTTCAGTTTTCAACTGACAACATTTCCCGGGAACAAAAAATGCCAGGTGTCGCCTGACATTTTTCGTTGAATTTAGATGCTGTTTGTTACGGCTGGCCTGCCGGAGGAGCAGGGGCGGGTGTCGTCGGTGCGCCCGGGATCATGCCGCCGCCGTTGTTGGCAGGTGCAGGAGCCGTTTTTTCGAAATCGCCTGCTTTATCTTTCGTGGTCGAAGCGTCGTTGGTTGTCTCCGCGGTGCCTCCGCCGATGCCGGCGCTGGCGATGCTGAAAACGAACAGCAGGACGGCGAGCGTCCAGGTTGCTTTTTCAAGGAAATCTGCGGTGCGGCGAACGCCCATCACCTGCGAGCCGGAAGAAAAGCCGGAAGCGAGGCCGCCGCCTTTGGGGTTCTGGACCAATACAGCCAGCACGAGAACAATGCAGCAAAGAAGGATAAGAATTGAGATAACGGCAGCCATTCTGCGGTAATTTTTTATTTAGGTGTTCTTTTCAGTTCTTCAATAAGGGCTGCAAAGTAACTGCTTTTTTCGGGAAATTTCAAACTTAGCTTCTGGTAAGCCCGTATCGCCTTCGGAATATTTCCCTGTTTCACGTAAATCCTTGCCAGCGTCTCCGTAATGAACTCGTCGCTTTCCTGGACGCTCTTTTTGGCCATGTTCACCGGGTTGAAGAAAGCTGTCTTGTTCGGCCGGATACGCGGCTGCTCCTGGATGAATTTTTCAACGAGATCACCCGTATGTTCTTTGCTTTCAGGTTTTTCTGAAATTTTTTCTGGTTCAGTCACCGGGACTTTCCGGGCCGAATCCAGCTGTTTCAGCCACGAAGCGAATGTCACTTCCGTTTCCGCCTCTGCAGCCGGTTCGGGCACTAGCTGCGCTTTCCTTTCTTCAATCTTTTTCGCCTGTTCAGGCTCCTTAATTTCCTCTTTTTCAACAAACTGGCTGTCGCTGTCAACGGCCGCTATTTTTCCCGGTGCAACCAAATCTTCCGGCCGCGGCAACGTATCGTCCACTTCCAGCCCGATCGAAGAGCTGATCGCTTCACGGATAATTTCCTGCTGCACAGGATCTTGAGGAATATGGACCGGCGAAATTTCTTCCTCTTCTGCAACAGGTTCGGGTTCCGCTTTTTCCCCCGTTTGCGCATCGAGGACTTTTACTTCCCAGCTTTCCGGCTCTTCATTGACGGTCTGAACGTCGGTAATTTCAGCAACATCCTCCGTTTCCCTATAATTATCGGGATCCGGCACATCTTCCGACCCGCCCGGTTCTACAAGCACATACAGCAACGTGTTGATCTCATCTGCCGCAGTCGGCGTGGTTTCCTGTTTTGCCTCACGATAGCTATCGGGATCAGCGGGTTTTTCGACCGTAGGCTTCGGCTTTTCCTCCGGCTGCGGCGTGGATTTCCAGTGGTGCAACAGTTGCAGCTGCCGCATCATGCCCGATTCCCATTCGTCCGGCCCGGTAACAAATCGTTTTTTCGGAAATTCCGGCTGGATGACGGGTTCCGGGTTCTGTGAACTGAGTTCTGAGGTTTTCGGGCTGGATTCCGGGCTAACGCTTTTTGGTTCCTGGACAGGAACTAGTTTCTCTGCGACTTTTTCCGGGACAACTTTTTCTTCAACAGACTTTTTCTCTTCAACAATCTCACGTCTCACGTCTAACGTCTCACGTCTCTTCTCATCGGGCAGGCCAGCCGCCACTGCAGATTTTTTCGTGATCAGCTCATATAACACCTTGCGGTTCGTCGCATACGTCGCCGCAACTTTCAGCTGGTTATTGTAAAGAAAGCTGTTCTCGTTGTGCAGGCTTTTGATGTACAGCAAATGCGCCGTCTGGAAATACGGGAACGTTTGCGTGAGCGTGTCCAGCTGCGCGCCGGCCGCCGCACCGAGCGTTCCGGGATCTTTCATCCAACCGAGAAGCTGCTGCGTGTTCATCTACCAGGCGTTGACGGATCGGTTAATGATGTCCTGCACGAGCTGGTCGGAAATTTCCGTGATCAGCTGGTCTTCCACGTCGGACAGATTTCGTGAGCTGGGATAATCGGCGTAGCGCGTGAACGATGCGTCGAAGCTGTACTTGTCGTCAACGCCGTCCGTGTACTTCACGTTCACCGTGATCGTGAGGCGGTTCAGCGCCGCGTTGTTGTCGCCGCCGCCCTGGATCGCAACCGGCGTCACCGCATAATTCGTGATCGTGCCTTCGTAGTTGAGGTCGCCGTTCTTCGCCACCATTTTCAGGCGCGTCTGGCGCTGGATGCCATCGCGCAAAGCTTCAGAAAAAGTTTGCGGCAATGTCGCTTTTGCGAGCGGGGCGGAATTCACGAACGTCAAAACAGAAACCGTGATCGTGTCGCTGTTCAGCTCGGGGCGCCCGCCGGCCATGCTGTACGGGAACTTGCAATGACTGCTTTTCAGCACGATCAATGCGAGCACTGCAAACAAACTCAGCCGGAGCAATCTCATCCTTTGATGTCGTATTCGTTGATCTTGCGGTACAACGTGCGTTCCGAAATGCCGAGCTCTTTCGCCGCGTTCTTGCGTTTCCCCCGGTGCTTTTCCAGCGCCTTGCGGATCAGCTCGATCTCTTTGTCCTGCAACGATAAGGAATCTTCCACAACTTCTTCGGGCGCGTGAATTTCTTCGTCGGTCCAGCCCGCGTTGTGGATCACCATCGAATCGCCGTTGCCCGGCTGCTGCGCTTGCACTGCCGGGTGGCGCGCGGTCATTTCGCTGAAATGTTTCTGCAGCACCGGCGCGTTCTGCGCGAGGATTTCCGGCGTGATGCGACCGCCCGCCTGGATGAGCTGCATCGTAAGCGATTTAAGATCGTTCAGCTCCTGGCGCATCTGCTGGAGGAGCTGGTATAAAAATTCACGCTCGCGCGGATCGCCGGCTCCCGGCTCGTTGCGCGCCAGCACGGGCATCGTGGACGAAGCGCTTTTGTAATCGGGCAGATATTTGTTCAGCGTCGCCGCGTCGATCTCCCGGCTTTTTTCGATGATGGACAGCTGCTCGGTCACGTTCTTCAGCTGGCGGATGTTGCCGTGCCAGTAATAGCTCGTGAGCATCTGCTCGGCGTCGGGCAAAAGACGGATCACCGGCATGCGGTACTTCGCGGCGAAGTCGGCGGCGAACTTGCGGAAGAGCAGGTGAATGTCCTGGCGGCGCTCCCGCAATGGAGGCAGCACGATGGGCACGGTGTTGAGGCGGTAATAAAGATCCTCGCGGAATTTCCCGCGGCCGATCGCTTCCATCACGTTCACGTTCGTAGCCGCCACCACGCGCACGTTCGTCTTCTGCACCTTCGAAGAGCCCACGCGGATAAACTCGCCGGACTCGAGAACCCGCAGCAAACGCGCCTGGGTTGCTAACGGCATTTCCGCCACTTCGTCGAGGAAGATCGTTCCGCCGTCGGCCACTTCGAAATAGCCTTTCCGCGCTTCCGTCGCGCCCGTGAACGAGCCTTTTTCATGCCCGAACAATTCCGAGTCGATCGTGCCTTCCGGTATGGCCCCGCAGTTCACCGCGATGTACGGCCCGTGCTTTCGCGCGCTGAGGTGATGAATGATCTGCGGAAAAACTTCCTTGCCCGTGCCGCTTTCGCCGGTGATGAGCACGGAAAGGTCCGTCGGCGCTACCTGTACGGCGATGTCGATGGCGCGATCGAGCTGCGGCGTGGTGCCAATTATTCCGAAGCGTTGTTTGATGTCCTGGATGGTCATTTACCCCAATAATTATTGCTTGATCCACTTGCCATATGATAGTACAGTTGTTGCTTCGCTGACCCGGTAGAAATAGGCGCCCGGGGCCAGGGCAGATACATCAAGTCGTGTAACGCCGGAATTTATTTCAATGTTCAGCACCAGCTGCGCAGTGACGTTATACATTTCAAGCTTTAAGGCACGATCCATTGTTTTACCGCTAATGATGAGCTCATCGTGTGCCGGGTTTGGATAAACGTTCCAATTACCAGCTTGAATTTCCGTGTCGCTGCCTGTGATCATAAAATTGAGCGGCTGGCATAATGTATCAGGTCCGCATATCGTGTTGACGATCAGGCATACGTTGTAAGTTCCCGGGTTAGCATAAGTATGCGTAGGGTTGGCAATCGTGTCCGTATTACCATCCCCGAAATCCCAGTACCAGCTGTTCACACTCTGCAACGGCCCGTGAAAGGAAAAAGCGCCGCTGTTGATTGAATAATAGAAACTGGCGGTAATACAGGAATCGCTATACCCGGTAAAGAATATAGTAGGGAAGGGAGGCGTAGTTCCTACAAGATTTTCGGATGGAATATAAACATTCCCGATTACACACCCGGGTCGACCCGATTCGCCGAGGATACGGACGCTACCGTGATTCGCATCGATGTCGGTGATCGCGGCTTTTCCCGCTGTGTTAATGACGTAACGCTGAAAGAATGATCCATCGGACCGGAACTTGTAAACAGATGAATAAAGCGCACCAGGAGGACAAACAAAAGTGTCGTTCCCGATATAAACCGATCCCATCTCTGCTCGTCCGAGAATGATTTCACCGTGATCATTGATGTCAAGCTGGCCGGCGCCTACGTAACCTGAAGTGGTCGAAACTTTGATGGCCCACCAGAATTGTCCCGACTCATCCAGTACGGAAAAAAAGCCGGCCCGGGTAAAAGGCGGATGAGAAAGACTGATCTGCGGGCTGAAGCGAATGGAATCTTCAAAAGTAGATTCCCAGCATAACTTGTTACCCGGCATTAGTACAATGTTATCGTCTGTAAAAAGCATTAATGGTGAACTAAGACAGGAAGCCATCAGCTTTGTCCAGACAATATTTCCGAGCGGATCAAGCTTAAGAATAAAAGAGGAAGTTCGGTTGAAAGCAGGGGCTGGGAAATTGAGCTGTTGAATCCCGTTTCCCCAGTAGCCTCCAGTCACATACACATGATTGGAGGAATCGACTGCAAGCCCGTAACAAGACACAAACCCTGTGTTGAGGGTTACCTTGTAGTTTTGCGCCCATAGCAGGGTTCCGGCAGGATCAAGCTTCATGATAAAGCCGCTCGGGTCACCTGAGGAGTTGGGAAATAAATTACCGCTGTAATAGTTAAGAGGGTTTGTGTCGAAGTACCCGGAGACAAAAAAATTGCCATTAAGATCAAGCTCCAGGTCATTGACGTAAAAACTTGCACCCATCAGGCCACAGGTGAATAAATTTCTCATCCACACCAGGTTTCCCGTGCTGTCGTGGCAAATGATGAATGCAGTAGGCGCTCCGCCGCTGCTCAGTGTTTGGCTGCCGACAGTGATCTGTGTTTCATAAGTGCCGATTGTGACCACTTGCCCATTGCTTCCAACGGCACACCGGTAGAAATACGTAAGTTCATTGGTCGGATGATCGATCTGCCGGAACCATAAGGGAGTTCCGGCGTCGTCCGTTTTAAGCAAAAATACAGCTCCGGCTTCCGCCGGACGGAGCTCCATCGAATCATAGGTGAAAATACCTTGGCCCTCTCCAAGCAGGTAAGAATTGCCGTTCAGGTCCGATTCAATTTTGTGTAAAGAGCCAGTCGAAAATGAGGCAACATCGATCAGTGCGTTTGCATTGCCCGTGCTTTTCGGAAAAGTCATGATCATGCTGGTTTTTCCGTAAAAGCCCCCGACAGCTCCGTTGCCACCGAAGATCGTATCCGTGTAGTGTCCTGCAACATAAATGTTGGAGGTATTTGCATGCAGGTAATAACCCGCATCGTTTCCGGGAGCGAAAAATGGCCGCTTGCTCCAGGTAAGATTCCCGGTAAGATCCAGTTTGGAAACAAACAGGTCCTGCAAACCGACAGAAGCCAATGTACTGGTGAGCAGGTGTAGACTGTCCGTGAAATCACCGGCGAGGTAAATATTGGTATTGTCGATTACCAACCCATATCCGTGATCTTCCCCCGTACCGCCACCTGATTTGCACCATAAAATATTACCGTCCGACTGGTTGCAGTAGGCGATGTAAAGGTCGCTGCCGCCTTTGGAAATACAAATGGTTGTATCAAAGTATGCCGTATCTCTGAAATCTCCAGTGATGGCGAACGCTGAACCAGTCGCCGGGCAATAAATGCGATGGGCATCGTCGTTTCCGGCACCACCGAATGATTTAAGAAATACGCTTGTTCCCGAAGAGGTGTACTTGGACACAAATACATCTGTGCCTCCCAACGCCTGTAAAGTATCCTGGTCAAAAATACTTGTCGCCGAATAAATGCCTGTAATGAAAATATCGCCACCGGGATTAACAGATGAACTTTTTCCTTCATCGAAGCCAGCGCCTCCTGCGGAAGTGATCCATTGTGATTGTCCGCTGGCTTTATCAAGCTTCATGACGAACACATCTGTCATTCCATTGCTTACTGTATTTGTATTCTGTCCGTCGTAATAAAGCGAATCGCTATAGTAGCCTGTTAGAATCAGTGAAGTTCCCGAAATTGATACAGAGAGTCCCGCATCATTGCCAAGACCGCCGAAGGTTTTAATCCATTGGATATCGCCGCTAACATTGAGCCGCATTATAAATCCATCTTTTCCGCCACGTGAAATTTTATGATCGGTGTCGAAATCAGCAGAATCTGTAAAATAGCCTGCAACATAGCATTGGCCATTGCTCTGGTCCACGGCAATACAAGCGGCAGAGTCATCCGCTAGCCCCCCGAAACTCACTCCGGTTCCGGGCCCGGAGGAGGTGTGATACCGGACATAAATATCCTGGCCACCCTTGGAAACAAATGAAAATAAAGTCTGGCCGTAAAAGCCGGTATAGCTTCCGGTTGCGTAATGCGTTGTTCCGTAAATGCCCGATGCGGCAACTGATGTTTGATTGGGAACACCACGAAACGTGTGCATCCACAAAGCATTCTGGCTATAGCTATCTGAGGGGGCAAGAAGTAAAAAAAACGGCAAGATAAACCAGACTTTCATTTATGGAATGTTAATAGGTTAAACCGCCCTCCCGATCAACGTCGTCGCCGTACACGTCTCCGCCAGCACATCCGCATATTCACCCACCTTGAAATTCCCTTTCGGAAAAACAACAACGATGTTTTGCGTATTCCTCCCCATCCACATTTCCTTCGACTTCTTCGACGTATTTTCGATCAGCACGCGATGCACCTTGCCCACGTGCGTTTTTGTTTTTCGCTCCGATAATTTCTGCTGCAGCTCGATCACTTCCTGCAGGCGGCGCTTCTTCACATCCTCCGGAACGTCGTCCTTGAATTTTCGTTCCGCCAGTGTTTTCGGGCGCTCGCTGTAGGCGAACATGTACGAGAAATCGTAATCCACCCATTCCATCAGCGAAAGCGTGTCGCGGTGCTCTTCCTCCGTCTCCCCGCAAAAGCCGGTGATGATGTCCGAAGAAATGCCCGCGCCAGGCAGGATGCGGCGGATCGCTTCGATGCGTTCCATGTAGAACTCACGTGTGTAGCCGCGGTTCATGCGTTCCAGCATGTTTGAATTTCCGCTCTGCACGGGCAAGTGAATGTAGTTGCAGATGTTCTCGTATTTCGCCATCACGTGCAGCACGTCGTCCGTCATGTCGCGCGGGTTGGAAGTGCTGTAGCGCACGCGCAGGTCCGGGGAAATTTTTGCCACCATTTCGAGAAGTTGGGCAAAACTTACCGCATTTGCGCGCTGCTCGTCGGTGAGGATCTCTTTTTTCAAACCGCCGCCCGCCCAGATGTACGAATCCACGTTCTGGCCCAGCAGCGTCACTTCGCGGTAGCCTCTTTCGAACAGCTCTTTCGCTTCGCCCAGGATGCTCTGCGGATCGCGCGAACGCTCGCGGCCCCGCGTAAACGGCACCACGCAGAACGAGCACATGTTGTCGCACCCGCGCATGATGCTGATGAATGCCGTCACACCGTTGCTGTCGAGGCGAACGGGCGTAATGTCGGCGTACGTTTCTTCCTTTGAAAGCAGCACGTTCACCGCTTTGTGCCCGCCTTCGACCTTGCCGATGAGTTGAGGCAGGTCGCGGTACGAATCGGGCCCCACGACGAGGTCAACGATCTTTTCTTCGTCGAGGAATTTTTCCTTGAGGCGCTCCGCCATGCAGCCGAGCACGCCCACCACGAGGTCGGGATTTTTCTTTTTTATTTTTTTGAAATCGGTGAGGCGCACCCGCACGCGCTGTTCCGCATTTTCGCGGATGGCGCAGGTGTTCACGAAGATCACGTCGGCTTCGGTAAAGTCTTTCGTGGTGGTGAACCCGCTGTCCTTCAGAATGGACGCCACGATCTCGCTGTCGGAGAAATTCATCTGGCAGCCGTAACTTTCCAGGTAAAGCTTTTTCCTGGCCCCGCTCGTTCCGGGTACCATTGTTGCTTCACCTTGCCTGCTTTCGTCGATCACTTTCACAGTATTCTCCATTTTTTCGCCCGGATTTGTATTCTGCCGTCTTCGCAGTTGATTTGCTTTTTGTTGCGGGGATGCAAAGTTACCAAAAACCAGCATTTCTGCCAAAATGGCATATTTTTCAAACAACCCGTGAAAAAAAATTTGCAGGATATCTATATATATGAAATATATATAGGGAAACGGAGCAACCTTTTTGGATTTGGAAGTATAGTTAATGAATGTTTTTCTTTGCGGCCCTGTTATGAACCGGCGGCAAACCGTTCTGGCAGCATTTTTAGTGTAGTGTTTTCAAGCAATAGACCCGATGGCAAAAAATCTTGTGATAGTGGAGTCGCCTGCAAAGGCAAAGACGATTGAAGGTTTTCTTGGTAAAGATTTCCTGGTGAAGTCCAGTTTCGGCCACGTACGCGACCTTGCAAAAAAAGGTCTCGCCGTGGATACGGAACAGGGATTTTCACCCAACTACGAAGTTTCCCCCGACAAAGAAAAAGTCGTCTCCGAGCTGAAAAAACTGGCGAAGGATGCAGACATCGTGTGGCTCGCGACTGACGAGGACCGCGAGGGAGAAGCCATTTCCTGGCACCTTGCGGAGGCCCTCGGCCTCGACGAAAAACGCACGCGCCGCATCGTTTTCCATGAGATCACGAAGCCCGCGATCCTTCGCGCCATCGAAACGCCGCGCACCATCGACAAGAACCTCGTCGATGCGCAGCAGGCCCGCCGCATCCTCGACCGCCTCGTGGGTTTCGAGCTTTCGCCCATCCTGTGGAAAAAAGTGAAACCGTCGCTCTCCGCCGGCCGTGTGCAGAGCGTCGCCGTCCGCCTGATCGTCGAGCGCGAACGTGAAATTTCAAATCACAAATCCGTTTCGTCGTATAAAGTTTCCGGAATTTTTTCTTCGAACGGATCTAATTTCAAAGCCGACCTGAAATCGAATTTTTCTTCGCTCGAAGAGGCACGCGCTTTTCTCGAAAAATGCCGCACCGCGAATTTCACCGTAGGCACGCTCGAAACGAAGCCCGCGAAAAAATCACCGTCCGCCCCGTTCACCACTTCAACACTGCAGCAGGAGGCCAGCCGCAAGCTCGGTTTCTCCGTACGCCGCACGATGACCGTCGCCCAGCGCCTCTACGAAAGCGGTAAGATCACCTACATGCGTACCGATTCCGTCAACCTTTCCGAGCTCGCCCTCGACCAGGCGCGCAGCGTGATCGGTGGAAATTACGGCGAGAAGTACGTGCACATCCGCCATTTCAAAACGAAAAGCAAAGGCGCCCAGGAAGCGCACGAAGCCATCCGCCCGACCTACCTCGAGCACAGCCATGTGGACGCCGAGCGCGACGAAGCCCGCCTCTACGACCTCATCTGGAAGCGCACCATCGCTTCACAGATGGCCGACGCCGAGCTGGAAAAAACAACTGCTGTCATCACCGTTTCCACCGCCACCGAAACATTCGTTGCGCAAGGTGAAGTGATCAAGTTCGACGGCTTCCTGAAAGTTTACATGGAATCGTCCGACGATGACGAGGAAGAAAAAGACGAAACGAAAGAAGGCATGCTGCCCGCGCTTGCTGTCGGGCAAAACCTCCACGCGTCAGCCATCACCGCCACGCAGCGTTTCACGCACCACCCGTCGCGCTACACGGAAGCCAGCCTCGTCAAAAAGCTCGAGGAGCTCGGCATCGGCCGCCCGTCGACCTACGCGCCGACCATTTCCACCGTGCAGGATCGCGGCTACGTGGTGAAAGAAGATCGTGAAGGAAAGCCGCGCAACTTCAACGTGCTTACGCTGAAGAACGCGCAGATCAATGAAGAAGTGCGCACCGAAAATACCGGCGCCGAAAAAGCGAAATTGTTTCCCACCGACATCGGCATGGTCGTTACGGATTTCCTCATCCAGTATTTCCCGCAGATCATGGATTATCATTTCACGGCGAACGTGGAAGAGGAATTCGATGAGATCGCTGAAGGAAAAGTAGAGTGGAGGAAGATGCTCGACCAGTTCTACCGCCCGTTCCACAAGACCGTGGAGGTGACGGAAGAAAAATCGGAACGCGCCAGCGGGGAACGTTTGCTCGGCATCGATCCCGCGTCGGGAAAAAACATTTACGCCCGCATCGGCCGCTTCGGCCCGCTCGTACAGATCGGCGAAGCCGACGACGCGGAGAAAAAATTCGCGAGCCTGCGAAAAGACCAGCGCCTCGAAGGCATCACGCTCGAAGACGCGCTCGAGCTCTTCAAGCTGCCCCGCATCATCGGCCAGTTCGAAGAGAAGGATATGAAGGTGGCGATCGGTCGTTTCGGTCCGTACATCCAGCACAACAGCGCATTTTTCTCCATCCCGAAAACCGACGATCCGCTTTCCATCACCGCAGAGCGCGGCATCGAGATCATTCTCGCCAAGCGCAAAGCCGACGCGGAGAAAGAGATCAAAGTTTTCCGCGAAGAAGGTCGTGATGACGTGCGTGTGCTCAACGGCCGCTGGGGTCCCTACATCGCGATCGGGAAAAGCAATTATAAAATTCCGAAAGGCACCGAGCCCGCAAGCCTCACGCTCGCCGATTGTCTCGCCTTAGCAGAAGAGCAGGAGAAGAACATGCCCGCGTACCGTAAAGCCGCCAACGCCCGCAAAGCCGCAGCCGCCGAGAAGAAAGCCGCCGGTAAAGCAAAAAAAGCGCCTGCAAAGAAAAAAGAACCTGCCGCGAAAAAGGTCTCTGCAACGAAAAAAGCCGCTCCGAAGAAAAAAGCCCCCGCGAAAAAGAAACCGGAATAATCCCCAATCTGCGAAATCTGCGAATCCGCAACACCCTCATCCGCGTAATCTCCCCGAAATCCGCGAACCCCCTCGCAGTGCGTGCCCGTGATGGAACACCCCCTACGTGTGTCCAATCGGCAATTAACACCTCCCTGCTCAAAAGACTGCCAACCGCCGCCGCCAACCGCCGCCACTTTTCAGCATATTTGCCCGCATGAGCCAGTCCCTCGACTTCAGCGAATTTTTTTCTCCCGTCGACATCGACCAGGTTTCCGCCGGTCAGCCGTACCTCTCCACGCAGTTCGGGCAGCTCATGCGCATTCACACGCACGAAACCGGCTGGCCCGATCTCGATGGCGTGCAGCTCGCGCTTATCGGCGTGAATGAAGATCGCCGCTGCGTCAGCAACCACGGCTCCGCGCTGGCGCCCGAACAGGTCAGGCAAAACCTCTACGCGCTTTTCCAGGGCGACTGGCAGCTCCGCATGGCCGACCTCGGGGATATCCGCGCAGGCCATACACCCGAAGACACGGACTACGCGGTGAAAACAGTTCTCGGCGCGCTGCTGCGAAAAAATATTATTCCCGTCATCATCGGTGGCGGGCAGGATCTTACCTACGCGCAATACCTCGCGTACCATGCGCTCGAGCAAACCGTGAACGTGGTCTCCATCGATTCCCGTTTTGATCTCGGTGCCGCCGGCGAAGAGCTCAACAGCCGTTCCTTCCTCAGCAAGATCATCCTGCACCAGCCGAATTTCCTGTTCAATTTCTCGAATATCGGCTACCAGACTTATTTCGTCGAGCAGACTGCCGTCGAGCTCATGGGCAAGCTGAATTTCGACATCCACCGCCTCGGCCAGGCGCGCGCCAAAATGGAAGATGTGGAGCCTATCATCCGCAACGCCGACCTCGTCACGTTCGACATCGGCGCAATCCGGCAGTCGGAAGCTCCCGGCAACGGCAATGCATCCCCCAACGGCTTTTTCGGCGACGAAGCCTGCCAGCTCGCCCGCTACGCAGGCATCAGCGACAAGTGCACGTCGATAGGCATCTACGAGCTCAATCCCGCCTTCGATCGCAAACAGCTCACATCGCATCTCGTTGCCCAGATGATCTGGTGTTTTGCCGACGGCTATTACAACCGCAAAAAAGATTTCCCTTTTTCCGACGCGAACGATTACACGCGTTTCCGTGTTTTTCTCAAAGATCACAAACACGAGATCGTTTTTTACAAAAGCACCCGCAGCGACCGCTGGTGGATGGAAGTTCCCTATCCCCCGAATCAAAAACTCCGTTTCGAGCGCCATGCCCTGGTGCCCTGCTCGTACAACGATTACGCAGAAGCCTGTAAAGAAGAAATGCCCGACCGCTGGCTGCAAACCTTCCAGAAGCTCAGCTGACACTCCCGCAATCCCCCGCATCCGCGCAATCCCCGCATCCGCGCAATCCCCAAGCCCGCAATCCCCCGCATCCGCGCAATCCCCGCAATCCGCGAGCCCCCGCATCCGCGCAATCCGCGAGCCCGCAATCCCCCGCATCCGCGCAATCCCCGCAATCCGCGAGCCCCCGCATCC
>CBIHOC010000042.1:0-41827 GCA_966211705.1 uncultured Chryseobacterium sp.
ACAAAGAATATTCACCTGCGACTGTGTGGCCGTCAAAGCGGGTGGCTGGGTGATGTTGAACGTGCGTGTGGTGGTGCAGCCATTTGCATCGGTCACTGTCACGGTATAAGTTCCCGCGCAGCGTCCTGTTGCCGTTGCAGCAGTTCCTCCGCTTGGCGCCCACGAGTACGTGTACGGTGCCGTTCCGCCCGAAGCGACAACGGTTGCAGAACCTGTACAGTTACCGTTGCACAATACGTTCACCTGCGAGCCGGTCGTTGTCAGCGCGGGCGGTTGTGTGATGGTGAATGATCGCGTGATCACGCATCCGTTCGCGTCCGTGATCGTACATGTGTAAGTTCCTGCACAGCGCCCGGTTGCTGTGGCTGCTGTACCGCCGGTTGGGGCCCAACTATACGTATAAGGTGCAGTTCCGCCCGAAGCCACGACTGTCGCCGAGCCGGTGCATTGGCCGTTGCACAGCACGTTCACCTGCGACTGCGTAGCGGTCAATGCCGGTGGTTGCGTGATGGTGTAGGTTTGTGTTGTAGAACAACTTGAAGCGTTCGTGACAGTTAACGTGTAAGTTCCCGCGCACAGGCCGGTCGCGGTTGCGCCTGTGCCCCCGCTTGGCGCCCAGGAATACGTGTACGCTCCCGCCGGTGAAACGGTCGCGGTCGCCGTTCCGTTACATCCGCCGTTGCAGGAAACGTTCGTCTGTGTCGGCGTAACCGTCATGGAAGAACCCGTGGAACCCACAACCACCGTTGCGGTAGATGTAGGCGAGCAGCTCAGCGCGTCGGTTACCGTTACCGTGTAGGTGCCCGGGCAAAGGTTGTTTGCCGTGGCAGCCGTCCCGCCGCTCGGCGACCAGGAGTAAGTGAACGGTCCGATACCGCCGGTCGTGGTGACCGTGGCAGAACCCTGGCAGCCTGCAGTGCAAAGGTTGTCGGGCGTCGATGTCGTCGTCAGCGTAAGTGCGTTGGAGCAGGAGAGGAAGTCGATGAATACGCCCGAGTCGTACGAGCAGTCGCCCGCATCGGCAATGGCCAGCTTCCAGTGATACGTCTGGCAGGGGCAAAGTGAAATCGTCCGTGTGAGAATGGTGGTAAAGCCGTCGTACTGGATCGTTGTGCCGCCGGTATTATTGACGTAATATGCTGCATTGTTGCCTGCGTTCACGTTGTCGATGGACACCGGCGTGTTATTCGGCAGCGTGGCCACGTTCGTGTTGTTGTAGAAGTTCGCCTGGCAGGCAGGTCCCGGGCCGGAAATGAAAAAGCCGAACGCGTCGTTGAAAGAAGAGTTGACGAACTCAGGATATTCTTCCGAGCCGAAAACGAAACGGATCGTCAGCGTGTTGCATTGCGGCACCACGTCGAACTCGAGAATGCATGCGTCCTGGGTCGCCTGCGGATCGATTGCAGTCAGCTGCGGGTCGGTTGTCGAAGTGCCGTTGCAGAAACCTGCGCTCGTCGAGTTGTTCGGGCCGATGGCTACGTTCGCGTTTCCTGTCGTCAGCAGGATGCCGTTGGTAAGACCCATGTTCGTGGTGTTACCGTTGGCAAACGTGCCGTACGCGTTCGCAGCGCAGTTTAAGTTGATGTTCGAAACCGTCATGCCCGCGCCTACCAGGTTGCTCACCAGCACTGCCGGTGTTACACCCGGGTTAACTGTAAGCTGGGCCTTCAATGCTGCAGGGGAGATCAGCAGCAGTGAAAATAAAACCAGGAATTTTTGGGCAATACGGTACCTGGAAATGTACCTGTTGATCATGGGTCAGAATTTGATTAAGCGTGTGTGTTTGATGTTGCCTTACCAAACATACAACCCTACCCTTAACAAGTCAAGTTGCTGATTAATATTGTTTTAACAATTTTATCATGCCAGAAACGAGTTAAATCTTACATCTGGCCGAAAAGGTGCGTTTGTCGACTCATTTGATAGGCTCGTCGATAATTCCACTGTGGAAAACCTTGCCACGTAGTGTGGAGGCAATGATAAGGATCAGTAAATGAGTAAAATGTAAGATCGCCGGTACTTCCGGTGTAAGAAAAAACAGGTTTTTGTAAATCGAATGTAAAAAATGCGGGCGTGCCCCCGATCCCGGGTACCCGGGAGGGGTCGGGCTGCTGCGGGGTTCCGTCCCGAATGCTCGGGACCCTTCGGCCCTCCGCATCCCTCACGCGGTCAGTAACCCGGAAATTTCTTTTGCGATGGATGCGTTGTTTTTGATTGCACACGTCAAAAAAAATGATCGACCCGGAACCGGGTCGATCATCGGAATATTTTTCAGCCTCGTTTTATTTGATCAGCGAAACCCGGCCGATCAGGTTGTGGCGATGGCCCAGCACGTCGTACGCCTTCACTTTCCATACATACGTGTCGATCTGGCAAAGGTCTTCATGCCCCTGCACTTTTCCGTCCCAGCCTTTGTTGATGTCGTCCGTGTAAAAGATCAGGTTGCCCCAGCGGTCGAAAACCCAGAATTCGTATTTCTCCGGGTCGAAGCCCACGGTAACCGGGATGAACACATCGTTGATGCCGTCGGCCGTCGGCGTGAACGCGTTCGGCACAAAGATCGCCACGTCCGGGTCGATGCACACGATCTGCTCCGTCGTATCCGTGCAGCCGTTCGCGCTTGTCACCACCAGCTCCACCTGGTAGCAGGTCGGATCGGGATAAAGGAAAGACGGGTTTTGCAGGATCGATGACGCGCCGCTGATGTCGCCGAAGCTCCACTGCCAGCTCGCCGCATTCGTTGATGTGTCCGTGAAGAAAATTTCCGGGCTCAGGATCGTCGCCGGCTGCGGGCCTGCAGTGAAACCCGCCACCGGTATGGCGTACACGTTGATGTAATTCGCCATCGTGATCGTGTTCGTGCATCCGTCGCCCGTGGTCACCACCAGCGTCACCGTATAAACGCCCGGCGTGTTATAACAATGCGACGGATCCTGCACGGTCGATGTCGAGTTGTCGCCGAAATCCCAGCTCCACGACGTGATCGTGCCCGGCCCTGCGAGCGTCGAGATATCCGTAAAGTTCACGCACAGCGGCGCGCAGCCGGAAACGATGTTCGCAGAAAGCGCCGCCGACGGGATCGCATTCACGGTAACGTTCACCGAAGCGGTTGCCGTGCATCCATTCGCATCCGTTACATCCGCCTGGTAAGTTCCTGTAACCGTCGGCACCACGCTGATCGTATTGCCCGGTCCTCCCGGCGTCCACACCACCGAGTATCCCGGCGTTCCGCCCGCAGGCGTCGCGCTCAGCTGTACCGGCGTGCCCTCGCACACCGCCGCCGGGTTGGCGCTCGCAGTCATCGTCAGCTGCGGCGGTTCCGTCACGGTTGCATTCACCGTAAACGTGCAGCCCAAAGCGTCCGTCACCGTCACCTGGTAATTTCCTGCTGTAAGTCCTGACGCAACGTTCGTCGTGCTCGAGGCCGGCGCCGACCATACATACGTATAGCTAGGATTGCCGCCCGTCACCGTCACCGAAACCGCACCGGTCGCCCCGCCGAAGCAATCCACGTTTGTCACCGGGTCGAGACTCGCTGTTACGCCGTTGAGGTTGTTTATCGTCACCGCGAGCGTATCGTCGCATCCGTTCTGGTCGGTTACAACAACCGAATAAGTGCCTTGCGGAATGTTGCTGTACGTCTGTGTCGCCGGGCCGCCGATCCACTGGTACGAAAATGTTCCTGTTCCGCCCGAAGCGCTGGCCGTCGCCGATCCATCCGATTGTCCGCAGTTCGCATCAGTCGTGGTGGAGGTGATCGTGATCGCCGGCGGTTGTGTCACCGAAGTGGTTGCGGTCGAGATGCAGCCGTTCGCATCGGTGACGGTAACGTTGTAGTTGCCCGCGCACACGCTGTTGCAGTTTGCCGTGGTGCAGCCGGTGTTCCAGAGGAACGTGTAATTCGGCGATCCGCCTGTCGGGATCACAACGATCTGCCCGTCGCACGCCCCGTCGCAGGTTACGTTAAATCCGCCCGCGGTAAGCGTCAGCTGTGGCGGCTCCGTGATCGTAATGGTTTCTGTCGAGGAACAGCCCGTTGCATCCGTTGCCGTTACCACGTAAGTTCCGGCGGTGATATTCGTTGCGCTGTTCGTGGTGGAGACGCCCGGGTTCCACACGTACGTCACGTTGCCGTTATTTCCCGTCACCGTGATCGAAGCCGCGCCGGTCGCCGCGCCGAAACAATCCACGTCGGTCGAGGCCTGTGTCGTGGAAAGCACGCTCGAGTTGCCCACCGTCACGTTTACAGATTGTGTGCACCCGTTCGCATCCGTTACCACAACGTTGTAGTTGCCGGGAGCGAGGTTGTTCACCGTGCTTGTCGTGTAGTTGCCCGGTGTCCATAAATACTGGTAGCCGCCTGCGCCGCCTGTCGGGTTCGCTGTCACCGAGCCGTTGTTGTTGCCGCAGGTCGATTGTGTCGAAGTCGTCGGAACTGCAAGCGCAGTCGGTTCCGTGATCGTAACGGTCGTCGTGGTCGAGCACCCCGTCGCATCGGTCGAGGTCACCACGTAAGTTCCCGCAGCAAGGTTGCTGGCCGTATTTGTGGTGGAAACACTCGGGTTCCATACATAGGTGACGGAGCCATTGTTCCCGGTCACGTTAACCGTAGCCGAACCGGTCGACTGTCCATTGCAGAGCACGTTTGTAACCGTGTTGGTCGATGCGATTGCGCTTGAGCTGCCCACCGTCACCGAAGCGATCTGCGTGCATCCGTTCGCATCCGTCACCGTCACGTTGTAACTCCCCGACGAAACGTTGTTGACCGTGGAGGTCGTGTAGTTGCCCGGCGTCCACAAATACTGGTAGCCTCCCGCGCCGCCACCTGCTGTGACGGTAAGCGACCCGTTCGGGTTGCCGCACGACGACGGCGTCGATGAAGTGGTGGCGGTAAGTGGCGGCGGTTGTGTTATCGTAAACGTTTGCGATGTCGTGCAACCCGCGTTATCGCTGATGTTGCAGGTGTATGTTCCCGGGCACAAACCGGTCGCCGTGTTTGTTCCTTGTCCGCCGCCGGGCGCAGGCGTCCAGTTGTAAACGATGGGCGGAGATCCGCCGGTGACGCTTGCCGTAGCGGTTCCGTTGCACTGGCCGTTGCAGACAACGTTCTGCTGTGATGCGGCCACCGTCATTGAACCACCGACGGAGCCGATGACCGTTGTTACCGTCACCGGGGGCGAGCAGGAAATGGCATCGTCAACCACGCAGGAATAGGTTCCCGGGCAAAGTCCGGTGGCATTCGCAGTGCCTTGTCCGCCGCCGGGCGCAGGCGACCAGTTGTAAGTGAAAGGCCCGGGCCCGGTTGCGTTGACGGTTGCGGTCCCGGTGCAGCCCGAGCAGCCCGAAGGCGTATTGGCAACCGTTGCGTTGAGCGCAGTGGTGCAGCTGATGAAATCGATGAACACGCCCGAGTCGTAAATGCAGTCGCCCGCGTCGGCAATGGCCAGCTTCCAGTGATACGTCTGGCAGGGGCAAAGCGCAATGTTACGCGTCAGCACCGTGGTGAATGCGTCGTACTGGATCGTCGCTCCCCCGGTATTGTCGACATAATACGCTGCATTGTTGCCCGCGTTCACGTTGTCGATGGAAACCGGCGTGGTGTTGTTCGGCAGTGTTGCAACGTTCGTGTTGTTGTAAAAGTTCGCCTGGCAGGCCGGACCGGGACCGCTGATGAAAAATCCGAACGCATCGTTGTAGGAAGCGTTGACGAATTCAGGATATTCTTCCGATCCGAAAACGAAGCTGATGGTAAGCTGGTTGCAATGCGGGACAACGTCGAACTCGATGATGCAAAGGTCTTCCGTGGCCAGGGGCTCGATGGCGGTGAGCTGGGGATCGCTGCCGGACGTGCCGTTGCAGACACCCGCACTTGCCGAGTTGTTCGGGCCGACGGCTGTGGCGCAGGACCCGGTCGTAAGCATAATGCCCTGGTTGATCCCGATGTTCGTCGTGTTGCCGTTGCTGAACGTACCGTATGCCTGCGTCGGGCAGTTGATCGTCACGTTGCTCACCGTTAGCCCTTGTCCCACGAGCGCCGACATCAGCGCAGCGGCGGAAACGCCCGGGTTCACGGTCAGCTGCGCATGCGTCCGCAAAGGCGCAAATGCCAGCATGAGCACCATCGCCAGTATGGTGGAGGCAGCACGGTACTTTGCAGTGTACCAGTTGAGCATGGCCGTTAAAATTTGGTTAAGCGAGTGTTTGCTTAATCAAACATACGAAACGGCAACCAAGAAGGCAAATTACTGGTAAAGATCAGTTTAGAGGCCCGGAAGCAGGCCTTTACGCAATGCACGGCTTTTGATCCCCGTTTGTACTGCTTTACCGCAGCAGCGTCACATGTCCCATCAGCTTGTACTGCTTGTACATGTTGTCGGTGTACTGGATGCGCCACACGTACACATCCTGCTGCACGGGCTGCCCGGTATTCTTCCAGGTGCCGTTCCAGCCTTTCTCCGGCCTGTCGGATTCGAAAACAAGATTGCCCCAGCGGTCGAAGATCATCATGCTGTAGCCTTCCGCCAGGATGTTGGTGAACACCGGGCCGAATATTTCGTTGCGCCCGTTACCGTCAGGCGTGAACGCATTCGGCATGTAGAACGTGTGATAATCGTTCACCGTAATATCGATGATCGCCGTGTCCGTACATCCCGAATCGTTGGTGACGATCAATACAACAGGGTATAGCCCCGGCAGATCGTACGTGTGCGATTCCTGCCAGTTCACGCTCGTGTTGTTGTCGCCGTAATTCCATGTCCAGCCGGTTGCGCCGGTCGAACTGTTGGTGAAGTCGATCGTCGGATCCAGGATGTCGGTAAATGTCGGCGTGGCGGTGAAAATTGCCGCAGGCTGCGCGTACGTCGAGATCATGCACGGGTACGTTTGTGTCGTGCTGCATCCCGGCGGAACAGTAACGGTGAGGCTTACGTTGTGACAACCCGGCGTAATGAAATTGTGCGAAGGATTTACCGCCGTCGATGTTGCGCCGTTATCGTTAAAATCCCAGAGGAACGTCGCCGGCCCGAAACCGGTGGTGTCCACGTTGAACTGAACGAGCAGCGGGGAACAACCGCGCGTCGTGTCGGCCGTGAAATTTACCGTAGGCGGTTGCGTAACGAAAATCGTAACGGTTTGCGTGGATGCCTGCCCGCAGCCATCGGATGCGGTTACCGTGTAAGTCGTCGTTGCGTTTGGCGTAACGTTCACCGTCGCGCCCGGCAGGTTGCCCGGCATCCAGTTGTACGTGAAAGCGCCGTAGCCGCCGGAAGCTGTTGCATTCAGCGTAGTTCCCCCGCCCAGGCAGATCGGGCTTGCGCCGGAAGCGTTGACGGAAACCGGCCCGGCGACAGTGATCGTGTAAAGCAGCGGACCTGCCGTGCATCCCGCGCCGTCAACGATGTTCAGCGTGTAGGTCGTCGTCACCGCAGGTGTTACGGTCACGGTTCCTGCATTGGGAAGTCCATTGCTCCACGTGTACGTGACGGGAGGGTTCGAGCTCGTAACGGTTGCCACCAGCGTAGCCGTGCTGCCGGGACAGATCGTGTCGTTGCCGGAGGTGGTAACCGGCAGCGTCGTGATCGCGGTGACGTGAATCGTATCCGTAGCCGTGCAGCCTGTCGACTGGTCGGTGATCGTCACCGTGTAGATGCCGCCGGGAAGTCCTGTCGCCGTATTCGTAGTGCTCACGTTGGGTGTCCACGCATAAGTGAAAGGCCCGCCCCCGCTCGTTGTCACCGAAGCGCTGCCGGTGCTCGACGCGCAGCTCGCGGGCGTGGATGCTTTGGTGTACGTAAAGGACCCGACCGTGAAGGGCAGCTGTGCCGGGAAAATGGCGACGTTCCCGCAAAGGTCCGTTACCGGTCCCACGAGGTTCGCGAAATACGTTCCCGCGTTGCTGATGGCCGGGTTGATCGTAAGCGTAAATGTATTGTCGTATTGCGCGCCCGCCGCACATGCCGCCGAAGTGACCGACGTAACGGTGTAAGGCCCGCCGGGCCCGGTAAAGGAGAAGTCCGTGGCCTGTACCGTGTTGCAGAGAATGTTTTCCGAGAACGTCACCGTCACCGTGTTTCCGCCGCAGCCCGGGTTGGTCACCGTAAGGATCTGCGGGGGGATCTGGTCGAAGATGACTGCCGAAGAAGCGCCGAAGTTGATCGTGTAGCCGTTCTGCGTGGAGGAAAAGTTGCTCACGTTCACCACGTACGTCTGGCCGGCGATAACAGGAACCACGGCATTATGCGGTGTACCGGCTGCGCCCTGCGAGGTATTGCCGGAGCCGCCGTTCGGGCCGGTGTTGCCGGGCGTTGCAGAGAAATTGCAGCTTACTTCCAGGCCGGGATTGGTGTAAATGTCGGCGCAGTTGTTATTCGTCAGGTTATAAACGGCCCAGTCGTAATCGTCGGCGCTGTTGTTGGGGGTAATGGTGAAATTCAGGTTGCCGCTGGCCTGTACGGTAAATGTGTACCAGACGTCGTTCAGCTCGCCCGCGCCCAGGCAGGAAGAGTTGCTGTTGATCTCGTTCGGGTAATTGCCTTCACCGCTATAGGAAATGGTGGTGGAATAAACGTTCTGGCAGATCGGGATCGCGTTCAGGCAATCCTGGTTGGTCGGCGACTGGGCAAAAATGACCCCGTTTCCCTGGACAAGGGCGCAGAGAGTTACGATAAATAGCTTGAAAACGGGGTTTTTCATTGCGTACCAAAGATAATCATTGAACGATGGGGGGCCGGAGTTAATTAAGGTTAATTTGTAAGTGGTCGAAAAAATCATGCCACAGGTCAATATGAGTTCATACTATTTCTATTTTTGACCCGTTCACCATTACCCACTTAAGAAACCACATCCAATGAAAGTCACTGTAGTAGGCGCAGGAAACGTAGGTGCAACCTGTGCTGACGTGATCGCACACCGTGAGCTCTGCAACGAGCTCGTTCTTGTCGACATCAAGCCCAATTTCGCTGAAGGAAAAGCTCTCGATATCTGGCAAACCGCCCCGATCAATCTTTACGACACGCGCGTAAAAGGATCCACCGACGATTATTCCAAAACCGCCGATTCCGACGTCGTCGTCATCACGTCAGGCCTGCCCCGCAAGCCCGGCATGAGCCGCGACGATCTGATCTCCACCAACGCGGCCATCGTGAAGTCGGTAACGGAGAACATCATCAAATATTCACCCAACGCCATCATCATCATCGTCTCCAACCCGCTCGACGTGATGACGTATTGCGCGTACCTCACCGCGAAGGTCGATCCGCGCCGCGTGTTCGGCATGGCCGGCATTCTCGACACGGCACGTTACCGCGCATTCCTCGCCGAAGCGCTCAACTGCTCGCCCAAAGACATCCAGGCCGTACTCATGGGCGGCCACGGCGACACCATGGTTCCCCTGCCGCGTTACACCACGGTCGGCGGAATTCCCGTCACCGAGCTCATCGACAACGCGAAGCTCGACGCGATCATCGAACGCACGAAAAAAGGCGGTGGCGAGATCGTCAACCTGCTCGGAACTTCCGCGTGGTATGCACCCGGCGCGGCTGCAGCACAAATGGTGGAAGCCGTCCTGCGCGACCAGAAACGCATTTTCCCCGTGTGCGCATGGCTCCAGGGCGAATACGGACTGAAGGACATTTATCTCGGCGTGCCCGTCAAGCTCGGCCGCACCGGCATCGAAGAGATCATCGAGCTGAAGCTGAACGCCGACGAGAAAAAACTGCTCGCCGATTCGGCAACCGCGGTGAAAGAAGTGATGAACGTGCTCGACGGCATGAACATCGTTACGGTTTAAAAAAACGAGTTCTGAGTTCTGAGTTCTGAGGAGTTCAGCATACAGAACTCAGAACTCAGTTCTCAGAACTATTTTCATGGCGATAAAGGTTCCGTTCCGGCTACTGAACATCGAAGGTGACGGCTATCACCTGCAGATCTCCATCCGCATCAACGGCAAGGTGGCTAACGCGATCCTCGACACGGGCGCATCCAAAACCGTTTTCGATCGCACGCGCATCGTCCATTTCCTGCGCGAAGAGATCATCGCCGAGCACGAACGCATGTCCACCGGCCTCGGAACAGCTTCCATGGAAAGCCACACGGTGACGCTGAAGAAGCTCACCATCGGCAAGGTCGTCATTCATGAATACCAGGGCGTGGTGCTCGACCTGAGCCACGTGAACAGCACCTACAAGATGATCGGCCTGCAGCCCATCGACGCCGTGCTGGGAAGCGACCTGCTGGAACAGCACAAAGCGGTGATCGATTACGCAAAACGCATGCTGACGCTAAAAGCCGGCCCTGCGAAAAAGAAAAAGTCGGCAGGGAAGAAAAAAGCGGGGAAGAAGGCGGTGAAGAAAGTGAAGCGGGTGACGCGGAAGAAATGGTGAACCACGGAGGCATATTTGATTGTAGCGACGCGAGGCCTCGTGTCGCTACAAGTATTACCCCCCGTGCCTCCTACATCCCATCCACAAATTTCTTCCTTACTTCCGGCGTCGGGATCATGCACGATTCCTGTTTTCCCCACCATTTGTAACGGTTCTTCGCGATGATGCGGTACGCCACGTCGCGGATGAATGGCGGCACGATGATGAATGCGTACAGCAGCGGCCATAACCCATCCAGCTTTCTTGCAATGCGCAGCGCAGCCGTCGTGCGGTCGTAAATCTTCCCGTTCTCCACGAGGATGAACGTATCGGGGTCGGTATCGTCGCGGCCGTTTTCGCGCAGCACTTTTTTTCCCGTTTCAGATTGCAAAGGCGCGAAGCGGAAGTGATTTTTTTTGTCGTGCCGGATGATGAAGTTGATGCGGTCGTTGCAGAAGTTGCAGACGCCATCGAAAAGGACAAGTGCGTGTTGATCGTTGCTCATCGCCGGTAAGCCGCGCCGTAAGGATCGACGACAAGTTCCGTTTTGGAGCCGGGCACGAGCTGGTTGGTGCTCATGTCGATCAGTGTGAAATACCCGTTTTTGCCGGCGCAGCTCGTGCTGTGGTGCGGAGCCGGTCCGCCGGGAAATGCGTTGCGGTTGGCGATCAGCACCACGCCTTTGTCGTCATTCACCGCGACGCCGTGCGGCTGGAAACCGGGATAGACGGAACCGACGAAGCTGTTGCTTTGCCAGTTGACGATGGAAACGGAACCGCGCTGCCCCGGGTAGGTGAGCGTATCTTCCATGCACGTAACGTAGAGATACGGCGTGGTTTCGGAGATGCTCATCTCCTGCGGGTAAACGCCCACAGGAACGGAAGCGATCAGCACATCGGTAGCCGCGTCCATCACGCGGATCATGTTCGAATATTGGCTGGTGACGAAATATTTCGTGCCGTCGGGACTGAACAAAATTTCGTGCGCGTTCTCGGATGAGTTGGTAAGCGGTATGCCGCTGCCGTCGATGACAATCTGGTCTACACTCGGAAATTGCGGAACGGAGATGTCGACCTTGTAAATGAAATTTCCCTGGTTGCCGGTGACGTAAAGGAAATTGTCGTCGGGACTGACGAAGGAGCCGTGCGGCTGGATGAACAGCCCGCTTCCCTGGTAAGTTTGTCTCCATTGCATGGTCTGAAGATCGACCCACGCCACGCGCCCGTTGAAGGTCCAGTCGACGACAAATGCGTACCGCGAGTCGGACGTGATGGCGAACGTATTCCAGCTTCCCACCGCAGCGCTGTCCGTCGGGCCCAGTAAAATTCTTCCCACCAGCGCGTCGTCGCTCGTGCGGTGCTTTTCGAGATAACGTCCCGCGATGAAGCACACGTACCAGTATTGCCCGTCAGGTGAAACGCGCACGGCATGCGGTGATTCGACGGAAGAAGTTGCGCCGACAGGAATGTAGCGCATCTGCAAATTCGTCTCCGCATCGATCGCGCACACCACGTCGCAGCCTTGATTCGTGACGTAATATTTTTTCCGCGCGGGATTGTCGGAGAATTTCACGAACCCTTCCGCGTTCGGCGCGCCCGCGTCGATCCAGTCGCGCAGCGTGCGCACCTGTTCGCGCGTCAGCGGCTTTTCATTGAGCGGCATGGTCGGCTCTGCCATCGCACCGAGATCGCTGTACGTATTTGTGAAAAGAAACAGTGTGCTGTATTCATGCGAATAAGGAACGACGACTGCGCCGTTACGGTCGCCGGCCATCATCTTGTCCCACGAGCTGAGGTCGAGCCCCGCCGCCGCATCCGCGCTTTGCGTATTGTGACAGCCGGTCACCGCGCATTTCGTGAGGATGATATTCCCGACCTGCTCCGGGTATTTGCTTCCCGCCAGGTCGATCACCGGCAGGTCGCGACGGCAGCCGCCCCACACGATGAGCGTAAGGACGAAAACAGTAAGCAGTGCGAGAATGGGCTTTTGCATGGAGTATTATAAAGGTACGAAGAGAATTTTTCCCGCAATAGCGGGACCGATCGTGAGTCCTGTAGGGACGACCTGTTTATAATCGAAACGCTCAATAGAGAAAAAACCGGGCGGGGCGACCTTGATCGATGATCAACTAAGGACGCCCCGCCCGGTTTTATAGTGGGTAGGATGGTTCTGTTATAAACAGGTCGTCCCTACGGGACTACTTAAAATTCACCGGCACGACAACCCTCACGCTGAAATTTCTTCCGGGGTTGGAAATTCCTCCGTCCGGCGCATATTTGAGGCGGCTGAGGTGGTTCCGGTAGTTCGTGTTCAGCAAATTGTTTGCGGAAATAAAAACGCGGAGCACCACCTTTTTTTCTTTGTTGACGAAATCCGTTCCGGTTCCGGCTTCGAGCAGGAAATAACCGGGCGTCGGGGTTTCCGTGCCGAATGCGCTGTAGACGAGGTCCTGCGGGAACACATACGTGCCGCCGATCTTCACGTATGAGTCCTGGAAAATTCCGTGCGCTTTCAGCTCCGCATTCAGGTCGGAACGGAAACGTGCGGGCGGAATGAACGGGAGGTTGCTCATCGAATCGGGCTGGTTGAATTGCATGCCGCGCACATACGAAAACGAATTCTCGAAATGCAGCCAGTCGAGCGGGTGCGGGTGAAGGTCCGTTGCAATTTCTCCCCCGTACAGTGCGGCGTGTCCCTGCACGAACGTAAAGGCCGGCGCCGGGTCCGCGGGATCGGGGATCGAGTCGCCGCCGGAAACGCCGGTCAGCTTGTGCAGGTAAATGAAATCCTGGATGTTGTTGTAGAAGCCGCTCACGTCGAGCGTAAAATGATCCGACGTGTACGTCATTCCCAGGTCCGCCTGCAGGCTTTTTTCCGGCCTGAGGTCCGCGTTGCCGTCTTCGTAGCGGAACGTGCCTTCGTGCACGCCGTTCGCACCGAGCTCGGCCAGGTTCGGCGCGCGGAACCCTTTTGAAACATTCACGCGCAGCACCGTTTCTTCCGAAACGCGGTACGATGTTCCGAGGCTTCCCGACACCGCGAAAAAATTCCGGCTGAACGCGTCGAATTTAACTTCACCCGTGGAAACATTCACCGGCTGCCCGAGCGAATCGAGGTACAAGCCGTGCGCGTCGAGCATGCGGCTGTCGGCGCGGATGCCGCCGTTCACAAACCATTTCCCGCGCAACGCCTGCAGGTAAACAAAACCGCCGATGTCGACAAGGTCGTACGCCGGGATGAGAAATTCTTCGCCACTGTTCCGGCTCGACTGCACCTGGTTGCTGAGACCGACGGAGAACTGGACGTTGTTTTTTTCCGGGAAAAAATAATTCACATTTCCGTTGAACGTGTTCAGTGTAAAATCCAGCTCCGCGTCGCCGGGTGCGAGCGGGTCGGAATATTCGCGGCGGCGGTTTTGCTGGAAGCCGAAGTCGGTGGTGAGCTTGTGGCTGCCGAAGAAAAATCCGTTCGACAGCACGGCGCGGTGATGGCCGATCTGCTGGCGCGGGAACCCGAGGCTGCTGCGGTAGCCGCCGAGCTCGTCCTGCGTGTACGATCGTTCGGCGGTGGTGGAATCGTTGAGAATGTAAAAGCCGGTGAAATTCCCCAGCGGGTCGCGCTCACCTTCCGGGATCGCCACCGATTGGTTGAACGTGCTGAAGCTGAGCCGCGAATAGCCCCAGGGGCGGTTGATGCCGAGGTAGCCGCTGCCGTTGTATTCTTCGAAGCCGGAATTCAGCACCAGCCCGTCGGACGGCGTGGAAAAGTTTCCTGATTTTTTCTGGCTTGCGCGCGCCTGCCAGCTCACACCGCGCACGTTGCCTGCCTGCATGACGGAAGAGCCGAAGAGATTTCCGTTCGTTTGATAATTCACCATCGCTTCACCCGTGAGGCGCCCGTCCTCCACCGGTTCCGGCGTCAGGAAATTCACCACGCCCGCCATCGCATCGGAGCCGTACATGATGCTGCCCGGTCCTTTGATAATTTCCACGCGGTCGATCTCGTACTCGTCCAGCTCGATGCCGTGCTCGTCGCCCCATTGCTGGCCTTCCTGGCGGATGCCGTTGCGCAGCACCACCACGCGGTTGAAGCCGAGACCGCGGATGACAGGTTTCGAAATGCCGTTGCCCGTGCTCACGCTGCTCATCCCCGGCAGGTTTGAAATTCCTGCGACAAGGTTCGGCGCCGCGTTCGTCAATAAATGTTCGCGCGATTCCATTTCCGTGGGCACAGGATTGAGCGCGCGCTCCGTGGAACCGGAAACGCCGGTGACGACAACGACGGGATTTTCAGTCGGTGTCTTAACGAGGGCGATGATTGGAAATTCTTCGGAAGCGGAAGATGTCAGTCGCATCGCCAGGGAAGCATAACCGGTGTAGCGGATCTCGGCGAGAAAAGTTCCCGCGGGAATGTTACGGATGATGAATTTACCCGAAGTGTCGGCGCTGCCGCCGGTCTTCAGGTCGGGAATGTAAACGGACGCGCCGGCAAGCGGCTCTTTTGTCTCTGCATCGATGACCTTTCCGCGGATCGTGTTTTGAGCGAAGCCGGAAATGCCCTGCAGCAAAAAGCAGGATAGAATGAAATATCGGATCATGAAATTTTTTTTGAAACGTTCCTGGAAAAATGGATGAAGCAACCGCGCGGTTGGCCGCTGCGAACAAACAGGCTTACGCTGCCGGCAGGCAACGCAGCTCAATGCTTCGGAAATTTTCAGGAAAGCGGCGGGCCGCGCGGGGAATGGACAACCGCGGCCGGGTTGCCCGCGTGCGCCGTTTCAGCGATGAAGAATGCGAATGCGTGCTCCGAAGAAACCGGGCAATCCGTGGAAGATGCAGCAGTGAACAGGTCGCCTTCGTATGAAAGAAAATCGCAGTGCGTGTGATGCGTGCTTACAGCGGAAGGCCCGCCCGGCGTTTCGCATTCGTGGTGATGCGTGTCCTCGTGACCGTACAGCGCATGCACCAGCTCGTTCGGCACAAGATAGACCGAAAAGCAGGCGACCAGGACAGCCGCGACCAGTGTGTGAAAACGCGAACGCACAGTACAAAGGTAGCCACAGATTTCACAGATTTCACGGATTGATTAACACAAATTATCTGTGAAATCTGTGTAATCTGTGGCTGTTCAGTGGTTGATGACGATTTTCCTGTGAGAAGCTGCGCCGCTTTTCGTCTGCACCGTGCAGCTATAAACGCCGGCTGCCAGGGACGACACGTTGATTTTTTCTTGTGATGACGTCATGCGCTGCGACAGCACTTGTTTTCCTTCCAGCGTGAAAAGGCTGATCGTTGCGGGAAGTTCATGGCCGGGAAGCGTGCTGGTGACCGTGATCGTTTCCTGCGCGGGGTTCGGGTAAATGTCGAAGAACGCAGGAACGGATGAAAGTTCATTCATGCCCGTATTCAGGTTGCCCATGAAAAGTGAAACGCCGCCCGCGTAATTCCCGATCACGAGATCCGCCAGCGTGTCGTTGTCGATGTCAGCCATCCACGGCGCGATGCGAAGGCCTTCCCGCGAGCTCACGTACAGCGAGTCGGTGAGCGTGAAACTTCCCGACAGGTTGCCGTCGATGTTGTCGTAGCGGAACAGGAATCCCCGCTCCGATCCCACGAGCAGCACGTAATCGCCGCCGTCGTCCCACAGGAAGGGAACGCTGTAGCCGGTTGTAAACCCCGCCTCCGTCACGATGACATTCCCGAACAGCGCGGTCGTCAGCGCAAAAGTGGGTGAGCTGGCCGTGCCGGTGTTGCGGTAATAATTCACATTGCCGCTCTGCTCGCCGATCAGCAGGTCGGGGATGCCGTCGCGGTCAACGTCGATCAGTTGCGGTGTTGCATAATTACCTACATCGATGCCCTGGTAAAAGCTTTGAACGAAAACAAAATTGTCCGCCGGCCCGGGATCTTTCCGGTAATAATGCAAACGTCCCGACGCATCGCCGATGATCATGTCCGCGTCGCCGTCGCCGTCAAGGTCGCCGAACGCAGGCACCGGGCAGGTGATGCCCGAAGTGTTCGCGAACAGGTTGGCGAAGTCATCCGTGACCAGCTGGTACGCGGGCGTGGTCGGGCTGCCGGTGTTTTTGTACAGCGCGATCTTCGACGGGTAAAGGCCCGAATTGCTGTGGTAGCCGTAATTCGCGATAAAAAGATCCTCGTCGTTGTCGTTGTCGTAATCGTGGAAACGCGGGAATGCGCCTTCGCCCACTTCGATCATTTCATCCTGCAGGAAACCGTTCTTCACGAATTGCGCGCGCACATCTGCATCGGTGCCGGTGTTGTGGTAATACCACGCGCTCCGGAAATTCGCCGACGTGTTCATCGCGTTGGGCGCGAAAATAAGATCGTCGTTCCCGTCGTTGTCCACGTCGAGGCGGTACGCGCAATTGAACAGGTTCATCTCGACCGTTGAATCGTAATTCGGGTAGAACGTATCCACCGTGTCGATGAGCGCCGAAGCCGTGCTGCCGCCGTTCCGGCCGTAAACGATGTGGCTGTTCGAAAGATCGCCGATGAGAATGTCCACGTCGGCGTCTCCGTCCGTGCCGAGGCATTCCAGGCAGGACCCGTTGTGGCGGTCAAGCCGCGCGATGATTTCAGTGGAAACCGCCGGCGGCGAGGGACAGGGCGTGTTCAGCGTGAGCGAGGAATTCAGCGTGTTCTCAGAAATATTTCCCCAGCAAAGATTTTCCAGCCGGAACGTGAGGCTGTCGCACGTGCCGTAAAGTTCCATGGAAAGGTTGCGGTGAAATTCGATCGACACGCCGCTCAGCTCGAAGGTGAGCACGTCGAGATCGCCGTCGTTGTCCACGTCGCGCAGCGCGGGAATGTCCACGTTCGAAACTTTCAGCGTGTCGGTGATGTTCGTGCTGTTGGGCGTTTTGTTGGTGATGATTGGAAATTCGACAAGCTGGAACGACAAGCCGCCGGCGAGGGTCGACGTATTTTTCCAGACGGCGATTCCCGGGTGCGGGCCTTCACTGAACGCGGTGAAAATATCCAGCTTCCCGTCGCAGTTGTAATCGCGCAGCAGCGCCCAGTCGTGCAGGAGCGGGAAGTCGTAAACGTATTGCGGCGCGGCAACATAATCCACCTGGTTCGGCGTGCCGTTGTTGAGGTACGTGGTGATCTTGTTGCCCGTGCGGTCGAACACGAACAGGTCGGGCGTGCCGTCCTGGTCGAGGTCGATGTCGGAAAATTGCGCAAAGTTTATCCCACCCACCCACGGCATGGAAAGCGTTTGCGAATTGGCGATCACCGGGACGCTGTCGCTGCGGATGAAAATGATCTGCGCGGAAAGCGGGGAGGCGAGGAGGGAAGCGAGAAAAATGAAAAGGAACTTATGCATGAGAAATTTGTTTTTCGATTAGCCGGAAATTCTCTTCATCAAAACAAACAAAGATCACTTTCCGCATCGTGTCATTTTTTTCCAGGAAATCGCAAACCGTCTCCACTGCAATACGCGCCGCTTCGTCTTTCGGGAAACGGTAAACGCCGGTGCTGATGTTCGGGAATGCGATCGTCGTGCAATTGTTGTCAACGGCAAGCTGCAGGGAATTGCGGTAACAGTTCGCCAGCTTTTCACGCTCGTCATTTTTCCCGTTATTCCAGATCGGCCCGACGGTGTGAATGATAAATTTCGCCGGGAGCTTGCCTGCGGTGGTGATGACCGCTTCTCCCGTCCTGCACCCGCCCTGCCGCGCCACGATCTTTTTGCACGCTTCTAAAATTTCCGGGCCGCCCGCACGATGGATCGCCCCATCCACGCCGCCTCCGCCCATGAGGGAAGAATTGGCTGCATTGACGATTGCATCGACCTCGACTTTAGTGATGTCGCCGCGGAGGAGTTCGGGTTTATGTGCTAGCGGTGACATGCTAATTCAGGTAAAAGGGCGATGAATTCAGACTTGCCATTAAATTCAGGAAAAACAGAATAGTTGATTCCTCCCGTTTCAGATTTAAGAACCGCTTTCAACTCTCGCAGCGTTTCAAATTCCGAATTTCCGTCAGCGTTTCTTATTACGCTCATAACCAACGATCCATCTGAGCAAAGGTGGGCTCCAACTTTCACATTCGGAGGATTGCCACCCCAGACGAACAGTTGATCCTCAACGTCATTTTCAATGAAAAAATTCAACATTTCTTCTTCGGAATGAAAGACCAGGTTTTCGAACTGATCTGCAGAAAGCGTTTCCCACATGCCAAGAAAGAAGTTCAGGACAGCATCGATAACAGCCTTGCTTCTTTCATTCGCTAAAACAAGGCAAATCGCATCCACATTTTCGTACTCGGTTTTCATCGGCCGATCACCAACTTATTCTTCACCGACAACCCATTCTTATCCGTCATCGTGCAGATGTAAACACCCGGCGCAAGATCTACCGTGCTGATCACCGTGCGGCTCGAGGAGAGCTGATGCGTGCGCACCAATTTCCCCGAAAGATCATGGATGACGAATAGTTGCGTCCCGGTAAATTCCTTCTCCGTTTGCACTACCAAATTATCGGTGGCCGGGTTCGGATACATGGTGAACGAAGAAAATTCCGGTGCAAAAACCTGTCCCGTCGAAACATTGTTGTCGCCATAGAAAAGCGAAACGCCGCCCGCGTAATTGCCGATCACCACGTCATTCAGCCCGTCGCTGTTCAGGTCCGTCACCGACACGGTCACGTTGCCGCCTTCCACGTAGCTCACGTACATGGAATCCGTGCGCGTAAATGTTCCCGTTAAATTTCCGTCGATGTTGTCGTAACGGTTCACCCAGCCACGCTCGGAGCCGACGAGCAAAACATAATCGCCGCTGTCGTCATACATGTGGGGCGCGCTGTAGCCCGTGGTGTAGCCATACTGGTTCACGTACACGCCGCCGAAAAAATTCGTCACCAGCGTAAACACCGGCGCCGTTGTTGTTCCGGTGTTTTGATAATAGCTCAGCGTGCCCGTCAGCTTCCCGATGAGGAGATCGAGCAACCCGTCGCGGTCCACGTCGATGAGCTGTGGAGTCGCGTGCCCGCCGATGTCGATGCCCTGGTAAGCCGATTGCGAAAGCGTGAAATTATCCGCCGGGCCGGCCAGCTTTTCGAAGAAGTGCAGCTCCCCGTTGATGTCGCCGAGCAGCATGTCTTTGTCGCCGTCACCGTCCAGGTCGCCGAACGTGATCGCCATCGCGGTGATCGCCGGGTAATTGGCGTGGATGTTTGCAAAATCGTCGGTGATGAACGTAAACGCCGGGTAAGCAACCGAGCCCGTATTCTTCAGCAGCGCGATCTTCGACTGGTACGGGCCGGCGCTCTGGTAGTAGCCGTAATTCCCGATAAGCAGGTCCTGGTCGCCGTCGCCGTCGTAATCGAAAAACACCGGGAAGCAACCTTGCCCGACGTCGATCATGTTTTCCTGGAGAAAATCATCCTGCATGAAATCCACCGTCACGGAATCGTTCGCGGCGGTGTTGCGGTAATAATACATGCTCTTGAAATTTTCCGCCGTGTTCATCGCTGCGGGAGAAAAGATCACGTCTTTCAGTCCGTCGTTATTCACGTCGACGTGGAACGGGCAGGGAAAAATGTCGAGGTTGAGGATCGTGTTGTATGAAGGATACACCGCATCCACCGAATCGATCTGCGCGAACGTGTTGGTGCCGCCGTTGCGGAGAAACGTCATGAACGAATTGGAAACGTCGCCGACCAAAACGTCCTGGTCGTTATCGCCGTCGGTGTTGATGCATTCGAGGCAAGAGCCGGCATGCCGGACGCGCGCGGCTTCCGTCCCCGGAACCGGGCGGATGGGGACCGCGGGACAGCCCGTGTTCAGCGTGATTCCCGCATTCGTGGCATTTTCTATGAATTCACCCCAGCAGTTGGTGCCCACCTGGTAGCGGATGCTGTCGCACACGCCATACATTTCCATGCTCATGTTCTGGTGATATTCCACCTGGTTGCCCACGTTCTGGAACGTCAGGATGTCGAGGTCGCCGTCGCCGTCCATGTCGCGGATGGCGGGAATGTCCACCTGGCTCACAAAAAGATTTCCCATGAAGTTCGAGCTGTTCGGCGAACGGTTCGTGTTCACGAGAAATTTCACGAGCTGGAATTGCAGCCCGGTGGCGAGGGTGGAAGTGTTCTTATAAATAGAAAAGCCTGCGGAGGAATAGGAGAAAATATCGGCTTTCCCGTCGCAGTTGTAATCGCGCAGCAGCGCCCAGTCGTGCAGGGCAGGGAAGCGGTCCACATATTCCGGGGCCAACACATAATCCACTTGCCCGGGCGTACCGAGGTTGCGATAGGTCGTGATTTTATTTCCCGAGCGATCGAACACGAACAAGTCCTGGATACCGTCCATGTCGAGGTCGATCTCCGAAACCTGGCAGAAATTAAGTCCGCCGGCCCACGGAAAGAGCAAAGGCTGGCTGTTGAAGTTAACCTGGACGCTGTCGACGCGGGCGAAACCGGTGACGGTTTGTGCGGGGGCAATAAATGGTAAAGAAATAAGTCCCAGCGAAAACAGGGTAAAAAAACGCATGGAATGCAGGATTAATCTGTAGTCTTTATACGTGGGGAGATCAATCAAAGATAGGAAAAGGACGGGGAAAATCAGGCGGCCGTAATCACCGGTTGCCCGCCGGCGCTTTCGCCCTGGATAAAATGCGGATGCGCCTTTCGTTGCCTACGATCCAGACCTTGTCGTTGGTCCTGAACACCTCATCGGAATCGGGATTGAGAATGCGTTCCCCTTCCCGCTCGATCCCCACGACAAGGCCCTGCGTGCGTTCGCGGATGCCGGATACACGGATGCTTTTGCCGGCCAGCGCGGAATCGGGTTCGATGATGAAATGGTGCAGCGAGACTTCCCTGTTCTGCCGGAGGTCCGGGATGCGGCTTTCCGCCGACTCCAGGTGTTTTTTGAACTCCTTTAACTGTTCATCCGTGCCGATAACGGAAATGATATCCGACGGGTACAGTCTTTCGTTCCTGCCCGGAACATTGAGTATGAAGTCACCTCTTTTGATCGATGCGACATTCACCCCGAAGTCTTCCCTGATCCTCGAATCGGCGAGCGTTTTGCCGATGTAGGGAGAAGCCGCGCCCAGCTCGAACGTCGACAGGTGTGTGTCCCACGGGGCCAGCACGCTTTTTTTCTGGGCCGTTTCATTTTCACGTTCATGGAAATTGGACAGGAACCGCAGCTCGATCCGGGAATAAAAGCCCTTGATGCGTTTCGAGAAAAGCAGCAGCAGCACGCTGGTCACGATGACCCCGACGAACGCGGCCACGGGAGAGAACATCCGGTCGAACAGGAACCCGATGAAAAAAACGGCCAGCGCGATCCGGGCCAGCTGTAAAAGCATCAGCGGTCCCCTGTGCAGGCGGTTCATCCAGATCCTGGCAAACGTCTCGGGCAGCATTTTCCGGAAAGCCAGCGCCCAGAGAAATGGCGAAAGAATAACCAGGGCGGCGACCGCCGTTGTGATCTTGCTCCACTCGAGATCCGATGCGAATGCAGGGAGATATTTCGTGCTCAATATAACGACCGTGGTAATGATCACGGAATACAGCAGCACGTTCACCACGTAAGCGCGGATGAATTTTTTCCAGTCGCTGACGTCCCTGATATCCTGCGTGCCGATGCTGTAGCTTTCCAGCCTGGTCCTCCACTTTGCCGGGAGCCATTTGTTGATCAGCCTGTACATCGGCTCCGAAAGACGGACCATAAAAGGCGTGGTAAACGTGGTCAGCACGGACACGGCGACCGCGACCGGGTAAAGGAATTCGCTTGTCACGCCCAGCGTCAGGCCCAGCGAAGCGATGATGAAGGAAAATTCACCGATCTGGGAAAGGCTCATGCCCGACTGAACGGCGATCTTCAGCGGCTGTCCTGAAAGTAACGATCCGACCGCCACGAAAAAAGGCTTGCCGATCAGCAATACCAGGGTGGCCGCGGCGATCGGGCCGATGTGCCGGACCAGCATCGCCGGGTCGATGAGCATGCCCACGGAAACGAAGAAGATCGCGCCGAAAAGATTGCGGATGGGCTTGATGATGTATTCGATCTTTTCCGCTTTGGTCGTTTCGGCGAGGATCGATCCCATGATGAATGCGCCCAGCGCCGGGGAAAAACCGGCGACGGTGGCCAGGTAAACCATAAAAAAGCACAACGCGAGGGAAACGAGCAGCAGCAGCTCTTCGTTCAGCAACTGGCGGATGCTTTTCAATAACGTGGGCAGGAAAAAAATGCCGGAGATAAACCAGAGCACCAGGAAAAAGGCGAGCTTGAACACGGAGAACAGCATTTCGCCGCCTTCGAACGTCCGGCTCACGGCCACGGTCGAAAGGCCCACCATCAAAACGACAGCGACAAGATCTTCCACGACGAGAACGCCCAGCACGATGCCGGTGAACTTCTGCGTTTTCACATTCAGCTCGTCGAACGTCCGGAAAATGATCGTCGTTGAAGCGATGGACAGCAGGCCGCCCATGAATAAGCTGTCGATGGTGTTCCAGCCCATCAGCCGCGCAAGGCCGAACCCCATGAGTATGGTGGATACGACCCCGAGCAGCGCGGTGAGCACGGCAACGCCGCCAACCCGGATCAGTTTTTTGAAGCTGAATTCGAGGCCGAGGCTGAACAGCAGGAAAATAACCCCGATGTCCGCCCATGTCCGTATGCTCTCCAGTTCGACAACCGTGGGCAAAAGCTTGATATGGGGCCCCACCAGCAATCCGGCGATGATATAACCCAATACGATCGGTTGCTTCAGCTTTTTAAAAACCAGGCTGATAACCGCCGCCGCCCCGAGGATCAGCGCAAGGTCGATAATAAGAGTAGGTAAGTGTAACATAAAGCCGTCAGCGCTAAATTTACGCGAGACGCGCCATAGATGCGCAATAAATTTGTTCGGATGCCGTCGCGGCGCGGGCCGGTCGTCGTTACGGCTGCACACGACCGGGAAAATGCGCCCGGATGCACGATTTGTATTTTATGGCGGAGGAACCCTGTACGGTCGCTGCGGGGCTGCGAATTTTGCTGTTGCTTCTTCGGTTTTTCCTCTATATTTGCAGCCTCCATTTTGGAAACGTACGGCTGTTTGAGCCGGCTTACCCCTTGGAAACTACTGTACTACACTATGCAAAACATTAAAGGAGCTATCCGGATTTTCGCCATCCTCATGGCGTTAGCCTGTCTTTTTTACCTGTCGTTCACGTTCGTCACCCGCAACTGGGAGAAAAAAGCGAATGCGTACGCAGTCAACTACGCGCAACAGAAGCACATTGACGACTGGGTAAAGGCACGCGCCGAAAACAACCCCGTCAGGGAAGGTGAAATTCGCGATTCGATCATCGCTGCGCGCGAGCGCTTTTTCCTCTACGACTCGCTCGGGGGCAAAAAGATCTACCTCAACCTCTACACCTACGAAAGCAGCAAGGACAAAGAGCTGAACCTCGGCCTTGACCTGAAAGGCGGGATGATGGTGACGATGGAAGTTTCCACGCCCGACATCCTCCGCGCGCTGGCCAATTTCTCCACCGCCCCCGATTTCGACCAGGCGATCAAAAAAGCATCTGCCGAGCAAACCGCCAAAGGAGGCGATTACATCACGCTCTTCGCCAATGCGTATAAAGAAGTCAACCCCCAGGGCCGCCTCTCCAGCATTTTCGCAGGCCAGCTCAAAGGCTACGACATCACCTACAACTCCACCGACGAGCAGGTGATCGCCGCCATCCGCCAGGAAGCCGACGCAGCCGTGGAACGCGCCAAGCTGGTGATCGAAACCCGTATCAACAAGTTCGGCGTGGCACAGCCCAACGTCCAGCACCTCAAGACGACCAACCGTATCCTCGTCGAGCTTCCCGGTGTGAAAGATGAAGACCGTGTGAAGAAGCTCCTGGTGACCTCCGCCAACCTCGAGTTCTGGGAAACCTACGAAGTGAGCGAGATCGGCGCGCAGGTGGCGCAGGCCAACGAAAAGCTCACCGTGCTGCTCGGCCTCAACACCGATACCGCAACGTTCGATTCACTGGCTTACAAAGCCGATTATTCCGGAGCAACGACCAAAGCCGATTCTGCAAAGGCAGACATGCTGGCCAAGTCGCTCCGCGACAGCGCCCGCGTCGTGTTCGACAGCCTGCGGGTTGCCAGCATCGACACCACCAAGCAGCAGCGCGCGCCGCTTTTCGAGAACCTCGTCTATATTAACAACGAAGGCAAAGGCCCCGTGCTGTTCGGCGTACTTATTAAAGACACGGCAACCATCGGCGGCTATCTCCGCAGGCCCGAGATCGTTGCGCTGTTCCCGCGCGACCTTCGTTTCGCCTGGGGCGTGAAGCCGAAAGCCGCGCAGAACGATATCCAGTACTTCGAGCTGTTCGTGCTGAAAGCTGCACGTAACGGCAAACCTTCCATGGAAGGCGACGTGGTGACCGACGCACGCAAAGTATTCAACCAGCAGGGCGGCGGCGGCCCCGAGATCTCCATGACGATGAACGCTGAAGGCTCGCACGATTGGGCGCGCCTCACCAAAGCCAACAGCGGCCGCAGTGTGGCCATCGTGCTCGACCAGCAGGTATATACTGCGCCTACGGTTCAGAACGAGATCACCGGCGGCGTTTCTTCCATCACCGGCAGCTTCACCAACAAAGAAGCGGATGACCTTGTGAACGTGCTCAAGACCGGTAAGCTCCCGGCCCGCGCCACCATCGTGGAGCAGACCGTCGTCGGCGCTTCTCTCGGAGAAGATGCCATCAAGTCGGGATTGCTGTCCTTTGTCGTGGCGCTCATCGTGGTGCTGATCTACATGGGCCTGTACTACAGCAAGGCCGGCTGGGTTGCCGACGTTGCGCTGCTGGTCAACCTGTTCTTCATCATCGGTATCCTCAGCTCGCTGGGCGCAATCCTTACGCTGCCCGGCATCGCAGGTATCATTCTCACGATCGGCCTGTCGGTGGACGCAAACATTCTTATCTACGAACGCGTGCGTGAAGAGCTGCGCCTGGGCAAAGCACTGGGCACGGCTATCCAGGAAGGTTTCCGTCACGCCATGTCATCGATCCTCGACTCCAACATTACGCTGCTGATCCTCGGCATCATCCTGTATGCGTTCGGAACCGGCCCCGTGCAGGGTTTTGCGACCACGCTGATCATCGGTATCCTCAGCTCGCTGTTCTGCGCCATTTTCATCACCCGTCTCATCTTCGACTGGATGCTGAAAAAAGAGCAGAAGATCCCGTTCTCGATCCCCGCAACGGAGAACATCATGCGCAATGCCAAGATCGACTTTGTCGGCAAGCGGAAGTATTACTACATGATCTCCCTTGCGATCATCGTGATCGGTACGGTTTTCGCCATCAAGAACGAAGGTTTCACCCTTGGTGTCGACTTCAGCGGCGGCCGTTCCTATACGGTGCATTTCTCGCAGGAAGTCGACCGTGAAGCGGTGCGAAACGCGCTTGCTGTTGAATACGGAGTAGCTCCCGAAGTGAAAACCGCCGGCGGTGCGAACCAGTTGAAGATCACCACCAACTACCGCGCGGCGGAAGATTCCACGGGCGTTGACGAAGAGGTCCGGAAGAAGCTGGAAGCAGGTATTGTCAAGTCTGCGGGTTCCGGCAATACCTATGAAATTGTAAGCTCCATCAAGGTCGGCGCTTCGATTGCCAACGAGGTTATTTACAAGTCGATCATCGTTATTGTCATTTCATGCGCACTGATGTTCCTTTACATCCTGTTCCGCTTCCGCAAATGGCAGTATGGCCTCGGCTCGGTGGTGGCGCTTCTCCACGACGTGGCGATCGTCTTCTCGTTCTACGCGATCTTCGACGGCATCGTGCCGTTCTCCCTCGAGCTTGACCAGCATTTTATCGCGGCTATTCTTACGGTAATGGGCTATACGATGACCGAAACGGTGATCGTGTTCGACAGGATCCGCGAATACCTTGCAGAGGCAGGACAGGCCGATCTGTATGGCGAGCAGAAACGCTCCCTCATCAACCGCGCGCTCAACAGCACCCTGGGCCGTACGATCAACACCTCGCTCACGATCTTCTTCGTACTGCTCGTGATCTTCATCTTCGGCGGCGAAGTGATCCGCGGGTTCGTTTTCGCCCTGCTCATCGGCCGTGTTATCGGTACCTATTCTTCCCTCTGCATCTCCACCCCGATCGTTGTGGACTTCGATCGCAAGAGCAGCAAGTAGACGAACACCTGGTTATCTGGATAAGGGTCGGCCATTGGGCCGGCCCTTATTCTTTACAAAGCACGTATCTTTGTAGTCCGGATGAACACTTCTTTCATCATACTCTTCCTCAACCTCGGCAGCGGCGAGATCGTCATCATCGTGCTGCTGTTCCTGCTGTTCTTCGGTGCCGACAAGATCCCTGAAATGGCGCGGAGCATCGGGCGGGGAATGCGGGAAATGAAAAACGCCACCGCCGAGATCCAGCGCGAGATCGAAAAAGGCGCCACCGAGATCAAACGCGACGTCAACCTCGACGAGCAGGCCGCCGGCATCAAAGAAGCCGCCGACACCTTCCGCGCCCAGGTCGATGAAGGCCTGAAAGCCGGTGATGAAACCAAACCGGCCGACAAAGACGAGGATAAAGACAATCCCCTCATTCCCCCCGACGCGATCAGCCGCTCCTGATCATCCCGCCTTCCGCGCGCAGCTCCGGCGCACAGCCCTGCGCTTCGATGTGCTGAAATGCCGATGTGCCGAAATGCCGATGAGATATCCGGTACCGAGCATTCAAGCTAAATATGTCCAGTCGCAATCCTCCGGACCGCGCGGCGCATGTGCGCATCGGCACATCGGCATTTCAGCACATCGGCACATCTTTTCCTTAAGGGGGAAAAACATCCTGTCTAAATAAAAAAATAGACTTTTTTCCACCACACCCCCTCTTTTTCACCACCTGTTCATAAAATAAATACACTTTTTGGAAGCTCACCCCCTATTTTTCGGGTACATTTGCCCCATAACCAACAAAAAACAGCTTCCTGCCATGTCACACATCCGTTTCAGAGCCCTCGACGAGTCGATGTCACGCAAGCCCATCCAGGTGGAAACCCCTGCCGGTGGCGTAGCCGCTTATTACGGCGAAAACGTTTTCGGTAAAGACGCCATGCGCCAGCACCTCTCGGAAGAGGCGTACAACAGCGTGGTGGCGGCAATGGAGAAAGGCGAGCGCATCGACCGGAAAATGGCGGACGCGATCGCGGCGGGCATGAAAGCCTGGTCGGTTTCGAAGGGCGCAATGCATTACACGCATTGGTTCCAGCCGCTCACCGGCGCCACGGCGGAAAAACACGACGCGTTTTTCGAGCCCATCGAAGGCGGGCGGGCGATCGAGCGTTTCGGGGGCGGGCAGCTCGTGCAGCAGGAACCCGACGCGTCCAGCTTCCCGAGCGGCGGCATCCGCAACACGTTCGAGGCACGCGGCTACACGGCATGGGACCCGACCTCGCCCGCGTTCATCATCGGCGATACGCTTTGCATTCCCACGATCTTCGTTTCCTATACGGGCGATACGCTCGATTTCAAAACGCCGTTGCTGAAAGCCCTGCACGCGCTGGACAAAGCAGCCGTCGACGTCTGCCAGTACTTTGATAAGAACGTTACCAAGGTCATCGCCACGCTCGGGTGGGAGCAGGAATATTTTCTCGTGGACGAAGCATTGCACAACGCGCGTCCCGATCTCGCGATCTCCGGCCGCACGCTCTTCGGCGCGGCTCCCGCGAAAGGCCAGCAGCTGGAAGACCATTACTTCGGCTCCATTCCCGACCGCGTCACCGCCTTCATGCGCGACCTGGAGATCGAAGCGCACAAGCTCGGCATTCCCATCAAGACCCGTCACAACGAAGTGGCGCCGAACCAGTTCGAGTGCGCGCCGGTGTTCGAAGAAACGAACCTCGCCGTAGACCACAACCAGCTGCTCATGGACCTGATGCAGAAAGTGGCGCGCCGTCACAACTTCTGCGTGCTCCTGCACGAAAAGCCTTTCGCAGGCGTGAACGGAAGCGGCAAGCACAACAACTGGTCGCTCTCGACCAACACCGGCAAAAACCTGCTCAGCCCCGGCAAAACGCCGAAGACGAATCTCCAGTTCCTCACGTTCTTCATCAACACGCTCAAAGCGTTCCACGATAACGACGACCTGCTGCGCGCAACGATCGCTTCCGCGGGCAACGACCACCGCCTCGGCGCCAACGAAGCTCCCCCGGCCATCATGTCGGTGTTTCTCGGCTCACAGCTTTCCTCCGTGCTCAACGAGCTCGAGGAGAAAGTGAAGAGCGGGAAAATGACGCCCGATGAAAAGACCGCGCTGAAGCTCAACATCGGCAAGATCCCCGACATTCTGCTCGACAACACCGACCGCAATCGCACCTCGCCTTTTGCGTTCACCGGCAACAAATTCGAGTTCCGCGCCGTCGGCTCTTCCGCCAACTGTTCCGGCCCGATGATGGTGCTCAACACGATCATGGCCGACCAGCTCGTGCAGTTCAAGAACGACGTCGACAATTTGATCGCGAAAGACATCGAAAAGGACGAAGCGATCTTCCAGGTGCTGCGCGATTACATCGTTGCCAGCAAGCGTATCCGTTTTGAAGGCAACGGCTACGGCGACGAATGGGTGAAAGAAGCGAAGAAGCGCGGCCTCAACAATTTCAAAACGACGCCCGAAGCGCTGGAGTCGTGGATGAACAAAAAGTTCATTAAGATGTTCGAGCGCCACGGCGTGCTCAGCGATCGCGAGCAGCATGCGCGTTACGAGATTTACCTCGAGACGTACGTGAAGAAGATCCAGATCGAAGCGCGCGTAATGGGCGATCTCGCGGTCAACCACATTATTCCCGTGGCGCTGCAGTACCAGAACACGCTCATCAACAACGTGACCGGCCTGAAGGAAGTGCTCGGCGCGGGAGAGTTCAAAAAGGCCGCCGCCATCCAGCTGGAAATGATCACCGAAATTTCCGGGCACGTGGGCGCCATCAAAACCAACGTCGACGCGATGATCGAGGAACGCAAAAAGGCGAACAACATCGAAGACATGAAGAAAAAGGCCGACGCGTATTGCAACAAGGTGAAGCCTTATTTCGAAATCATCCGCGACCACATCGACAAGCTCGAAATGCTCGTCGCCGATGATGCATGGCCGCTGCCGAAGTACAGGGAATTACTTTTTACGAAATAAAGAAGAGATAAAAAAGGATAGAAGAGCAGGATAGGGCGGTCACGTTCTATCCTCTCTTTTTTCTATCCTCTTCTTTCTTTCGGTTGTGAAGCGGTATGGAAATCCAGCATGGACCTGGCAACGCTGACGGAATTCCCCCGTCATCCCGACGAATAACAGCGAGCTGTTTTTTCAATTCCCGAAATGCAATCCCACGCGCAGCGTGTACATCACGCCTTTCAGGTGGAACGGCGTCGAGTTCAATTCTTCCCCGTTGAACGTCGCATCCATGCCTGCCGAGTTCAGCGGGATCAACGCATCGAGGCTGATGCCATTTTCCGGCGCCCATTCCACGTTGCCGGAATTGCGCAGGTAAAAACGCAGGCCGCCCGCTTCTTTAATCGTAATGAGCGGGGCGACGGAAAAATTGATGTACAGCGGAAATCCGTCCGGCTGGTAGCCCAGCGAAAATGCCGGTGTGAAGGCGATAATGTTCTGGTGAAAATAAACGTTCACATTTCCCGTGCTGCCCACGACCGCCGAATCGAGACTTTGCATCGTATGGCCCAGCGCGCGGAACTGGTCGCTGCCCACGTCGATCGTGCCGAGCGACCAGATGGGCTGGTAATAAAAAAGTCCGGCCGAAATTTTCACCGGGAAAGAAGCCGCCCCGCGCATCAACTTTTTCCCGGGAAGGATCACCGCCCCGAGTGAAAGACGTTCAGGATTGCTGTGCGCTTTTCGCAGGATGAACCGGTAGCTGAAACCGCTGTACAAATGATCGGACCATTGTTTCAGGTAAATGCCCATGCGCGCCTCCACGGTGAAATTTTCTTTTCCCACTTCGAGGCCGAAACCCGGGTACACCCATTTTCCCGTGCCCGTTAAATTCACCCGCTCGCTGCTGAAAGTATGCGTGGTTGCCACCGGGCTGTTGCGCGAGGTAAGCGAGTAGGGAAATGAAACGCTCAACGTTCCCGGCTGCGGAAAATAATTGACGTAACCGAACGAGGAAAAAATATTGACGACCCAGCCCGACGGCGCGGTGTTATAACGAACGGATGGCGTGGCCTGCAGCGAAATGAAAAAGAACATACCCACGCAAACGAGAGCGATCTTTCTGAAATTCCAAATGGTACATCGTAATTCGTACATCCTACATCTTTTTCCCCGGGAGGAAAATTAACTCCTAAACCCATCTTAAAAAAGGCGACGGTAATTTTCTCTTCACAACTGGTGTTACTTTTTTGAGCGCTGACGTTATAGGATCAGAAGGCGCAGGAAATACGCCGGCAAACGTGCCCGCGCCATTACTAACCACCCAAATTTTCATTCCTATGAAACAGCTACGACTTTGTCTCGTCCTCTTCTTCCTGCCCGCAATTTTGTTCGCCCAGCGCGAGCTTCACGACGCCGACCGCGCGTTCATGGCGCAGCAGTATTACAACGCGGAGCTTCTTTACATGAAAGCCATCCCGAAGATCAAGCAGAAAGATCAGAAGGCCCGCGCATCGTTCATGGTCGCCGAATGCTTCCGCATGCTCACCGACTGGCAGGCCGCGGAAAGCTGGTACCAGAAAAGCATCAGGCAAAAGCACAACGACGACCGTCAATGGCTGTATCTCGCGCAGGTGCAGCAGATGAACGGCAAATGCGCAGACGCCCTTGCCAGCTACCAGGAATACAAAACCCGCGTGCCTTCCGATCCCGCCGCCGACATCGGCATCGAATCCTGCAATGCATGTGTTGCATGGCAGGGCGACCAGTGCCGCTGGAAGATCGAGAACGAAGCGCAGCTCAACACGAAGTCGAATGATTTTTGCCCCACGTGGTCCGACCGGAAGCACAAATCCCTTGTGTTCACTTCCAAACGCGCGGGCCAGACCGGCAGCAAGGTGGATCCTGTTTCCGGCGGCATGTTCAGCGACATCTTCGAAGCGCGTGTCGACAACAAAGGCAAATGGAGCACGCCCGCAGGTCTGACCGGCAATGTAAACCTTCCCTCTTCCAACGACGGCGCCAGCTGCATCACGAAGAACGGCTCGCACATTTTCTTCACGCGTTGCGAGCAGAAACGGAAAGGGCTTTCGACCTGCAAAATTTATTACGCCGAAAAACAGGGCAACACCTGGGGAATCCCCGTGCTGGTCGATTTCGGCCTCGCCCCGGAAACGCTCGACAGCTTTAATTTCCGTCACCCTGCCGTAAGCATCACTGAAGACGTGATGGTGTTTTCCTCCGACATGACCGGCTCCATCGGCGGCGTGAAGTCCGACCTGTGGATGTCGACGTTCGACAAGAAAACGAAAAAGTGGAGCACGCCGGTGAACATGGGCAGCCAGTTCAATACGCAGCAGCGCGAAGGTTTCCCGTACATCAGCGACGACGGCTCGCTTTATTTTTCTTCCGACGGGCGCGTGGGCATGGGCGGGCTGGATATTTTCCGTGCGCCGAAAGTGGCGGGCAACGGATGGAAATGGGGCGCGCCGGAAAATCTCAAAGCCCCGTTCAACTCCACCGCCGACGATTTCGGCATCGTGTTCGACGGCAAGCTGCGCCGTGGTTATCTCACCTCCAACCGTTCCGGCACCAAAGGGCTCGACGACATCTGGCGCTTTTATTATGACGAATGCAAATCGCAGATGAGCGGGGTGGTGGAAGATTCGGTCAATCGCGTGCCGGTGAAGAACGCGCTGGTGGAATTGATCGGCAACGACGGTTCGGTGGAGAAAAAATTTACGGCGGCGGACGGGTCGTACAAATTCACGCTGCGTGAAAACGTGCTCTACATCCTGAACGTGCTCGGCGATTCGGCCACGAGCGTGAAAGCGGAAAATTATTTCAGCCTTCCCGAAAAAGACAAAGGCAAAGTGTCGACCATGAGCATGTGCGAATGCAAGGATTTCGTGTATGACTTTTTTCTCCCGCCCATCCCGAAAGATGTGGAGATCATCCTGCCCGCCGTGCTCTACGGCCTCGACAGCGCCAACCTCCGCCCCGAGTCGAAAGATTCGCTCAACTTCCTCTACCAGCTGCTCATCGACAACCCGAACTTCGTGATCGAGCTCAACGCGCACACCGATTGCCAGGGAAGCGCCGCGCACAACCGCGATCTCGCCCAGCGCCGCGCGCAGGCCTGCGTGGATTACCTCATCTCGAAAGGCATCGCGCCCGAACGTCTTATCCCCAAAGGCTTTGGCGAGGACCGCCCGCTGAAGCTGCCCAACGGGCAGGTACTCACGGAGAGATACATCAACACGAAAAAAACGGTGCAGGAGCGTGAAGCGTTGCACCAGCTCAACCGCCGCACCACCTTCCGCGTCGTCCGCACCAATTACGTCGACCCGAAAAATCCCTCCCGCGGGCCCGTTGCTCCTGTCGAGGTCAAAAAGGGCTTTTTCGATGAAACCGGGGAAGAAGAGGCCGGTGAGCCGGCAGAAACCCCGCAATCCGGCGGCCAGCCAAAGGTTCCGGCCCCCAGGCAGGATAATTAACGTTAAAAAATCAGAATGAATTTCTTGTTTTCGGGGCGATGCAAGCCGCGCCACGATTGATTTCCAGCAGATGACAGCAGTTGAAAGAGCCGAACTTTTCCTGTTCGAAAGCTAAAATTATTGTGTTGGTTGTCAATGTGTTAATGCAGGTGCAGCTTGCCGTATCCCGGCAGGCTGTACCTTTTCCCGGGTTCCCCGTTATAGGCGATGAAGGCCTGCTGCGGGCCTTTAAAACCAATTTCCCGGCCGATATTTTATCGTTTTCAGGATTTAGTTATCTTAGCAGCCACGTCAAACCGAAACACAAAAAGATCAACCTATGAAATCAATAAAGGTGCTCTCTGCCGTTGTGGTTTTCCTGCTTGCATTCACGCTGAATGCGAATGCTCAGAAAAACTACATCCGCGACGCCGACAGGGCGTTCTTCTCGCAGCAGTACTATAACGCAGTCGAGCTCTACAAAAAGGGCATGGCAAAAATCAAGAACAAGCAGGAGAAAGCTCGTATCACTTTCCAGATCGCAGAATGCTATCGCAAGATGAACGACTGGAAACAGGCCGAATCCTGGTATGCCAAAGCCATCAAGCAGAAGCATAACGACGATAAAATGTACCTGTATTTAGCGGAGGCCAAGAAGATCAACATGAAATATGATGAGGCCATCACCGCATTCAACGATTATAAATCAAGGGTTCCTTCGGATCCCGCCGGTGAAAATGGCGTGAAATCCAGCGAGCTCGCACAGAAGTGGAAAGACAATCCGACCCGCTACGTCGTGGAGAACATGGCGCAGATCAACTCCAAGGATTACGACTTCTCACCGACGTTCAGCGACAAGAAGCACACCTCGCTCATCTTCACCTCCAAGCGTGAAGGCCAGACGGGCAGCAAGATCGACCCGGTTTCCGGAACGATGTACTCCGACCTCTTCGAGACGAAAGTCGACAAGAACGGCAAGTGGAGCACACCCTCCACCATCCAGGGAGATGTGAACAGCGCGCTCGGCAACGAAGGAGCAAGCCACATCAACAAAAAAGCAAACGCGGTCTATTTCACCCGTTGCGACCAGCAGAAGAAAAAATACGTCACCTGTAAGATTTATAAGTCTGCCAAAAAAGGTAACTCCTGGGATACCCCGGAAGTGATCGACTTCGGCCTCGACGCAGCAGTGCTCGACAGCTTCAACTTCCGTCACCCGACGGTAAGCGTCGACGAGCAGGTAATGGTCTTCTCTTCCGACATGCCCGGTGTAATGGGCGGCGAAAAGTCCGACCTGTGGATGTCGACCTACGACAAAAAAACGAAGAAGTGGGGCAAGCCCGTCAACATGGGCCCGTCCATCAACACCACCGGCCGCGAAGGTTTCCCGTACCTCTCCGACAACAACGATCTTTTCTTCTCTTCTGACGGACACCTCGGCATGGGCGGCCTCGACATTTTCAAAGCCCCCATTACCGATGCGAAAACCTGGAAGTTCGGCACTCCCGAAAACCTCAAATACCCGATGAACTCGCCCGGCGACGACTTCGGTATCGTATTCGACGGTAAGAAAGAAAAAGGTTACCTCACCTCCAACCGCGAAGGAACCAAAGGCGCCGACGACATCTGGTCGTTCTACCTGCCGCCCCTGGTGTTCCACCTGACCGGCACCATCACCGACTGCAAATACGGCCCGTCCATCGCTGTACAGGAAGCCACCGTGCGTATGGTTGGTTCCGACGGATCAGCGCTTGAAGTGAAAACCGACAAAGACGGTAAGTATAAGTATGACCTGCTCCCGGAAGTGTCTTATGTCGTAACCGTATTCTCCGACAAAGGACACAGCACGAAAGCAGAAGGTTACCTCAACCTCCCGGATAAGGACAAAGGCAAGCTCACCACCGTCGGCGAAATGGTTTCGAAAGATTTCGTTCTCGACTTCTGCCTCACCCCTGCTGAATCCGAGATCCGCTTCCCGGCCGTACTTTATGACCTTAACAAGTCGAACCTCCGCCCGGAATCGAAAGACTCGCTGAACTTCCTTTACCAGACGCTCGTCGACAACCCGACGATCGTCATCGAGCTCAGCTCGCACACGGATGCCCGCGCCAGCAACAAATACAACCAGAAGCTGTCACAGGCACGTGCACAGGCCTGCGTGGATTACCTCGTGAACGAGAAGAAGATCCCCAAAGAGCGTCTCGTTGCTAAAGGCTACGGCGAAGAACGTCCCCTCCGCCTCGCTGACGGAACCGTTCTGACCGAGAAATACATCAACAGCAAGAAAACCAAGCAGGAACAGGAAGCGCTTCACCAGCTCAACCGCCGTACGGTATTCAAAGTGCTCAGCTGGGATTACGTTGACCCCAACGCTCCCAAAGACCAGAGCCAGCGCAAGATCATCCGCCCGAAAGTGCTCGCAGGCGCAATGGATGATACCGGCGATACCACCGGAGCAGACATTGACGAAGAACCGGCTCCTGCACCCGCACCGGCTCCCGGCCCGGCCCCTGCAGGCGGCACACCCGCGGGCGGAACAGCTCCCAAGCAGCCCGCTAACAAGCCCAAGCAGAACTAAGATCAACTGTCAAAAGCAGTAACTTTGAAGCCTCCCCTCATACGGGAGGCTTCTTCGTTAGAAAAGATTCAAAGATTCAATCGCTTGGCTGCGCCTTCGCTATTCAACAATTCAAAGATTGATCAGTTCGGCTTTCACTCTTTGAATTTTGAATCTTTGAATAGTAAGGCGAGCAAAGCGAGACGAGCGTTTGAATCTTTGAATTTTTTCTGATGAGCACCGTTGACGATTTTGTGTACAACCTGGCCGGGGATGAAAAAAGCACCGTCACTGCATTGCGGGAGATCATTCTTTCCACGTCCGACAGGTTCACCGGGAAACTTTCGTACGGCGTTCCGTATTTTTACATCCACAGCCGCATCTGTTTCACCTGGCCGGCAAGCGCGGGGGCGATCACCATCGATAAAGGTGTGATCCTTGGATTTTGCCGCGGGCATTTGCTTTCAAACGACAACGGGTTGCTGGAAGGCCGCGGGCGGAAAGAAGTGTGGGACGTGATCTACGAGCATCCTTCACAGATCGACGCGGGGCGGGTGCGGGAAACATTGATCGAAGCGATACTGCTCGACGAAGAACTGGCGCGAAAAAAGAAACGAACATGAGCGACATCAAATACAACCAGCGCGGCGTATCCGCTTCCAAAGAAGATGTGCACAACGCGATCAAAAACATCGACAAGGGGCTTTTCCCGAAAGCGTTCTGCAAGATCATTCCCGATTACCTGTCCGGCGACGAAAACTATTGCCTGGTGATGCACGCCGACGGCGCGGGAACGAAATCCTCGCTGGCGTACATGTACTGGAAAACCACGGGCGATCTCGGGGTGTGGAAAGGCATTGCGCAGGATGCGGTGGTGATGAATACCGACGACCTGCTCTGCGTGGGCGCGGTGGACAACATCCTGCTTTCGTCGACCATCGGGCGGAACAAAAACCTCATCCCGGGTGAAGTGCTTTCCGCGCTCATCAACGGCACGGAAGAGGTGCTCGAAAACCTGCGCAGTCTCGGCGTGGGCATCCGCAGCACCGGCGGTGAAACGGCCGACGTGGGCGATCTCGTGCGCACCGTCATCGTCGATTCCACCGTGGTGTGCCGCATGAAGCGCGCCGACGTGATCGACAATGCGAATATCCGTCCCGGCGACGTGATCGTGGGACTGGCTTCCGACGGGCAGGCGACCTACGAAGCGGAATACAACGGCGGCATGGGAAGCAACGGGCTGACTTCCGCGCGCCACGATGTGTTTGCGCACACGCTCGCCGCCGCGTTCCCCGAAAGCTTCGACCCCCTGGTGCCGGATGCGCTCGTGTACAGCGGCAAGATGCAGCTCACCGATCTTGTCGACATCGGCGACGGAAGAAAAGCTACGGCGGGCAAGCTCGTGCTTTCGCCCACGCGTACGTATGCGCCGGTGATCGCGAAAGTATTGGAGAAACATCGCGCGAACATTCACGGCATGATCCACTGCAGCGGGGGCGCGCAAACCAAAGTGCTGCATTTTGTGGATAACGTTCACGTCATCAAGAACAACCTGTTCCCCGTTTCGCCCTTGTTCCGTTTGATCCACGAGCAGAGCCACACGCCGTGGGCGGAGATGTACAAAGTGTTCAACATGGGCCACCGCATGGAGCTGTACGTGCCGGGGGAGATCGCAAAAGACATCATCGCCATTTCGGAGTCGTTCAACATCGCGGCGAAAATTGTGGGAAGCGTGGAAGCGTCGGAAAAGAAAAAGCTGACGATCCGCAGCGAGTTCGGCGAGTTCGTTTATTGACCGCGATGATCAAAGACAGGTTTGACCCGGATCCCGATAACGAGAAATTTTTCGCCGCATTCCAGATCGCGGAATATACCGCCACGAGCTTTTTCCTGACAGGTAAAGCGGGAACGGGAAAATCCACTTTCCTGAATTATTTCCGGCAGAAAACACGGAAGCGGTACATCGTGCTTGCCCCGACAGGCGTAGCGGCGATGAACGTGGAAGGGCAAACCATACATTCTTTTTTCCAGTTTCCGCAAAAGCCGCTGATCGATTCGAAGGACATCCCGGTCTTCCGTTCCAACAGGCTGCAGTTTGCGCATGAAAAAACACAGCTCATCGCGGAGCTCGACACGATCATCATCGACGAGATATCGATGGTGCGGGCGGACATCCTGGACGGGATCGATTATTCGCTCCGGCACAATGGCGGCGACATCCTCAAGCCGTTCGGCGGAAAGCAGGTGATCTTTGTCGGCGACCTGCTGCAACTCCCGCCGGTGGTTACTTCGCAGGACAGGGCGATCATCGAGATGCTTTATAAGCAGCCTTATTTTTTCGGGGCAACTGTTTTTTCTCAGTTGGACCTGGGGCAGATCGAGCTGGATAAAGCGTACCGGCAGACGAACGCCGGTTTTATCCGGGTACTCGATGCCGTGCGCGAAGGAAAAATGACGGGCCGGGAATTGTCGGTGCTGAACGAACGCCTGCACGCGGATTTCAAACCCGACCTGGACGATTTTTTCATCATCCTGGCGACGACCAACGAAGTGGCGAACAAAGAAAATGCGGTACACCTTGACCGGCTTGGGGGAAAAGAGTGGGAGTACGAGGGAAGAATAACAGATGAATTCCCGGAGAACGAATTGCCCGTTGAGAACAAGCTCAGGCTGAAAGTGAATGCGCAGGTCATGTTCATGCGCAACGATCCGCAGAGGCGCTGGGTGAACGGGACGATCTGCCGGGTGGAAAGTCTTTCCGCCAACGAGATCAAAGTGCGGATGGCGAACGGGACCATTCACACGGTGGAGCCGGTGGAATGGGAGAACCGTGAGTTCGGGTACGACGCGAATTCGAAATCGGTGGACGCAAAAGTGAAAGGCACGTTTACGCAATTCCCGTTGCGGCTGGCGTGGGCGATCACCGTTCATAAAAGCCAGGGGCTGACGTTCGATAAGATGATCCTGGATGTAGGTCGGGGCGTGTTCCTGCATGGCCAGCTGTACGTGGCGCTCAGCCGGTGCAAGACGCTGGAAGGCCTGCTGCTGAAGACGCAGCTGAGGTTCCAGGACAACAAGGTGGATACGATGGTGCTGGACTTTATGAACAAGGCGGAAATAAAAGATGCGCGCAAGATCGTTTCGGAAGGCATTGCCGGGTGGATTAACGAGCTGCTGCTGCACCATGAACGCCTGCTCGGGGAATTGAAATTGCTGGAAGAAAAAGCGGGGACGCAGCCGCAACACCGGCCGGAGACGATCAGCCGGGACGAAGCGCCGCAAACGATCGAGGTGATGATGAAACGCGTGGAGCTGCTCTATGCGGAAAACAACAAGCTGCGTGAGAAGATCAGCCTCCTCGAACGTTCGCTGTCGCGGGAGGATGAGGAATATTTCGAAGATTATTTCTGAGGCCGCGGATTCCGCGAATTTCACGGATTAACTTCTATCCAGGCAGGATCACTTGTGAGGCGCTACCCAGTTTTTAATGCGTCGGGCGGAACTTCCTTAGCCCCGATGGAAGCGGAAAGCCCGGACCCCGTCCCGAGCACTCGGGATCGGGGGAGGACTTGCAGCGTACAGCGGGACAGGTGTTGCTTTGATGAGCCGTTGTTGCGCTCCTTATTCTTCAGCAGAAATTTTTCGCGCCCGGTAAATTCCCCACACGATCAGCATTGCCGCGAGCGGGATAAACCAGCTTTCGCGGGCGCCGAAACGGTTGGCCAGCGTGGAAAGCGTGGCGCAGACGGAACAGTTGATGACGTAGCCCAGCAACAGGCAAAGGATAAAAATGCGCAGCATCTGGTCCGTTCCCGGTGTGCGGAAGTAAAACAGCATCCATCCCGCAACGACGAGCAGCGACAAGGCGGTGAAAATCGAATTGACAAAATTCACCATCGGCATTTCCGCCAGGAAGTTCATGCCCTGCTGTGAGAACGCATATTCGCGCAGCTCGTACGGAACGTATTTCCCGATGCGCTCGTACAGCAGCGTGCCTTTCGGGTAAGCCCCGTCTCCTTCGCCGACGCGGATCGTAACGAGCTGTTTGAGCGAAACGTGTGCCGCGGCTTTCACGTGCATGGCAAGGAATTTCGGGCTGGTGAGCGTGCCGTGGATGATCTCGTCGTATTCCGCTTTCGATCCCTGCCATCCGCCGGTTTTGATCAGTGAACTGTCGCCGTGCGTGTTCCACATGAAGCTGCCGGCGTCGTTGGGAAGAAGATGACGATGCTGGCAGAGCTTGTAGTTTTTTTCACCGCAATGTTCGTCGAGGTACGCATCGAGAATTCCGGTCTCGAGCAAATGGCCCATCACGAACACGTGCCGCGATTTGCTGAGGGAAGATCCCATCGTAAAGATCGCGGCGATGCTGAGCAGGAAAATTCCGGCAAGGTGAAACGGTTTGACCGGCAAAATTCGTCCGCGCCGTTTCCGGAAAAATGCAACAGCCGCGACGCTGATCACGAACAGGAGATTGATGGCCACGTGAGAAATATGGCAGGCGGTGGAAAAAAGCAAAACCACGTAGAGGAAAACGATCTCGCTTTTCCGCAGCCCGGGCGCAAACGCCAGCAGGATCATACAAAGCAGGCAAACGGGCGTGAGCAGGTCGGGGAGGAGATGCGACGCCACCCAGGAAAGCCCGGTGAAAAGGGAAAGGGCGAGGATGAGCAGGAATGTTGTGGCGGCAGGACGTTCTGTTGCGGTGAAGGAACGGATGCAGAGGTAAAACGGAATAACGAAAAGCAGGCATTGCGCGAGCACCACCGTCCAGAGCGTCATCCCGCCGAGGCTGAAGAGACGGATGAACAGGCCGTACATGATGGGCCGGTCGAACGGCGTTTCCAGCGTAAATCCCGATTCGATGTAAGTGCCGGTATCGGAATAGACGAGCGGGTAGCCGTTGTACAGGGCAGCCCCGCCGAGGCACAGGGCCGACAGGAGAAGCAGGAAGATCGTTTTCAGGCGGGATTCAGACGGGGGGGAAGTCATGGTTTTTGCGCTTTTAAAGATAACGGAAAGGCACGGATCGTAAGCAAACGCTACCTTTGCACTTTCAAATCCGAACAATGCTCGACAAGCTCGCCGCCATAGAAAAACGCTGGAAAGACGTGGAGCTGCTGATCTCCGACCCCGCCATCATGTCGGACATGAAGCAGTTTGCCAAATTGAATAAGGAATACAAGGACCTGCGGGTGGTCGTGGACGCTTACCACGAATACCGCCAGCTGCTCGATAATATTTCCTCCGCCAAAAAAGTGCTCGCTACGGAGAAAGATCCTGATTTCCTGGAGATGGCTAAAGGCGAGCTGACCGAGCTCGAACCGCAGGTGGAAGTGATGGAGGAAAAGATCCGCAACATGCTGGTGCCGAAGGACCCGGAAGACGAGAAGAACGCGGTGCTCGAGATCCGCGCAGGCACGGGCGGCGACGAAGCCTCGATCTTTGCGGGCGACCTGTTCCGCATGTATTCGCGCTATTGTGAAACGCACGGGCTGAAACTGGAAGTGATCGACTTCAGCGAAGGGACGATGGGCGGCTACAAAGAGATCGTGGCGGAAGTGACCGGCGATAACGCGTACGGCATTTTGAAATACGAGTCGGGCGTTCACCGCGTGCAGCGTGTGCCGGAAACGGAGACACAGGGACGCGTGCACACCTCGGCGGCAACGGTGGTGGTGATGCCCGAGGCGGAAGAGGTGGACGTGGTGATCAACCCGGCGGACATCGAGATCCAGACGGCGCGTTCGGGCGGTGCGGGCGGACAGAACGTGAACAAGGTGGAAACCAAAGTCATGCTCACGCACAAACCTTCCGGCATCGTGATCACCTGCCAGGTGGAGCGTTCGCAGCACGGCAACCGCGAGCGCGCGATGAACATGCTGCGCACGAAACTGTACGAGATCGAAGTGCAGAAGAAGCACGATAAATCCGCTTCCCGCCGCAAGACCATCGTCTCCACCGGCGACCGCTCGGCGAAGATCCGCACCTACAATTACCCGCAGAGCCGTGTTACCGATCACCGCATCGGCCACACGCAGCACAACCTGCCCGCATTCATGAACGGCGACATCCAGGACATGCTCGACGCGCTGCAGCTGGCGGAAAATGCGGAACGCATGAAAGAAGGAGCTATTTAAAAAAAGGTTGTCCGGGGTTGCCGGTCGCGGCTGCGCCGCGCGGGTTTGAGTAAAGGGGGGGTTAACAAGAAAGAAAAACCAACAACCCCCCACAAAAAAAACAAGAACCCCAAAAGGAAACCCAAAAACGTTTAAAA
>CBIHOC010000043.1:0-41672 GCA_966211705.1 uncultured Chryseobacterium sp.
GGAGTTCTTCGGAGCTCCCTTCTTTTTATTACAATTTTCCCCGGACAACAGTGATCTGCACATCTGCACATTATTCCCGGTCGTATCTTCCGCGCAGGTGGTTCCATTTGATGCGCCAGAGATCGGCGAGCATGCCGGGGGCGTGGCGCATGAGGTTGACGCTCGACTGCTCGTGATTGCTGCGGAACATGACGGGAAGACGTTTGATGTCGTAATTTCTTTTCAGCGCGATGTACAGCAGCTCCACGTCGAACGCGAAACCGGTGAGGCGGGAAACGGAAAACAGGTCATCGGCCACTTTCGCGGAAAAACCTTTCATGCCGCATTGCGTGTCGAACAAACCGGTGGTGACGAAACGCCCGACGAAAAACGTGAAGATGCTGCTGCCCATTTTACGGCTGCCTTTGATCTCGCTGAAGTACCGCGACTCCGGCAGCGTCCTGTCGCCGACCGCGACGTGAAATTCTTTCTCCGACAGGTAATAGTAAAACCGCTCGATGCATTCGAACTCGAACGGGATGTCGGCGTCGGTGAACATGCGGTAATCGCCTTTTGCCGCGCGCATGCCGGTGCGCACCGCGGCGCCTTTCCCCTGGTTCTGCGCATGGCGGATGAACACACAGCCGTTCGCTTTTGCCGCCGCTTCCGTCGCGCCATCGTCGTCCGAACCGTCGTCCACCACGATCACCTCGTACGTCCAGCTCCTGGTGCTGAGCCACGCCAGGAATTCCGGCAGCTGCGAGGCGAGCGTGCCGGCGCTTTTGTACGAGGGCAGGATGATGCTCAGGTTCATTTGACGGGAAAATACTTCCGGGTGTTGCGTATGATCGTGTCTCCGCTGACTTCGTAAAGATCGGTATTCTCCGGGCGGATCAGCAACTCGTCGGCCTGGAGCTGGTTCGACTCCCGCATGTCAGAATTCCATACCGTGATCTGCGCGTGGGAATTTTCCGCCGGCACCGTCAGCGGGAATTCCACAAGGCCCCATGAGCCGTCCACCGCCTGCAGCTCGCGGATCGCGTTGGACTGGAAATAATATGCCTGCGCTTTCCCGGCCGGGTCGGTCACGAACACTTCGATCACCAGGCGCGGGTACACGTCTTTGTCGATATTGTTGATCCAGAACGAAGCCACGTATTTGCCCGGGACCGCCAGCGTTGAATCGTAAAGCCTGCTGAATGCGCGGATGCTTCCCGAATAGCTGCCTTTTCCCCGGAATGCTTTCCCGGCGCCGGCATCGAATGAATTGTAAAAAACAGGAGCTGCTGAATCTGTCGCAAGGAATTGTCCGGCCGGAAATTTCGCACGTTCGGCAAACGCAGCTTTCACCGTTTCATATTGACCGCGCGCAAGGCTGTCGAGCGTGGCAGGCAGAATGGAATAGAGCCGGTACGCTTCTGAAGTTCCCACGGGTTTTGCAAGATCGAGTATCCGGCGCTCATTTTCATCCAGCGTTTCGGGCCGGACGACAAGCAGCAGCGGACGTTTGTCGGGCAGCTCGGCGAGCACAGGCACGGGGCGGAGCGGGTCGAGCACAAGGCTCACCAGCTTCAGCGACTGGCTGATGGACGTGCGGCCTGATGTGGCGGCCATGGTCGGCAAGCCGGTTTTCAGCGAAACGATGTACGTGGCGCGGATGATTTCCTGGTCGACGGGAATGCGGGAAACATTTTCGGAGCCGATGTGGAAAAACGGCAACGGCAGGATCGCCTGGTAATCGGAAGGTTTGAAATTTTTCAGCCACGCATTTTGCGGCAGCGCGTTCGTTTCGTCCTCGAGGTCGGCGATGCGGTTGTTGTAGAGATCCTGCTGGCCGCGAACGTTGTAATACATATCGAGGAAAAGCAGCGCGGGGATAATGACCATGATCGAGTAGCGCAGGAAATTTTTCCGCAATGCAATTTTATACAGGCGGTAAACGGCGATGATGTTCATCACGTAAAAGAACACCCACGTAAAACGCCCGATCGCCCTGAATTGCCGGAGCGGCCCCGCATGCACGAGCCATTCTTCATTCCCGCCGGTGAACGGTTCCGCGTAAGAAATCCACAAAAGGAAAAGCGACGTCCAGAAAAAAATGTTCAGCACCTTGTGGTCCGTTACCGACAGAAACAAGCGGAACCGCCCGCGCACCAGCCGGTAGAGCTGCACAAGCGCGATCGCAACCAGCCCGGTGATCGCCGCCAGCCCGACGTAGGCCACGCCTTCAAGCTCGACTTCGGAAGGCGTAATGAACTTCTGCACGAGTTCCGCGTACGGTTTCCCGAACGGAAAGAACACGCCGCTGTTGCTCGAATGATACACCAGGTATCCCCACGGCGCCACCGTGCGATCGGGAACCGTATCCGACCACATGACGAGCGCCTGGATCAATGCCACGGGCAGCACGAACTGGATCCCCGCATGCTTCAGCACGAACAGGAAACGCCCGAAGCCACGGTCGCGCGTGAGGAACAGCATCGCCCAGTAAATTCCGCCGAGCGCCGCGAAGAACACGAGGAAATAAAGATGCGTTGTCGCGCCGAGGAAAACGAGGAACGAGATCAGCAAACTTTTCGTGAGGCTCGGGTAATCGTAAAAGCGAAGCAGCAGGTAGATCATCGCCGGGATGAGAAACACCCACGAGAGCGAATAGTGCCCGCTGAAACGTCCCAGCTGCGGGGAAAGGAAAGCGATGAACGTCGCAGCCAGCGCGCCATACAGCCAGGGCAGGCGGAGGTGACGGAAAATGGCGTAGAGAACGAGCGCGCCGATCACCGGGGAAAACAGCATCAGCAGGTTGATCAGCCCGACACCGAGCGGAGCGGCGGAAGGCCCGAAAATTTTCACGAGGTTGTTGACGAACGGCATCGCACCGGTGAAAAAAATACTTTCGCCGTACGGGTAGTTGATGCTCTGCTGCCGCCAGAATTCCGGGTCGAACTTCGTGTGGTAAAGCGTTTCGTAGTAGATCTGCAGGCCGTCGCCGCCGGCGCTGAAATACGTGGTGCACGGGTGAAGCAGCAGCTTGCCGTAAAAAACCAGCAGGATCACCAGGCTTAATGCCAGCGTCAGCAACAATCCTTTGTCGCTGAAGATCCGGCGCAAGGTGTGAAGGAGGTTTCTCACTTCAGGTGACGGGTGTCGAACAGGTTGTAACGGAGAATGCACCAGATGGCGCGAAAGCCGTCTTTCCAGCCGATCTTTTTTCCTTCCTCGTAAGTGCGCCCGTAGTATGAAATGCCGACCTCGTAAATGCGCACGTCCCTGACCCTGGAAATTTTCGCCGTGACCTCGGGCTCGAAGCCGAAACGTTTTTCTTTCAGGCGCAGCGACTGCACCATGTCGGCGCGGAAGAGCTTGTAGCAGGTTTCCATGTCCGTCAGGTTCAGGTTGGTGAACATGTTGGAAAGGAACGTCAGGAATTTATTGCCGATCGTATGCCAGAAGAACAGCACGCGGTGCGGCTTGCCGCCCATGAAGCGGGACCCGAAAACAACATCGGCGAATCCGTCCAGGATGGGGCGCAGCAGGATGTTGTACTCGGCCGGATCGTACTCGAGGTCGGCGTCCTGGATGATGATGTAATCGCCTGTCGCGATCTCGATGCCTTTGTGCAGCGCCGCTCCTTTGCCCTGGTTGAACGGCTGGTTGAAAAGCCGGATGCTGTGCGCGTTGTTGTCCGCGATGTATTTTTCCACCACGGCCTGCGTGTCGTCTTTCGAGCAATCGTTGACGATGAGGATCTCCTTCTCCATGCCGCCGATGAGCTCGACAGCGAGGACTTTGTTCAGGATAAGGTGGATCGTTCTCGCCTCGTTGTAGGCGGGAATGACGATGGAAAGCTTTTGAGCGGAGGGCATGGTTAAAAGTGACCCGAAGATAGGATTTTACCGCGGGTTTGCGAGCAACCGCAGCGCCACATTATCCATCAGCACCTCCCTGTTTCCGGGGTTCAAAAGATAAACGCGCACTTTTTTCGTGCCGGGCGGAACAGGCCGCGTCCAGCCGGTGATCGACCATTCGCCGGGCGGGGTGGAAAGCTCGGTGAAATGCATCGCCTCCCGGCTTTCTTCCTTGCCGTTGCTGAATGCAAAAACGAGCAGCGCGGAACAGTTGCGGGAAAAATAATTCAGCCTGCAACTCAGCGAAACCGCCAGCGGTCCTTCCAGCGAATCGGGAACGGAGATCCAGACGTTGATGCTGTAGAGATGCTCCGCGTCGGCGAACGTGCCTTTGTCACCGAGGAAGATCGTGTCCGTCATTAACTCGAGGAACGGATCTTCGTGCTCGAAATCCTGCCACACTTCTCCCACGCGCTCCAGCCGGCCGGGATCTTTCACGCGGAAAAGCGCTGTGCCGGTTCCCGGGAATTCGCGGAGCACTTCGCAGCTGCCGAAATTTTTCATGGAATCGGACGGGAGATAATAGAAGCTGCAGGCGGGAACACTTTCTTTCCGGGCCGCATGACCGAAATTTTCCATACCGAAACGCATGCGGTAATAGTTCACCTGCTTTTCATACGGGAGATCGGTGGAAATGATATTCGCAAAACAATTTTCCGCCACCGCCGGATCTTTTTCTTTCAGCAGCAGCATCGCCTCCTTCACATCCGCCTGTTCGCGCCAGTCGAAAAGAAGCGTGACGTTCGACGTGAGCGTGAAGTGCGCAAGCGAAAGAATTCCCGCAAGGCCCAGGCCCGTCAATCGCAGCCACGCCGGGAAAAGCAGCAGCACGCAAAGAAAATCCATGGCCAGCAGCGGGAGGTAGAACAACGCCGTCCGTCCCGACAGGTAGTTGGAGCCAAGGAATAAATGCTGCAGCACGGGCCCGGTAACGGAAAGGACAAGCAGCAGCGTGAGAAAAACGCCCCACCGCCCGCGCGTGTCGGTCAGCATGCGCGGCGCGTTGCGCATCAGCAGCAGCAGGGCGACCAGCGGAATGGCGGAAAGCGCGATCGTCATCACCGGCGTGAGCAGGGAAGAATAGCTTGCGCCGTAAAAGGAAAATTCGGCGATCGAAAGAAACATCGCGCCCGGCGATTTCACCTCTTCGCCGTAAAACAAAGCACCGGCCTGCTGCAGCCGCATGACATAAGGAAGCAGCAGGCCGACAGTGAGCAAAGGCGGCAGCGTGAGAAAAAAAAGCTGCCGGGGAGATCCCGCGCGGCGATGGAACATGAGCCGGTGAATGAACAGCAACAGCGAAGCCGCCAGCAGCACGTGCAGCAGGGTGAGGTTGGCCAGCGCAGCGAAAGCGAGCAATACCTGCGCGGTGATCGCCGGGCGAATGCGGGAGCTGTCGTTTACATAACGCGCCAGCAGCAGGCAGGCGCACATGAGCAAGGCGAGCGAAATGCCGTACCCGCGCGCCGTGCTGAAAAAATCGAGCACGAACGGGTTCAGTGACAACACGAGGAATGCCAGCAGCGCCATCGGCCGCGGCGGGAAAAGCAGTTCTGCCAATTTTCCCGCGGCAAACAAATACACGCCCCCGGCGAGCACGTTCGGCAGCCGCAACGCAAATTCACCTTCACCGAACAACGCCACGCTGCATTTCATCAGCCACGTGTTCAGCAGGTGATTGTTCGCCGACATGTAATCGAAATTGTGCGGAAGCCACGACGAGCTGCGCACGTATTCGAAAAACGTATGCGCCTCGTCCCACGTGATCGCCACCGTCGCCGCCCGGAAAGCGACGTAGATAAAAAGCAAAAACGCCGGGGCCGTCAGCCACCAGGGGGTGCGAATTACGAATGTTACGAATTTACGAATCGGGGCCTGTATGGAATTCGCAGTCATCCGTGTTTCTGATTCCTATTGGTTCACTTACGAATCATGCCCCCGAACCTAATTCGTAATCATTCGCAGTATTCGTACTATTCGTAATTCGTAAATTCGTACCATTCGTAATTCGCACCCGCCGTTTAATCCAGGCTCATCTCCGGTATCTCCCCTTCCACGACAAGTTTTCCCATCGTCGCTTTTTTGATCTCTTCCACGGAAACGCCCGGCGCGCGTTCGAGCAGCACAAAACCTTTCCCGGGAACTACGTCGAGCACGGCCAGCTCGGTGACGATCTTCTTCACGCATTTCACACCCGTGAGCGGGAGCGAGCACGCCGGCAGCAGTTTCGACTCGCCGGCTTTGTTCACGTGCTGCATGGCAACGATGATGTTTTTCGCCGCGGCCACGAGGTCCATTGCGCCGCCCATGCCTTTCACCATCTTGCCGGGAATTTTCCAGTTGGCGATGTCGCCGTTCTCGCTCACTTCCATCGCGCCGAGGATCGTCAGGTCGACTTTGCCCGCGCGGATCATGCCGAAGCTGAGCGCGGAATCGAAATACGCGGTGCCCGGAACTTCGGTGATGGTCTGCTTGCCTGCGTTGATGAGATCGGCGTCCTCATCGCCTTCGAACGGGAACGGGCCCATGCCGAGCATGCCGTTCTCCGACTGCAGCGTGACGTTGACGCCTGCGGGAATGTAATTGGCTACCAGCGTCGGGATGCCGATACCGAGGTTGACATAATATCCGTCGCGCAGCTCTTTCGCGATACGTTTGGCGATGCCGTTTTTATCAAGCATGTTAATGAGTTTCTTCCTGTGTTTCTTTTTCGGTGAACGACGGCGGCGCGCCTGCATTCCAGTCGATGCTGATCTTTATCGTTTGCATTCCCGCCAGCGGAAATGTCCTTCGCACAACCGCCCCGCCTGCGAGATGGAGCTGCAACTCTTTTCCCACGCGCTCCAGCACAATTCCCGTCGCCTGGAGATAACGCTGCTTCACTACCGGGCAAAGGAGAAAAAACGGAACCGTTCCGTTCAGCGCATGCATGCACACTTCAAAGCGGTGCGGATCCACTTCCCGGGGGAGATAGAGACGTTCCCCGTCTACTTCGATGTATGGCTTCATATTTTTATCGGTTACTGGGTTGCCTCCCTCCCCGGGGATTAATCCCGGGGATTTCGGGGTCTGACGGTACGTTGCTCGATGCGTTTTTCGTATTTCTCGCCTTTGAAAATACGGTGCACGTAAATTCCCGGGACGTGGATGTGGTCGGGATCCAGCTGGCCCGGCTCGACGAGCTCTTCCACTTCGGCGATCGTGATCTTGCCGGCCATGGCCATGGGCACGTTGAAGTTGCGCGTGGTTTTTCGGAACACGAGGTTGCCCTGCGTATCGCCTTTCCAGGCTTTGACGATGGCGAACTGCGCGTCGAACGCGTATTCCATGAGGTAGTCGATGCCGTTGAAGTTGCGCGTTTCTTTTCCTTCCGCCACTTCCGTGCCCACGCCTGCCCGCACAAACACGGCCGGCATGCCGTAGGCCGCGGCCATGCAGCGGGTGGCAAGCGTTCCCTGGGGAACGAGCTCCACTTCCAGCTCCCCGCTCAGCAGCTGGCGCTCGAATTCGGCATTCTCACCGACGTACGAAGCGATCATCTTTTTTACCTGGCGCGTTTGCAGCATCAGCCCGATGCCGTAATCGTCGACGCCGGCGTTGTTGGAGATGCAGGTGAGGTTTTTCACGCCTTTCCGCACGAGCGCGGCGATGCAGTTTTCAGGAATGCCGCACAGGCCGAAACCGCCGAGCATCAGCGTCGCACCGTCATTGATGTCGCGGATCGCTTCGTCGGAGCTGGAGACTACTTTATTCATCGGGTTGGATTGATCAGAAGAGATCGTAAAAGTAGCAAAAACGCCGTCGAAACATTCAAAGATTCAATCGCCCGCCTCAGCTTCGCTGAGTCTTGCTATTCAAAATTCAAAGATTGAGAATTTTGAATTTTGAATAGCGATCTGCGAAGCAGGAGCGTTGAATCTTTGAATATACGGGAAGAGATGCTTAATCCCAGAGTGAATTCGGATCCGTATTCGGATCGATGAATGGATTGGGATCCGGGTCTTCGACCTTCGAGCAGTCGAGGTCCATCATGATCTTCTTGTTCGGCTTGTCGAACGCGCCTTTGGAGATCTTGATGGATTTGTCGGCATAAACGTTCTGGAAAAAATACGCCCAGATCGGCAGGGCCATTGCTGCGCCCTGGTTTTCCGGGTCGCCCGCGTCGAAGTGCACGCTGCGGTCTTCCGCGCCTACCCAGCATCCCGCCACGAGGTCGGGCGTCAGGCCGATGAACCAGCCGTCGGAGCTGTTCTGCGTGGTACCGGTTTTGCCGGCCATCGGCGTGTTGAGCTTGTATTTGTACCGCAGGCGGATGCCGGTGCCCGATTCCACCACGCCCTGCATGAGGCTGACCATGAGGAACGCTTTCTCCTCGCTCATCACTTCGCGCGATTCGGGAATGAATTCTTCGAGCACTTTCCCGTTGCGGTCTTCGATGCGCGTAATGAACGTGGGCTCGATCCATGTTCCTTTGTTGGCGAACGTGCTGTTGGCGCCCACCATTTCGTACACGGAAATGTCGGCCGTTCCCAGGCACAGCGAAGGCACGGGATCGAGCGGGCTGGTGATGCCCACGCTCTTTGCGAAATCGACCACGGCCTGCGGGCCGAATTGTTTCATGACGTAAACGGTGACGTAGTTGACGGAATTCGCCAGCGCTTTTTTCAGCGTCAGCATTTCGCCTTCCAGCTTTTTCGCCGCGGCGCCGCCGGAATTGTTCGGGCACCATTCTTTCCCGTCTTCCGTGGTGATGCACGTGCGCACGTTCGGCACCTTGTCGCAGGGCGACCAGCCTTCCTGGATGGCCAGCGCATAAACAAAAGGCTTGAAGGTAGAACCCACCTGGCGGCGGCTTTCCTTGACGTGGTCGTATTTGAAGTGGCGGAAATTGATGCCGCCCACCCACGCGCGGATGTAGCCGGTCTGCGGCTCCATGGCCATGAAGCCGGTCTGCATGAACGCTTTGTAATAGCGGATGGAATCCATGGGCGTCATTGTCGTGTCGAAATCTCCTTTCCAGGAAAACACGCGCATCTTCACCGGCGTGTTGAACGCTTTTTCGATCTCCGCATCCGAACTTTCCGCCTTCTTCATCTTGCGGTAACGCTCGGAACGTTTTTTCGCCGAGTTCATGATCTGGTCGATCTCGTCCTGTTTCACGCGCCAGCTGAAGGGGCGGTTCTTTTTCTTTTTAAGCGTTTTGTCGAAGCTGGCCTGGAGATCGGTCATGTGTTTTTCCATCGCATGTTCCGCGTGCTCCTGCATGCGCGTGTCGATGGTGCAATAGATCTTCAGGCCGTCGCGGTACATGTCGTACGGCTTCCCGTTCGGCTTGAGATGCTCCGAGCACCATTTCTTCAGGAAATTATCGCGGAGGTATTCGCGGAAATAGGGCGCGAGGCCTTCGTTGTGGCTTTCGGGATTGAAACGCACTTCGATGGGCAGCACTTTGAGCGAATCGTATTGCGCTTTCGTGAGGAAATTGTTGCGCACCATCTGGAACAGCACGATGTTGCGGCGTTTCATTGCGCTGTCAGGAAAGAGAATGGGATTCCACCGTGAAGGGTTCTGGCACATGCCCACGAGCACAGCGGCTTCTTCGATCTTCAGCGAGTCCTGTTCCGCTGAGAAGTAGATCTTCGCGGCCGACTTGATGCCGACGGCGTTGTAGTTGAAGTCGTATTTGTTGAGGTAAAGCGCGATGATCTCTTCCTTCGTATAGAGCCGTTCGAGGCGAACGGAAATGATCCACTCTTTCAGCTTCTGGTACACGCGTTCGGTGAACGTTGCGCGCTGCGCTTCTTCCTGGTGGAACTGCATTTTCGCCAGCTGCTGCGTGATGGTGGAACCGCCGCCGCCGCCGCCCATTTTCGCCACCGCACGGCCCAGGCTGCGCGCGTCGATGCCGGAATGTTCGTAGTAGCGTTCATCTTCCGTCGCGATCAACGCGTGGATCACGTCGGCGTCGATCTGGTTGAAGTGCACGTTCACCCGGTTCTCCGTGTAAAAACGGCCGAGCTCCTTTTCATCGGCGGAATACACCACCGTGGCCAGGCTGCTTTCCGGGTTCTGGAGCTGCTCGATGTCCGGAAGGTCGGCGAACATCGCGATTCCCCCGAGCAGGCCGAGAAACCCGAGAATGGGCGTCAGCAGCAGGATCCAGAAAATGCGGACGATGCGGCGGTATTTCCGGTTGGGCTTGCCGGATTTTTCTGTCTTCTTGTCGGGGGATGTTTCTTTCGCCATGAAATTTCCAATTGCAGGTTCTCCACCGCGGCGGGTTCCGGTTGTGCGGGAGAGTAAAATTTATTGGTGGATCAAAAATACGGAAAAACGCGGTGGGGTGGGAATGAATGAATAAGTGTCGGAAGAAAACGGATTTGTGATTCTCAGGAGAGAATTCATGTGCCTTTCTTCCTGGTGCGGTAACTCTGTACAAAAATTATCACGCCGTTTTTGTGAGTTTCATTTCCCGTTACGCTTCAACCGTTTGATGTCTTCTTCAATTTCCTTAAGGCTTTGTTCTCGTTCCTGTTCTTTTTGAGCCAACTTGTATTTATCAAATTCTTCACCTGACTTTTTTAAGGCCATTTCATGGCTGATCTTTCCCGCGTGCGTTAGCAATTCCCTGCCGTTGAGCTGCAAGATGGCATCCAAACGTTCAATCCAATCTTTCATATACATGGGTGTGCGCTGCTGGGCCATCGTTTCGGCGAAGGCGAGGTATTGTTCGACCAGCAATCCAAGCAGCTTTATTTCGTCCTGGTCCAGGTAATTTTTAGCGATGCCGGCTTCGGATTTTTTTATGGGGCCTCCGATTTTCTTGTCATACGATTGCATCCCCAGCAATGGCAGGCTTGCATCTACGCGCCTGTAAACCAACTCTGCCGCGGTTTGCTTGCTGATTGCCCACAGCAATTTGTTCTGAACTACTTTGAAAAACTCAATGGTCTTTTCGTCTTTGGGATTGTAATCAATGCTGGTCGTATAGATAAAAAAACCGTTCGGAAAGGCGTATTTCCCTGATACGCTCCTGCAGCTCGGTGAAATAATTCATGGAGCTGCCCGATTTGAACCGTTCGTCATTCAGCGCAAAACCCTTAATGATATATTCTTTGAGCCGCTGCGTAGCCCAAATGCGGAATTGGGTGCCCTGTGGCGATTTTACACGGTAACCCACCGAAATGATAACATCGAGATTGTAGTGTTTTACTTCTTTTTCCTGCGTTTTTCCTTCAATGGCACCATGTTGAGTGGTCTGTCGGAAATTCCGACAGACCACTGTTTCGTCCAGCTCGCCTTCTTTAAATACATTTTGAATATGCTCGGCAACCGTGCTCCTGCCTTTACCGAAAAGCGCCGCCATCTGGTCTTGCGTAAGCCACACGGTTTCTTCTTCCAAACGGACATCTATCTTGATCTTGCCGTCCTGGTTCTGGTAAATGAGTATCTCACTGTTGTTCATTATGCCCTGGTTTTCTTCAAGAACTCAAAACTACTTTCAAAACATAATCAGAAGTTATTCCTCTTCCATTTTTACACCCAATAAAAGCAACTTTTTTACCAGGACAATCTGCCCCAGGTGATAATGCATGTGTTCGATAATGCCGTGAATATTCCTGTAATAATTCCCGTATTTCTTATCCGTAAAATCTTCCCAGAATTTGCTCTCCGGCATTTGTTCAACCAGGACCGCAAATCGCTCCGCATCCGTCCAAACCTTGTCCCGCAATTTCTGCCAGTCTTCCTGCGAATGGATCGGCGGATGACTGAAGCTGAATTTATCATGCGCATCGAGCGACCCGCCTTCCAAAACTTTCAGCGCCGCATCCACAAAATAATTCACGTGAAACGTAAGCGTAGCGATCGTATTAAAGGAATGAACCTGCGTCGTCGCCTGCTGCCAGGTCACATCCGACAAAACATCTTTCAGGTTGGAGCAAGTCCAGTTTCCCCCGAAATGGATTTCGCGGAAGTGTTTTGCGATTTGTGATGTTTGAGTCATAGCACAATTCCCGATAAAGAAAATTTTTTATGCCTCAAAAATAAAAGCAGGTGGAGAAAAAGGAACCGATTATGTGTTAGAAGTAGATATGCTATTTTACTATCTCTTAACGACAAACTAAAGTCATTAACATAACTGGAAAGAGTTGGCAGAAGCTCCTGAAAATTTATACAATTCGTCTTGCACCTCCTTCATTTCACGTTCAGCTTCTATAGCCCTTCTATCTTGCTTAGATATATAAAGTAAAAAGTCCACCGCGTGTGTATGATTAAGTGACTTGTCCTTTCGTCGAAGCCATTTTAATACAAACCTGAGGAAGCCCGAATACTCTACTACAATATATCCTATAGCATCGGCAGTAAGATGGAAAACCCTTTTAACCTCTGGAGTCCATTGCTCTTGTTCTTTTTTAAATATGTTTTCGTTGCTATTAGTTTCACTGTTTCTCCAAATGCTCTTAAACATCGATTCCGATAACTTTTGAAATTGATCGGGCCTACGCATTAAAGCTGTATTGAAGCTATACAGATACTTAAATGTAAAAGAATTGACATCTATTTTCTTTTGCAATGCCAGTTGCATTAATTCGTTCCTTGCATTAGCAAAATGAGACTCTGTTACTTCAACTCTATATAAGTGTTGGTATTTTCGCGCAACTCTTCTTACTCGCCTAAGTTCTAAAAACTGTAAGCAAGACCAAATTATTAATACGGCTGATATTACAATTATTGTATCCATTATTTCTTCATTTTTCCGGGTTTTTTCTTCCCTTCTAAATGTTGTCGTGCTTCTTGCGGATTTGCAAATTGGTTTTTCATTATGAATCTGTCTATATCGTCATCACTCCAACCCATTTGTTTTAAAAACATTACTCGATAATTTCTCTCTTGTTCAGCAAGACGCTGTATCGCAGCATCTTTTTCTTTTAAAAGTTTATCAACGTATTTGTCCCTCCGTCGATCACTATAATATCTCCAACAAAATAAACCTAATGCAATTATACCGAATATGACAATAGTACCCCAAGGACCAAAGTGCTTGATTAACAACCCAAAAAAAACCTTAATGATCTCTAATAACTGATCGAGCACAGGGGGTTACGTTTAGGGCTGCTAATATATATTTTTATTACAACAAGTTAAAAACAATATCATCAACTATTTGATTGATAAATGTAATAATTATTTGGTCTAAAGGCCCAAATCCTTACTTCATGATCTCCCGCATCACCTTCCCGCCTCCGCTCACCATCGGGAAACCGAGCATCTCGCTGATCGTGCGGGGAACGTCGACCTGGCAGTAATTGGCGTCGACAACCGCATTGCGTTTGAAATCCGGGCCGGCGGCGATGAACTCGATGTGGCGGCAACCTTCGCACGCATCACCGTGGCTCACAAAACCGTCGAGGTGCCCGTCGAGATGGCGGCCGTGGTCGTTCGTCACGATCAGCGCAGTCGTTCCGGCGTAATACGGATCGGTTTGTAAAAACGTCCACAGCTCGCTGATGTATTGATCCGTGGTGCGGATGCCGGTGAGGTAACCGTTCCAGTCGCCCCAGTGCCCGCTCACGTCGGGCTCGCGGAAATTGATGAGCATGAGGTCGGGATGGTGAAGCTGCAGCTTGTCCATAGCGACGCTGAATGTGATCGAATCGACGCGGTAGCCGGTGGAAGGTCCGTTGACACCACAATCGAAGCGCGGCATCCATTTCGTCTGGAACGCGGTGTCTTTTGTATTCGAGAGCACATGCAGCTTGTCTTTCGACGCGACGATCCATGCTTTCTCCGCGGGCTGGCCGGTCGCTTTGCGCCACCACTGGAAAAACGAAGGATATGTCGGCAGCTCGGCGCCGCCGTTGTGGATCGGCTCGTAAACCGCGGTGGTCAGCGCAGTGTGTCCTGCTGTCGTTTGTGTCGCGCCTTCGTTCCGGAAATTGGTGAGCATCACGCCCTGCTGCAGCAAGGTCTGCGCGCGGAAAGGAATGTATTGCCGCAAGCTGTCGCCCCACGTTTCCGTGTACCGCGGCCCGTCGACAACGACGATAATAACATGCTTCGTGGAATATTCCTTGTCCGGCGCATCTACTTTGCACGTTGCGCAGCAGCAACTGAGCGCAAGAAGGACGTAGAAAAAACGGGCGAATTTCATTTGGGGAGTGCGTGGTATCTCAAAGTTAGGGGAAATAAACGGTTGTCAAAGGTTGTCCGGGGTTGTCGGTTGTCAAAGGTTGTCGGTTGTCGGCCAGGGATATTTACATGCATCATTCGAACGTTCACAACCGAAGCGGCGCAGCCGCGACCGACAACCTTTGACAACCGACAACCTTTTATTTCCCTCCGAAAAGAAAAACCACGCCCACCGTTCCTGAACCTGCGCCGAACTTTTTCCACGTGTCGTTCAGGTTCCAGCCGTTGTATTGGTAACGCCACTGGCCCTGCAGGAAAAACTGGAAATGCCTCCAGCCGAAACGGGCGCCGGCGAAATTGTCGACGATGGTGGTGTGGCCGTGGGAAGGATTGACAGTCCAGGTTTGGCCGGGCGTGAACGTGCCGGTGGAATCGTAGGCGAAGAATTGCGTTTGATAACGAAACGCTTCGCAATTCAGCCATTGAAAACGCGCGCCGCCATAGAAGCTGAATCTTTTGCTGACACGGTATCCGTAGGAAAACTGGAAATAGCCGCCGTGCCAGCGCGCCGATATGTCGTAAAGCATGTAGCCGGGCTGCGTGGTGATGCCGGGAACACCGCTGCCCGCATCGCGGGTGACGTTGCGTGTGAATGTTCCCCCGGAATAACCCGCTGAAAATCCGAAAAGAAATGCGCTCACACTGTCGGGTTTGTATTGCAGCCGGAAGTGCGGACCGAAGAGCACATTCCCGCTGTTGATGGAGATCGCGTTCGCCTGCACCTGCAACCCGAAACGCTTCGTCATCGCCCACGCACCCTGCGCCTGCAAACCCACGGCAGGACTGTAACCCGCGGAAAGCTCGACCTCATTCTTCTCTTTCAGCTGCGGCGCATAGGGTGCGGATGGCAGGAAAAGATTGCGGTAGCAGGAAGAAAAAAGTAGCACGATGAGGAAGAGACGTGAGATGTGAGACATGAGACGTGAGACCCCGGACAGGAGATTTTTCGCGGAAAGAAATTTTGTTTTTAGCCTGCGGCGAGAAGTGTTCTTCTTCCTCTCATGTCTCAAATCTCACGTCTCATGTCTCACATCTCCCTTTGCTACTCTGCGCGCTCAATTCTTATGCCGGCATTGATCACGCCGGGGAGCGCTTCCATGCGCATGGCCTGCTCCACTTCCATGTGGTACTTCCCGGCAACGGGGAAACGCACGCCCTGGCGGAAGACTAGACGACAATCGTGCACGTCGCCCTGGCCTTTGCCATACCATCGGCCGCTGGGATCGGCAAGCGGGAACTCGACCGTGTCGACAGCGATCTTGCCGTCGGGAAACGTGGTGCGGAAAAAAACGTAAATGTTGCTGTACGGGTAATCGTCGGTGTTCCGGATGTTGAAATAGAAATTGTATTTCGTCACCGTATCCGGCACCTCAAAATCGAAAGCCAGGCGTTCGCTGATGTCCCATTCGCCGCCTTCGATGTCGCGGCTTTCGTCGTACAGCCCGGTGCTGTCGCATGCGGTGAGCAGGAGCAGGAAAATTCCGGGGATAAGCAGCATTTGTTTCATCAGGCTTGCGGCGGTGGTGATTGTGGCGGGCGCGGTCCGCCGCCGCCCGGACGGCGTGGCGGGCGGTTACGGCGGTTGCCGTCGCGCGGCGGGCGATTCTGGTTCTGCTGGGGCGCGCCGCCGGGTTTGTTGCGGTTGCCGTCGCCCTGCTTGCCCTGTTGCGGCTTGTTCTGCTGCGGGCGATTCTGCTGCGGACGGCGCTGTTGCTGCTGTCCCGGTTGGGCCTGCTGCCCGGGCTGAACGGCGGCTCCTTCGGGACGGCGTTTTTTCTTTTTCTTCTTGCCGCGTTTGGCGCTGTCGAAACGCGTGAGGCTGTCCTGCCCGACGACGTTCTCGAAGTCCGGCTCTTTCTTTTTCTCCTCGTGCTTCGGGCGGATACCGCCGAGCTCGTCGGGTTTTTCTCCCCGCTTGTTGAGCTCGATCACTTCTTTCACGCGCTTGATGGGCACGGGAATGAACTGGTCCGGCTCGTCGGCGAAGGTGTAGAACATGAGGCCCTTGAAGATGTCCGTTTTCTGGTGACGCGCGCGGCCGCGGAGCGTTTCAAGATCCGTAGCTTCCGGGAAATCCTTCAGCGCGTCGAGATAGGAATCCAGCTCGTAGTTGAGGCAGCATTTCAGCTTGCCGCACTGGCCTGCGAGCTTGAGCGGGTTGAGCGAAAGCTGCTGGTAACGCGCCGCGCCGGTGGTCACCGAACGGAAGTCGGACAGCCACGTGGAGCAGCACAATTCCCGCCCGCAGGAGCCGATGCCGCCCAAACGGGCCGCTTCCTGGCGCGCGCCGATCTGGCGCATCTCGATGCGGACGCGAAACTGCTCGGCGAGCACTTTGATCAGCTCCCGGAAATCGACGCGTTCCTCGGCGGTGTAAAAGAAAATGGCTTTCGTTTTATCGCCCTGGTATTCCACGTCGCTGATCTTCATCTGCAGGCCCATGTCGGAGGCGATCTTGCGGGCGCGCATCATCGTTTCCTGCTCGGCCGACTGGGCTTCGATCCACTTGTCGACGTCGGCGGGACGGGCCTTGCGGTAAACTTTCTTGAGGGTCGGATCGTCGGCTTTGATGTTTTTCCGTGCCACCTGCGTGCGCACCAGCTCGCCGGTGAGGGAAACCACGCCGATGTCGTGACCGGGCGATCCTTCCACCGCGATCACTTCACCCGCCATGAGCGGCAGGTCGTTGACGTTGCGAAAAAACTCTTTACGGCTATTCTTGAAACGGACTTCAACGAGATCGAAAGGCTTCTGGCCGTTGGGCAGCTCCATGTTCGCGAGCCAGTCGAAAACATTGAGCTTGTTACAACCGCCCGTTCCGCAGGAGCCGTTACTGCGGCAGCCGGACGGTACCCCGCTTACGGATGTACCGCATCCCCTGCCCGTTGAGCAACCACTGCATCCCATAGTATATTGAGTTCGAAGAGGTTCGACATAAAAAACGCAGATTCAAGGAAAAGCTTGTTCTGCTGCAAGAAGCGAAAATACGATTTTTGGGGCCGCGGATTACGCGGATTGCACGTATTTGTTGGTAGTCAATTGGTTACGTGGTGCAATGGGCAAGTGCTCCCGGTGTGGGTATTTTTCCAATCGGAAATTTGAAAATTACACCGCCTGCGGCTTCGGCACGTTGAGCAGCTCGTTCATTTTGAACGAAAGGTCGAGGAAGATGATCTTCGGGCTGCCGTTGCGTTCGATGTGCTGGAGGGCTTTGTTCAGCTCTTCGATGCAATGTTCTCCGTTTGCAGCGTGGATGAACGGCGCGAACTTCGTGATGAAGGCGAGCTCTTCGCCGGCCATGCGCACGAGGGAAGGGTCGGCGTAGTTGATGAGCAAGCTTTCGCGGACGAGGTCGAGCGCGTAGGAGAGGAATTGCTTCTGGCGCTCGCGGCCGGTGGCGGCAAGCTCGTCCACAACCTGCAGCACTTTCTGCGCGTCGAACTTCAGGCTGGCGCGCATCCATTTCTGGAACGTGGCGAGGTTGAAGGCCGCATGCTCGTCGCGGTCGATGAGGTGGCGGGCGGCGGCGTAGTTGCCGTCGGCCTGGAAGGCGATCTTTTCGGCGTCGGCGGGCGCGAGGCTGTGGCGCTGCACGAGCGCGTCGCGCAGGTCGGCGTCGCTGATGGCGTGCACGCGCACGAGCTGGGTGCGGGAAACGATGGTGCGCAGCAGCTGGTCCTCGTTTTCGGTGACGAGCAGGAACAGCGTTTTATCGGGCGGCTCTTCGAGGATCTTGAGGAGCTTGTTGGCGGCGGTGAGGTTCATTTTCTCCGCCATCCATACGATCATGATCTTGAACTCGCCTTCGAACGTGGTCAGGCTGAGCTTTTTCAGGATTTCACCGCTTTCTTCCGTGCCGATCACCGCCTGCTTGTTCTCCGCTTCCAGCTTGCCGAACCATTCGTCGAGCGTGAGGTACGGGTTTTCAAGAAACGCCTCCCGCCATTCCGCGATCACGTGCGTGCTGACGCGAACGTCTTTGGAAAGCGCGACGGGAAAAACGAAATGCAGGTCGGGGTGAACGAGGCGCGCGTATTTCTGGCACGACGGGCATTCCCCGCATGAATCTTCGGCCGTGCGTTTGGTGCAATGAATGTACTGCGCGTATGCGACGGCAATGGGCAGCGCGCCGCAGCCTTCGCGTCCGAAGATGAGCTGGGCGTGGCTGATGCGCTGGCCGGCAACCTGCTGCAGCAGCCGCTGCTTCACTTCCGGCTGGCCGATGATTTCGCGGAAAAACATGTCGTGAAAGTAATTAATAATGTGCAGACGAATGATGAATAATTGGAGTGGCGGTGTCAAGTATTCATCTGCACAGTTTTAATTATTAATTCTTCTCCAGCGACTTGTGCAGCTTCCAGGAATAGACGGCGGGAATGATGACGATGACCACGATGTACGCGATGAAGAAGAATGCGAAGATCTTCAGCGGGAAGAACCACACGAGGACCATCATCAGCAGCGTGGCGGACACCCACACGCGGCCGGCGAGGCGATGGGTCTTTGTCCACACTTCCGCATTGTTCAGCGTCCACGGCGTGCGCAGGCCGACGAAATAATTCGGGCGGATGCGGCTGAACTGGTTGCCGATGATGAGGAACAATCCCAGCACCCCGAGCATGACGATCAGTCCCACATTGAGCTCCGTTCCCAGGGAAACGAGCGCGGTGACCACGCCGAGCAGGGAAAGAAAAACGGCGATCCCTGCACGGATCATAAAGTAGGCGCCGGAAAAGAGGTCGTAATTTTTCTTCCGCGGATCGATCCCCGGGAGAAAGATCAGCAGCAGGTAAATGGCCAGGTTAATGCCCGGCCCCATGAACAGCGCGGCTTTTCCTCCGTACTGGTCGACCTCGCCTTCCACGTTCCAGTGCATGGGAATGCGGGCGGGAAATTCACTCCATTTCGCCAGTACAAGGACCAGCGGCGAAAGAATGACCAGCCACAGCAGCCATTCCCGTTTCAGTGTGAGCGTCTTCATGATTTCCTGTTTTTCTGTTTTTGTTTCCCGTTCCCGTTTTTCCCCGACAAGGCCATCACCCACCCGATCAGCTCGTCGAACACTGTTGTGTTCAGGGAATAACGGATGAACTGCCCTTCCTTGATCGCAATGACAAGGTTCGCCTGCTTCAGCAGATCGAGGTGGTGTGAAATGCTCGGTTTGCTGATCGTGAATGCGTCCGCAATTTCCCCTGCCGTCATGTCGCGTTCCCGCAGCAGCTCGAGTATCTGCCGCCTCGTGGAATCGTCGAGCGCCCTGAATAAGCTGTTCATCGGGACAAAGATAGAGATAATTATATATTTAGACAAATGTCTAAATATCTTTTTTCGCATAAAAAAACGGGCCGTCCTGCAACAGCCCGTTTCGCAGCGGAAATACCGCTTATGCTTTTGCCCGGAACGCGTGAATGGTTCCGATCATGGAGAATGTGAGCAGGACGAATCCGAACGCGGCAAACCCGAGCCCGACTTCATCGAAGGAAACGCTGCCGGGGCTGGCGGCAGGAAGCACGGCCCAGATGAGCATGATCCCGGTGAGCGCGAGACCGATGATGGACAGCACTTTCATCGTTTTTGTCTTGATCTTCATCAGCGAAAGCAGGAACAGCGCTTCGAAGAAAACCAGGAAAACAATCGTGACGATCGCGGCCATCTGCGTGGTGTCTTCCGCTTCCTGGTAGCCTGAATCGCTCATCCCGTAAGAATAACCTTCGGAAGAATAATCGTCCAGGTAGCTGTCGAGCTCACTGAACAACGCTGCAGTCCGCTGGTTGTTTACTTCCGCAGCAAACGCGATCGTAGTGATGATGAAGCCAAGTCCGAGGACAAGGGCAACAATGTAAAGTGCACGCATCATGGGTTTTTTGAGTGTTGGTTCGCGGCAAATATAGAACAATGCATTTGTCACAGGCAAGCGGAAAATTTGTCTTACCTTTTCTTTCATCCCGGAGCCATGACCCGCCTGATCCTGTTATGTTCCCTGTTTTTATTCCCCTGCGGATTATTCTGCCAGGCCGACACCGCCCGGAAAGAACTTCTTACGCTGCCCCAACACGACACGAAAAAAGTACTGCGTTACAACGACAGCCTTGTAAGAGATTGGGGGAGCTGTGAAGACTGGACTGATCTTGCAAAGAAGGATGCAGCCAGCGGAATCCTGGCGATCAAATCGTTCGGTCTCCGCAGAGAGATCCATTACGCAGATGGCTACACCCGTTATTCGACCTGGGATTTTCTCACGCTCGATTACGGGATCATCGATATGGATGAAGGCTGTATGGTTAACGGCGATTACGAATGCTACAACCAGTACATGGACAGCCTCATCCGCGCAAAATTCGGAAACGACGTATATGCGCGCTGCGCTGCCAAAGCCGACAGCCTGACGAAAAAAGGGATGATCGCGAAAGGAGAACTATTCCCCGGCGGCGATACGGCGCTCACCGCATTTTTCAAATCTCATTTCCCCGCCAGCCCGGATTTCTGCGACAGCACGACGGGCGTGATCAACATCGATTTCTATGTCGACCAGCAGGGAAAAATGAGCTACACGCGCATCGACGATGGCCTGTGCTACAAGCTCGACAGCACGCTGGTGGATATTGCCCTGCAGCTGCCGCGCTGGCAACCCGCCGTAAACCGGCTGAACGAGAAGATGTATGTGCGCTCGGCCATCGGCGTCAAGATCGTCAACGGCGAGATCGGGCGCGCGTGGGTGTATAGGCATCGGCCGGTCGATCCGGAATAACCTGCACGCCGGGCGGGATCGTTTTCCACACGACCGGTCCTTCGATCCGCACTTTCCGGTCGAAATAATAAAGCGTGTGATCCGCCGCGGAAACAGTATCGCCGGAATGCCGCGCGAGGAACTCGTACGTTTTTTCCCCGTCGGTGAACGCCAGGCGGCCATTGAGGTACAGCGAAAGATGATGAACGCTGTCGAACAGTTGGCGCGTTTCTTCCTTCTTCCCTCCCGTGAACTCCCTGTAATACTCCAGCCTTTTGCCCGCCTCCACGAAATGAAGCGTTTTCTGCTGATACGCGTCCAGCAGGTTTTTGCGCTGTTCCGCCGGCAACGGCCGGTAAGCGTTGAGTATTTCATTGTGCACTTCCAGCAGGGCGTCGCTGTTGAAAGCCGCGGCCTGGTTGAGAAAGACCGTTTCTTCCGCGTCGCGCAGATCGACTCCCAATGTTTTCCCGCTGCTGTTGTAAAAAGTGAAGTGCAGGTAATAATGCTCGCTTTCTTCCCGCGTGTACAGCCATGGATCGAGCCTCAGTATCGCATTTCCGTTACCGGTGGACAGCCATATGTCATCGAGATTCCCGAGCCACATCGTTCGGAGCGTATCGGGAGCGGCGGCGTGTGCCGAATCGCCCGGGAGCCCGGGGCGGCAAAACGCGGTGATCGCCGCAATGATGAAAAACAAAACCGGCAGGAAGCGCATGCCTGTATGACGCGCATTTCGCCCCGGGGTTGCTTCGGCGGCTCGGGCTGAAACCGTATTTTTGCGCCACGTATGAAAACCGTAGCTGACTTTAATTTCTCCGGCAAAAAAGTCCTCATCCGCGTCGACTTCAACGTCCCGCTGAATGACACTTTCGCCATCACCGACGACACGCGCATGCGCGCGGCTGTTCCGACCATCAAAAAAATTCTCGCCGACGGAGGCGCCTGCATCCTCATGTCGCATCTCGGGCGGCCGAAAGAAGGCCCGGCGGAAAAATATTCGCTCAAGCATCTTGTTTCCCATCTCTCGCAGCTGCTCGGCGGCGTGAAGGTCCATTTCGCGACCGATTGCATCGGGGAGCCTGCCATGTCTGCAGCAAAAGCGTTGCAGCCGGGCGAAGCGCTGCTGCTGGAGAACCTGCGTTTCCACAAGCAGGAAGAAAAAGGCGACGAAGAATTCGCGAAGCAGCTTTCCGCGCTCGGCGATTTTTACGTGAATGACGCATTCGGAACCGCGCACCGCGCCCACGCCTCCACCGCCGTGATCGCAAAATTTTTCCCGGGCAATAAATGTTTCGGCTACGTCATGTCGGGCGAGCTGGCCGGGATCGACAAAGTGCTGAACAACGCCGAGAAGCCCTTCACCGCGATCATGGGCGGTGCGAAGGTTTCGGATAAAATTCTCATTCTCGAACAGCTCATCGCCAAAGCCGACAACATCATCATCGGCGGAGGAATGGCGTTTACGTTCGTGAAAGCCCTGGGCGGAAAAACCGGGAAATCGCTGGTCGAGGAAGACCGCCTGCCCAACGCGCTGAACATTCTCGAAACCGCAAAAAAACGCGGCGTCAACATTTACATTCCCGTCGACGCCGTATGCGCCGATAATTTCGCCAACGACGCGAACCGCCTCGAGTGCAACGTGAACGCGATCCCCGACGGCTGGATGGGCCTCGACATCGGGCCGGCCACGGAAAAAATTTACGCCGACGTGATCCGCAAGTCGCGCACCATTCTCTGGAACGGGCCGATGGGCGTATTCGAAATGGAAAACTTCGCCCGCGGCACCAAAACCGTCGCCGACGCGATCGTGCACGCCACGGCAGAAGGCGCTTTCTCCCTCATCGGCGGAGGCGACTCCGTCGCAGCGATTAACAAATACGGTCTTGCCGGCAAAGTCAGTTACGTCTCCACCGGTGGCGGCGCGCTGCTGGAATACATCGAAGCAGGAACGCTGCCGGGCGTCGAAGCGGTGAGCAGGTAGAAAAAGATTGTCGGTTGTCCGGGGTTGTCGGTTCGCGGCTGCGCCGCTTCGGTTGTCAAAGGTTGTCGGTGTGCAAAACGCACAATGTCAAACGAACAACGCACAATGATCAAGTTGTTTTTATCCGATGAGCATTGATAATTGGGCGTTTGGCATTGAACATTCCCGGTAGAAAGACATGCTACACACCGACAACCTTTGACAACCGGCAACCCCGACAACCGACACCCCCGGACAACCGACAACCGCTATCTTTGATAAAATGAAAAACGTCCTCCCGTACATTTTCCTTCTCCTGCTTCTCACTTCCTGCAGTCCCGACGACTGGCAGGTGTACGAAGGTTCGGAGTTCACGATCCAGTTTCCCGGGCCGGCGATCGACACGGCCACTGCGACGGGCGAATTTGCGGGGGCGAAAGCGTATTACGAGCCGGTGGAAGGCGGGCTGGATTCCAACGTGTATTACGCCGTTTCCATTTATTCCCTGCCCGACACGCTCAGCAAACTCGGTGACGATCTCGATGAATTCCTGGAACGCGACGTGCAGATCTATGCGTGGAGCATCGGCGGCGTGCTGGGCGACAGCGGCCGCGCGGTGAAAAGCGGGAAAGTGGAAGGCCGTGAATACAAGGTCACGCTCGAAGGCAACCAGGGCGTGGCGACGGTGCGGAAGTTCCCGTACGGCCGGCATTTGTACACCTTGCTGGTGGTGACGGAAAACATGAAGCTCGACAATAGAGCGATCGGGAAGTTCATGGATTCGTTCAAGCTGAAGTAAAAAGTGGCGGTTGCAGTTGGCAGTCGCGGTTGGCGGGGGCGGTTGGCAATATTTCACGACGACAAGCAAATGTGCTAACGAAATTCCGGTGTAATAAAGAGTAAAGAAATTCTGTATTACAGGAAACCGGCTGCCAACTGCGACCGCCAACCGCGACTTTTTTATTTCACAGAATCCTTCAGGTCCACGTTCACGTCAACATCGACTTCCACATCTTCTTTCCCGGGAATTTCGCCGAAGCTGCTTTCTTTCAGGCCGGGGATGACCATCGGCGCGATGGAAGAAACGGGCCGGTACAGCAGCGATTTGTCTTTCATTCCCGGCGGCACCACCTCGATGCTTTTTTCCACCGAATCGATCACGAAAAAAAGAAGGCTGAGCAGGAGCAGGAATTTCATTGCGCCCAGCACGCCGCCGAGCAGCTTGTTGACCACACCGAGCGCCGCGCTCTCCGCGAAACGCTCCACCAGCTTCGCCACGCCGAACACAAGCATGAGAATGCCCACAAAGATCGCGGCGAAGGAAATGAGCGGCACGTAAGGTGAAACGGAACCCGTCCATTTGTGGATGAGCTCTGCCAGGCCTTCGGAGAGATGCATGCCGCCCCACACGCCGAGGAAGAACGCCACGAACGTCGCCGCTTCCATGATGGCTCCTTTCATGAACCCGCGCCAGAAACCCCACAGCACAGGGATCAGGATGACGATGTCGATTGCATTCACGGTCTTTTTCTGATTTGAGATTTAATTAGGGGCGGATATATCCGCCCCTAATGATGATCCGCCGCTAATTACGTCAAATCGTGGCCTGCTTGTCGAAGGAAGAAAAATGCATTTTGCACAACACATTGTTCAACACGATCGGCGCCGATTTTTTGCAACCTTTGTCCTCATGGAAGACGATCATTTCAAACAGCAATGGCAGAAACTCCTCGCCGCGCTCGAACCGCGTTTCGGCGGCGACCTCGACGTGCAGGCCATCCTGTTCATGATCGGCGTGCAGGAACTGGGACAGGGCTACCGCAAGCTGAAGAAGGATGAAAAGCTGGACGTGATGCACATCGCCATCTGCACGCTGCTCGAACCGTACGGCTATTATGAATTCGAAGGCCTCGACGCCGACAAGTGGCCGCACTGGAAAGCCACCGCAAAATTACCGCACCTTAAGCCGGGACAGCAGCAGCGCCTCGTGCAGGAAGCGATCGTGGAGTATTTTGAAAAGGGTGGGGTGATCTGAAAAATTCAAAGATTCAAACGTTCCGAGTACCCGGGACTATTCAAAATTCAAAGATTAAAAGCCATCAACACGACGCCAAAAAAAGAAATTGGGTAACTCAGAAACAGGCTTTCCTATTTCTCAATTACCCAATTAAACCAAATTAGGGCCGGATATATCCGGCCCTAATAACAAAATTTGATCTTTTTCCTCAGATGTTCACCGTCACTTCATCCGTCTTGCCTTGTTCGAAGCGGACAACTTTGCCGGTGGGAGGCAGGGGCGAACCGTTGATCCACACTTCCACGTCGAGGATCTGCGGGAGGTTGACTTCGAAATTCGCTTTCCCGGATGCGTCGGTGCTGGTGGAAATGTCGGTGGTGGAAGGCGCGGGGGCTACCAGGTGAACAACTGCGCCGGCGACGGGATTGTTGTTGCCGTCGAGCACAGTGATGATGGCTTTGCAGGGCTTGTCTTTCGCGCACCCGCCGGTTGTAAGAACCGTGCAGAGTAGCAATACGAGGCTTGCGCCGACAGCAAAGCGTGTAAAAAGTCTATTCATGAGTTGCCGGTTGTAAAGCGGAAAAGGCCTGCTTTTTGCTGCAAAGTAGCCGAATCCCTATCTTTACATTCCACAAATATAAAAAAGTTTTCAACATGCTCAAGCGCATTGTCCCCGCTATTTTCCTCCTGGCACTGCTTCCTTTCCTCACCTCTTACGTGGTCGCCGACAAGCGCACTAAAGTCTTGATCCACACGGATTTCGGAGACATGAAGCTGGTCTTGTTCGATGAAACGCCGAAGCACCGCGACAACTTCCTGAAGCTCGTCCAGAACGGCACGCTCGACAGCACGCTGTTCCACCGCGTCATCGCCCAGTTCATGATCCAGGGCGGCGACATCGACTCCAAAAAAGCGAAGCCCGGCCAGCAGCTCGGCAATGGCGACGTGGGGTACACGATCCCCGCCGAGTTTCACCCGAACCTCTTCCACAAACGCGGAGCGCTCGCCGGCGCGCGCCAGCCCGACAACGTGAACCCCAACAAAGAATCTTCCGGCTGCCAGTTCTACATCGTGCATGGCCGCACGTTCACCGACAGCATGCTCACAAGCCTGCAGGCGGGAATGGACCAGCAGGTGAAGCAGCAGCTCTTCAACAAGATCATCAACCTGCCGGAAAATGCGGGGCTCCGCAATTCCTTCATCAACGCGCAGAACCGTTACCAGCAAACACGCAATGCCGACAGCCTCAACTATTATTCCGCCGTCGTCAATCCATTGATCGACGCGGAATTCGCGAAGACGCCGCACCGCACGATCACACCCGAACAGTGCGCAGTCTATAAAACAAGCGGCGGCGCTCCCCACCTCGACGGCAATTACACCGTGTTCGGCGAAGTCGTTTCCGGCATGGAAGTGGTCGACAAGATCGCCGCGCAGCAGGTGGATGCTGTTGCCCGGCCGCTGGTGGACATCCGCGCAACGTTCAAGATCGTCAAGTAACGAATCGCTTTTCCGCAAAAGCTGCAGGGAAAAACCACGCCGGAGATTCCCTGTGCTGCCTGCGCGATTTTACAGGCAACGACATCGCACAGTACAAAGCCGGGAAGTAAAATGCTGCATTTTACCGGGTGAAAAAAATGAGCCTCTTCCGCAAATCGTTTGTTTCCATGCATCCTGAAGTTTCAACAACACCTACGCTGAACCTCGATTTTTCCCCGTTTCCCGTGCTGAAGACCGAACGCCTCATGCTGCGCCGCATGACGATGGAGGACGCAACGGACATGACGGCGCTCCATAGCTCGCCGGAAGTGATGCGTTACATCCGCCGCGCGCCGAGGACGGAAACGGAAATAAAAGCCGTGCTGGAAAAGATCCAGGGCAATATCGACACGAACACCGCCATCAGCTGGGCGATGACGTTGCACGGTTCCGACAAAATGATCGGCGATATTTCCTTCTGGCGGATGATGCCGGAACATTTCCGCGCGGAGACCGGCTACCTGCTGGGTGCGGAACATTGCGGAAAAGGCCTGGCGACGGAAGCGCTGCGCGCAGTGCTGGAATATGGCTTTGGCGTAATGCGCCTGCACAGCGTGGAAGCGCGCGTGAACCCGGAGAACATGCCCTCGATCCGCCTGCTGGAGCGATGCGGGTTTACACGGGAAGCGTATTTCCGCGAAAACGAATTTTTCAACGGGAGGTTCGTCGATTCGGCTGTTTATTCACTGCTCAACCCGAAGCAGTAACGCCGTTTTCCTGATTCCTGTAACTTTGCAGCTCATGAGAGATCGTATTGAATCGCTGCTGAAAGAAGTCGAAGCGTTTGCCGCTGCGAATGCCGAACAGGCCGAACAGTTCAGGCTGAAATACCTGAGCCGTAAAGGCCATATCTCCGTCCTGTTCGACGAATTCAAAACCGTTACGTCGGAACAGAAACGCGAAGTGGGCCAGCTGCTCAACAAGCTGAAGACAAAAGCCCAGGAAAAGCTGGACGCGCTGAAAGAGCGGGCAAACGGATCGGAAGAGAAAAAATCCGCCGCCGACCTCACGCTTCCTTCCGCCACGTTCACCGGCGGCCGCCACCCATTGTCCATCGTGCGCCGCGAGATCCTCGACATCTTCTCCCGCCTCGGCTTCACCGTCGCCGACGGCCCGGAGATCGAAGACGACTGGCACAATTTCTCCGCGCTGAACTTCCCCGAAGAACATCCCGCGCGCGACATGCAGGACACATTCTTCATCGACAAAGACATCGCGCTGCGCACGCACACCTCGAGCGTGCAGGTGCGCGTGCTCGAAAAAACCACGCCGCCGGTGCGCATCGTCATGCCCGGCCGCGTGTACCGCAACGAAGCCATTTCCGCCCGCGCGCACTGCTTCTTCCACCAGGTGGAAGGGTTATACGTGGACAAGAACGTTTCCTTCGCCGACATGAAGCAGGTGTTGCTTTATTTTTCCCGCGAAATGTTCGGGGAGAAAACACAAATTCGCCTGCGCCCCTCCTACTTTCCTTTCACCGAGCCGAGCGCCGAGATGGATATTTCCTGCACGATCTGCGGCGGCAAAGGCTGCAACGTATGCAAATACGCCGGCTGGGTGGAGATCATGGGCTGCGGCATGGTGGACCCGTCGGTGCTGAAGAATTGCAACGTCGATCCCAATGTGTACAGCGGCTTCGCATTCGGCATGGGCATCGAACGCATCACGATGCTGAAGTACGGTGTGAACGACCTCAGGTTGTTCTCGGAGAACGATGTGCGGTTTCTCTCACAATTTCGTTCCGCACTTTAATTCAAAATTCAATCGCCACTCTTCGAGTGGGCTATTCAAAATTCAAAGATTTGAAAATAGCCCGGTTCTGATAATTTTTCAAATTTTGAATCTTTGAACAGCGTCTCATGCAGTGAGCGCGGTTGAATTTTGAATATCCATGGACAGGCTTTCACAACTCGAAGAATTATTACGCGAAGATCCGACCGATCCGTTCCTGAAATACGCGATCGCGCTGGAGCATGGGGTGGCGGGCAACCGTGCGGAAGCGATTGCGCGGCTGGAAGCGTTGCTGAAAGACGAGCCGGATTACCTGGGCGCGTTTTACCAGCTCGGGCAATATTATGAGCAGGAAGATCAGCCGGGAAAAGCGATGGACATTTATCGCCGCGGGATGGAAGTGGCGAACCGGCAGAAAAACAAAAAGACGTTCGGGGAATTGCGCTCGGCGCTGGATTTGCTGGAAGACTGAACTTTTATTTTTTTACCCGGGGATTAATCCCCGGGTAAAAAAATAAAAAGCGTTCTTACTGAATCACAACTTTTTTCGTCACACGCTCGCCGTTCACTTCAACGCTCACCACGTAAGCGCCGGGCTGCACATTGTCGAGCTGCAGGCGGTTGGCATTGCGGGAGAACGATACGCTGCGGCCGAGCATGTCGGTAATGCCGAGCACGTTGTACTGCGCGCCGTTTGCATTGATCACGATCTCGTTGTTGTCGGCAAACACGTTGAACGGCGTCGCAGCAGCAGCGGCGATTCCGCTGGAACCGGGCGTCAGTGCGATGTCGTCGACGGAGAAAGAAGGATCCGTACCGGCGCCGTCGTCGTTGTTCACCCACATGAAACCGATCTTCACGTTCGCGTTATTGTCGGCCGTTGCGGGAAGCGTAGCGGTGAAGCTCGTCCATTCGCCGGCGCCGGAGCAGGTGTTCGTTTTCGCAAGCGCGTCGATCACCGACCAGGTCGTGCCGCCGTCTGCAGAGAATACGAGGGATGCATCGTCGTTTGCCGCATCACCGTTCTCCAGGTAAATGAAGGAGACGGAAATGTTGGTCTGGCCCGTGCAGTTGATCATCGGTGATTCTGCGCGGCAGCTCGTGTTCGCGGTGTAGCCGAAAGAGGAAAATCCGCCGCTGAAGTAGCTGGCACCGGTATCGGCATTTACCGTGAGGAATGACGGGATCACGATCGTCACGTTGCTGACGTGGAGCGTGGCGTTGGTCACTGCGTTGAAGTTGCAGTTGTCGGCACAGTTGCCCGCGCCCGTGTTCGCGCTGGTTGCGCTCACGTACCAGGTGTTGGCAACGTTGCCGTTCGCGCCCGGGAGACCGATCGTCCAGGCGCCGTTCGTGCCGGTGTATGCCGAAGCAAGTTGTCCGCGGTTGCAGCCGGTGCCGAAATCTTCGGTCCAGAACGCTTGTGCATGCGAAACGCCCGCCAGCAGGACAAGCGCAGAAAGGGAGTAGAGTTTTTTCATTGGGTTGAAATTTGTTTCGTGCAAAGCTAATGGTTTCCGGTAAGGCCGGTGCGCGATTTGCTTTTGTTCTTACGTGGTCAACCTTTTGATCGCAGAAATTTTTCTTCCGGACGGAATTTAGCTTCGCCGATCGGGCTTTTGCACCTTGAATCGGATTTATCCTGAGACTGCTTAAATCTTAACCACAGAGATTACAGAGGACATCCAACACCTGTATGCACAGAGAACACAGAGAAAATATTCTCCGTGTACCTCTGTGAAAATACCTCTGTGAGCTCTGTCGTTAAGATTTCGGATGAAATTTATACAGTCCTAGGCACCAGCGATTGCAAAATAAAAATCCGCGACCGGGATAATTTCCTGTCGCGGATTTTTTCTTTTTCAGAAGATCAATTCATCATCACCCGTTTCACCACGCGTTCGCCATTCACTTCCACATTTATGATGTAGATGCCCGGGACGATCTCGCCGAGCTGGAGCGTGTTTTCTGCACGGGTATAATTCACGTCGCGGCCGAGCATGTCGTAAACGCCGAGCACTTTATACGTGCTGCCGTTCGGGACGAGGCGGACCTGGCCGTTGCCGGCGGAGAAAATTTCAAACGCAGCGGAATTCGTTTCCGTCACCGCGCTCGGAGATTCGAGCAGCGCGATGTCGTCGACGGCGAAAGAAGGATCCCCTCCGTTGGCGTCGTTGTCGTTCGTCCAGTGGAACGCAAACTTCACGTTGCCGTTGTTGTTTGCGCTGGCGGGCAGGTTGACGCTGTACTCGAACCAGGTGGCGGAAGGCGCGGTGCAGGGGCCGACCGTTGTTTTGGGAAGCACGTCGATCTGCTGCCACGTCGTGCCGGCGTCGGGTGAAAACCAGAGGGTGGCTTCGTCACCGCCGAGCTCGCCGCCTTCGTAATAAATGAACGCGATCACGATGTTGCTTTTGCCGAGGCAATTGATCACCGGCGATTCCACGCGTTTGTTTGTCGTGGAACAAATACTGAACCCGCAATACGCGCCGGTCAGGTACGTGGAGCCGGTGTCTGCACCGATGCTGATCACGCTCGGGATCACCACGGCGGCATTGCCGATGTGCAGGCTGCGGTTGGTGGTGTTCACGAACTGGCAATTGTCGGAGCAGTTGCCGCCGCCTGTGCCCGCCGCGGTCGCGCTGACGAACCACATGTCGGCGTGCGAATCGTTTGTGCCGGTGGAAGTTTCCGTCCATGCGCCGTTCACGCTGGCGAATTGAGCGGGCGTTTGCCCGCGGTTGCAGCCGTTGCCGAAATCTTCGGACCAGAAAGCGGACTGGGCCTGCGCGGTGCAGGCGAGTGAAAGAACTGCTGCGATCGTGTAGATTTTTTTCATGGGAGTTTTGGTTTTCAGGCAATTTAAGAAATTCCGTGGAGACCTTTTTTTTGAAGGGTGACAGCGGTGAAACAGGAATCGGCGCCTTGCCGCCCGCAACTGGCGTCAATCCTGCCAGCGTACGTCACGTATTGCGTATTTTAGGCTCCCCATCGCATGAAGATCCTCGGCATTTCTGCCTTTTACCACGATTCCGCAGCATCCGTCCTCGTCGACGGGCGTATTGTCGCGGCTGCGCAGGAGGAACGTTTCACCCGCATCAAGCACGATCCCGCTTTCCCCGCCGGCGCGGTGAAGTTTTGTCTCGACACAGCAGGTCTTTCCGTCAGCGACCTCGACGCCGTCGCTTTTTACGACAAACCGTTCCTGAAATTCGAACGTTTGCTGGAAACGTATTTCAGCAATTCTCCCGCAGGACTTCCTTCCTTTCTCAAAGCCATGCCGGTGTGGGTAAAGGAAAAGATGTTCATGAAAAAAATTCTGCGTGACGAATTAACAAAACTCCAACCCGGGAAATTCCAGATTCCAAAATTGGTTTTCCCGGAACATCATCTTTCGCACGCCGCCAGCGCATTTTATCCTTCGCCGTTCGAAGAGTCTGCGATCCTCACGATTGACGGCGTAGGCGAATGGGCGACGACCTCGCTGTGCCACGGGAAAGGGAAGGACATTACCATTCTCAGGCAGCTGGATTTCCCGCACTCGCCGGGATTGCTGTATTCCGCATTCACCTATTTCCTCGGTTTTAAAGTGAATTCCGGCGAATACAAGCTGATGGGGCTCGCGCCGTACGGCGGGCATGGCGGGGAACGGGTGAAGCGTTTCAAAGAAATCATCCTGCGCGACCTGGTCGACCTGCAAAACGACGGTTCGCTGTTCCTGCACCCGGAACAATTTACGTACGCCACGGGATTGCGCATGGTGAACGATGAAAAATGGTCGCAGCTTTTCGGGGTAAAAAAACGCGAGGCGGAAGCGCCGATCACGCAGGCGCATTGCGATCTCGCGCTGGCGATCCAGGAAGTGACGGAAGAGATCGTGCTGCGGATGGCGCGCGAGGTGAAGCGGCTGACGAATTCCGAAAACCTGTGCATGGCGGGCGGAGTGGCATTGAACTGCATGGCAAACGGAAAACTTTCGGCGGAGAAAATTTTCCGCAACATCTTCATCCAGCCGGCGGCAGGCGATGCGGGTGGCTCGCTGGGGGCGGCGTATGCGGCGCAGCATATTTATTTCGGGAAAGAACGGACGGTCTCCTCCACCGAAGCGGACCAGCTGGAAGGCTCGTACCTCGGACCGCGTTATTCCGACATCGACATTGAAAAAGTCATCCGGAAATTTTCTGCGAAGGCGACACGGTACATAGATGAAAACGATCTTGTTTCAGCAGTTGCACGCGTGATCACCGGCGGAAAAGTGACGGGCTGGTTCAACGGCCGCATGGAGTTCGGGCCGCGCGCGCTGGGCAACCGCAGCATCCTGGCCGACCCGCGCTCACCGGAAATGCAGAAGACGCTAAATCTCAGGATCAAGTTCCGTGAAGGTTTCCGGCCGTTCGCGCCCGCGGTGCTGGAAGAAGATGTCGATCTTTTTTTCGAGCCCGGCCATGCTTCGCCGTACATGCTTTTTATCAGCAAGGTGAAAAGCGCGCACCTCAAACCGCTGCCGGAAAACTACGAACAGCTGGAGATGATGGAGCGCCTTTACGTGCAGCGTTCTGCTTTCCCGTCCATCACGCACGTGGATCTTTCCGCGCGCATTCAAACCGTTTCGAAAAGAACAAACCCGCGTTTTCATGCCTTGCTTTCTGAAATAAAAAAGCTCACCGGCAGCGGCATGCTCGTCAATACCAGCTTCAACGTGCGCAACGAGCCGATCGTGAACACGCCGGAAGAAGCGTTCACCTGCTTCATGCGCACGAAAATGGATGTGCTGGTGCTGAACGAGTACGTGTTCCTGAAAGAAGAGCAAACGCCGTGGGCCGAAGACGAAAGCTGGAAAACGCAGTTCAAAACCGACTGAGGAGGGCGGGTGCGAATTACGAATAAGCGAATGGTTCGGATGGCGCTGCCCGGATTGCGTAATTCGCAGTTATTCGTATTCCGATAGCTATCGGAACGTATATTCGTAATATCAGTAATTCGCACCCCTCTCCATGGAGCTTCTGCGCGACCTCTGGAAATTTCTCCGTGAACGGAAAAAGTGGTGGCTGACGCCGTTCATCGTCGTGCTGCTGCTGCTGGGCGCATTGCTCGTGTTCGGCGGGGGAAGCGCGATCGCGCCGTTCATCTATTCCCTTTTCTGATGCAGGTGATCCGCGACCGGAAGAAGATCCTCGAGACCATGCTGGTGCTCACCGTGGCGGCGGTGGTGGCGCAATTTATTTTCAAAGACAAGTATTCGCTGTACGTGGCAATCGGTTTTGGCGTCACCGGTCTTTTCCTGCCGTGGCTGAGCATGTGGATCACGACCGGCTGGATGGGCCTGGCGGAGATCCTCGGCAAGATCAGCTCGACGGTGATACTGACGTTGCTGTTTTTTCTCATCCTGTTTCCGTCCGCGTTGCTGAAAAAAGTGTTCGGGAAAGAAGGGACGTACGTGAAGAAGAAAAGGGAAGGAAGTTATTTCCAGGAACGGAATGTGACGTTCACGAAAGAGCATTTGGAGAATCCGTGGTAGGAAACAAATTGTTTTCGAGAGTCTGAGTAAGTGTTTCTTTGTCGGCGGAGATAAAGTTAATTCCTATAGACGTTCCATGTCGCGTCGGCTCTATTGAATTTAAAAAGATTCCGGGAAATCAATTTCGAGCCATCATTAAAAATTTCTGTTACCATTCCCTTTATCTTATTGATATTGACCAGGTCATTATCCGAAACAACAAATACCAAATCTTTTGCAGGAATAGCTACGACAAGATTAGATTGTAAGTGATCCGAAAATGATTTCCAGAACGCAGTGAGACAAATCATGGACGCTTCATAATTCCCACCAGCGAGTAAACCATATGGACCGTGTGTAGTTTGCTGAACATCTACTTGAATATCTCGCTCCAGGTTTGAACAGGCAATCGCATGCAATTCATCAATAGATATATTGCCGGGCAGGTCTTTTTGGAGGAGTACAGAAAAAACAGGGCCCTGGTCAACTAAATAATAAACCACTAAATCTTCAACCAAAGGTTTTGAAACCGGTTGAACATCAGGCTGGGTAATATTAATTGTACGTTCTCCCGGCGCTTGCTTGGTTCCTGCAGTTGATTTAATAGCCGGGTAGATCTTCTGTTTTATCGAAACGAAAGATAATTGCCCCGATTGTTGTTGCGAGGTTTGATTCTTTGAACCTCCGAATAAGTTTTTCAGAAAAGTCATACTACTTCAAATTGCCCGGTCGCTCAACGAATGTCCAAAATCACAACCGCAGACCTATAGCGTGTTGAATTCATAATTCGTAGACGCTAATCCACTTCCGTCAGTTTGATCATGTTCGTCTTGCCGCGTTCGCTGAGCGGGATGCTGGCGATGTTGATGATGTAATCGCCTTTCACCACGTAGCCGTCTTTCTTGAGCATGAACTTCACGTCGGCGATGGTGTGGTCGGTGCTGATGTTCTTGTCGTAGTAGAATCCGCGCACGCCCCAGACGAGGCTGAGCTGGGAAAGGATCGCGTAATTATCGGTGAATACGAAGATGCTCGCTTTCGGGCGGTAGCTGGATACGCGCAGGGCCGTGTAGCCGGAATGCGTCATGGTGATGATCGCTGTGGCGTCGACCTGGCGGGCGAGCTGCGTGGCGGCATAGCAGATGTTGTCGGAGAGGTAACGTTCGCCGAGCGAGAAAAATATTTCGCGTTCGGCGTAATAGATGTTGTGCTCTTCCTCCACCTGCGTGATGATCTTCGTCATCGCCTCCACCACTTTCGCGGGATGGCGGCCGACGGACGTTTCGCCGCTGAGCATGACCGCGTCGGCGCCGTCCATCACGGAGTTGGCCACGTCGTTCACCTCGGCGCGCGTGGGGCTGATGTTGCTGATCATGCTTTCCATCATCTGCGTGGCGATGATCACGGGCTTCGACGCGGTGAGGCATTTGCGCACGAGCATTTTCTGGAGCACGGGCACGCGCTGCATCGGCACTTCCACACCGAGATCACCACGGGCGACCATGAGCGCATCGGTCTCACGGATGATGTTGTCGATGTCGACGATCGCTTCCGGCTTTTCGATCTTGGCGATGACTTTCGCCTTGCTCTTCGGGCTGATCTCGCGGATGAGGTGCTTGAGCTCGATGATGTCGGCGCCGGAACGCACGAAGGAAAGCCCGATCCAGTCGAACTGCTGCTGGAGCGCGAACTCTAAATCTTTGATGTCTTTTTCCGTCAGGCACGGCAGCGACACTTTCGTGTTGGGCAGGTTCACGCCTTTTTTCGACGACAGCGTTCCGCCGTGCACGACCACTGCGCGCACTTCATCCGTTCCGTTGGTGGCCGTCACGCGCAGCACCAGCTTGCCGTCGTCGATGAGCACGATCTCGCCGGGTTTTACGTCTTTCGGGAATTGCTGGTAGGTCATGTACGCTTTCCCGGCGTTGCCCACCATTTTATGCGTGGTGAAAATAAATTCCGCGCCTTCCACCAGCTCCACGCCGTTGTTCTCCACTTCACCGATGCGCAGCTTCGGGCCCTGCAGGTCGCCGAGGATGGAAATGTGCGTGCCGAGCTTCGTATTGACGTCGCGGATGTTTTTAACGAGCGCTTCCACTGCGCTGAAATCACCGTGGGAGAAATTGATGCGGAACACGTCGCAGCCCGCTTTGGCCATGGATTCGAGGACTTCCGGGGAAGAGGAAGCCGGCCCGAGGGTTGCTACGATCTTTGTGCGGTTGTAATGTACGCGGTGGGCGGTGTTTTCTGTTGACTGCATTTTTGGAGGTCAGAATAAAAAATTTTGCTTTGATTTTAATGTTTCGGGGTCGATGCGGTACGACATCAGCACGAACGGAATTTCTTTGATCCCGGCCAGCATGTCGCGGTGGTCGTTATCGGTGAACGGACCTTTCGCGATAAAAAAGTAATCCGCCTGGTGATGTTCCGGGATCAGCAGGCCGGTTTCTTCCTGCCGCGTTCGGTTGGAAACGAGGAACACGGTCGTATCGTTCTCCAGGTTCTCCTGCACAAACAGCGGGAACCCGGAAGGGGCTTCGTTCTTTTTCAGCGCGATCGTGAGCGGCTCCGACAGCGTCATATCCAGCCCCAGCGCCCGGTTGATGGCCCAGCAAAGGCGGTAAGGCTTCTCATGGCAGGAAATTCCCGTCACCAGGAAGTCGTAATCGTATTCAATATCAAGACGGAATTTCGTCAAGGCCGTTTTCAAATCATGTAAAGATACGCAAGATGATGTGCGGATATGCGGGTGTGCAAATGTGCAGGGATAAACCAGGAATGAGCGGAAAAACTTAACTTTCCGGAAACGTTGCGCCTGTGTTGAACGATTATTCTTTCAAAGAATACTTCCATCTGCACATCTGCACATTTGCACATCCGCATATCCGCACATTTGCACATCCGCATATCCGCACATCCACGACTCCGATCATGAAGAAACTCTTCGTCCTCTCCCTGATCCTTTTCCTTGCCACCTTCATTTCCTGTTCCAAAGAAGATCCGATGGAAAAGGAGAAGCGCGAGATCACGGAACGCATCGCGGATGTGAAGCTTGATGCGTACAAGGCGTTCAAGGTTTCCCTGCGCGGAACGGCGGCGGCGGGGAAAGATCCGGCGTTCGACCGGGCGCGATTGAGCGTGTTAACCGCTGTGGGTTACGCAATGATCGGCGGCGATTCGGCGCTCATGCGTGATCCGCTGGCGATGATCAGGACCACGAAGGACGTGGCTTCATCGGTGACGCTGCTGGCGAAAACGGATGAAGACAGCCTTCCCACGGTGCTCGAGAACATCGACTACGTTTTGTCGGGCGCTGCGCATTCATCGAAACCGTTCGTCAGCGACCTGCTTAACGAGAATGAAGAGCACCTCATGCTCGGCGGCATCTGGATCTCCACGCCCGGCACGCCTTCCGAGCTTCCGCTGTATGAATTTTCCCGCACGAACGACGACGCGCTCGGCAGCGTGGACATGAAGCTCATCGCCAAAGCCGGGCGCTCGCTGCTTTACCTCAGAGAAAGTTTCCCGTACCACGCGGAAAAATCGGCGGACGAGCTGATCGCGCTGACGGAAAAAGAGAAAGATTATTTGCTGAAAAATCCGTGGCCGATGGTCGACGCGAACGGAAACGCGGTTACACCGGAACAGGCGTGGCACCAGCTGCATGGCATCGCGTATCTCCTGCGCGGATTGTCGCGGGAAAAAATGGACGGCAAAGCGGAAGATGCGCTGGATGATCTTGAAACATTCATCAAAGAATCGGAAGCGGGCGGGCTCGACAACGAAGCCACGTGGTCGGCAGGCGCGTATGTCGCCATCAAAAAAGAAAAGAAAGACGATGCGATCAGGTACCTCGACAAGCTCGCAGCCAGCAAGGCGCTTACGAAGGACGAGCTGGAAGCGGTGAAAGAAACACGCGGCTACATCGAATCGCGGGAAAACGGGAAAGCGCTGAACAGCTTCTCCGACAAGCTGGCTATTCTGAAAATCGGCGGAGGATATTTTTATCACGTCATCCGGGAATCGAAGCCGGTGAAGAACATGAACAACACCGCAGCCGGGAAGGAATTCATGCGGATGACACGCACGCCGTTCAAAGGTGCGCTGGCCGTGCCGGACCTCAACACCGACAGCCTGGTGAAAGAATCAAAATCGCTCATCGATAAAGTTTTCTGAAATGAAAAAACTGCTCGCTTTGAAAACCTTTCCGGTATTGGTTTTGGCTGTGCTGGCGCTCTGCATCACCGCTGCGCAATCCGCAAAGTTCCGCCAGCTTGATGCGAAAGATCTTGCGGTGGGGGATTGGGAATGGGTGAAAGACCCGGTGGGGAATCCGTACATGCCTTTCCCCGACCAGCAGTGGACGTACATCCGCCTGTCGGCCGGAACGGAATTGTCCTTCGGCGCGTTGACGTACAGCGAGGACAAAGGCTACGGCGGCCTGTCGCGTTTCGTGGCGTGGACGGATGGCGCGAATATTACAGCAACATTGTCCGAATCTTCCACGCAGTCCGGCAAAGGCAAAAAGATCAGCTTCGCGTATCGCATGGAAGGCGATCAGCTGGTCATTACTGCGAACGGGGAAGATTATTTCTACAAGCGGAAAAGCTGAAATAATACGGATACGTTAAAATCCCGAAGGATTGCCGGTGCCCGGCCAGCAATCTTTCGGGATTTTGTTCATCCGCTTTTACCAAAAAATAATTTCTTTCCCCCTTTTACTCGCCGGATTGACCGTTGAATAAACGACATGTTGATAATATCATGTATAACTTAAATTGCATGAAAGAAACCATAACCCTTTTTACCTGCACAAAACCCCTACACAATGAAACCGACAAAAATCATCACAACATTCCTGGCCATCGCGGCATCGTGCATGCTGACCGCGCAGGAAAAAGAAACAGCCTTTCCTCAGGACGCTGCTCTCACTTCAATTCTTAAAGACCAGCCTTTTCTCAGGAACATGGGCCAATGGGCGCCTGGCATTCTTTTCAGTTCTTCCTTCGGGAACGGTTCGGCCCGTTTCCTGGAAAACGGCGTGAGCTTCTGTACGTCGAGGAACATCGGCGAAAAAGATCCGCAGGAATCAATGTTGTCGCCACAGAACATTCAGCGCGAAGGATTGGTCTGGAACATGCAATTCCTGAATAGCTCGCCGGGCGCGAAGATCCGTACGGTCAACGAAACAGCCGGCATCCATAATTTTCTCTACGGCGCTGCGGCAGACAAGCAGTTCGTTCACGTGCCGCAATGCGAAGAGCTGGTCTATGAAAACATTTACCGGCAAACCGATATTCGTTACTACAGGAACGACGGCGGGTTGAAATATGATGTGATCCTTCACCCGGGATTCGACCTGCAGGAAACCGAACTGGCGTATGACGGAATTCAAAAGCTGAACATCCTTGAGAACGGCAATCTCGAGATCACGCACGACTGGGGCAGCTACCAGGAGTTGAAGCCGTACAGTTACCAGGTGATCGGCGGGCGGAAAAAAGAAGTGCGTGTCGAATATGTTTTGCGCAGCGACAAGAGCTTCGGGTTCCGGGTTGTCGGAAACTACGATCGTGATTACGACGTGGTGATCGATCCGTTCATTTATGTATGGGGAACGTATATCGGAAGCACGGGACCGAATATCATGCAGAACAATTTCTCGTGGTCCATTGCAATAGACAACACGGGAAGCGTCTATATCTGCGGCTACAGCGACGCGTCTTACCCGATCACTTCGGGAGCATACCAGGGACTGCTCGATTGTTTCGTGACCAGGTTGGCTCCCAACGCTTCCTCCATCATTTATTCCACCGTTTTCGGCGGATCGAATATCGACATCGCGCTGGCGATCGACGTGGACAATGCGCAATATCCTTATATAACAGGCCAGACGTTGTCTGCAAATTTTCCCACCACACCCGGCGCGTTCCAGCCGGGCCCCTGCCAGGTCACTGCCGGTTTCGTTGCCAAGCTCGACATATCCGGGACGTTCTTCGCTTACTCCACGCTGCTGGACGGACAAAACACCGATTGGGGCACAGGGATCAGCGTCAACAAAACGACAGGTAAAGCTTATGTGACGGGCGTTACAGGGTCTCCCAACTTCCCGGTTACTCCCGGCGTTTACCAGGGAACATACAACGGGAACGGGGATGCATTCGTCACGGAGCTGGATGTGATCGGGAGCTCATTGTCGTTCTCCACTTTTCTCGGAGGCTCGATGAACGACCAGGGACAGGGGATCATGCTCAGCAGCTCGGGCGACGTTTTTGTCGCAGGCGCCACCAGCAGCACGAACTTTCCCACTACCCCGGGCGTTTACCAATCCACTTTCGGCGGAGGCTCATCCGATGCGTTCGTCACGCGGTTAAACCTGGGTGGAACAGCTCTTATTTATTCCAGCTATCTCGGCAGGACCGGTGATGACATCGGGTGGGACATCGATGTGAACAGCGCTCTTGAAGCTTTCGTCACCGGCTATACAAACGGGAACTTCCCGGTTACGGCAAACGCTATACAGCCACTATTCGGCGGAGGAAGCAACGATGCGTTCGCAGGGAAATTCAAAACATCAGGAAATAATTTATGGTATATGACCTACCTCGGCGGATCGTCATCGGACCTGGGATATGGGATTGCGGTCAACCCTGCCGGTGAAGCGTTCGTTTCGGGCGTTACTTACAGCAGCAATTTCCCGGTCACGGTGAACACGCTGGATCCCACACTCAGCGGGAGCAATGACATTTTCGTCTCGCACATTATTCGCGACGGCGGATCGTTTGCGTGCGGCGGCTCCACCTATATCGGCGGCTCGGACCAGGACCAGGGAATGCCGAAAATAGCAGTGGATCCTAACTCCGGGAGCAACGTGGTAGTGAACGGCACTACAAATTCCGTCGATTTCCCGACAACCCCCGGTGTTGTTTGTCCCGCCCAACTGAATCCCGGTTTCTCCGACCAGGCCGTGTTCAAGCTGAAAGCAAAATGCGGAACGCGTTACGGCAGCTTCGACACGCCGGAAAGCCAGAACACATTAACGGTATTTCCCAACCCGGCCAGTGATAACGCAACTGTGAATTTTACCGTTACCGCCGACGGACCAGCGACAGTGATGGTCTACAACATGCAGGGCCAGCCGGTGCAAATCCTTTTCGACGGCATCGCGGAAAAAGGCAACGTCTATTCACTGGAGCTGCTCATGACCGGCCTGCCCGCGGGCGCTTATTTTATTGAAGTGATCTCGGAGCAATGGACAGGTAGAAGGATGATCGTACGGGTAGAATAGAAAAATAAGTCCGCCCGTGTAACAGGAGAACCGGGAAAAGCGACAGCTCTTGTTTACTGTCGCTTTTCCTTTTGCATTCTCAAGACCGCGTTACCGTGCGATGTGGAAATTAAAATTCGGCGAGCCCAGCGCGCCCCACAGCCGGATCCAGATCGGCAGGAGCTGCTCCGTTCCGCGCGCAGTGGAAATGTCGCCCAGGTCGATCATGTTTTTTTCCGCCCACCCGAACGACGCGAGCATTTTTTTCACTTCCGCTTTTGCGCCGGCATCATTCCCGCTGAGGAAAACCGTGTGATCGCCTTTCACGAGCGACGGGTCTACCATCAGACCGCAGTTCATCGTGTTGAGCGTTTTCACGACATGCGCGCCGGGATACGTGCGCTGCACCGTTTCGCCGAGGGAATCGTCGTTGCAGATGAACAGCGTGGGCGGCATTCCTTTGGAAAAATCAAGCGGGTTGGAAATGTCCACGAGAATTTTTCCGTTCATGTTGTCCGCACCGGCAAGCTCCAGCACGTTGAGCGTAGCGTCGCCTTTTGTGCAGTTGAACAGGATCTCGCCGAATGCGGCGGCTTCCGCAAACGTTCCCTGCGAAGCTTTCCCGTCCGCTGACGCAACCCATTGCGCCGCATTTTCATTGGTCGCCGAACGCGATCCCATTTTCACTTCGTGACCGAGGCCGGCCAGCTTTGACGCGATGGTCTTGCCGACCACGCCCGTTCCGAATACGCCGATTTTCATAGTTGAGTTTTGTTTTGATGAGTGAGTGAATGAAAAAGTTGTCGGTTGTCCGGGGTTGTCGGTCGCGGCTGCGCCGCTTCGGTTGTCAGTTGTCGGT
>CBIHOC010000044.1:0-39829 GCA_966211705.1 uncultured Chryseobacterium sp.
CGCGGAAATTACGCGGATACTTATTGAGCAGGGGGAACTTCACTAGCCCTGATTGAGCGATTTGCCGTGCAATAGCGAAAGCAGGTACACAGGGAATTTGATGAACAAGTGCGCCGCTCCTGGAACTCTTTTTTCTTTTTGAAAAAATCATTCTTTCAAACAGAACCAACGTCTTATCTTCGTGTACCTCACAAACTCGTAAACATTTTACCAGCCATGATCTCACGCCTACTCACCCTCTTTTTTTTCACAATTATAATTCAGCAGGTTTCTGCACAACCGGCAGTGCTCTGGGGACAACGTTACAACGGACCGCCGGACAATGCGGACGAAGCGGTTTCGATCGCGGTGGATGGATCGGGAAATTCCTACGTCACGGGATCGGGCTTCAATAATGCGGGGAACCTGGACATTGTGACGATCAAATACAGCCCGTCGGGGCAGCAGCTGTGGCTGCAAAGCTTCGACGGAACGGGCGCAGACAATGACGAAGGGCGCCAGGTGGTGGTGGATGCAGCGGGAAATTGCTACGTGGTGGGTTACAGTCGCAGCCTGAGCTCGGGAACGGACATTACGACGATCAAATACAGCACGAACGGCGTGCAGCAGTGGGCAATGCTTTACAACGGGTCGTTCAACAATTTCGACCAGGGGAACTCGATCACGATCGACGGGAGCGGGAACGTTTACGTGTGCGGGTATGAGACGGCGAGCAATTACGCATACGATTTCGTGACGATCAAATACAATTCGGCGGGAGCGCAGCAGTGGGCGCAGGTATACGACGGCCCGGGAAATTTTATCGATGAAGCGCGCGATATTGCGCTGGATGCGAGCGGCAACGTTTACGTGACGGGACCTTCGGACACGTTTTACAACGCGCAGCCGAACGCGGACATGGTGTTGCTGAAATACGACAACAGCGGGGCTTTGCAGTGGAGGAGGGTTTACGACAGCCCGGGGCATGGTTATGAATATTCGAAGCTGGTGGATGTGGACGGGAACAATGACATCGTGGTGATCGGCTACGGTTTCATTACCGGGAACGGGAACGATTATTACATCATGAAGTACGATGCTGCAGGAAATTTCCAGTGGTTCGAGAATTACAATTATGGCGCAAATACGTTCGAAGAACCACATGGAATGGTGATCGATTCGCTGAACAACATCATCATTACAGGACAAGGGATCACGGCTTCTTCGTCGGCGACGAACGATTACTGCACGGTGAAATATAATTCTGCTGGAACGTTCCAGTGGGCATCGCGCTACAACAACGTGACCAACGGCGAGGACCGCGCATACGGCATCGCGCTTGACGATTCGCTCTGCGTTTACGTGACCGGTTTCAGCAAAGGCACGTCGACACAGTACGATATTGCGACGGTGAAATACGATCCGGCGGGCAACCAGGTTTACGTGCTGCGTTTTGACAACGTGGGCGCAAACCAGGACGATGCCGGCAACGCGGTGGCAACACACAACGGCGACATCTGGGTGACGGGCCGGAGCGCGAACCTGACGAACAACGATTTCATTACACTCTGCTACAGCTACACTGCGGTGGGCATTGAAGAGCACGAAGCCGGCCTGCCCCGCCTCGATGTTTTCCCCAACCCGTCGGATGGCGATGAAGTGCGCGTGGTAATTCCTGCGCAGCCGGCTGCAGAAAATCAATATTCCGCGCAGCTCATCAACTCGCTCGGCCAAACCGTGAAATGGTCAAACGCGCCGGTGGCGGAATCGACGGGGAATGAAAATGTGCTGGTTGTCGACACGAAAGGCCTGGCACCGGGAACTTATTTTGTTAAAATCCATTCTCCCGGTCATGTGGCGGGAGTCGCGAAATTCATCGTCCGGTAAAATCATTTTTTCTTTGAAAAGGCCGCCCGCAAAGGGACGGCCTTTTTTATTTTATACGTGCCGTTAACCCGGATTTCCGGGATATTCGCAAGCGGCTGAAATACACGGACATTGGACGAATTTAATTTGCTAGTAATCGCACTTTATCCTAATTTTGATATAACGTATGAAGTGTCGGCAAACCATTTCTGCGGTAAAACATGCACATGAAACGACACGTACTCTTATTCTTTACGGTTTTAGCGGTCATTTTTCCGTGTGCCCCCGCATGGAGTCAGATCAATGCCGGACCCGACGTAACGATATGTTCTCCGGGATCGACCACGCTGACAGCTACACTTCCCCCTTCAATGACCGGCACGTCAGTATCCTTGACCGATGACCAGTACACAGGCGTAATTAATATTGGTTTTCCTTTTACCTTCTTCGGAAATACCTACACGCAGTGCGTGATCTCATCGAACAATTACATTACGTTCAATCTTGCTGCAGCTAACGGCTTCTCTCCCTGGAGCATCAATAACCCGATTCCGTCGGCCGCTAACCCTACAAATACGATCATGTGCCCCTGGCAGGATCTTCTTCCCCCTTCAGGAGGTACGATCACGTATGCCACGATGGGGACGGCTCCTAACCGTGTATTTGTCATTGCATTCTGCTCGGTTGCAATGTTCTCATGCACCAACCTTCAATTCACGAGCCAGATTCAGCTTTACGAAACCACGAATATTATTGAAACTCACATTGCCAACAAACCCGTTTGTACTTCATGGAATAACGGGCGCGCCATCCACGGTATCCAGAACAATGCAGGATCGATTGCATTTGTTGTTCCCGGAAGAAACTTCCCGACACAATGGACGGCTACGAATGATGGATATCGTTTCACACCAACCGGGATAAACACATACACGGTCGGACCGATCCCTTATGCTCCTGTTATTCTCAGTTCCACCACCAACCCGATCCAGTGGTATATCGGGGCAACTCTCGTAGGTACAGGGCCGAGCATCACTGTTTCACCGACAACCACAACGACATATACGGCGACTGTAAGTGGCGGCTGTATCGGAAGCTCATCCGACCAGGTCGTCGTGACCGTGACCACCCTGACAGTCGCCGCCGGCCCCGACCAGAGCATTTGCGCGGGCAACTGCGCGACGCTGACAGGCAATGCCGCAGGCGCAACAAGCTATTCATGGCAAATTTATCCCAGCGGCGTCAATGTCGGAAATACACAAACGATATCGGTTTGCCCGACCGGGACTGCGATCTACATCGTGACAGCGACGGCCCCGAATTGTACCGGAACGGATACGGTTGTTGTATTCGTAACACAGATGACGACTGCGAGCGCAGGTCCAGATGATACCGTGTGCGCGGGTAGTTGTACTACGTTACAAGGCAGCGGAGGTGTCACCTATTCGTGGGCGCCGACCGCATCGATAACAGGTCCGGCGAACATCGCCAACCCGCAGGCCTGCCCGACCGTAACCACGCAATACACCGTTACCGTCACCGACGCGAACGGTTGCATCGGCTACGATTCGGCAATTGTTTATGTCGCATCACAGCCGCTTACGGTGAACATTACTTCCACCGACGTCAGCTGCTTCAGCGCATGCAACGGAACAGCCACGGCCAATGCTTCGGGAGGTTATACGCCGTACACCTACGCGTGGTCGAATGCAACAACGAACCAGGTTGCGACAGGTCTCTGCGCGGGGAATTACAACGTCACCGTCACCGACGCGATCGGCTGCACGGCGACGGCGAACATAACGATCAACGAACCCACGGCGCTCCTGGTACAGACAACGAATATTTCCACGGCAAACTGCGGGCAGAATGACGGATCGGTGACGATCTCCATCAGCGGGGGCACGCCGTTTACGGGTAACGTTTACACGATCCTCTGGCCGGCATCCGGCGGCAGCGGGCTGACGGAGAATAACCTTCCCCCGGGCAACGTTTGCGTGTATGTGTATGACGCGAACGGTTGCGGCGATACGCTTTGCGTGAACGTGCCGAATACGCCGGGAGCTGTGGTAAACATCTCGTCTTCGACGAACGTAACCTGCAACGGCGCGTGTGATGGAACAGCCATCGCAGTTGCTGCCGGCGGAACGGCTCCTTACACATTCGTGTGGAACACTTCACCTTCCCAGACGGCTGATACGGCCACAGGCATCTGCCCGGGAACGTACACCGTGGTGATGACGGACGACAACGGCTGCATCGATTCCACCACCGTGACGATTACAGAGCCCCCCGCGCTGACACTCGCAGCCGGAACTTCGCAAACGATCTGCATCGGCCAAACGGCGAACCTTACTGCGGGTGCCAACGGAGGAACTCCGGGCTACCAATATTTCTGGACGGACGGGACGAACAACTGGACCACGCAGAATATTTCCGTGTCGCCGATTGTAACGACGGTGTACACAGTGTATTCCGTGGACGCGAACAACTGCATTTCACCGAGCCAGACCGTTACCGTAACAGTTAGCCCGCCGCTTACCGTGCAGGCAATGCCAGCCATCACCGTCTGCGCAAACACTCCCGTAACGCTCACGGCTGCCGGCGGCGGCGGTAATGGTGTTTACACGTACACCTGGCTTCCGCTCAACCAGACCGGACAGAGCGTGAACACGACCGTAGTGTCCACCACAACCTATACTGTGATCATCACCGACGGCTGCAACACGCCTCCCGACTCCAGTACGGTAACCGTGACGGTAAACCCGAACCCGGTCGTGAACATTTCGGCGACAACTGCAACGACCGGTTGCGAACCATTGTGCGTAACGTTCATCAACAACACGCCCAACACCGGATCGATCGAATGGACGTTCGGAAGCAGCCTCGGAACATCGTCGCTGGCCAATCCTACGTTCTGCTTCACGACCGCTGGCACATATGATGTATCGGCAACGGTGACGGACAACATCGGCTGCGTGGGATCGACAACGCTGCTCAACTATGTAACCGTATGGCCCTTGCCCACCGCGGCTTTCAGCGCGCTCCCGCAGCCGGCAACCGCACTCAACAATATCGTGACGTTCACCGATCTTTCCACCGGGGCATCGTCATGGATCTGGAGCTTCGGCGATGATGACTCCGCTTCCGTGTTGCAGAATCCGACCTACGCATTCCAGGACACTGGAGTTTTCAACGTGCAGCTGATCGTCACCAACCAGTATGGCTGCCAGGACATGGTCACGATGCCGATCGTGGTGCAGGAAGATTATGCGCTCTTCATCCCGAACACATTTACACCGAACGGCGACGGTCAGAACGACCTGTTTTTCCCGCAAGGCATCGGCGCCAATCCCGACAATTTCACCATGTACATTTTCGATCGCTGGGGCAACCTGATCTACCAGACCACGGCATGGCCGGGCGGGTGGGACGGCACTGTGCAGGGAACTTCCCGTCTTTGCCAGGTCGACACTTACGTGTACAAGATCACCACGATGGACCCGGACGGGTTGCGAAAAGTGTACGTCGGCCACGTCAACCTGCTTCGTTAAGAAAATTTTTTTCACTTAAAAAAGCCTTCATGAACATGAGGGCTTTTTTCATGGGTAGTAATCCTGGTGAGCCGGTATTTGTTTGTCTGCCAGATTATTCTATATTTGATAAAGCCGGCAACCAAACATTCACCCATGAGCAAGCTCAACCGTACAATTGCATTGGCGGTGTGTATTTGCCTTTGCAAAGTTGCTTTTTCACAGCCCAACAATGTCGGTATCGGAACCACCGCACCGGACGCATCTTCCGCGCTCGACGTGCAATCTTCCTCGCAGGGCGTGCTGGTTCCCCGCATGACAACCGCGCAGCGGCTTGCCATCGCCACACCTGCAAACGGGCTGCTCGTTTACGACACCAGTTTCGACTGCTTCTTTTATTACATCGCCGCAACAACATCGTGGCAAAACATGTGCACGTCGACCTCCAGTACCGGACCGACAGGCCCGGCGGGAACTGCGGGTCCAACGGGTGCAACCGGGCCAACAGGAATTCATTGCTGGGACCTGAACGGCGATAACATCAACGACCCGGGCGAAGATGCGAACAGCGACGGCATCTGGGACGCGCTCGATTGTGCGGGCGCTACCGGTGCAGCAGGCCCGGCAGGCGCAACCGGACCTTCCGGCGATCCGGGCGCAGCAGGACCTTCCGGGCCTTCAGGTGATCCCGGCGCTATTGGTCCGACAGGCCCCGCGGGTGCAAACGGCGCGACCGGTCCTGCGGGAACAAACGGAGCAACGGGCCCTGCTGGTCCGGCAGGCCCTACCGGCCCGGCCGGGCTTTACAACGAAACGTATTTCGACGCCGAAATTGCCGGTGTTCCCGTCTCCACGAACGTGTGGGCCATCCTGCCGGGACTTTCGAGAACGATCACGCTCACGGCACCGGCCAAAGTTGTGATCAGCTCGAATGGCGGTGTACAGACCAATTCACTGACGCTCGACGGCGGGTCGATCGTTGACGTTGCATTGTGGAACAACGCCGCGCTGTTGCCGGACGGAGGCTTCAAGCGGCTTACTGCGCTGAACATGGGCGCCGCCGCGCCGCAGAACCTTGTTACGTGTTTCGAATACTGGGCGATGGAATGCACGCTGACATTACCCGCGGGAACGTACACGTTCGATGTGCGCGGACGCTGGATCGCCGGTTCTCCCGCGACGATCGGGGGGAACAACACAACGGTGATGCAGGGCGTAATGAACATTATGGTGATTTATAATTAACGGGACTATGAAAAAAATCTTCTTTATCACCTCCCTGTTTTTTGCGATTGTGCAGGAGGCAGACGCGCAGGCCGCCCAGGGACAGCCTGCCAGCGCATCACGTGATGTTGCAACCTCACCCGCAGAAATACAGCCTGCCGATACAACCGGCACAACAAGCTCATCCGCCAAAGATGCAACCGGGCCTGCAAATGCTGCCGATGCCAGGCTGCCCGCCTCACCGGGAACAGGAAAAGCGGACGACAGGAAGCAACCGAAACGCTGACCGCGCATCCCGCAACACCCGTTAATGCTGATTTCCGGGGCCACATAAATTTGTTTCTCTCACGCATTCTTCTATATTTGTTGCCGACCTGCCACCCATTACCATCATTTCAGACCCATGAAAAAACTTCTTACGTTACTCGGAAGCAGCTTGTTGTTGAGCGGTATTGCATTTGCCCAGCCCAACAACGTCGGCATCGGCACCACAACGCCTGACGCCACTTCCATCCTCGACATGCAGTCCACCACGCAGGGCGTTCTCGTCCCGCGGATGACCACTGCACAACGTCTTGCAATCGTCACACCGGCAAACGGTCTGCTCGTGTATGACACCAACTTCGATTGCTTTTTCTATTACATCACCGCAACGGCAACGTGGCAGAACATGTGCTCGGCAACGGCAGGAACAGGTCCGACCGGCGCGACGGGAAGCACAGGCTCCAACGGCATCAGTTGCTGGGACACCAACGGTAACGGCGTGAACGACGCAGCCGAAGACGTCAACAGCGACGGCAACTGGGATGCGCTCGATTGTGCCGGCGCGGCAGGTGCTGCAGGCGCAACGGGAGCTGCAGGCGCAACCGGTGTTACAGGCCCTACAGGTTTGCATTGCTGGGATCTGAACAATAACGGTGTAAATGATCCGGCAGAAGACATCAACGGCGACAGCAACTTCGATGCGCTCGACTGCCAGGGCGCAGCAGGGGCACCGGGCGCTACCGGTGTTGCAGGCTCTACAGGCCCTGCAGGTCCGGCAGGCCCCGCGGGTGCAACAGGATTGACCGGCCCCACAGGCGCGAACGGAGCGAACGGCGCAACCGGTCCCACAGGCGCAGCAGGCGCGAACGGTACGAACGGAACCAATGGATCAACTGGCCCGACAGGTCCCACCGGCCCCACAGGATTCGGTATCGGGCCCACAGGTCCGACAGGCCCTGCAGGCACGAACGGCACAAACGGTGCGACCGGCCCGACTGGTGCAAATGGAGCTAACGGCGCTACCGGCCCTGCTGGTCCGACGGGCGCTGCGGGCGCTAATGGCGCCACAGGTGCAGCAGGTCCCGCAGGTCCGACAGGCGCAGCGGGAGCTGCAGGAGCCACAGGCCCTGCCGGCCCGACTGGTCTTACAGGCGCAGCTGGCCCGGCTGGTCCTACCGGCCCTTCAGGGGCTAACGGGGCAAACGGAGCGACAGGCCCGACAGGAGCTGCAGGCGCAGCCGGTCCCGCAGGTCCGACAGGAGCTGCAGGCGCGGCGGGTCCCGCAGGTCCGACAGGAGCTGCCGGTGCAGCCGGTCCCGCAGGTCCGACAGGAGCTGCAGGCGCGGCGGGTCCCGCAGGTCCGACAGGAGCTGCAGGCGCGGCGGGAGCAACCGGCCCGACCGGTCCCACATGGACTTTGACCACCCCGACCTTCAACGCCAATGGCACATTGACCGTAAACGGCACTGTTGGTTCAGGCGGCCCGGTAACAACTACGACACAGGCCTGGCTGGTGGGCGGCAACACGCTGGCCGCCACCGGGGTATTTGGTACGCTCAGCAACAACCACGTAGACTTTTACACGAACAACGTTGTTCGCGGGCGTTACTCGAACCTGGGTGAATTCTTCGTCGGAACAACCACCACGGCGCTTGCGGGCGACCTGATGAACGCTGTGGGCAATGCAACTTTCCCGTGGGCTGTGAACGGTTACACCACGCAGAACGGTAGCGGTGTTTACGGCGCCGTCCAGAACCCCAGCATTTCCAACTATTCTGCAATCGAAGGCGCTTACCAGGGTCTCGGCAACGGTTCGGGTGTTTACGGTAACAACGTGAGCGCAGGTACAGGTAACGGTGTTACAGGTAATGTGCTCGGCGCGGGAATCGGCATCGGTGTGTTCGGCGGAAATTATTCTACTGTAGGCACAGCTCCTGCAATCGGCGTTGAAGGTTATAGCGATCCCAACATCTCCGGCAACCAGCGTATCGGTGTTTACGGAACGTATGACGGTGTTCAGCACTTCGGTCTCGGTGTCGTAGGTGTCGGTTTTGGCGGTGGTATTCCTGCCGGCAACAACGACATTGCAGTTGTCGGCTGGGTTGCGAATAACACGAACTACAGCGGTTATTTTAATGGTAACCACGTAGTCGTGAACGGTACGAAATCCGCCTCTGTCGCTACCAGCAAAGGCAACCAGTTGCTGTATGTCACGGAATCGCCTGAAGTGTGGTTTGAAGATATCGGTCACGGCCAGCTCGTGAATGGCGAAGTTACAGTCGAGCTCGACCCGCTTTTCCTTGAGACTGTTGTGATCGACGAAGAACATCCCATGGAAGTGTTCGTGCAGGTGCAGGGTGAATGCAACGACGTGTACGTTGTTCCCGGAACGACTTCGTTCACGGTGAAAGAAAAGAACAGCGGTCAATCGAACGTGAGCTTCTCCTACCGCATCATGGCGAAACGCAAGAACTTCCAGGATCACCGTTTCGGCAACGACCCCGTATGGGGCCCGGGCGATACGCGCGAATATGCGCAGTATTCTCCGCCGCCGCCGGTCGATTACTACGAGAATGTGCGATTCCAGGAAGAACGCAAACGCAATTACCGTCCTACGCCGATGCCGGCAGGCTTCAGCTATTTCGTAGGCGTTCCTGCAGAAACTTTCCAGGCCCGCCCGGTTGGTGAAAGCGCACAGCCCATCCAGGAGGGACAGGGTGCAGTGCAACCTCAACAGCAGCAGCAAACGCCGGCACCTCAGCCGCAGCCTGCACCGGATCCGCGCACACAGCCGCGCGCAGCTCAACCGGCGCCAGCGGTTGCACGACCGCGATAATCAGCTCGCCCCCATTTTGCAAATGCCGTGAACCTATGCTTCACGGCATTTGCTTTTCTCGCCAATTTTGCTATTTTTGTTGGCAGCAAACGCAACTGACGTTTTTACCCTTCCCATGAAAAAACTTTTTACCCTTACCGGAAGCGCATTCCTGCTTGTCCTGTGCATGAACGCCCAGACCAACAACGTAGGTATCGGAACCACAACCCCTGACCAAAGCTCTGTACTCGAAATGCAATCGACTACGCAGGGCGTCCTGGTTCCCCGCATGACAACTGCGCAACGGCTTGCAATCGTCACGCCGGCAAACGGGCTGCTCGTGTATGACACGAATTTCGATTGCTTCTTTTATTACATCGCTGCAACAACATCGTGGCAAAACATGTGCACGTCGTCATCCAGCACCGGACCGACGGGACCCACGGGAGCTGCAGGCCCCGCAGGTGCTACAGGCCCGACCGGCATTCATTGCTGGGATTTAAACGGCGATAACATCAACGACCCGGGTGAAGACGTGAACAGCGACGGCAGCTGGGATGCGCTCGATTGTGCAGGCGCGACGGGCGCAGCTGGCCCCGCAGGCGCAACGGGCGCTTCAGGCCCTTCAGGTGACCCCGGCCCCGCAGGTCCGACAGGAACAGCAGGAGCAACCGGCCCCGCAGGTCCTTCCGGCCCGTCAGGTGATCCCGGTCCCGCAGGCCCGACAGGAACAGCAGGCGCCACTGGCCCCGCAGGCGCAACAGGCCCTGCAGGCCCCGCAGGAGCTGCTGGTCCGACAGGTATTGCCGGCCCGACCGGCCCTGCAGGTGCAAACGGAGCAACCGGTCCCGCTGGTGCAAACGGCGCAACAGGTCCCGCAGGAGCAGCAGGCCCTGCAGGCCCGACGGGACCTACAGGCCAGACAGCAAACGTCAGCAGTGTTTCACTTGCGGCGGATTATAACGTTACAACGGCCGCCTATACCAACGTGCCGGGGATGTCGGTTACGTTTACCGCTACCAAGACCACGGCGCTTGTTATGCTTTCAGCATCGGGCTATGGTTACACGAACTCCATGTCTTACGTGATGTTCAGGGTGCGGAATACAACCACCGCAACCAACGTCGGCGGCACGATGGAAAAGATCCAGAACTACGATGATATTACCGGAACGATCACCACGTGGAGCTGTGCATACTCAGAAGTAATGACCGGGCTCGTGATCGGCAACACGTACACGCTGCAGGTGCAGGCTGCAAGGGATGGCATTTTCGGCACGTACACAGCCGTCATCAGCGCAGCAAGCTTCCCGGATTCCGACCATCTCACTTTATCCGTTATCCAGTGATGAAGAAGATCGTTCTCCTGGCGGGCGTATTGCTCCTGGCCGCGGCAGCGGATCTGTCCGCGCAGGATCAGCAGGCCCCGGCCCCATCCGCCGATTCAATTGCTCCCGGAACAAAGCCCGCACGCATGGAAAGCGCGGCCCCCGGCACTGCCCGGAAACAATCTGCCGGAACACCGGAGGCTAAACGCGTAGATCCGCCCGCTGCAACACAACCGCAGCAAACACCGGAGCTCCGCCGCCGATCACCGGCCGCAAAACCCCGCTAAACTTCAAACCGTTTCAGAACTGTAAATCCCGTGAGCTCATACGCTTACGGGATTTGTTTTTAATGGCTTTTGGGTTACTTTTGCTTTCCTGACAAAGACCGAACGAACCCGCTGCAAAAGAGCCATGAAAAAATTACTTACGCTTACCGGAAGCCTGTTGTTCCTGGTGTTGTGCATGAATGCCCAGCCCAACAACGTCGGCATCGGCACCACAACGCCTGACGCCACTTCCATCCTCGACATGCAGTCCACCACGCAGGGCGTTCTCGTCCCGCGGATGACCACTGCACAACGTCTTGCAATCGTCACACCGGCAAACGGTCTGCTCGTGTATGACACCAACTTCGATTGCTTTTTCTATTACATCACCGCAACGGCAACGTGGCAGAACATGTGCTCGGCAACGGCAGGAACAGGTCCGACCGGCGCGACGGGAAGCACAGGCTCCAACGGCATCAGTTGCTGGGACACCAACGGTAACGGCGTGAACGACGCAGCCGAAGACGTCAACAGCGACGGCAACTGGGATGCGCTCGATTGTGCCGGCGCGGCAGGTGCTGCAGGCGCAACGGGAGCTGCAGGCGCAACCGGTGTTACAGGCCCTACAGGTTTGCATTGCTGGGATCTGAACAATAACGGTGTAAATGATCCGGCAGAAGACATCAACGGCGACAGCAACTTCGATGCGCTCGACTGCCAGGGCGCAGCAGGGGCTACCGGCGTGGCGGGCGCGACAGGCGCAGCTGGTCCTTCGGGCGCGACAGGATTGACAGGCGCAGCAGGCGCAACTGGTCCCACAGGCGCAGCAGGAACGAATGGAACAAATGGCGCAACCGGTCCGACAGGTCCTACTGGTCCGACAGGATTTGGCGTAGGCCCTACAGGTCCGACAGGGCCTGCTGGCCCGACGGGCGCTGCCGGCACGAACGGAACTAATGGTGCTACAGGTGCCACAGGAGCTAACGGTGCTAACGGCGCAACCGGTCCTGCAGGCCCGACGGGTGCTGCCGGCGCTGCCGGCGCTAACGGCGCGACCGGCCCTGCAGGCCCGACAGGCGCAGCGGGAGCAGCAGGTGCGACAGGCCCTGCAGGCCCCACTGGTCTTACAGGCGCAGCCGGACCAGCCGGTCCTACCGGCCCCTCAGGTGCTAACGGTGCTGCAGGTGCAACAGGCCCGACAGGACTTACCGGTGCTGCAGGTCCTGCAGGTCCCACAGGAGCTGCCGGTGCGGCAGGTGCAACAGGCCCGACAGGACTTACCGGTGCGGCAGGCCCCGCCGGTCCCACAGGAGCTGCCGGTGCAGCAGGCCCTGCAGGCCCGACAGGTCCTGCAGGCGCTAACGGTGCAAACGGTGCGACAGGCCCGACAGGACTTACCGGTGCGGCAGGCCCCGCCGGTCCCACAGGCGCTGCAGGAGCAGCAGGTCCCGCAGGTCCGACAGGGGCAGCAGGCGCAACCGGCCCCACCGGCCCGACGTGGACGATCAACAGTGTAACCTACAACACCAACGGAACGATCTCGATCGCGACTTCGATTCCTTCAACGATCACGTCGACAAATGCGGCGTGGCTCACAACGGGGAATACCGGAACGATAGCGGGCACCAACTACATCGGCACGAATGATGCGCAGGCCTTCGTCGTAAAAACGAACGGCACCCTCGCAACGAACGAGCGAATGCGTTTCCTCACCACGCCCCAGGCGATGATCAACAGGACGACTGCGCAGGCGGGCGACCTTTTTTCGGTTTACGGAACCGGATCTGCTGGTGCGATCAACTCGATCGCCAACCAGACCGATTACCCGATCAACGGCTACAGTACGGGCGCGTTCGCAGGTCTCTACGGTGAAAATACTGCAACCGGCCAGGGCGTGCTTGGCAGCAACAGCAGCACGGGCGTTGGTGTGTACGGCATCAACAACAATGTGAACGGCTACGCTGTATTCGGATACAACCAGGTCGCAGGCATCGCTGTAGGCGGTTTGTCGACAGGCGGGTTCGCGGTGAACGGCGCTACGAACGGCGCGCTGGTGACCGGCGTGCGCGGCTTCAACGGGAGTTTAACAGGAACCGGTATCATCGCGCTCGGCACGAACATTACGGCGGGCACGGTGCTGGCGAACGGTTCCGGTCTTTCGGCGAACGGCACGGCGAACGGTGTGTACGCGATCGGCACGAACGCTGCGACTGGTGTTGGTGTCATGGGCGGCGGTACGAACATTACGACGATCACGAACACGGGACAAGGTGAAGGTGTTGTGGGTAATGGTTTGATCTTCGGAACGACGGGGTATGCGACTGCGCCGCTCGGCAACGACCGCTGGGGTGGCTATTTCGATTACCTGAACTCGGTGAACGGCTTCCTCTATGTTGCCGGTCGTACGGGCGGAACGGATTACGCTTTTCTCGCCAGTGTCGGTGCAGTGAAATCCGGCCAGGTACGCGATGCGCAGGGAAATCCCCGTGTTATTTATTGCACGGAAGCTCCTGAAGTATTGCTGGAAGATTATGGCACCGGCCAGATGGTAAACGGCCGCGCGCACATCGAGATTGATCCGATCCTCTCCCAGAACATTTACGTGAACGATGCTGAAGGCAAACCGCTCCGTGTTTTTATCCAGCTCGAAGGCGATTGCAAAGGCGTATATGTCACGAACAAAACAGCTACCGGGTTCGACGTCGTGGAACTCGATGGCGGCACCTCCAACATCAGCTTCACCTGGCATGTTGTCGGCAACCGTGCTGATGCAAAAGATGCGAACGGCAACGTTACTTCTACCATTCAGTCGCTTCGTTTCCCGCAAGGCGTTGAACGCGTGAATTCTGTACAATCTCAACCCGCACAGGTAACAGCTCCGGCACAACAAGGTCCGGCAGTTCCGGAGAAGCAGCCGGGCAATGGCGGTGTTCAGCAGCGGTAAATAAATTTCATTCCGTGAAAAGAAAACCCCATCCTTCGGATGGGGTTTTCTTTTCACTCCTGCCTGAAACCCTTTGGTAGCAAGCATTTCAGCGTCACCAGAATTTTCCGCATTTATTATTGAACAGGTAATTAAATGCGCCGAACGGAACTTCCCTAGCCCCGACAGCAGCGAGCTCCGCCGAGCGAATGGCGGGACAGGTGGTGCTTTAATGCGCTGCTGCTCCGCTCCAACGACTTCTCGTTCATGAGAAAAAACCCTCTTACAATCTACTGTCGGATCATGCGGACACAAACAGGGGCCGACCGATGGCCGACCCCTATTTTGTAATCTGATCGTGATCCTCTACGCGTCGATATGCGCGTACTTGGCGTTCTTCTCGATGAACTCGCGGCGCGGCGGGACATCGTCGCCCATGAGCATGGAGAAAATGCGGTCGGCTTCGGCGGCGCTTTCGATGGTGACGAGGCGCAGCGTGCGGAAGTCGGGATTCATCGTGGTGGCCCAGAGCTGCTCGGCGTTCATTTCACCGAGACCTTTGTAGCGCTGGATGCCTACGGACGATTCTTTTCCTTCGCCGGCGAGCTCTTTCACGAACGTGTCGCGCTCTTCTTCGGTCCAGCAGTAGCGTTCCTCTTTCCCTTTTTTGACGAGGTACAGCGGAGGCGTGGCGATGTAGATGCGGCCCTGCTCGACGAGCTCCTTCATGTGGCGGAAGAAGAACGTGAGGATGAGCGTGGTGATGTGGCTTCCGTCGACGTCGGCGTCGCACATGATGATGATCTTGTGGTAACGGAGCTTCTCGATGTTGAGCGCGCGCTCGTCTTCGGAAGTTCCGCGGAAAACGCCGAGGGCAGTGAAGATGTTCTTGATCTCTTCGTTCTCGTAAATTTTGTGCTCCATGGCTTTCTCCACGTTGAGGATCTTTCCGCGGAGCGGGAGGATGGCCTGGAAGGCGCGGTTACGGCCCTGTTTGGCGGTTCCGCCTGCGGAGTCGCCCTCGACGAGGAAGAGCTCGCATTTGGACGCGTCGTTCTCGGAGCAGTCGGCGAGCTTGCCGGGGAGTCCGCCGCCGGTGAGGGCGCCTTTGCGCTGGACGAGTTCGCGGGCTTTGCGTGCGGCATGGCGCGCGGTGGCGGCAAGGATGACCTTGTCGACGATCATGCGGGCCTGCTTCGGGTTTTCCTCGAGGTAGTTGGAGAGCATTTCGCTCACGGCGGATGAAACCGCTCCGTCTACGTCGCTGTTGCCGAGCTTGGTCTTGGTCTGGCCTTCGAACTGCGGCTCCTGGACCTTGACGGAAATCACAGCGGTCAATCCTTCACGGAAGTCGTCGCCGTTGATCTCGAACTTGAGCTTGGCGAACATGTTGTTCTTCTCGGCGTAGGATTTGAGCGTACGGGTAAGCCCGCGGCGGAAACCGGCGACGTGGGTGCCGCCTTCGTGCGTGTTGATGTTGTTGACGTAGGAATGCAGGTTTTCACTGAAGGTGTTGTTGTACTGCATGGCGACTTCCACGGGAATTCCGTTGCGTTCGCCTTCCATGTAGATGACGGCGTCGCTGAGCTTTTCGCGGTTGGCGTCGAGATACGCGACGAATTCGCGGAGGCCGCCTTCGGAATAAAATGTTTCGCAGGCGGAAGTGCCGTCTTCGTTCTTGCGGCGGTCATCACACAGCGTAATGCGAATGCCTTTGTTGAGGTACGACAGCTCGCGCATGCGTGAGGCAAGCGTATCGTAGTTGTATTCGGTGGCGATGAAAATGCTTGCGTCGGGCTTGAAGTGAACTTCGGTGCCGTGCTCGGTGCTTTCGCCGATCTCTTTCACCGGGTAAAGCGGTTTGCCGATGCTGTATTCCTGCTCGTACATTTTCCCGTTACGGCGAACGGTCACTTTCAGGTGAGAAGAAAGCGCGTTCACGCAGGAAACGCCCACGCCGTGGAGACCGCCTGAAACCTTGTAGGAATCTTTGTCGAATTTCCCGCCGGCGTGCAGCACGGTCATGACAACCTCGAGCGCCGAACGTTTTTCCTTGACGTGCATGTCGACAGGAATACCGCGGCCGTCGTCTTTTACCGAGATGGAATTGTCTTCATGGATCTGGACGCTGATATTTTTGCAGTGCCCTGCAAGCGCTTCATCGATCGAATTGTCGACGACTTCGTACACAAGATGGTGGAGGCCTTTTACACCTACGTCGCCGATATACATGGCAGGGCGTTTGCGAACCGCCTCGAGCCCTTCAAGCACCTGGATACTGTCGGCAGAGTAATCGTTTACCGCCTTATCCTTCACAATTTCTTCCATAGTCAGAGAGGGAAATTTTCGTATAGTTTTTAGTCATACAAATATAACGATTTTAAGCGCTCGGAATTGGCTGAAACCCCTGAAAAACAAGAGGGTTTATTAACAATTGTGTTAAAAAAAAGAGGCCCGGAAATTTGGAGGATAAGGGGGTGGTAATCGACTGAAATTTCTTACGCCTTCAAAATAGGACTTAGGTATTAGGGCTTAGGTATTAGGACTTAGGAAACTTTGGATTACGAGATTCACCTAATACCTAATACCTAATACCTAAGTCCTAAGTCCTAAGTCCTAAGTCCTAATATCTAATACCTAAGTCCTCAGAAGGTATAAGTAAGTCCGCCCAGGAAATTGAACTTCTGCGTCGGGTACGCATACCAGCGCTGGTAACGCTGGCCGGCAATGTTGTTCAGGTTGAGGAAGAGCGAGAGGAATTTCGTGTAGCGGTACTCGAAGCCGAGGTTCAGGTCGACCAGTCCTTTCAGGTTGACCACGGAAGGCCCGTTGACGCCCTGGATCTTCGCGTACTGGCCGTTGAGGTAATAAATATTGGCCCGGGCAAGTATTTTGTCCCGCAGGTTGTATTCGGCCAGCAGGCTCATCCGCAGCGTGGGCGTGTGCCAGGGATGCAGCTCGTTGGTCATCGAGTACTGGTACCAGTCGCCGGTGGCGGTGATGCGGATCTTTTCGTAACGCTGCCACCCGAGCTGGGCATGCACGTTGTACACTTCGGCATTGTCGTACATCACGTCGAACTTGTTCCGGAAAATGTCCTGCTGCTCGGTGGTGTTTACGAAGAACGGCGCATTCACCAGCTCCACGCGCATGGCGCGGATATCGTACACGAGGTCGGCGCTCAGGCTGCCGCGCAGGCCGGCGGAGACTTCGTATTTGTGCTGCGTATTGCGCAAGCTGAAACCCGACGCGGACAGGATGAACGGGTTGACGAGCGAGAGGCTGCGGTAGCTGTTGCGCTCGAGGTAACCGTCCAGCATGATATACGGCACGATAATGTTGTTGACGATGTCGTAGCTGAAACTGGCGCGCGGATAGAAATAAGTGAAGTTCTCATCCCTCGCATCGAAGCTGAGGTTGAAACCGATGGCGGCCTGGAACTTTTTGCCGTGCGCGCTGAACATGGGCACGAAGCTCACAATGGAATTGGACGCCGTATCGGAAGCTCCCGAGTTGCGGTTGTAATCCACGCCGAACGCGGCGCCGAGATGGCCCTGCGGCACGTAACGCCCCGCGCTGACGCCAAAGAGCACGTTATCTTCTTTCGCATCGTACCGGTCGCCGAGGTGGTAATAGCGCAGTGCGACACGGTGATTGATGGCGGCGGAATCGGTGTAATGGCTTTGCAGGGAAGTGTTCGCGGAGAAGACGTTGAAATATTGCCGCGTATAGTCTTTCGTAAAGCTGCTCATCGCCGAAGCGCTGCCGTAATTGTACACCACGTCGCGGTCGTAGTCGAAGCCGCCGTACAGCGTGTGCTTCTTCAGGAAACGTTTGCCGAAGATGTTCACGTCCTGCCGGCTGAACCCGGCAAAATCGCCCTGCACGTTCTTCGGGCCGCTGCCGGCGGAAAAATGCCGCACGCGCACGCCCCACGCGCCGCTCTTGGAGCGCAGGCTGCCCGCAGAAAATTCGCCCATGAACGTGGAATAATTTCCCACGCCTGCCCGCGCATACGTGCGGTAGAGCTTCTGCAGCGGCTCGCTGCCGATCTTCGCCGCGCGGATCGTGTCGAGCTCCACGGTGGTGAGGTAGCGCTTGGGCTGGATGTTGTAATTGAACGCTGGCGCGGGCAGTACCGTGTCTTTATATTCGGCATCGTCGCCGATCTTTTTGACATTATCGAGAATGATCGGCGAAGCAGGCGTGGTGGCGATGATCACTTCATTCTGCGCGCGCAGCAGCGGGCAGATGAAAAACAAGGTCGATATGACGAGCAGCTTTTTCATTGTCCGCCTCCTTTGTTGCCTTCGTTTTCGTACAGCTTGTTGTCGCCGGGCTGTCCCATGGGGATGATCAGGTCTTCCTCTTTGCGTTCCGTGGCGGGCCTCTGCCCTGCTTCGATCGCGCGGAGCTTTTCCTGCGCTTCCTGCTGCAGCGCGGGCACGTCGCCGTTCTCGATGTAGTTCTGCAGCACGAACTTCGCCTGGAACGTATCTTTCAGCGCGAGATAATTGTCGGCCAGCAGCAGCCAGCCTTTGCCGCTCCACGTGGAGAACGCGGCGTAATCGTTGATGTGCTTGAGCAGCGCTTTTTCGGTGGCTTTGTGTTCCCCGTTATCGAATTTGATCCGGCAGAGCTGGTAGCGCGCTTCGGCGGCGTATTCGGTTTTCGGCTGGAGCCTTTCGGTTTCTTTGAAGCGCTTTTCCGCTTCGGCTTTGTCGCCGCGTTTCATCGCAGCTTTGCCCAGCAAATAATTCGCCTGCCCGGTGAGCTCGTTGCCGATGCGCGGGATCACGACCACTTTCGCCGCATATACCGCCGCAGAATCGAGGTTGTCGAGGAACACGTAGCTGCGCATGAGGTTGACGCGGGCGTTATTCTGCACGTCGGTGTTTTTGCTTTCGCGCTCGAGGCGGGTGAAAAGACGCGCGGCGCCGGCGTAATCGTTCTGGCGGTAATAAATGAGCGCGGCTTTGGCGAGGGCGCCTTCGGTGTATTTCGTTTTTCCTTTGTCGAGGATCGCGTTGTAGCTGGACAGCGCCGTCACGAGGTCGTCGTTCTTGTAGGCGCATTCGGCACGCATGCTGTGAATGTCGGTGATGTAAACGCCGTCGGGATATTTCTGGATGTACTTGTTCGTCTGCGCGATCACCTCGGTGCATTTTCCTTCATTGTACAATTTCCGCGAAACGACATACGTGGTGCTGTCGGCCACATGCTGCGACTCGATGAAGCCGACCGAAGCCGCATAATTCTCCCACTCGTCGAGCTGCCCTTTACCGACGTGGATCGATTTGATCTCGTGCATGACGTCCACGAAATCCTGTCCCTTATTTTTCCCCATCAGCTCCACCGCTTTCTTGTACTGCACGAGCGCATTGTCCGGGTCTCCTTTTGCGCGGTAAATGAGGCCCATGTTCTTCAGGCAGAGCACGGCGACAGGACCGGTGGGATTGCTTTCGTACAGCCCGCTGTACACTTCCAGCGCGCGGTCGTACAGGCCGAGGTCGTGGAGCGTACGCGCCTCCTGCAGCCTTGAGTCGACGAGGAAATTGGATTTCGGGTACGTCTCGCGCAGCTTCTTCAGCATGTCCGCTTTTTCCTGACGTTTTCCCTGGAAGCCGAGCGCCATGGCCTGCTGGAACAGCGCGTAATCCTTGAGGTAATTGTCTTTCGTCGGCACCTGCTGCGCTTTGCCGTAGTATTCCGCCGAGTTGAGGTAATCGCTCATGCGGAAATAGCCGTCGCCGAGGCGAAGGTGCGCGTCGAAAATGCGTTCGTTGGAATCTGCGACCGTTTTGTTCGCGATGTATTTGCGGAACCACGTCATCGAATTCTTCCAGTCTTTCACCTGGAAATAGCAGTAGCCGATGTTGTAATTCGCCGTGTTGTAGTTCGGCAAAATTGTTGCGCCGGGCATGAAGAGGAACGCTTTGTATTCGTCCACCGCTTTGAGATACGTCAGCGAATCTTTTTTCTCCCCGGCTTTCGCGTACCACGATTCCGCTTTCCAGTAATGCGCCTGCGAGTTCAGCTCGCGGCTGACGGGATACACGAGTGTTTTGTCGAAATGTTTCGCCGCCCCGTCGTAATCTTTCTGGTTGTACAGCTCGATGCCGCGGTTGTACGCGATCTTCTGGTACGTGGGCTGCATGAGCGGGCTCAGCTGTTTGATCTGCTCGATGGATTCCAGCGCTTCTTTGTATTTCTTCGAGCCGAGGTAAACGTTCGTCAGCAGCGTGTAGGCTTCGTCGCGGCGGGGCGTGTTCGGGTATTCGCGCAAATATTCGTTGAGTGAAACGATGGCTTCGTTGTACGGCGCGAAGTCGAGCTCGTAGCTGAGGCGCGCGGAGTTGAACAGCGCATCTTCCCGGATCACCGGGTCGAATTTCATCCCGGAAGCTTTGATGAAGGCGTTGCGGGCGAGCATTTTGTCCCCCGTACGGAGTTCGCAGTCGGCCATGTGGTACCAGGAATTCTGCGCGAGCGCGTCGGAAGAATCGGCGATGGCTTGCTGGAACATCGGGACGGCGGCGGGGCAGTTGTCGCTCTTGTAATACGCGTAGCCGAGCTCATACGCATCCTGCCGCGTGTAATGGCGGGAGCTGCGCTTGTATTGCTCGAGGAAAGGAACTGCTTCTTTGTAGCGGTTCGTGCGGTAATACGACGCCCCGATGAGGTGCGCGATCTCGTAGGCGCGCTTCGCGGAATCGAGCAGCGGCGGCGCGTAGGCGATGACGTCGTTGTAGCGTCCCTGCAGGAAATAGATCTGCGCGATGTACCAGGGAACGACGGGACCGAACGTTTCATTCCCCGACAATTTCAGGAAGCCCTGCAGCGCGGTTTCGTGGTTGCCCTGCGTGTAGGCGATGTGCGCATAATAATACGTGGCCGCCGGCGAATATTTCGACTCGATGTCTTTGATCTCGTAAAAATCTTTTTTCGCCGAGTCGACATGGCCGAGCTCATAGTGGGAATAGCCGCGCTTGAAATAAAATTCCGCCAGCTCTTCTTCCTGCAGATCGTAAATCTCCACCTGCCGGAACCAGGCGATGGCGTCGTCGTATTTTTTCTTGCGGTAATTGTATTTCCCGAGCTGGAACTTCACCTTGCGGCACTTCGGCGATTCGGGATGGTCGGCGAGGAATTGTTTGAGGCGGATCTCGGCGTCCTTGTGAAACAGCTCGACCGCGCAGATCGCCGCGTAGTATTGCGCATCGATGACAAGAAGATTTTTTTTATCCCCGGCAGAAGCAACGATCTTGTCGAACGCGTCCTGCGCCTCGGCATATTTCTGCTTCTGGAAAAGATCGAGCGCGCTCCTGAACTGCGCGTCGGGAGCGACGTACACTTGCGTCTGCTGCGCGCCGAGAAATCCGGGCGAAACGAAGAACGCAAAAAGTAAAAAAAGATAAATCGACCTGTTGACGCGCATTCCCGCGGGTATTAGCGACTAAAATTAGTACGGGTCGGGCGATAGGCGGGAGAAGAATAGGTTTAGTTATTAACGCGATTTTGTTGATACTATTGCGTTGCCTGTTCTGAGTTCTGAGAGCTGAGTTCTGAGAGCTGGGTTCTGGGTATCGGAACTAATCCTGCTTCTGAAATTTTAACACGCTTGCCTCAGAACTCAGCTCTCAGAACTCAGAACCTTTTTCCTTACGTTTGTACACATGGCCGCTGACTCCATCATCCGTCTCGAAAAAGCATCCATCTTCCAGAAGCACAACATGGTGCTTGCGAACGTGAACTTCACCGTCGACAAAGGCGAGTTCGTTTACCTCGTGGGAAAGACCGGGAGCGGCAAGAGCTCGCTGATGCGCACGTTGTACGCCGACATTCCGCTGGCGCAGGGCGGCGCGCACATCGCGGGGTACGACCTGACGAAGGTGAAGCGCAAAGAAATTCCCTTCCTCCGCCGCAAGATCGGCATCGTGTTCCAGGATTTTCAGCTGCTGTACGACCGCAGCCTGAACGAGAACCTGTATTTCGTGATGCGCGCTACGGGCTGGAAGGAAAAGAAGAAAATGCAGGAACGCGCGCAGGCGGTGCTCGACATGGTCGGACTGGCCACGAAAGGGCACAAGATGCCGCACGAACTTTCCGGGGGCGAGCAGCAGCGCGTTTCCATCGCACGGGCATTGCTCAATAATCCCGAGGTCATCCTCGCCGACGAGCCCACGGGGAATCTCGATCCCGAAACGTCGGAAGGCATCATCCGCCTGCTCATGGACATCAGCAAGACCGGCACCGCGGTGATCATCGCCACGCACGACATGCTCGTGATCAACAGGTTCCCTTCCCGCGTGCTGAAATGCGAGAACGGGGAAGTGATCGATTCGGAGGTGAAAAAGGAGAGCGACACGGTGGCGTAGTTCGCAGTTTATTCAATTCATTTTTTGTCGTCATTCATTCTGCAAAACAACATCATTGCAGGGCGCCCGTTTGTGTCCTGACAAGAGTCATCCGCACTGATTTGTATGTTTACCTCCTTCGTTCTATGTTTGAAAAGGCAATAAGCCCGTCCCAATGAAAACAGCAACGCCTGCTAACACAGACGAATACATCGCTTCGTTCCCGGAAGACACGCAAAAGCTGCTGAAACAACTCCGTGCGGCAATAAAAAAAGCTGCGCCGAAAGCGGAAGAGGTGATCAGCTACCAGATGCCGACGTACAAGCTCAACGGGGCGCTGGTGCATTTTGCCGGGTATGAAAAACACATCGGGTTTTATCCTACGCCTTCCGCAATTGCGGCTTTTAAGAAAGAGCTTTCCGCATACAAATCGTCGAAAGGCGCGGTGCAGTTCCCGCTCGATAAGCCGCTTCCGCTTGTGCTGGTAACGGAAATCGTGAAGTTCCGGGTGAAGGAAGATTCGGAAAAGGCAGCGACGAAAAAAAAATGATTTGACTTCGTATTACTCCATCGAACCCGATGGAATTAAAAACCAGCCCATGCCCGCCGATTTCAAATACGAACTCTTCTTCGAACTTTCACCCGACCTGCTGTGCATCGCAGGCTACGACGGTTATTTCAAAAAAATAAATCCCGCCGTTTCAAAGCTGCTGGGCTATACGATGGAGGAGCTGCACGCGAGGCCGATCACCGATTTCGTCTACCACGAAGACAAGGACATTACCAATAAGGTCCGCACCGAGCTCACCAAAGCCAGACCGCTTTTCAATTTCGAAAACAGATACGTCACGAAGAGCGGGGAGATCGTGTGGCTGTCGTGGACTTCGCTCCCGGTGGAAAGCGACCAGCTGATCTTTGCCGTCGCAAAAAACATCACGCACAAAAAAAGGCTGGAGGCGGAACGAAACACGTTGCTGACCGACCTGACAAAGGTGAACAAGGACCTGAAGCAGCTCACGTACACGACTTCCCACGACCTGCGCTCGCCGGTGAACAACCTGCTGTCGATCTTCAACATGATCGATACGTCGAAGATCTCGGACGAGGCAACGCTCGAGCTGATCGCGATACTGAAACTGGCCGGGCAGAAGCTGAAGCAAACCCTTGACAATTACGTCGATGTTTTAAGCGAGAAACACACCACGAATGCTAATGTGGAAGAAGTGGACCTGGATGAATGCCTGGACTACGTGCTTCAATCCATCGGCTCCTTAATTCAAATCTCCAAAACCATTGTCAGGGTTGATTTTTCCAAAGTCGCTAAAGTCAGCTTCAACAAAGCGTACCTCGAAAGCGTGTTCCTGAATTTGCTCACCAATTCCATTAAATACGCAAAGCCCGACAGCCATCCCGTCATCACCATCTATTCCGAGAACGTGAACGGTGTCGACAGGTTGATCGTTGCGGATAATGGACAGGGCTTCGACATGGAATCCGTGAACGACAAGATCTTCGGGCTGCACCAGAAATTCCACAACCACACGGACAGCAAAGGCATCGGCCTCTACCTGGTGTACAACCACGTCACCAGCCTGGGCGGGCAGATCAGCGTGAATAGCAAGGTGAATGAGGGGACAACGTTTACGATCTCGTTCAAAGCGTGACGCACATTCAGTAGCCCAGCAGCTCCAGGATCTTTTCCGCGTTCGTGCGGTTCGTGAATTTTTCCATCAGCATCATTCTCCGCTGTTCCACGTCGATCTCCGTAAACGGTTTCGCGGCCAGCTCGTGGAGGCGCGCTTTCATCGCCGTGGCTGTTTGCGCGATCGTGCAGAGCGACTCCACGCCCGTGTTGGCCACCATGGGCGGGCTCACGAGGCAATGACGCCCGAGGAACAACGCGGCCAGCAGTTTCAGCTTGATGCCCGTGGCCTGGAACGTGGGCAGCACGTTGATGTGCGCGTCGGCGATGAGCTGGTCGATCTCCGCGGTGGAAATGTTGGCTTTGAGCTTGACGTTGTTGCTCTGCTCCACCGCTTTCTTCAGCTCCGGCGAAGGATTGTTGCCGGCGATCACCAGGGGGTAATCGAGGTCGTTGAACACTTCTTTGACGAGGAACATCGCCGCCTGGTTATTCTCACCCACTTCGAGGTTGCCGTGGTAGAGCGCGAAATTCCCGTTCCCGGTTTTTCCCGTCACGTCTTCGTACGGGTGGAATGCCATCACGTGGTGCACGTTGCGGTACCGCGTCCCCAGCACGCGCGCGTCGGCGGGGGAAATGGCGAGGATGTGATCGGCGCAGACGAGATTTTCTTCGAAGCGCTGCAGCTTCTCCGCTTCACGGCGAAAATACCAGCGGCGGAAAAATGACTTTTCCACGTCGGCGAGACCGCGGTAATAATCGTGCTCGATGTTGTGCGTGCGCACGAGCTTTTTCTTGCGCTCCAGCTGGGGCGACTCGAGGTACGCGCAGCAGTGCAGCCCTTCGAACAGCACGGGCGCATCGTCGGAAGCGAGGTTGCGCAGCAGCTGCTCCGAGCGGCGCGAAGCGATGATGTACGGCTCGCGCGAAAGCAGCAGGCGGCGGTCCATGCGGCGTTCGTAATAATGCACCGACGCGCAGATGTCTTTCAGCTCCTCCGATTCCGAACGCCCGTAGTGAAAGCAATGCAGGTCGACGCTGACGCCAAGCTCTTTCAGGGCTTTGATCTTGTAGAACACGTCGATGACGCCGCCGTAGCTGGGCGGGAAAGGAACATCGAAAGAGACGATATGAAGGTGTTTGCGGGTCAAGGGAGAATCTGGTGGCACAAATTTCGCATTTCCCCGTTATCAGCGGGCTGTGCGCTCACAAAAATTGCGAATAAATTTTCGTTACGTCTTTCTTCCCAAGTCCAGCAAGGATTTACAGGCTTTTGGACGCTGCGTTCATTTTAAAAACTCCGCATAAACCTTCCTCAACTCCTCCTCTTCCCTCTCCCAGTTCAGCTCCGCCGCAGCCTTTCGCGCATTCTCCTTCCACACTTCATATTCCGGGCTTTCCAGCATTTCCTGTAACATGCGCGCAATTGTCTCCGGCGCATGATCGGGCGTGATGCGGCCCACGTTCCACGTCTCCACCACTTTCCGCACCTCAACGAGATCGGACGCCAGCACGGGCAGCCCGGCGTGGATGTAATCGAAAATTTTGTTCGGCAGGCTGAAACGGTAGTTGATGTTCGTGTCCTTGTCGAGCGTGATGCCGATGTCCGCCAGTCGTGTCCACGCGCGCAGCTCGTCCGGCGGAAGTTTGCCGATGAAGATCACTTTCTCTTCCAGGTGGAGCTGCTCCGCCATTTCCTTCAGCACGTGGATCACGTCGCCCCCGCCGATGATCAGCAGGACGGCGTTGTCAAGATATTTCATCGCCTGCACGGCTTCCTCGGCCCCACGGTGCACATTGATGCCGGCGCCCTGGAGCAGGATGATCTTTTTGAATTCGGGGAGATGGACTTCCTTTCGCGTGAGCTGCCGGGAAACGTGCGCGCCCAGCGGCGGAATGTTGCGCACCACGCGCGGACGAATGCCGTACTCTTTTTCATACCATTCCGCGATGGAATCGTTGACGGTGAACACGTGCTTCAGCTTCGGGAAAAGGCGGCGCTCGAGGCGCTTCCAGGTGTTCTGTTTAAAACGCCGGTTCACCAGCTCGGGAACTTCGGTGAAAATCTCGTGCGTGTCGTACACGAGCGGCTTCTTCCTCCATTTCGACACCATGTAATTCGGCCAGAGCGTGTCGAGGTCGTTCGCCACGTAAACGTCGGCTTTGTTCTTCATTAAAAAACGCAGCAACCGCCACTGGAAGAAAACGTAAAACCACACGCCTTTCTCCGCCCGGAGCTTCATGCGGTGCGTGGCGTATTCCCGTTCCGCAAGCGGCAGGCTGTCGTGCTTCCTCCGCCCCACCAGCAGCACCTCGAAGCCCATGCGGTGCAGCGCGGTACACGTGCGGTGGACGCGCTGGTCGGTAACGAGGTCGTTGATGACGGAGACGATGGCCTTCATGCGACGAATTTACGATGTACGATGTACGATGTACGATTTAATTGATCGATTTTTTCAATTCGTACTTTGTACATCGTAAATCGTACATATTTTTACCGCGATGTTGATCCGGGAAAATGTCTCGCTCCGCACACTGAACACTTTCGGCATGAACGTGTCGGCGCGCTGGTATGTGCCGCTGACAGCGGAAGAGCAGCTGGAGGAATTGTTTCTTTCGGAGAAGTGGAAACCGGTGAGCCACTTCATTCTCGGCGGCGGCAGCAACATTCTTTTCACGAAAAACGTGGACGCGCTGGTGGTGCGGAATGAGCTGCGCGGCATCGAAGTGGTGAAGGAAGATGCGGAACATATATACGTGAAAGCCGGCGCCGGGGAAGTGTGGCATGAATTCGTTCTCGATTGCATCCGCAACAACCGCGCGGGGGTGGAGAATTTATCGCTGATCCCCGGAAGTGTCGGCGCGGGGCCCATGCAGAACATCGGTGCGTACGGCGTGGAGCTGAAAGACGTTTTCCACGAGCTGGAAGCGTTTCACGTGCGGGATGGCTACATCCGTACGTTTTCCGCAAGCGAATGCAATTTCGGTTACCGCGAAAGCGTGTTCAAACGTTCGCTGAAAGATCAGTTCCTGGTCACTTCCGTCACGTTCCGCCTTTCCAAAACACCGAAGTTCAACACCAGCTACGGCGCGATCGAAAAAGAATTAGAGGTAATGGGCGTGAAGGACCTTTCCATCGCCGCCATCAGCCAGGCCGTCATCAACATCCGCAGCAGCAAGCTCCCCGACCCGGCGAAGATCGGCAACGCGGGAAGCTTTTTTAAAAATCCCGTCATCGGTGCGGAAAAACATGCGCAGCTGAAAAAAGATTTTCCGAATATCGTCTCGTATCCTTCCGGCAACGATTTCAAATTAGCCGCCGGCTGGCTCATCGAGCAGTGCGGCTGGAAAGGTTTCCGCGAAGGCGACGCCGGCGTGCACAAAGACCAGGCGCTGGTGCTGGTGAATTACGGGAATGCGGACGGTGAAAAAATTTACGAGCTCTCGCAACGCGTGCTGGATTCGGTGAAAGAGAAATTCGGGGTGATGCTCGAACGTGAAGTGAATATTCTTTAGAACCTCTGCGTCCTCCGCGCCTCTGCGGCAAAAATTCTTACTCCCGAATTCGCCGCAGAGTCGCGGAGGGCGCAGAGAGCTACCCGAATTTTTTCAGCTCTTCCCAGAAGCCGGGATACGATTTTTTCACCACGCCCGGATCTTCGATGATCAGCCCCGGGTATTTGATCGCGAGCGGCGCGAAGGCCATGGCCATGCGGTGATCTTCATAGGTTTTGATCGACAACGGCGATTCCGTTTTTCCGTCGAACGTTTTTACTTCCAGCAAACCTTTCCCCGCTTCCTCGCATTTCACGCCGGTCTTCGCCAGCTCGGTTTTCAACGCATGCACGCGATCGGTTTCTTTCACCTTCAGCGTGTTGAGCCCGCACAGGAGCGTGGGAATTTTCAGCGCTGCAGCAGCCACCGCAACGGTCTGCACGATATCCGGGCAATCGCTGAAATCGAAAGCGAATGCATTGGGACGGTAACCGTTCTTCGTGAGACGGATGCCCGTTTCTTCGAACGTCGTCGTCACACCGAGGAACGGGAACAGCAACGCGGAAACGGCATCGGCCTGGAGACTTTCTTTGCGCAGGCCGGGCAGGAAAATATCCGCCTCGTCCGCCAGCGCAACCATGCTGTACCAGTACGATGCGGCGCTCCAGTCAGCTTCCACGCGGAACTGCGTCGCGGGATCGTCCACCACGTATTGCTGGTTGCTCACCGCCAGCGTATCGCCGTCCCACACCGGGTAAACGCCGAAACGCTCCATGATGCGGATCGTCATGTCGATATACGGGCGGGAAACGATGGGGCCGGTGAAGTGGATGACCAGCCCGCTGTGCATCGTCGGCGCGATCATGAGCAGCGCGGAAATGAACTGGCTGCTCACGCTTCCGTCGATGTTGATCTCTCCGCCTTTGAGCGGGCCGCCGAAAATTTTCAGCGGGGGGAATCCTTCTTTCCCCGGGAATTCAATATCGGCGCCGAGCTCTTCCAGGGCATTCACGAGGATCGCGATGGGACGGTTTTTCATGCGTGCCGTGCCGGTGAGGTTGAACACGCCGGGAATGGAAGAAAAATAGGCGGAGAGAAAACGCATGCTCGTTCCCGCCGGTCCGACGTCGTATACATCGCCGTCTTTGCGGTTCTGCAATTGATCGAGGATGCGGCGCAGGGAAACGGTGTCTTCGGCGTCCGAAATTTCCGGGATCGGGACGTTGGTGCCGGTGATGGCGCGGATGATGAGCAACCGGTTGCATTCGCTCTTGGAAAGCGGGAGGCGGGCTTCGCCTTTCAGCACGCGGGGGATGCGCAGGGTTTTACTTTCCATCTGTTTTACTGTTGATCCGGGTCCTGTAGTAGTTCAGCGCTTCGATAATGTCGGCGGCGACAGCTTTTTTGTTGATGAGCGGTTTCCCGATCGCATCGAGCAGCGTAAAATTGATGACGCCGTTCTCATTTTTTTTGTCGTGCCGCATCAGCTCCACGAGGCGATGGTCCGCCACCGTGTCTACGTGCACGCCGCCGTAAAGTTGCAGCAGCGTCTGCGTGATCTCTTCCAGCTCGTTCGCTTTCAGCCCCGCCAGCTGCATCGAAAGCCAGGCTTCGCAGATCATTCCCGCGGCCACCGCTTCACCGTGCAGCAGCGTGATCTGTCCGCCTTCGAGGTAAAATGTTTCCAGCGCGTGCCCGACCGTATGCCCGAAGTTGAGCGCTTTGCGGCGGCTCGTTTCGAACGGATCGCTTTCCACGATCTCCGATTTGATGCGGATGGAGCGGAGAATGATCTCGTCCCACGATGTGTCGTTTGCGAGGTTGATGGAACACAGCTGCTCCCAATAGTCGCGGTCGGCGATCAGCCCGTGCTTGAGCGCTTCCGCGAACCCCGACACCATTTCCCGGCGCGGGAGTGAACGCAGGAATCCGGGGAAAATGAACAGCTCTTTCGGATTGGCAAACACGCCGATCTCGTTCTTCAGCCCGTCGAGGTCCACGCCCGTTTTTCCGCCCACCGACGCGTCGATCTGCGCAAGCAGCGTGGTGGGAACATTAACGTAGGCGATGCCGCGCTTGTACGTGGACGCGATGAAGCCGCCCATGTCGGTGATCACGCCGCCGCCGAGGTTGATGAGCAGCGATTGCCGGTCGGCGCCGAGCTCGCCCAGCACGCGCCAGACATTCACGCACACGTCGATGGTTTTATTTTTTTCCCCGCTTTCCAGCTCGATCACTTCCGCTTCGCCGAGCTTCTTCACCCGCGTCACCAGCGGCGTGAGGCAATGCTGCAGCGTATTCTCGTCGACGAGGATGAAAATTTTCGAGAATTTGTTCTTTTTGAGAAATGCCGCCAGCTGGTCAAGGGCAAGGTCGCCGATCTGTATGGAATAATGGGGCGTGGCGATGGTGCTGAGCGGGCTTGCCATATCTAACAAAGATGCAAAAATTAAACTCCAAACGTTTTAAATTCCAAATTCCGGTAGTGTCTCAATTTGGTTTACCACGGAGGCACGGAGACACGGAGACACGGAGAAAGTCTCTGTGTCTCCGTGGTTTTCAATTTTCCGCCTGCAAGTGGACATTTCCGGGGAGGTCAAACTGATACATTACTCAAATTCCAAAAGATGGCGCAAGTCCGGCAATTCACTCAAAGTAATTTGTGATTTGAACCTTAACCGTTTGGAATTTGCCGCCTGTGGCGGCAGAAATGGTATTTTTGCCTCCCGAATGGTTTCCTTCGACAATACCGAGATCGCATTTTCCGGCAAATCCGACGCCGACCTGCGCCGTTCCTACTGGCTGTTCCGCATGATCGGCAGTCCTGCGTTCGTGAAGATGGGCAAGGGGCTCACCACGTTCGCGATCAAAACGCACCTTCCCATCAAAGGCATTATCAAAGCGACGATCTTCCGCCAATTCGTGGGCGGGGAAACGATCGATGAATGTGCAGGAACAGTCAAAACGCTGGGCAAATACGGCGTCGGCACGATCCTCGACTATTCGGTGGAAGGAAAAGAGTCGGAAGAAGATTTCGATCGCTGCGCGGAAGAAACCATTGCCACGGTGGAGCGCGCGAAGAACGATCCGCACATTCCCTTCTGCGTTTTTAAAGTCACCGGCCTTGCACGTTTCGCATTGCTCGAAAAAGTCAGCGCGGGAGAAAAACTTTCGGAAGCGGAAAAAGAAGAATTCGCGCGTGTCGAACGTCGCGTGGAACGCATCAGCGCCGTCGCGCACAGCTACGCCAAGCCGCTGTTCATCGACGCCGAAGAAAGCTGGATCCAGCAAGCCATCGACGATCTCGCCGACGCGATGATGGCGCGCTTCAACACGAAAAAAGCGATCGTCTACAACACGTTCCAGCTCTACCGGAAAGACCGTCTTCCCTTCCTGCAATCGTCGCTGGCGAAAGCAAAAGAGCACGGCTATTTCCTCGGCGCGAAGCTCGTGCGCGGCGCGTACATGGAAAAAGAACGCGAGCGCGCCGCCAAAATGGGCTACCCGTCGCCGATCCAGGATTCGAAAGAAAACAGCGACCGCGACTACGACAACGCGCTCCGTTTCTGCATCGACCACGTCGACCGCATCGCCGTATGCGCCGGCACGCACAATGAAAGCAGCTCTCTCCTGCTGGTGAAGCTGATGAAAGAAAAAAATCTTCCCCACGATCACCCGCACGTTTATTTCTCCCAGCTGCTCGGCATGAGCGACCACATCAGCTTCAACCTTTCCGCCGATAAATACAACGTCGCGAAATACGTTCCGTACGGCCCCGTAAAAGAAGTCCTTCCCTACCTCATCCGCCGCGCGCAGGAAAACACCTCCGTCAAAGGACAGACCGGCCGCGAGCTGAGCCTGATCATCAAGGAGAAGAAGCGGAGAAAAAAATAATGTGCAGATGTGCAAATGTGCAGACGTGCGGACTACTGAGAATCGCATCTGCACATCCGCACATCTGCATATCTGCGCATCAGAGCGGGTTGACTTTCGCGCGACGGAGCACATCGTTTTTTCGTACCTTTACGGGCCTTCTAATAAAGTACATTCTGCATGAGCAATTCCGCCTCTACTACCGCACGCGCGCTCGAAGTCAGCCAGATGGCCGAGTCCCTGATCGGGTCCGAGATCATCAAGCTGGCTGCCGAGATCAACGAGAAGATCAGGAACGGGGAAACGGTTTACAACCTGACCATCGGCGATTTCAACCCGAAAATATTCCCGATCCCGGCGGGGCTCAAAAAGGCGATCATCGACGCTTACAACAACGACGAAACGAACTACCCGGCCGCCGACGGTGTTGCGGAGCTGCGCAAAGCGGTTTCCACGCTCATCGAAAAACGGCAGGGACTGAAATACGCCCCGGAAGAATTTCTCATCGCGGGCGGCGCGCGTCCCATCATCTACGCCATCTACCGCACGCTCATCGAGGCAGGCGACAAAGTGCTGTTCCCGGTGCCGTCGTGGAACAACAACCACTACACGCACCTCAGCACCGGCGATTACGGGCAGCAGGTGATGGTGGAAACGCGTCCTGAAAATAATTTCATGCCGACCGCAGCCGAGCTGAAACCTTACATCTCCGACGTGGCGATGGTGGCCGTCTGCTCCCCGCTCAACCCCACCGGCACCACGTTCACCGAAAAAGACCTCGGCGAGATCTGCGACCTCATCATCGCGGAGAACAAACGCCGGGGCCCTTCGCGCAAACCGCTTTATCTTTTATACGACCAGATCTACTGGGCGCTGACGTTCGGCAAAGTGAAACATTACGATCCCGTTTCGCTCCGCCCTGAAATGCGCAAGTACACGATCTTCGTCGACGGCATTTCCAAATCGCTTGCAGCGACCGGCGTGCGCGTGGGCTGGGCAATGGGACCGAAGCCGATCGTCGACAAAATGAAATCCATCCTTTCGCACGTGGGCGCGTGGGCGCCGAAAGCGGAACAGGTGGCTACCGCGAAATTCCTCAGCGACCTCGACCAGTACGACGCGTTCATCGACGACATCCGTTCAAAGATCAATGCGCGCCTTGTGGCCTTCCACGAAGGATTCCAGCGCCTGAAGAAAAAAGGGTATCGCGTCGATTCGATCGCTCCCCAGGCAGCTATTTATCTCACTGTGCGCCTTTCCCTGCACGGGATGAAAACGGCAGACGGCAAAGTCCTGTCCACAACCAAAGACGTCACGAAATATGTACTCGACGATGCGAAGCTCGCGCTCGTTCCGTTTTACGCATTCGGCGCTTCACCGGATTCCGACTGGTACCGGCTCTCTGTCGGCACGTGCAAGCTCGAGGACGTGAGCGCGATCATCGACAGCCTGGAAAAATCGCTCGCCAAGCTTTCCTGAACGGTCGACATCCTCCCAAATGAAAAACAACCGTTATTGCGTAATCATGGCCGGCGGGGTCGGAACACGATTCTGGCCGATGAGCCGTTCCGCGCATCCCAAGCAGTTCATCGACGTGATGGGCACGGGACATACGCTGCTGCAGGCGACGTTCAGCCGCTCGCTGCGCATCTGCCCGACGGAAAATATTTACGTGGTCACTAACGAAAGCTACAAGTCGCTGGTGATGGAACAACTGCCGGAGCTGCCGGAGGAGAACATCCTCTGTGAGCCGGCACGGAAGAACACGGCCCCCTGCATCGCTTACGCGACGTGGAAGATCCACAGCCTGAACCCGAAAGCGGTGATGGTCGTTGCGCCTTCCGATCACCTCATCACGAAAGAAGATACGTACGTGAAGGCCATCCGCTCCTGCATGGGCACCGCAGCCGGCGAAGATTGCCTCATCACGATCGGCATCCGCCCCACGCGTCCCGACACGGGCTACGGCTATATCCAGTACGTGGAATCGGATCCGCCGCAGAAAGACAAGCGCATCAAGAAAGTGAAAACGTTCACGGAAAAGCCCGACCTCGACATGGCGAAGTTTTTCCTGCAGAGCGGCGACTTTCTGTGGAACGCAGGCATTTTCGTGTGGAGCGCAAAGAGCATCATGAGCGCGTTCAAAAACCTCGTGCCTGATATGGCGCAGATCTTCGGCGAAGGGAAAGGCAAGTGGAACACCCCGAAAGAGGCCGCGTTCCTGCGTGATGCGTATGCGCGCTGCAAAAATATTTCCATCGACTATGCAGTCATGGAAAAAGCGAAGAACGTTTTCGTGCGCGCTTCCATCATCGGCTGGTCCGACCTCGGGACGTGGGGCTCGCTCTACACGCACATCAAAAAAGACCAGCACGGCAACGCGGTCGTGGGCAAGCAGGTGATGCTGTACAATTCCCGCAACTGTGTCGTGCACATGCCGAAAGACAAGCTCGTCGTCATCGAAGGGCTCGACGATTACATCGTGGTCGAAGCGGACAACATCCTGCTCATCTGCAAGAAGCAGGATGAGCAGCAGATCCGCACCTTCGTCAACGACGTCAAAGTGGCAAAAGGAGACAAGTTCGTATGAACCGCGCGCTTTTTTTTATTCCCGCTTTCCTCCTCTTCTCCTGCGAAGAACCGGCGCCGGCAAAGGAGAAGATCAATCCTGTCGGAACATGGCAATCGCACGTGCCGTGGGACAATAACAACATCACGGTAAAAGTGCTTCCCGATTCGACCCTGCTTTACAAAGTGGAAAAATCGTTTTGCCCCGGCACAAAATATTTCGTCTCCGCCGGGAAATGGCAGGTGGAAAATGACAGCTTTCTCGTGATGAAACAATTCACCGACGGGCGCCAGCTCGACTTTGCGAAACTATTTCCCGAGCTGTTGCAGACGCAAAAAGATTCCGCGAACGTCATTACCCTCGCCCTCGAAGCGCGGTTCATCATGGACAAAGATCATCTCTATGATGTGGAGCTCGACAGTACGCGTTCCAAAACAAGATATTTTGACAGGAAATAACAAAAGGGGGGAATTTCAAAAAAATCAAATCCCAAACTCCACACCATTGGAATTTGGGATTTGATTTTTGGGACCCTGTTCCTTTATCTTTTCGGCGGTTCTTTTCCTCTCACATACCCGCGATACGCGCCGGAGAGATAACCGTCAAGGCGCAGGCCGGCGATGAGGTTCTTCCGGTTGAGGTCGAAGAATACCGCGCCGCCGAAACCGGTCGTGTATTCGATCTTCCGGACGAACTGGAACTCCGCGTAGAATCCGACCTCGTGGTACGCGACCGGGTAATAATGTCCTGCGTAAAGAAAACGGTAACCGCGGGAATAAGAAATGCTGGTGATCACCGCGTAATGGGTTTTCTCCGTTTGCCGCCGGATGGGGGTATAGCCGAGATGCGCCTGGAAATTATTCCACTGCCCATAACTGTCGCCCGAAGCCATCAGCCCGGCACGGAAGTAAGGACGCCTGATGTGAAAATTGAAATTCAGGCCGAGCAGGAATTGCGTGCGCGGGTTGTTCGAGTGATACGCTCCGCCCACTCCTGCACTGACCCAGTTGTCGTAAACACGATACCGCTTGTCGCCGATCACGATCTCCCGTTTGAAATTTTCCTGCTGCTTATACTTCGTGGTATCCTGGGCTGACAGGAAAACCGGCAGCAGGAAGGCAAAGAAGAGGGTCAGCTTTTTCATGTAACGCAGCAGCGGTAACTCCTGTAAAGATAAAGAAGCCGCGTCAACTGTGGCTTAGCGGAACCGGCCTGTTGTGAGATAATTCCCGCCAGATGTAGATTTTCCTCCAGGAACGATGACCCCTATTGTATTCCGTTCGATGTTCGTCATTTCAATGAGCCGACCATATCCTCCGGCCGCACCCACTGGTCGAATTGCTCGGCGGTGACGTAGCCCAGGCCGATGGCAGCTTCCCTGAGCGTGAGGTTTTCCTTGTGCGCCTTTTTGGCGATCTCGGCGGATTTGTAATAGCCGATGTGCGTGTTGAGCGCGGTCACGAGCATGAGGGAATTCTCGAGATGCTTCTGGATCACGGGCAGGTTCGGCGCGATGCCGTCGGCGCATTTTTCCGTGAACGACACGCAGGCGTCACCGAGCAGGCGCGCGCTCTGGAGCACGTTGTAGGCGATGAGCGGCTTGAACACGTTGAGCTCGAAATGCCCGTTGGAACCGCCGATGCCAACGGCCACGTCGTTGCCCATCACCTGCGCGCACACCATCGTGAGCGCTTCCGGCTGCGTGGGATTCACTTTGCCGGGCATGATGGACGAGCCGGGCTCGTTGTCGGGGATGATGATCTCGCCCAGTCCGCAGCGCGGGCCGGAGCTGAGCATGCGGATGTCGTTGCCGATCTTCATCAGCGACACTGCGGAGCGTTTGAGCGCGCCGGACAGCTCCACCATCGCGTCGTGCGCGGCGAGTGCCTCGAACTTGTTGGGCGCGGTGACGAACGGCAGGCCGGTGAATTCGGCGATCTTTTTCGCCACGAGCACGTCGTAGCCTTTCGGCGTGTTGAGGCCCGTGCCTACGGCCGTTCCGCCGAGCGCAAGCTCACGCACCATTTCCAGCGCGCTTTTCACCGCGCGGATGCTGTTCGTGATCTGCTGCACGTAGCCGGAGAATTCCTGGCCGAGCGTGAGCGGCGTGGCATCCATGAAGTGCGTGCGGCCGGTTTTCACGATTCCTTTCGCGTCGAACTCTTTCACTTTTTTCGCCAGCGAATCGCGGAGCTTTTCCATGCCCGGTATCGTCACTTCCGTCACCAGCTTGTATGCCGCGATGTGCATCGCCGTCGGGTACGTGTCGTTGGACGATTGCGACTTGTTGACGTCGTCGTTCGGGTTGAGCACTTTTTTCTCGTCGGTGAGCTGTCCGCCGGAGATGACATGCGCGCGGTAGGCGATCACTTCGTTGGCGTTCATGTTGCTCTGCGTGCCCGAGCCCGTCTGCCAGATCACCAGCGGGAACTGGTCGTCGAGCTTGCCCGCGAGAATTTCGTCGCACACCTGGCCGATCATGTCGCGCTTGTCGGCGGGCAGCACGCCGAGGTCGTGGTTGGCGTGCGCGGCGGCCTTCTTGAGATACGCAAAGGCGTAGATGATCTCTTTCGGCATGCTGGCCTCGGGCCCGATGCGGAAATTGTTGCGCGAGCGCTCGGTCTGCGCGCCCCAGTATTTGTCGGCCGGCACCTGGACTTCGCCCATGGTGTCTTTTTCGATGCGGTAGTTCATGGTGGTGGTTTTCATTTCTTCGTGGTTTCATTTGGGACGAATCTATTCGTCCCAAACTAAATAAATTCAAAGATTTTCTCCGTCGGTCTCCCGATGATCGCTTTGTTCCCTTTGATCAAAATCGGCCGTTCGATCAGCACCGGGTGCTTCACCATCGCCTTGATCCACTTCTCTTCCGTCATTTTCTTCCCTTCGAACTTCTCCTTGTAGATCTTCTCTTTCTTCCGCACCAGCGCTTCCGCAGGAATGCCGAGTTTTTTCAGCACGGCTTTCAGCTCTTCTTCCGTGGGCGGCGTTACGAGGTACTCGAAAACGTCGGGCTTCACGCCTTCTTTTTTCAGCGCGCTCATCACCTCGCAGCTCTTCGAGCAGTTCGATTTGTGCCAGACGGTTAATTTATTTTTCATGTTCTATCTCATTTGGGTCGGATCTATCCGACCCAAATCCCTGTTCCCGGAAAGAGGCGCGAGGCCTCGCGCCTCTACATGGCCAATGGCCATGTTACGACAATTTCTCCGTGTTCCAGCTTGCGCCGTATTCCATCAGGTATCTTTTGATGAACTCGTCGAGGTTGCCGTCCAGCACGCCCTGTGCGTCCGACGTTTCGTGTTCCGTGCGCAGGTCTTTCACCAGCTTGTACGGGTGCAGCACGTAGTTGCGGATCTGCGAACCCCACTCGATCTTTTTCATGTTGCCGCGGATGGACTGCACCACTTCCATGCGCTTGCGCATTTCCATTTCGTACAGCTGCGATTTCAGCAGGCGCAATGCGTTCTCGCGGTTCGTCATTTGCGAGCGCGATTCCTGGTTCTTGATCACGATGCCGGTGGGCTTGTGATAGAGGCGCACCGCCGTTTCCACCTTGTTCACGTTCTGCCCGCCCGCGCCGCCGGAACGGAACGTTTCCCATTCGCATTCCGAAGGGTTGACGTCGATCGTGATCGTGTCGTCGATGAGCGGGTAGACGTAAACGGAAGCGAACGAGGTGTGGCGGCGCGCGTTGGAATCGAACGGGGAAATGCGTACGAGGCGATGCACGCCGTTCTCTCCTTTCAGGTAGCCGAACGCGTATTCGCCTTCAATTTCCAGCGTGCACGATTTGATGCCGGCGGTTTCGCCCTGCTGCAGGTCGGTCTCTTTCACTTTGAAACCGTGCTTTTCCGCCCACATGATGTACATGCGCATGAGCATGTTCGCCCAGTCACAGCTTTCCGTGCCGCCCGCGCCGGAGTTGATGGTCAATACCGCGTTGAGGTGATCTTCCTTCCCGCTCAGCATGTTGCGGAATTCGAGGTCTTCCACCTGCTTCAGCGTATCGGCGTACTGCGTGTCGAGATCCGCTTCAGTAGCGTCGCCCGATTTGTAGAATTCGTACATCACGCTCAGGTCCTCCACACTCTGATCGAGCGCGGCGAACGCGTCTGTCCAGTTCTTTCTCTTCTTGGTTTCTTTCAGCAGCAGCTCGGCCGCTTTGGGATCGTCCCAGAACCCGGGGGATTCGCTCTGGATGGTTTCTTCTGCAATTTTTCTCAGCTTCCCGTCGATGTCAAAGATGCCTCCTTAACGCATCCTTGCGATCCACCAGGGCCTTCACTTGTTCGATAGTAATCATGGGTGCAAATGTAATAAAAGAATGTGCTGATGTGTCAGCGCGCCGGCCGGCCGCACAAGGAAAAAATCCATGATCCCGATATCTACCGGGACTGTGAAATCCGTGGCTATCTTTGCGGCATGAATGAACCCAAGCATGCGCATTTCGTTTTATCCGATGCGCAATATTGCCATGTGCTGGAGGACAAGCTGTACATCGGGAAGCGGGAACTGCCTGCCGCATTTCCGCAGCCGGTGAACCGCATGGATTACCTGCAGCTTGCGCTGATCGTTGCGGGACTGCTGGTGCTGGGCTTTTTCCTGGTGATGACGCTCATCGTGGATTTTTATGTTGTCACGTTCACGCTTGGCGTGCTGATGCTCGCACTCGTGCTCGCGCTTGTGCGGACGATCGGGCAAACCACCACGAAAGTGATCCCGCGCGCGGACATTCTCGGTGTGGATTACAAAAAACGGATGTTCGGGTACGACAATTTCATCATCCGGTACGCCGGCGAGCACGGAAAAGTATGGAAACGCCGCCTCGCGATCTACGATTCCCAGGCGTGCCTGAACCAGGCGCTGGAGGTGATGAAATCCGAAGGGTTGCTGAAATAGAGTTACGATTTACGAAGTACTATTTACGAAGTACTATTTACGATTTAAAAAAGGAGATTATCAGCGATACACAAATCGTACATCGTAATTCGTAAATCGTAAATTCCTCACTCCTCTCCGACCACTTCCCGCACAAGATCGTTTTCATAGCCGCGCGAAACGAGGTAGCTTATGATCTTGTATTTCTTTTTCAGAAAATGTTTTTCCTTCACCGTGCGGCTTTTTTCTTCGGCCAGCTTGCGTAACGTTTTCATGTATTCACGGTCGTCGATCTCTGCAAGACCTTTGCGGATGCAGTAATCGCTCAGCTTCCGTTTTTTCAGCTCCAGCCTGATCTTTACACGTCCCCATTTCTTGATGCGGAATTTTCCGCCGGCGTACGCGATGGCGAAACGCTCCTCGTTCAGGAAATTCCGGGAGATCAATTCCGCGATGATGTTCTCCACGTCGTTCATGTGCAGGCCCCACGAATACAACTTGTCGCGCACTTCCTGCTGGCAGCGTTCCTGGTACGCGCACCACGATTCCGCTTTCGTGAGCGCAAGCGCGGGATCGGTTATTCGCACTTTCTTTTCCTTTTCCATGCGGTAAGCGAAATTAAGAAGAAAGAAACCAGCGCGGACGGGGAAGAGCAGGCAGCAGGAATTTCACATTTTACTAAACTATAATAAGGGTTGTCCGGGGTTGTCGGTCGCGGCGTCGCCGCGTAGGTTGTCGGTTTTAAGTTAGATGTCGCTCAGGCTGACAACCGCCAACCCCCGGCCACCGACCACCCCGGGCACCAGACACCAGCG
>CBIHOC010000045.1:0-39473 GCA_966211705.1 uncultured Chryseobacterium sp.
CAACCGACAACCGACAACCCCGGACAACCGCCCCTCGTCCCCTTTCCGCCCCTCGTCCCCCGCTTCCGTCCCCCGTCCCTTTTTAGTAGCTTCGTATTCCCTATGGCCAAAACGATTGAAGTGAAAAGAGCGGCGAACAAACCCGCGTCCCGACCTGCTGTGTTTACGCTGCCTGAGCTGCACGGAAACGGTTGGCTTTTTCTTAAGGATTTCCGTTTCCAGGCGATCGCCGTGGCGCTTGTCGCTGTGCTGTTCTATTATAATACATATAAGAACAACTACGCGGTCGACGATGACATCGTCATGAAGCAGAACACGTTCGTGCAGAAAGGGATTTCGGGGATTCCCGAAGTGCTTTTCAACGACGCGTACAAAAGTTTTTACCAGAGCATGGGCGTGGAGCAGCAGCTTTCCGGCGGACGTTACCGCCCGCTTTCCATCGTGACCTTCGCCATCGAGCAGTCGCTTTTCGGGGAAACGTACGGGGAGCGGTTCACGGAAGTGCGGGACTCGCTGTTCCAGCTGCAGCGCGAGGGCATCAACAACGCGACGACGGGCAGGCTGATCACCGAAAAAAGCGAGCTGGAGCGCCTCATCTCGCGCACCAACAACGAGATCGCCGGCATCCGCCACGGCATGCAGGTGTTCTGGTTCGTGCTTGCGTTGCTGGCTGTGCTGTGGTTCCTGCGCGAGCACATTTTCCGCACCAACACCGACATCGCGTTCCTCACCGTTCTGCTTTTTGCCATTCATCCTATCCACACGGAAGTTGTCGCCAACGTAAAAAGCCGCGACGAAATTTTCTCGCTCTTCTTCATTGCGCTTACGCTCACGTATTTTTTCCGTTACGACATTACCCGCGACCGGAAAACACTGACCTGGGGAATGGCCTGGTTTTTCCTGGCATTTCTTTCCAAGGAATACGCGGCGGCCCTGCTCGTGCTCATTCCCGCGGGACTGATGATCTTCCATAAGCGCAAGCTCAGCGAGCTGGTCTATCTCATCGCGCCGGTCATGGGTGTCGTGGTATTCTACGTGATGATTCGCCTGTATTCTGTCGGCGGCGCTGCTGCAGGCCCTGTCAACGAAGAGAAGCAGGACGTGTTCAACGACCCGTATCTCTACGCCAACGACCAGGAGCGCATCGCCTCGAAGATCAACCGCCTCGACGATTACCTGTTCCTGCTGGTTTTCCCGTACGAGCTGGCAGCGGACTATTCCTTCGCGCATTTCCCCTACTCGCGTTTCAGCGACCCGATGATGTGGCTGTCGATCGCGATCTATGCCGGCCTGTTCGTGCTGCTCGTGAGGCTGTGGCAGAAGCGTCACCCGATGGCCTTCGCGCTGCTCATCTACTTCGGGTTCTTCGCGATGATCAGCAATATCTTTTTCGACATCGGCGCGACGATGGGGGAACGTTTGATCTTCCATTCCTCGCTCGGCTTCTGCATGGCGGTGGCGTGGCTGCTGATCAAAGGCGTGGAAAAAATAAATGCCGCCCCGCAGGTGATCGTCACCGGCGCATTCGTGCTTGTTTCGGTCCCGGCGTTCTTCAAAACAGTGGAACGAAACGAAGAATGGAGGAACGGTTTCACCCTGTTCAAAGCCGATGTGCAGAAGCACCCGAACAGCGCGTGGTGCCAGGGCAATGCCGGGTCGGAGTACATGAACCTCGGGTTGCACTGGCTCGGCCGCGATACGACCATTAACGGGAAGAAAGTTGCACAGTATGGTCGTGATACTGTAAAAGTGCACCGCTATGCCGACACGGCCCGCACGTACCTGCTGCAGGCGACGAAGATCCACAAGAAGTATGTGAACGGCTGGCTCAACCTCGGACTCACGTATTATTACACCGACGATTTTGAAAATGCTGCGAAGGCATGGGGCAAAGCTTCGATGTACTTCTACAACAACACCAACCTGATCGCCTACCAGCAGATGTTCGTTCAGCGGGCGCAGAACAGGGCGGCCGAACGCGACTTCGCAGGCGCGGCGCGTTTCTACCGGTACGCTTCCATGGCGCGCCCCACCGATCCCAAAGCGTGGGCGGATTACGGCGGCTCCAGCTTCATGGCGCAGGACTTCGCCACGGCGCGTTACGCGTTCGGGGAAGCGGTGCGCATCGACCGGTCGCTGCAGAAAGAACTGGAAGGCGGAATTTATCTCGCCGCAAAAAACGATTCGGCGCTCGCCGCCTGGAGACAGGATTCGCTCAACCCCGACAACAACCTGCTGCTGGGAGCGAGGTACCTCGGCACTGCCGACTTCTGGCCCATCTCGAAACGCCTGCTGAATAAGACGCTGGAGCTGCGCCCGGGTGACGCGCGTGCCGTAAAGCTTCTCGACAGTCTCAGCACGCTCGAGAAAAAAGCGAAACTTCCGCCGCCCGCGCCCAGGCCATGAAACCGGTGATCGCCATACACGGCGGCGCCGGTGTGATCCTGCGCCACAAGCTCACCGCGAAGATCGAGCAGGCGTATCGCCAGGGACTTGAAGCAGCGCTGCATGCCGGCTACGCCATCCTCAGCAACGGCGGGAGCGCAATGGATGCGGTGCAGACGGCGGTGGCCGACCTGGAAGACAACCCGCTGTTCAACGCAGGCCGCGGTTCGGTGCTTTCGCACGAAGGGCGTTGCGAGATGGACGCTGCGGTGATGGACGGCGCGCGGCGCATGGCAGGCGCGGTGACGGGAATTACCGGCGTGCGCAACCCTGTAGTGCTGGCGCGCCTCGTGATGGAACGTTCGGGCCACGTGATGCTGTGCGGAACCGGTGCGGAAGATTTCGCGCGCGAAAACGGGATCGCGTTCGAGCCGCCGGGATATTTTCTTACCGAACAACGCATCCGCCAGCTCGAAAAAGTGAAAGGCACGCACATCACGCTGCTCGACCATTCCGACAAAAAAGAAATTCCGCCGGATGAATTATCCGAAGCCGAAGAAAAATCCGGGACCGTTGGCGCTGTTGCGCTCGACGTGTACGGCAATCTTGCAGCCGCCACATCAACCGGGGGCATGACGAACAAGCGCTGGGGCCGTGTCGGCGATTCCCCGCTGATCGGCGCCGGGACGTTCGCGGACGAAACTGTGGCCATTTCCTGCACCGGGCATGGCGAGTATTTCATCCGTCGCGTCGTGGCGCATGAAATTTCCGCGCTGATGCGTTACAAAGGATTAACACTGGACGAGGCCTGCCGTGAAGTGGTGTTCGGCCAGCTGCTGCCGGACGGGGGAGAAGGCGGGCTGGTCGCGGTGGATGCGCATGGAAATGTGTCGCTGCCGTTCAATACGCCCGGCATGTACAGGGGCTCGATGGTCGCGCCGGATGCCTGTGTTACAGGTATTTTCGGCGAATCCTGACAAAGCGATGTTGATAAAACCGGTTTACGGCTGTAACCCGTACATACCGTAAACCGTTACATTTGCAAAGACCCAGGTATGACGTTACGCGAAGATCTCCTCAAAAAGTATTTTACCAAGTCCGACATCGGCGGAACGGTAAGCATCAACGACCTGCGCGACCGCGAGTTCAACGGCGAGCCGCTTTCCCAGGAAGAAGTGCTTGCGCTTGCCAATTTCGACCGTTACCGCATCGACCAGCTCAATTCGCAGCCCAACGACATGGCGTTCCACGAACATTACCGCCAGTTGCAGGTGATGGCGAATCTTGCCGACTGGAAAGATTTTCTCGACATGGAAAAATTCGGGAAAGAGTAAAATTTCCTGTTCAGATAAAATGAAAGTCTCCCGGATCCCCGGGGGACTTTTTTGGTTTACCACGGAGACACGGAGGGGCCCAATATTCCGCAGGTGTACAAATTTTGCGCACCTGCGGAAATAAATTTGTTTCGTGGCCGGTGGTAATGCTTTTTTAATGTGTCACAAATTTTATCGGGACGTACCGTTGCACCGCAACTGCCACTCCGTTGCATTTCCCGGGCGTCCATGCCGTCAGCAATTTGGCGACGCGTAACGCTTCCTGGTCATACAAAGGATGAAAACCTTTTTTCACGAAAACGTTTGAAACGCTCCCGTCAGCTTCGATGATCATTGAAATCACAACCATACCGCTTGCACATCCATGCGTATGCGGCCAGCGCATGTTTTTCGCCAGCACGTTTCTCAGTGAATCTTCTCCTCCGGCATAGGACGGCATTTCATCCACGTATGTATAATAGGAACGGTTGAGCGTGGAATCATATACGGACGTGTAACTGCAACGCAACGAGTCGTCCTGGGCGTGGCAGCGGACGCAAAAGAGAAGCAGAAATAAAACAGGCACACGCAGCATACGCTAATCTTTTGCAGGGATCAATCGTACTCCTTTGCGTGGCGTATCAGCAGGCGGCATCCGGACTTCCATGAGATAAGTAAGCTTGTTCGCGCTCACCACAACACCTTTTATCTCAACTTCAGCATAACCGGGCTTGAAATAAACGAGCGTGTAAACTCCCGGGCGTACATTCCGTATTGTGCATGAACCGGCGGAGTCTGTCCGGCCCCATGCCGTGTCACCGGATTGTGAATACGCGGTAACGACCACGGAATCGACAGGCACACACGACAGGTCCGGCGCTTTACCCGTGCACGTGCGCACATCACCGCTTTTAATTCCGCCGGGTTGTGCATTGAGCAGTAGCGGAAACAAGAACAATCCTCCCCAAATCAGGATCGGAATAAAATAGGTCTTCGCCATTTCCACGAAGCTAGCCGCATCCGCGCGCTGCTGCAACAGCCACAGCGCAACTGGCTCCTGCAGCTTGGCAACTGGCTAATGATCCGCCGGGACCAGTCGAATTCCGCCACGTTTCATAATAACGTCAACACGCATTTCGGTGTATGTGGCGGGATAGACTTCAGCGAATGCAAAAAGGTAGTTTTTCCCCTCTGCGTCCAGGGGAGCATTGATCCCGGTAAGGGTCATAGATGCAGGGAAATTTCGCTGGAAAGAGTACTTGCCCCGGGCGTCCGAAATTACTGTATCAGCAGATAACGAGTCGCCGGACATTTTGTAAAAAACGAGTTCAATTTGCGGTAGCGGGCGTCTTGTTGCTGAGTCCATTACAACGCCATGTATGGTGACCACGCGGGTTGAATCCTGTGCGAAAGCGGTGGCGGTGAACAGCAAAAACATTAAACAGGGTAAAAACAAAAACCGGCTGATCCCACAACGTGAAATCAGCCGGTTCAATTCGTACATCGTACCTCGTAAATCGTACATCTTTTAATGCTGGTGTCCGCCCGGGCCATGCACGTGGCCGTGGTCGAGCTCTTCCTGCGTTGCTTCGCGCACGTCGAGCACTTCGCCGTTGAAGTGAAGTTCTTTGCCGGCGAGCGGGTGGTTGAAATCCATGCGGATGTGCTGCAGCGCTATTTCCAGCACTTTGCCCCAGAGGCGATGGCCTTCGCCGTCGACCATGGGAACGTTTTTGCCGACTGCGATAGTTTCGGAATCGAGCTTGCCGTTCTCATCGAGGAAATTTTCGATGGGCAGGTTCACCACGTGATCGAGCTGGTATTCGCCGTAGCCTTCAGCAGCGGTGATGCGAAAGTCGAATTTATCGCCGGGATTTTTTCCGCTCAGGTTTTTCTCGAACTCAGGCAGTAATTGTCCGCCACCGTACAGAAACACGAACGGCTCCTCGGTTGACGTTTTTTCGATGGTGATCTCTTCACCACCGTTTTCACCGGGAACGGTAAGATGGTAGTTGACGGAAACTACCTGGTTGTTTGAAATGGTCATGTAAAAATGGTGTAAGAATGAAATTTTCCGCAAGTTACGGAATAAGGTATTAGGACTTGGAACTTAGGTATTAGAACTTAGGTATTAGAACTTAGGTATTAGAACTTAGGCATTGTGTTTGTGAGGTGATCATATCAGATTTAATGAATCTAAAACCTAAGTCCTAATACCTAAGTTCTAATACCTTATTCCTCCTTTCCAATCCGGAATATTCGTTCTAATTTTACGCTTCTCCCTTGATGCCGGGATTGTTAATGTTGCTTACGTAATTTTTTATGCCTGATTTTTCCGGTACTATCAGCTCCAAGCTCCCAAGGGTCGGCACGACCATCTTTACCGTGATGTCGAAGCTGGCCGCCGAGCACAACGCCATTAACCTGTCACAGGGTTTTCCCGATTTCGACTGCCCGCCGGAATTGGTGGACGCCGTTCATAAAGCCATGCTTGCGGGACACAACCAGTACGCCCCGATGCCCGGCGTGATGAAGCTCCGGGAAATGATCGCGGAAAAAACGGAAGACCTCTACGGCACGAAATACGATCCCGAAACGGAGATCACCGTCACGGCCGGCGCCACGCAGGCCATTTTCACCGCCATTGCCGCCACCATCCGCGAAGGCGACGAAGTGATCATGTTCGAGCCGGCGTACGATTGCTACGAGCCTGCCATCGAGCTGAACGGGGGCAAAGCGATCTACCTCCAGCTCAAAGCGCCCGAATACAACATCAACTGGAACGAGGTGAAAAAAGTGGTCAACCACCGCACGCGGATGATCGTCATCAACTCGCCCCACAACCCGACGGGAGCGGTGCTGCGGCCGGAAGACATGAAGCAGCTGGAAAAGCTGACGAAGAACACCGACATCATCGTTCTCTCCGACGAAGTTTACGAGCACATTATTTTCGACGGCAACGAGCACGAAAGCATGGCGAAATACCCGAACCTCGCCAACCGCAGCTTCATCGTTTCCTCGTTCGGGAAAACATTTCACACCACCGGGTGGAAGATCGGCTATTGTGTGGCCCCGAAGCAGCTGATGACGGAATTCCGGAAGGTGCACCAGTATCTCGTGTTCACCGCCAACACGCCGGTGCAGTACGGCATCGCGGAATTCCTCCGCCAGAAAAAACATTACCAGTCGCTCGGGAATTTTTACCAGAAAAAACGCGACAAGTTCAACAAGCTGCTCAAAGGCTCGCGGTTCACGCTGGTGCCGAGCCCGGGAACGTATTTCCAGCTGCTGGGCTACAAAGACATCACCACGGAAAAAGACAACGATTACACGATCCGCCTGATCAAAGAGCACGGCGTGGCAGCGATCCCGATCTCCGTGTTTTACCACAAGCCCGTGTACGATCACATGCTGCGGTTCTGCTTCGCCAAGAAGGACGAGACGATCGAAAAAGCGGCGGAGATCCTGAGGAAAATTTAAAAAAACCACCGAGGACACTGAGGGGTTTCACAGAGGCGCACAGAGAAATGCCCAGTGTTCTCTGTGGAACAGGTAATGGTTATTCTCAGTGTCCCTCAGTGGTTTTAATTTTCAGCCGGCGCAAACTTCGCACGAAGAAGTCCCCGCGTTCATCACCTGCTCCGGTTTACATGCATCGCGGTAAACGGTGATCCCTTTCAGCCCGGCTTGCCACGCGTCGAGGTAAATTTTTTCGACGTCTTCCCGCGTCGCGCTGTTGGGCAGGTTGATCGTTTTGGAAACGGCGTTGTCGGTGTAGCGCTGGAAAGCGGCCTGGTGGCGCAGGTGCCATTCGGGCGCGATGAACGGCGCGGTGCGGAGCAATGCCTTCAGTTCATCCGGGAGCCCGGTGTTTTCCAGGTGCCCTTCCGCGAGCATGCGTTTTTCCACTTCCGGCGAATATAAATTCCGTTCGCGCAGAATTTTCACCACCACCTCGTTCACTTCCGTCAGCGATTTGTTGCCGAGCACGTTCTCCCTGCGGAACGCCAGCGCGTACAACGGCTCGATGGAAGGCGACGTTCCCGCGATCACCGCGATGGTGCCCGTGGGTGCGATGGCCGTGCGCGTTGCGTTGCGCAGCGGGGTAATGTCCGCATAAATGCTTTCGGCAAAACCCGGGAACGGACCGCGCTCCTGTGCAAGCGCCTGCGAAGCTTTCAGCGCTTCTTCGCTGAGAAATTTCATCAGCCGCTCGCCGAGCGTCACCGCTTCTTCGGAAGCATACGGGATGCCCAGCAGGATCAGCAGCTCCGCCCAGCCCATCACGCCGAGCCCGATCTTGCGATTGCCTTTCACTACGTGCGCGATCTCCGGCAGAATGTAATTGTTTTCTTCCACCACGTTGTCGAGGAAGCGTATGCAGAGCGCGATCGTTTCACGCAGCGCGTCGAAGTCGATCGCATTTTTCCCGTTTCCCGTTTTCACGAAACGCGAGAGGTTGACCGACCCGAGGTTGCAGGCTTCGTAGGGCAGGAGCGGAACTTCACCGCACGGGTTGGTGGTATCGATGATGCCTTGCCTCGGCGTGGGATTCGACGCTTCGAGGCGGTCGAGGAAGATCAGTCCCGGGTCGCCGGTGGTCCACGCGTTGTCGATGATCATCTTCCAGAGCTCGTGCGCCGGAACTTCACGCAGCACTTTTTTCGTCCCCGGGTGTTTCAGCGCCCACGCCGCTTTTTTCTCCACCGCGTCGAGAAATGCGCCGGTGATGCCCACGGAAATATTAAAGTTCCTTAACGCGCCCGGATTTTTCTTGGACGTGATGAACGCTTCGATGTCCGGGTGGTCGCAGTTGAGAATGCCCATGTTCGCCCCGCGCCGTTTCCCGCCCTGCTTGATGCGCTCCGTGGAGGCATCGTACAGCTCGAGGAACGAAAGCGGTCCCGAAGCCGTTCCGCCGGATTCCGGCAGAAAGTCATTGTGCGGGCGGATCTTCGAAAAGTTGAATCCCGTTCCGCCCCCGCTCTGGTGAATGAGCGCGGCATGCTTGAGCGTATTAAAAATTCCTTCCAGCGAATCTTCCACGGGCAGCACGAAGCATGCGCTCAGCTGCTGGCGGTGCGTGCCGGCGTTCATGAGCGTGGGCGAATTCGGAAGAAAACGCAGGGACGTGATCAGCCCGTGAAACGCATCCGCAACGGCTTTTTCATTTCCGCCGAACAACCGTTCCGCGCGGGCGATGGCATCCGCCACCCTCCGGAAAAGCTGACCCGGCGTTTCCGCAAGCCGGCCCTCCGCATCTCTCAGGAGATACCGGCTTTCCAGCACCGTTATGGCATTCTGCGATAACATACTATAAAGTTACGGCCAAAATGCCGGAATCCTTCACAACGGCATTACCGCACGTTTCCGCCCGATCAGCAAAATCCCGGCGATCAGCAGCACCGCGGAGAACCCCAGGAAGCCGTAATTCCAGCTTTCCGTAAACGCACTGTTCTCGCGCACGTTGTGCAGGCGAAGCACGTGGTGGTCGATGATGCCTTCGATGAAATTAAAAACAGCCCACCCCGTGAGGTACCCGCCCGCCAGCAAGCGCCCCGAACGGTCGACACCGGGACGGGTCATCACTTTCCACAACAGCAAAGTTCCGGTGAACGTCACGAGCAGCGTGAACGTGTGAAAGATGCCGTCCCAGAACATGTTGATGTTTTTCGTCATGACGTCCACCGGAGGAATTTTTGCGGAAAGCACATTATGGAATTGCAGCACCTGGTGCAGGAGAATGCCGTCGAGAAATCCGCCGAGCCCGATGCCGAGCACCATGGCGGCCGCGGTCAACGGCGCACGGTTGAACAATTCCGGCGTTGCCGTGCCCCGGTTCTTCAGCGCGACGATCGCAAGGATGATGACAACGAGTCCGAGCGTGATGAAAGCGGAAAGCATCAGCGCCAGGTTCGGGTAAAAGGTGCTGCCGAAAATTTCCGCTTGCAGGCGGCGGTCACAGGTTACGCAGGCGTATCCAGGCAGGACGAGTGTAAAGGCGAGTAGCGTGGCAAGCTTTTTCATTTGTTTTTTTCAGCCAGCGCCTCAAATAGCGTTCCGCCGTCGCATTCCCGGCAACGGCCAGTTGCGGGCTGCGCCCGGTTAAGCTTCTGACGCCCGGCGTCCGAATAACAACGAACCCCGTGGGGGAAATTTTTACTCAGCGCAACCACATCCTTCGTAACTTTCGCCTCATGATACCCCGCGATATTACCGTGGCCGCCGTGCAGTCACAGCTTCACTGGGAAGACGCCGCAGCCAACCGTTACATGTTCGGCAACAAGCTCCGTGAGCTCGGGGAGCCGGTCGACCTGGTGGTGCTGCCGGAAATGTTCACGACGGGATTTTCCATGGATGCTGCGCGACTGGCCGAGCCGGAGAACGGCCCCACGCTCGCCTGGATGCAGAAGCACGCATCGCTCATGCAGACCGCGATCACGGGGAGCTTTATCGTAGAGGACAACGGGAAATTTTTCAACCGCTTGTTCTGGGTGCGCCCCGATGGCTCGTACGAATGGTACGACAAGCGCCACCTGTTCCGCATGGCCGGCGAAGACCGTCATTTTGCCGCAGGCACGCAACGGCTTGTCGTGGATCTCCATGGCTGGGGCATTTGCCCGCTGGTGTGCTACGACCTGCGTTTTCCCGCGTGGAGCCGCAACCGGTGGAGGCAGGAAGGAAATTTCCCCGTAGCGGAATATGACGTGCTGATCTATGTCGCCAACTGGCCGGAAGTCCGTTCGCATGCATGGAAAACGTTGCTCATGGCGCGGGCGATGGAAAATCTTTGCTATGTCATCGGCCTGAATCGCGTCGGGAACGACGGGGCCAACAATTACTATTCCGGCGATTCGGCCATCATCAGTTACCGCGGCGAACCCGAAAAAGCGGCGATCATCGGGAGAGAAGAAATTCTTGTCAGCAAATTATCCTGGCAATCGCTCGTGGGATTCCGCCAGCGCTTTCCTGCGGGGATGGATGCGGATGAGATAAAGATTCTGTAAAACCTCGAAGGTCTCTGCCGCACGCGCGCCGGAGACCTTCGAGGTTTTACAGTTTATTTAAAGATCCACTCCACATCCATATCCCATCCTGATCGCATGCGGACAGCTCCCGCGTAATAGATCACTCGTTCCGGTTGTATTCCTGCGAGGTAATCGCCGGGATCCCATTTGCCGTTGTTGTTGGCGTCGGTGATGAGCTTGAGCCGGTACTGGCCGGGGGGAAGAAGCGGGAACGTGGAAGTGCCGGGGCCGGAAATTTTCGTTTCCCGCAACGCAACGTCCTGCTCGTTCACAAGCCGGAGAATATAATTCCCCGCCGGCAGGCCGGTCAGCTTCACGCTGAGCGTTCCGTAATAGCGCGACTGTTGCACGCGGAAATTCACTTTCACCGTGTCGTTCTTTTGCCCGAACCAGTCGGTGACGGCGCCGGGGCGGATGAACAGGGAATAGCTGCTGTCTTCTTCGAACGTGTGGCCGAATGAAAGAAAACGTTTGTTCTCCGAAAGCGTAAGCTCCGTGCGGATCGTGTCTTTTCCGCGCATGAGCACGAAGCTGTTCGGGTTGAACGTGCGCAACGGGTTGTTGCTGGCGATCACGAGCTTTTTTTCGAGGTCGAACAAACCGTTGCCGGCGTTGGGTTTCAGCTGCAGCCTGCGCGCGTCTTCCGTTCCCTGGCGCACTTTCTTCGCACCGGGCTTGATCAACGCAAATGTAACGGTGTCGGCGAAGGCGGCGGAGTCTTTCACGATCAGCGTCAGCGAGTCGACGGTAATGTTGTTGATCCATAAATTGATCGTATCGCCGGCCGGGCTTTTTTCGGTGAACACGTCCATCCCCTCGGGAAGCGCCGGGAAATAGGCGATCTGCGGATCTTTCATCGGCAGCGCGTAGCTGAGCTGGAAACGCCCCGCCGAAGGCTGCGCCGCTCTCAGCCTCGCCTGCTTTTTCGGGCCCTCGCGGAATAGTTTGAAATCCAGCGAGTCCATGTTTCCCGCCAGCGTCACCAGTCCCGCAGGAAACGCGACGCGCTCTTCCGTGTTGTCGAAAATGTAGTTCGCATTTTTATCCTCGAGCGCGAACGCCTTGTATTTTCCCGCCTTCAGGTTGGTGAAAAGGAATGTTCCGTCGGTTTTTGTTTTCGTAAAATAATACGGCTTCTGCTGCAGCGGAACGGAATCGCCGGTGGCTTTGTACAGCAGCACGAGCACGCCTTTTTCACCTTGCAGCGTCGAAGCGTTCACCACCCTCCCGCGAATTTCCAGCGAGTCGATCACGGGGCCGGTGGAAAAAACGTAACGGAAGTTATCGAGCGTGTTTCCTTCCGTAATGTCTTTGATCGCGCTCCCGAAGCTGATCGTGTAGGTCGTGTTCGGCAACAGCGTGTCGTTGAAGTCAATGACGATCTCTTTCTTCCGGATCGTCACGTCCGGCGGCTCGTTCATGGGCGGGGAAACGATCAGCTGGTTGCCGAGGTCGCTCAGCTGCACGTACTCATCGAAACGGATGACGATCTTTTTGCCGGTGAAATTCGTGGCCGCGCTGTCGGGCAGGTAATCCACCACTTTCGGCGGCGTGGCATCTTTTTCGCCGCCGTCGGGCGTGAGCACCTGCGCGCAGGAAGCGAGGAAAAGCAGGAAGACGGGGATCAGCCTACGCATCGCGGTTCTCGTAAAGCACGCTGATCAGCCCGGCCACTTCGCCGAGATAGCGCCCGTCCGTTTCGTCAAAATCATTCAGCCGGTCGCTGTCCACGTCGAGCACCAGCAGCACGTTCCCGTTTTTGCCGAACGCCGGCACCACGATCTCCGATTTCGAATCCGAGCTGCACGCGATGTGTCCCGGGAATTTGTCGACGTCCGGCACGAGCAGCGTTTGTTTTTTCTCCCAGCTCGTTCCGCACACGCCCTTTCCTTTGCGGATGCGCGTGCACGCCACCGGCCCCTGGAAAGGCCCGAGCACGAGCGTGTCGCCTTTCACGAGGTAAACGCCGACCCAGAAAAATCCGAACGCCTGCTTCAGCGCGCCGACGATGTTGGCGAGGTTCGCCGTGAAGTCGGTTTCGCCCGCGGTCAATGCTGCCAGCTGGGGAAGAAGCGAGCGATAGCGCTCTTCTTTTGTTGTCCCGGAAACGAGAAGTGATTCGGCCATAACGTGTTGTAAAGATACTAGAAGCCATCTCAAAAATTAAAAGCCCGTCTGCCGGTGAAAAACTCAAAACTCAAGCCCCAAATCCCAAACTCCAACAGGACACACCGTTTGCCACATGCCGAAGCAAATAGTTGGGATTTGGGTTTTTTAGTTTTTGGTTTTTGACGTGAGTCCTAATCTCTCGCCGACGCCAGCGCGATCACGCTCACCGTCGTTCCTTCCAGCGCGAGCAGCGGCGCGGCGCAGGCTTCGATCGTCGCGCCGGTGGTGATCACGTCGTCCACGAGCAGGATGTGTTTTCCGCGGAGATCGAATTTGCTGTTCACGGCAAACATGTCTTCCATGTTTTCCCAGCGCGCGCTGCGGCTCTTGCGCGTCTGCGATTCCGTGGCGCTGAGGCGTTGCAGGCCATGCTCAAAAAGCGGGATGTTCATCGCCTGCGCAAGGCCTTCACCGAAGCATGCGGCCTGGTTGTAACCGCGTTTGCGCAACTTGTCGCGGTGAAGCGGGACGGGGATGACGGCGGCGGCGGTGTTAAAAGGCGTTAAATCTTTCAGGTCGTCGCCGAACAGCTTCCCGGCCGCAATACCGGCATCGGTGCGACCGTTGTATTTCAGGTTGTGGATCAATTCCTGGACGTTGCCGCCTTTGGTGAACACAAAACATGCCGCAGCGCCCTGCAGGGAAATCCGTCCCCAGAAAACACGCGCCACGGGGTTTTCAACAGGATGGTGTTCGTCATGTGTCCGCGGGCATTGTAAAAGACAAGCGGTACAAATCGCAACTTCACCGCGGACGAGATGGCCGCTGCAGGCAGCGCAAAGCCTGGGGAAAAAAAGCGACACGAAGTCGCCCGCCCATTTCGCTATCCCGGCCGTCGCCATAAAAGAGTAATTTTGTGGCAAATAAAGGAATATTTTTTGCTGTATAGCGCTCAGCAAAACAACATGATATGGAAAACCAGCCTCGCACCGAAGAAAAAGAAAAAAGCAACCGCCGCCTCCACGCCGTGTACCTCACGATCATTTTCCTGCTCGGCGGACTTTGCGTGTTTCTCGGCCTGCAGTACAAAGAGCTGAAAACCGTCGTCGCCACGCACGAGATCAAGATCGAGCAGGTGGTGAACGAACGGAACGACGTGCAGACCGATCTCCAGGAGCTGAAAGCGCAATATGACCAGCTCCAGACGAGCGACGCCGCGCTCAACGCCGAGCTGCAGGCCAAACGCGCCTACATCGATTCGCTGCTCATCCAGGCGGAAAAGCACAAAGGCGACGCCTACATGATCGCCAAGCTGAAAAAAGAGACCAGCACGCTGCGCGAGATCATGAAAGGCTACATCCGCACCATCGATTCGCTCAACACGCTCAACAACCAGCTCATCGCCGAAAAGAAAGAAGTGCTCGGGCAGCTCGACGATCAGAAGAACCAGACGAAGCTGGTCATCGACGAAAAAGACAAGCTGAAGACCCGCATCGACCGCGCCGCCGTGCTGTCGACGATGAACGTGAAAGCTGTCGGCCTCAAAAGCTCGCGCGGCGGAACGAAGTACAGTGAAGTTTCAAAAGCGTCGAAGGTCGACAAGATCCGCGTGACGTTCGACGTGGCGGACAACGACCTCACGATCCCCGGACCGAAAGATGTTTTTATTCGCATCATCACGCCTGATGCGCAGGAAATGACGCAGTCGAAAGACGCCGGTCACCAGTTCTCCTTCGGCGGCACCACAGCATATTACGCCGCGAAAAAAACCATCGATTACCAGAACCAGCCCATGTCGGTGAGCGTGCTTGCCGATAAAAAGGCAGAAGAATCGTTGCTCCCCGGCAAATACATCGTTGAAATTTATTCCGACAAAGTGATGATCGGTACGACCACGCTTACGCTGGAATAGACGAAGCGCAGTATAACACGCATGAAGGACAGGCCGGAACGCTTGTCCTTTTTTCTTTCACCGCGGTCCCGATAGCTATCGGGACATTTTGCAGGATTGCATGACGCCCGGCGTCGGGCAGAGCCAAATTGTGTTTACCTTTATTAAACCAGAAAGAAAGGAAGCCTCATTGGTTTTCCTTGCGTGAAATCACCCCATTTAGCTCTTTTCCCGCCGATCTCCTTTCCAATAGCTTATAATTAAAAGCGTCCGCTATACGCGAGATGCACCACCATTACCCCATGAAACCATTGCGATTTGTCAGCAAGGACAAAAAACTTTTTGCCGCTGCGCTGAAGAAAAATGTAAGCACGTATTTTAAAGAGAACGATCTTTCCTCCAAAGGGAACGCGCAATCCGTCGTGAAATCGATCGTGATGCTTTCGATGTACGTCGTTCCGTTCATCCTCCTGCTGACGCTCCCCGTGAGCGGCTGGCTGATCTTCCCCGTGGGCCTTTTGATGGGCGCCGGGATGGCCGGCATCGGCATGTCCGTGATGCACGACGCGGCCCACGGCTGCCTGTCGCGCAGCAATGCCGTCAACCGCCTCATGGCAAGCACGATGTACCTGCTGGGCGGAAACGTATTTACCTGGAAGATCCAGCACAACCTCCTGCACCATACGTACACGAACGTGGAAGGCCACGACGAAGACATCGAATCGAAAGGCGTGTTCCGTTTTTCAAAGCATGCGCCGAAGAAAAAGATGCACCGCTTCCAGCACATTTACGCGCTCGGCTTTTACAGCCTGATGACGATCACGAAACTGTTCCGCGATTTTTCACGGCTGCACAAATACAATAAGGAAGGCATTACGCGCGCGCAGAAAGCCGTGCCGCGGAATGAATTCATCAAAATGATCGTGTCCAAAGTATTGTATGTTGCGGTGCTCATCGGCCTGCCGCTTTTGCTTACCGGCTACAGCTGGTGGATGATCATCATCTGTTTCCTGGTCATGCACCTCGTCGCGGGAATGATCATGAGCGTGATCTTCCAGATGGCGCACCTGGTCGAAGGTGTCGACCAGCCCCTGCCCAACGAGGAAGGCAACATCGAAAGCGAATGGATCATCCACGAAATGGCGACCACCGCCAACTTTGCGCGCAAAAGCCGCATCATGAGCTGGTTCATCGGCGGGCTCAACTTCCAGATCGAGCACCATTTGTTCCCGAACATCTGCCACGTGCATTACCGGAAATTGTCGCCCATCGTGGAACAAACCGCGCGTGAATTCGGCGTGCCGTACAATGTCAAAGGAAATTTCGTACGGGCTATCTTCTCTCACTTCCGGACGTTGAAGGCGTTGGGGAGGGATTAAAAAATCGCCCGCACCTGCGCGCTTCCCGTATGGATCATGTCCGTCCCGGGCGTTTTCCTTCCCTCGTAGCCCAGCGTCAATTGTAAATTCTGCGCCAGCGAGCGTTGCCATGTGACGCGCCAGGTGTAATTCTCTCCCGTCTTCAATCCCTCGAGCATGTCGTAGCCCACTGCCGACGACGCGACGCCGGTGTACGCGATGCGCACGTAATTCACCTGCGCCACGAAGCTGCCTTTTGAAAGCTTGCTCAGCTTCACTTCCGTTCCGAACTTCTGCACCGTGGCCGATTCGTTCCCGAGATCGGGAGAATTTTGTTTTTGGGAATAACGGTACGTGAGCGTGAGGCGGAACGTGGTGCCGGGCTGGATGCTGAACTTCGGCTCGACCTCGTAATAGTTGATGCGATAATTGCGCGAGCTGAAAAATTCGGAGGAATTTCGTTTCAGCCCGTCGCGGTATTCCGTCACGAGCGAAAGCGATTTCGTCATGTTCCACCGCACGCGCACTTCGTTGTACGAATGGCTCCGCGACTCCAGCCCGTTCGTGAGCAAACTTTTCCCGCGCAGGTCCTGCCACGTGTGTTCCACGCCGAACTTGCTGCTGAGCTGGTTGAACGCCGCCGTGTTGCGGATCGTGGCGTTCAGCGAAACAAGCGCCGTGTCGCCGGAATCGTCGACGGTGGGAATGAGCGCGTGCGAGGCATCGTTGCTCTGCGTCTTGCGGTCCACGCGGTATACGACCTGGTCGGAGAAACGCGCGACTACTCCGCGCACGCCTTTTTTATTCGCCCACCGGATCGAAGGCCGGAGGTTGACGCTCTGGGTGAACTGGTTCGTGTACACTTTGATGTATTGGTTCGTGGGCGTAAACACGCGGATGTAACGCGCCTGGTCGCTGTAGATCGCCGTTTCGAATTCATTGAGCTGCTTCACGCCGTCGCCGTTGTAATCCGTCCACGCGAAGTTTCCCTGCCCGGCGGGAACTTCGATGTAGCTGTATTCTTTTTTCACCTCGAGACCGGAACCGGCTTCGTAAAACGTCGTCGACGTGATCACGCCTTTCCATGCGCGCAGGTCGTACTCGATGCGCCCGATGAGCGTGTTGTCGGGCTGCTGCTGCGTGAGGCCCGGCGCGGTGATCGTGAGCTTGCGGTAGCTCGCGGTGAGGCGCAGCTGCTGGTTGGGATTGCCGTGAAGCGAAACCGTTCCGCCGACATTCTCCGCAAACGTGGCGCGTTCCAGGTCGGAGATCCACGGCACGTAATCCGTGCGCTGCTTGTAAAAAACGGTAAGGCTGCGTTTGGCGGTATCGGCGAACGTGACCGCGCCCTGCCATTCGAAGAAGCCCATGCTCGAAAGCTGCAGCGAGTCGCTTCCCGGGCGGCGGATGTTGTTCATCTCCTGGTCTTCGTACGCGCTGAGCGTGATCTTCCGGAAAATTTTCTGCGACACGTCGACGCGGTGGCGGATGAAATCCGTTCCGCCGTAGCTGCCTGTCGAGCCGAGCACGCTGCCCCGCGCGCGCAGTGTGAACCCTTTGTGCACGATCGCCGTTTTCACCGTATGCTTCAGTCCCGTGTACGCCGCGCCTTCCACGAACGTGCTGAAGTCGTAACCGGCCGAGATCGCTTTTTTGCGCACGCCCACACCCGCCGTCGCGATGTGCTGGTCAGCCGTCAGCACCCGCGGAATGCCGCCCCAGCCGAGGTTCCAGTCGCGCTCGAACTCCACGGGACGATAACGCTCGAGCGGGGAAAAGTAGCGGCTCACGTATTCGTAATGCCCTTCCAGCGTCAGCTCCAGCGAGTCGGAAATTTTTCGCGTGTCTTTGATGTTGAGCAATCCGCCGAAGCCGTGATCGTCGAAGCTGTCGTATGGCGAGAACGTGTTGAGGTCGTTGTTGCTGTACGCGAATTCCGCGGTGAGCGATGTCTGTTTCGCCAGTTTCACATCGCCGCCAAGTGTGAGCAGTTGTCTTTTCTTCGGCGTGATGAGCAGGATCACAGGCTCGTAATCGCCCTGCGGGATCCCGTTGACCGGAGCTACCCACTGGAATGTTTTCCCGTTCGCGGAAGAGGTGAACTGCACGTAATTTCCATTGTTCGGCCCCACATTCGAGAACGTCAGCTGGTAATGCGCGCTGTCGGGGCTGGTGGAATACACGTAAATGTTTTGATACTGCACGCTCGCCACCAGCGTGTCGATGCGCTTGTACAACACCTTATCGCCCGAAAACGCCACGCTGTCCACGCCCGGCACGAATGCCCTCAGCAGCGTATCGCCCACGGCGTACATCGTCAGCCGGTCCACATCCGTGAGCGCCTGCTGTCCCGGCTGGTTCTTGTTGTCCTGCTCGGAATAAAAATTGAAACGGAGCGCGTACCGTTCATTTTTGTATTCCGTTCCCGTGTGCATGAGCGTACGCGCGTAGTTGCGGTCGCTGTACTGGAATTCCACCACGATGCGTTTGTCTTTCGTGATGAGCTGCTTCGCGGTGAACGTGATTTCCGAGGTGTTGTAATTGATCGTGTAATCGTTTTCCTGCCCGCGCACCATCAGCCTTCCGTCGATGTACACTTTCTCCGTTCCCGACAGCACGACGATGAAAAATTCATTCTCCGCACCGCGCAGCCGGTAAGGCCCCTGGTTGCCTTCCTGACCCTGGATGACATTGCGCGAAAATTTCCCTTTCGAGATCGCCGCGCTTCCCGTTACGTTCAGCTTCACCTTGTTCGTATCGCCCAGGGGAATCGAGGAGCGCACGTGGAGGCCTTGCTGGCGTTTGTTGAAATTCATGAAATAACTGTTCGGGCGCGTGGCGTAAAAATCACCGGCGATGAGCGTTGTGCCTTTGCCGGAAAGCTGCACGTAAACGCGGTCGAATTCCTGGAGCTGCTGCGTCGTCCCGTCGGGCTGGATCGGCAGGTTGTCATCCGTGGCAACCATCATCAGGTCCACATCCTCGGTAAGCCGTCCTGATAACTGAAGATTCAGGCTCGAGTTCACCGAAACGTCCCGCGTGTTACCGAATGAAATTCCCCGGGAAAGGCTCCCGCTCTTGTTCAGCCCGCCCGTCGCGAACGGGTCGTCCGCTTTCTGCTGCCCCGGCCGGTAGAGGAACGGGTTCACCGCCCGGTCCGGCGTCGTGGTGAATTGTTGCTGGTCCTTGTGGCTTTGCGCGCGGGTGAACAGCATGGGGTAAACGGCATATTTCACACGCAGCCCGGTGCGGGGGGCGGAAGGCTTAAGTACCAGCTTCGCCTCCGCCGGCAGCAGCGTAAATTGCGTGGAATCGAGGCGGGCTTCACCGCTGTACAGCGCGAACGTTTCCGGCACGATGCTGAGCGAATCGAGCACCACCGTATCGCCCGTAACCGTCACCGCTTTTTCCCGCCAGGCCACAAGCGACTGCCCCGCCGCATCAATGGCAGGCAGGAGCAGGAAAAGCAGCAGGAAACGGTACAAAACCGGCATGTCGGGTAAACTTTAAAGGTACGGATTTGGCCTGTGGCAGCGGTTTTCCTTCATCCTGCCCGTCAGCGCTTCCGGCAAATTCAAAGATTCAATCGCTCGCTGCGCATCGCTATTCAATATTCAAGATTAAAAAATAAGGAATTCTCAATCTTGAATTTTGAATAGCGAAGTCACGCGCAGACGTGGCAAGCGATTGAATCTTTGAATTCCTTTACTGCCGCGGGTTCTGTATCTTTGTACATTCAAAATCCGCAACTTCATAACGTTTCCAAATGACCAAAATTGTCTCGTATAACGTCAACGGCATTCGCGCGGCGCTGAACAAAGGGTGGCTCGACTGGGTGCAGTCCGTTTCCCCGGATGTGGTATGCCTGCAGGAGATCAAAGCGGAACCGGGGCAGCTCGACCTTTCAGTGTTTGAAAACGCTGGTTTCCAGTACAATTACTGGCACCCGGCGGTCAAAAAAGGGTACAGCGGCGTGGCGATCCTTTCGAAAACGAAGCCCGACCATGTGGAAGTGGGCTGCTGCAACGAAGCTTACGATGGCGAGGGCCGGGTTTTGCGGGCGGATTACGGCGATATGTCGGTCATCAGCCTGTACATGCCCTCCGGGACGACCGGCGACGTGCGGCAGGATTTCAAATACAAGTTCATGGACTTTTTCCAGGGGTATGTCGACGAGCTGAAGAAAAAGCGTGAAAAGCTCGTCATCTGCGGCGACTGGAACATCTGCCACAAGCCCATCGACATTCACAACCCCGTCAGCAACGCAAAATCTTCCGGCTTCCTGCCCGAAGAGCGCGACTGGCTCGGGAAGTTCATCGACAGCGGCTTCGTGGATTCCTTCCGGAAATTCAATCCGGACCCGCACCATTACACCTGGTGGACCTTCCGCGCCAACGCCCGCGCCCGGAACCTCGGCTGGCGCATCGACTACCAGATGGTCAGCAAACCGCTCGAAAAGCAGCTCCGTTCCGCCGCCATTCTCCCCGAAGCGAAACACTCCGACCATTGCCCGATCCTTGTGGATATTGAGATGTAAGGGGAGCTTCGATCTTCGTTTTTTGTTTTATTGACACGTGCGTTCGCAATATTGAAGGGGCGTGGGAAGAAGGGACGAGGGACGTTCGTGGGACTTCGATCTTCATTTTTCTGTTACGTAGCCGCAGGGCGAAGTGGCGTTTTCTGAAGACGTTCAATCTTCATTTATTCGTTACATCGTCCCTCCCTTCGTCCCCCGCCCCTTCGTCCCCTTCAGCCTTTTTCCTTGTGAAAAGGGATTTTTCATTATTTTAGGCGCTGCATTGCCCTAAATAACGCTCACTTAATATGAAAAGACTGAAAATTTCCCTGGCATTCGCGTTAGTGGCGGCCTCATTCTTTTTCGGTTGCTCAGATGATCCTACGACTGATTCCCAGGGACGTTCTGCCAATGGACCCGTGAAATACGGCGGAGTGTTCAGGATGAACGAAACCGAGGATTTCCGGACGCTTTACCCGCTTAACATTGTCGAGGTCGTGGGCGCCCACATCGGCACACAGGTGTACGAAGGCCTGGTGAAATTCAACCAGAAAGATCTGACGGTCATTCCTGCCCTGGCTACACGCTGGGAAATTACCGACAACTCCACGCGTTTTGTTTTTTACCTCCGCAAAGGCGTGATTTTCCATGACGATGCCTGTTTCCCCGGCGGCAAAGGCCGTGAGGTGACAGCCGCCGACGTGAAATTTTGCTTCGACAAGCTGTGCACCGTTTCCCCCAACAACCAGCAGTATTCCGGCACATTCAAGGACCGCGTCGTCGGGGCGAACGAGTATTTCGCTTCCACTGAAAAAGGCGCCGGCGGTAAAGAAGGTGTTTCTGGCGTAAAGATCACCAACGATTCCACCATCGAGATCACGCTGGTGCGTCCCATGCCGGGATTCCTCAACATCCTGGCCACGCCGGGCTGCTGGGTTTACCCCGAAGAAGCGCTTACAAAGTACGGCGATGAGATGCGTGTCAAGTGTGTCGGCACAGGCCCGTTCAAGATCAAAACGGTGAAAGAAGGACAGTCCGTCATTCTCGACCGCAACCCGAACTACTGGATGTACGATGAGTGGAACAACCGCCTGCCGTACCTCGACCACGTGGAGTTCCGTTTCATCAAGGACAAGCGCACGGAGATCATCGCGTTCCGCAACAAGGAGCTCGACATGGTGTACCGCCTGCCGGTTGAAATGGCAAAAGACATTCTCGGCGAGCTCGACCAGGCCAAGGAAAACAAAGCCGACTTCGTGCTGCAGACCAATCCCGCGATGAGCCTCACCTATTACGGCTTCCAGCACAAGCTTTCTCCGTTCGACAACCCGAAGGTGCGCGCTGCGTTCAACTACGCGATCGACCGCCAGTACATTGCCGACAAAGTTTTACAGGGCGACGCAACGCCGGCTACCTACGGCATTGTTCCCCCGAGCATCCGTGATTACGATTACAAAGGCGTGACCGGCTTCACGTACGATCCTGATAAAGCACGCAAGCTCCTCGCAGAAGCAGGTTACCCCGGCGGAAGGGGCTTCCCCGAGATCACGCTGCAGATCAACAACGGCGGCGGCGACCGCAACACGATGACGGCGGAGTACATCACCAACAAGCTGAAGGAAAACCTCGGCATCACGGTGAAGATCGACCCGATGGCGTTCGCGCAGCATCTGCAGTCCATCGAAACCGGCAAAGCACTGTTCTGGCGTACCGGATGGGTGGCCGATTACCCGGATCCCGAAACGTTCCTCACCACGCTGTACAGCCGCCACATCCCGGACTCGCTCAGCCAGCGTTCTTCGTTCAACTCCGTGCGCTATTCCAGCCCGCAGTTCGATTCCATCTTCGAAGCTGCGATGAACGAAGCCGACGCCGCCAAACGCGCCGAGCTTTACCGCCGCGCCGACCAGGTTGCGATGAACGACGCAGCGATCATGCCGATCTACTACGAAGTGAACGACCGTCTCGTGCAGCGCAACGTGCGCGGCTTCGACATCAACCCGATGGAATACCGCGACATGACGCGCGTGTGGTTCGACAATTCCGAACAGCCCGTGCCGGCGCCGAAAGCCGATACCTCGGTCGCGCAGTAGCCTTCGATACGCCCCGCTTCGCGGGACTACTCAGGCTGACAGCTTACCGATTAAACCTAAAACCCTCGAAGGTCAAAAGATCTTCGAGGGTTTTTATTATTTTAATAAAACGTCGATTGATAAGCTGTCAGCCTGAGTAGCGAAGCGTATCGAAGGCTACGCCGCAGGCCTTGAGACCTCGCGGATCAGCATGCGTTTGGCGATGGGGAGGAAGGTTTCGCGGACGGGAATTTCCAGGCCGGTTTCAGCGGCGAACACTGCCGGGTTCGGAAGGTCGCGGTTTTCGCGCACCAGCTCCGTTTTGATGGCTTCGTACGTGTGAAGCAGGCTGTGCGTGTAGGTTCGCACGAATTCCGTATGGATGCCGCGCCACGTTGCGTCAGGCTCTTCGAAGAGCGTCACGGTGAAACCGAAAACCTGCGTGTCGGCCGAGCCGTTCTTCAGGAAGAGATAACCTGCCGACGCATCGATGGGCAGGAGGCCGACGGGGAGAAGATGAATTTCCTGCTCGATGAAATCGTAGATCTGGCGGCCTTCGTTGAGGCACTCTGCAAATTTCGGAATGGAAAAATCGATGATGCTTTCCAGCTCGCTCATCAGTTTGTCGTCGTTGACGATCGCTTCATACTGCAGGCGGAAATGTTCGGAATCGAAGCCGATGAGCCGGTGCGGAAAATTCGAGGACAGCTGCTGCTTGTTTTCCTTGATGGATTTTACGGTGCGGTAATGCTCCACGAGATCCGCCAGGGGCGGGTAGAGGCGGACGGTGCGAAAACATTCGCTCACGTGCTGCAGGTAAGCGAGCAGCACATACTTCTTGTACTCGAAATCGATGTGTTTCTCCGTGATCCAGTCTTTGTTCAGGCGTTCCATAACTTGGGATTAGGCATGTTTATTGTATAAAACGGAAAAAACGCCCTCCGGGTTGCGCGGGAAATCACCAATTAACAGTTAATAACTTCAACTCCCGCTACCGGCAGCACAAGGGCAGTAGCCTATCTTTGATCGTCCATAACCACAACCCATTCATTCCATGCGTTTCAAGATCATCGGTTTTGCCTTTCTCGCAGCGGCGCTTTTCGCAACCTGCGTTCCTGCCCGTAAATATGAGGAAGAACAGGCCAAACGCCAGGCCGCCGAAGCCGAGCGCGACAAGCTCAAACAGGAAAATTCCGACTACGCGACGAAATCGGCCGAACTCGACCGGCAGCTTCTCGAAAACCGAAAGCAGATCCTCGGCCTCCAGGGCGACACCACCGGCTGCGGCATGCGCTATCGCCTGCTCAGCAGCCAGTACGACCAGCTCACCGCCAACTACGAATTGTTGTTGAAGCAGAACAAAGACCTCATGGCGCGCCAGTCGAACGAGAACACGCTGCTCGTCGGCAAGCTCAACCTCTCGCAGGAGCAGCTCATCGCCAAGGAAGATTCCCTCAAGCGCATGGACGTCAACCTCAAGCGACAGAAGCGTTCCCTCGATTCCCTGACCACCGAGCTGCAGAAGCGGGAAATGCGCGTGCGTGAATTACAGAGCGCGCTGACTGCAAAAGATTCCGCCATTTCCGCCATCAAGATCAAGGTGAAGCAGGCGCTGCTCAGCTTTGAAGGGAAAGGCCTTACCGTCACCGAAAAGAATGGAAAAGTGTATGTGTCGATGGAAGACAAGCTGCTGTTCGCTTCGGGAAGCACCGCCGTGCAGCCGGAAGGCGTGAAGGCGCTGAAAGCCCTGGCGAAGGTGCTGGAACAAAATCCCGACATCAACATCATGGTGGAAGGCCACACCGACGACGTGCCGATGAAAGGAAGCGGGGAGATCAAAGACAACTGGGACCTGAGCGTGATGCGCGCCACTTCCGTATCGAAGATCCTGCTCGCCAACGGCAGCATCGACCCCAAGCGCATCACAGCCGCCGGCCGCGGGGAATACTTCCCGCTCAACCCGGCCAAAACCGCCGAAGCCCGCGCCCAGAACCGCCGCACGGAGATCATCCTGACGCCCAAGCTCGACGAGCTGTTCAAAGTGCTCGACGCGAATTAATCGCGTAACGACATTTCATCACGGAACAGGCGCTGTTATGGCGCCTGTTCTGCGTTACAGCGGTTACCGGCGAAATTTTTTCCGGGGAATTAAACCTTTGTGAGGAACGTGTGTCATATCGCTGTTCATCAAAAAATTCCCATGGAAAAAAAGTTACTCGTGCTCGTTGCAGCGCTTTTCAGCCTTTCCGTGCTGCCCGCCCAGACGTACACCGGCAAGCTGGGCTACGGCATTTCACCCGAAGGATTCCCGTACGACTTTTCGCAGATCGGCGTCTTCCAGCAGGAAGTGGCGGGCATGTGCGGAGGATCGGGCGGCGTGGTTTACATGAACGGGAACTGGTACGACGATACTTCCTCCTGCGGCATCATTCCCGGCGGCCACCGTTACACCTCGCTCTCGCAGCCGAACCCTTACGGCTACACGGACATGCTCACGTATGCGTTCGCGCATTACCCGCAACTCTTCTTATCCGTGCCCGGCGATCCAACGAACAACTGGTCGAACGCCACGATGCGCGCGCTGTTCCTGCAAACGCTCATCCGCACAGCCGATTCGCTTCAGCCGGCATATTTGTTCATCGGCAACGAAGTGGATTTTTACATTGCGCAGGATTCTTCCGACTATGTCAACTTCGTCAGCTTTTACCACACCGCGTATGATTCCGTAAAAGCGCATTCCCCGTCCACGAAAGTCGGAACGGTGTTCAACTTCGAGCACCTCAGCGGAAGCGGAACATTGAATGCGTGGACCAGCCCCCACTGGTCGGCGATGGACATGATCGACACGGCGAAGCTGGACATTCTCGGCTTGTCCGTTTACCCGTTCTTCAGCTATTCCACGGCCAGCGCAGTTCCGCTGACTTATCTCGACAGCGCGTTCGACAGGTTGGGAAATAAACCGCTGGCGATCACGGAAACCGGCTGGCCCGGCGATTCGCTGATCGGGAGCTGGTACGCAAATCCGCAACAGCAGGTCGATTACGTCGGCCGTCTTTTTTCGATGATCAATGGAAGGAACGTCGAAGTGGTGAACTGGCTTTTCCTGAATTACCTGCAGGATACCACCAACGACATGGACAAGCTGATCTTCAAAAGCATCGCCATGCGCGACTCGCTGGGAAATGACCGTCCTGCGCTTGCGTTGTGGCAATCGATGTGCGGGCCGAACGGAATTTCAGCGGCTGAAGAAACGAGAGCAATTTCCATGTACCCGAATCCTTCGGAAGGCCGTGTGAAACTGGTGCTTCCGGGAAATGATGCCGGAATACTGGAAATTTTTGATGCGCAGGGCCGGAAGGTTTTTGAACAAATGGGCGTGCAGTCCGGTGAAGAAATCGCAACAGGTCTCGCACCGGGTTTATACATTTACAGGATAACGCTCCCGGGATACGCCGCCGTGCAGGACAAGCTGCTGGTGACTCGCCCGGACTGATCCTGCACCGATGACCGACCGCCGCCGTTTTATCCGTAACACATCCATGCTCGCCGCCGCGCTGGTTGCAGCACGCCTCGATGCGAAACCGCTTGCTTCAGCAACGCTCAGTGAATCGCCGAAGCCGGTGCTTCCCCCGCGGCTGAAAAAGGGAGACGTGATCGCGCTCACCGCTCCCGCCGGCGCGATCTTCCATGAAGATTCCATCCAGAAAGCGACGCTCGCATTCGAGAAAGAAGGCTTTCGCGTGGAGCACGGCAAAACGCTTTCGCAGAAATACGGGTATCTCGCGGGGAAAGACGAGTTCCGCGCAAACGAATTGCACGAGCTGTTCGAAAACAAAAACGTAAAAGCGCTGGTGGCCATGCGCGGCGGCTGGGGCTGCGCGCGTTTACTGCCTTTGCTCGATTTCACCCGCATCGCGCCCAACCCGAAGATCGTTTGCGGCTTCAGCGACATCACCACGTTGCTGCTCGCCATCTACGCGAAGACCGGCATGATCACGTTTCACGGGCCGGTGGGAAATTCCACGCTCGAAGGATTTACGATGGAAAATTTCCTGCGCATCGTGAAAGACGGCGAAGCGCCTGCGATGAAGCAGCCGGGAAACGACGCGCTGAGCGTGATACTCGCGGGGAAATCCACGGGCACGTTGCTCGGCGGAAATCTTACCGTGCTGTGCAGCCTGCTCGGGACAGGATTTCTTCCGCCGTTCGACGACGCGATGCTGTTTCTCGAAGAGACGGAAGAGGAACCTTACCAGGTCGATCGTTTACTGACGCAGCTCGAATTGCAGGGCATGCTGAAGAACGCGAACGGCATCATTTTCGGCAAGTGCAGCAAATGCGAAGCGGAGGAGCCGGAGAAATCCTTCACGCTCGACGAAGTGTTCCGCCAGAAGCTCGGCGTGCTTTCCGTTCCGGTGGCCACGGGTTTCAGCATCGGTCACGTCAAAGATAAATTCACATTTCCCGTCGGCGCATCTGCCACGTTCGATACGAATTCCTCCACTCTCCAACTCAACCACGCCTGCGTATCCTGAAACCATGAAAACAAAACTGTCTGTCTTCTTCGTCCTGCTGTCTGCCGCGTTGTCCGCGCAACCCGTCAACGACACGGTGATCTTCAACGAGCTCGGGCATTATTATTTTACGCCTTCGAGCACCTATTATTCTTCGTACACGCCCCTGTTCGACAGGCCTGGCCGTCCGTACGTGTATGCCGCCGGGAAAGAATCGGGGCTGGTGACGTTCGACATTTCCAACACGCTCAATCCTTTTCCGGCCAGCAGCCTGATGCCGGCTTTCTTCGGCGGACTGATGCCGACAGGTGTTGCGCAGGACGGAAACCATCTATTCGTGTCCCTTGGAAATTTCCAGGGCTCCGGCCAGACAACGGGCCTTGCCATTCTCGACGTCACCAACCCGGCGAGCCCGTCGCTGCTCGATCAATGGGATTCCACCTACTTTAATAAAGGATGCGCGCAGGTGATCGTGGAAGGCGATTATGCCTATCTCGCCGCGATGGACAGCGGTGTTGTCATTCTCGACGTTTCCGATGTGCAGAACATTCGCTACGTTTCACATATCGTGCCTGACACTTCGTTCGGCGAGCAGGCGTACACCTATCACTCCCGCGGGCTGTTCCTCAGCGGCGATACATTACTGGTGGCGCATGACAATGGCGGACTGCGCGTGATCGACGTGACGAATAAGAATACGCCGGTCGAGATCGGGATGTTTACCAGTCCTGCGATTCCCGCATTCGGATTCAACAACCATGTGTTCTACAATCACGTCTACCGGGTCGGCAACTATGCGTATTGCGCGATGGATTACATGGGATGGACTGTCGTTGATGTTTCGAACCCGGCTGCGATGACGGAAGTCGCATGGGTGAATAATTTCGGCGCGCAGGACTACACGGATTGGTTCGACTGTGCGGGGCATACGAACGAGATCGCCATGGCGATGTCGCCCGATTTTATGGTGATGTCGGGCGCCGCTACGGAAGTCGTAGCCATCGATCCTTCCGATCCGCAGCAGCCGCGATTGATGGGCTGGTACGGATCACCGGCCGACAGCAATTTCGCGACATGGGGCGTGGATGTGTACGGGAATATGGCCGTGGTCGCCATCGTGCATAATTTTTTCAACTGGCCATACATTTCCACGGAAGGCGGCATCCGCCTGCTGAACTGGTCGTACATCACTGGCGCCGATGAAAATTTTGTGCGCGCAGGAAATCTCAACCTTTATCCGAATCCCACATCAGGGATGTGCATGATCGAACTGCCCGCAACGCGCGAAGGAGTTTATATGGTGGAAGTTGTTGACGTGCTCGGAAAAGTCGTTCGCACGCAACCTGCGGATTCGCGCATGAACGCGGGAAAAGCGGAAGTCGATCTTTCGGGATTGGCCGGTGGAATTTACACAGTTCGCGTGACGGGAGAAAATGTGGTCTACACGGGAAGAGTGGTCAGAGAATAGATTCAATGATTCAAATTCAAAGATTGATCATTAAGAAAACCCAATCTTTTTTGAATAGTCCCGAGTATTCGGGACGATTGAATCTTTGAATTGTTCGGGTAACTACCCGAATAATCCTGCAAACACCTCTTCCATCTTCCCGACAAGGTTCAATTTGATCGCGAAATTTCCCGCCTTCAGACCCTTGTGATATTTCGAAATATAAATTTCTTTGAAGCCGAGCTTCTCCGCTTCCGCGATGCGCTGCTCGATGCGGTTTACCGGGCGGATCTCGCCGCTCAGGCCGACTTCTGCGGCGAAACAAATGCCGGCGGGAACGGGAATGTCGGCGTTGGAAGAAAGCACCGCGCAAACCACGGCAAGGTCGATGCCGGGATCTTCCACTTTTAATCCGCCGGCGATGTTCAGGAACACATCTTTCGCGCCGAGACGGAAGCCGCACCGTTTTTCAAGCACGGCGAGCAACATCGACAAGCGACGCAGGTCGAAACCCGTGGAGGAGCGTTGCGGTGTGCCGTATGCAGCGGTGCTCACGAGCGCCTGCGTTTCAATGAGCATCGGGCGCAGGCCTTCCATCAGCACCGCGATGGCCACGCCGCTCACGGATTCTTCACGCGCGGTGATGAGAATTTCCGACGGGTTGCTCACTTCGCGCAGCCCGCTGCCCTGCATTTCATAAATGCCGAGCTCGTTGGTGGAGCCGAAACGGTTCTTCGTGGTGCGCAGCAAACGGTACACGTGGTTGCGGTCGCCCTCGAACTGCAGCACCGTGTCGACCATGTGCTCCAGCACTTTCGGCCCGGCGAGCGATCCTTCCTTCGTGATGTGCCCGATGAGGAACACCGGCACGTTCGATTCTTTCGCATAACGCATCAGCTCCGCGGCGCATTCCCGTACCTGGGAAACGCTTCCCGGCGACGATTCGATGTGCGCGGTGTGCAGCGTTTGTATCGAATCGATGATGAGCAATTGCGGCTCCACCTGCGCGACGTGCTGGAAAATATTCTGCGTGTTCGTTTCCGTGAGGATGAAACAATCGGGATTGGTGATGCCGATGCGTTCCGCGCGCATGCGGATCTGCTGCTCGCTTTCTTCACCGGAAACGTAAAGCACTTTGAGGCCTTTGAGGTTCGTGGCCAGCTGCAGCATCAACGTGGATTTCCCGATGCCGGGTTCGCCGCCGAACAGGATGAGGGAGCCGGGAACAAGTCCTCCGCCGAGCACCCGGCTCAGCTCGTTGTCGTAGATCGGCCAGCGCTGTTCTTCGCCGCCGGTGATCTCGTCGAGCCGGACAGGTTTGGGTGCGCGCTGGGAGGAACGTGCGGTGAATCCATTTGCGGTTGTGCCTGAAGTTTTCTGAACGATCTCTTCGACGTACGTATTCCATTCCCCACAGGAGGAACATTTGCCGACCCATTTCGGAGATTGCGCACCGCAATTTTGACAGAAGAAAGAGGTTTTGACTTTGGCCATGGAGGGAAACAAAAGTCGGGTTTCTGACGTATATTTGTGTGTATTATTTATAAAAAGATATGGAACTTACAATTGTTATTAGCAGAGGGCAGGATGGTTACCTGGTTGGGAAGATCAAGGAGCTGCCCGCGGTTGTTACACAGGGAAAAACAGTTGCAGAAGTAAAGGAGAATATTCTTGATGCTTTTCAATTGTACCTGGAAGATATGCGATCGGATGACTCAGATCGCGGTGGTGATTTTGTAACCGAAGAGCTGCTTGTCGTAGCCTGATCCCCGAACATTTCCGGCAATTCTGTTTTTCTTAATCCGCTTCTTTAAATAAGGAGGCGGCTAATCCTGTTTTATGAAGCGCAATGATTTATTCGTCACCTGAACCTGCATAACTGCTTTTTACATCGTAACGGCTCAAAGCACGATATATTTAAAAACCGGGTTACCGGGAAAAAGACAACAGTTCCCCGTCATTCGAAACTGGACAGGAGCCTGTGCGATCTGATTTGTAAGCAAATGGAAATCCCGCGTCCCTGATCTTGCTCTTCCCGGATACTGTTCACCAGGATGTCAGCCACCTGTTGAAATCCTATATTTTTCCTTAACAGGCACTCACGCTTCAAACTGCTGGACCAGCACGCCGTTGATGAAGATGCGATAGGTATGCGGGGAAAATGCAGCGAACAGGACCGGGCGCTCTTTCTGGATGCGCACGAAATGCCGCTCGTGCATTCCCACCCAGAAGTCCCAGTTCTTCGTAATGGCAAATGAAAAGATCAGCAAGTCTTTTCTGATTGTCATGCCGTCGACGCGCACTTCGAATTTGCCCCAGAACTGGTCGAAGGAAACCTGCACGACGTGCTTTTCATGAACACCGATGGTGAAGCTGTGCTGCATAGTTCAGATTCTTATCCCGATTACCAGCATGTCATCCACCTGCGGGTGCATGCCTTTCCATTGATCGATTTCGCGCTCGAGCGTTTGCCGCTGTTCCGCCATGGGCAGGTGCCCGATCGAACGGAGCAACGCGTTCAGCCGCGCGTATTTGTATTTCTTTCCATTCGGTCCGCCGAACTGGTCTGCGTAGCCGTCGGTGAAAAGATACAATGCATCGCCGGGCTGGAGCGCGACCTCGTGGTTCGTGAACGGGCGCAGGTGCTCGTGGATGTATTGGCCCACCGGCTGCCGGTCGCCGCGGATCTCGGTGATCTCTCCCCGGCGGTAGAGCCACAGCGGGTTGTTCGCGGCTGCGAATTCTGCTTTCATTTTCGCGCGATCGATCGTCACGAGCGCGATGTCCATGCCGTCGTTCACCGTAAACACGTCGGCATTGCTGAACTTTTGCCCGAGCGTTTGCGCCACGCCCCGGTTGAGCGCGTTGAGGATCGGCGCGGGTTTGGCAATGCCGTACACCTGCAGCGACTGGTTCAGCAGGTTCAATCCCACCACGCTGAGCAGCGCGCCGGGAACGCCGTGGCCGGTGCAATCGCCTGCCGCCACAAGCACTTCATTGCCCCAGGATTCCACCCAGTAAAAATCGCCGCTGACAATGTCGCGCGGGCGGTAGAGCACGAAGGCTTCGGGAAGCAGCTGCCGCATACGTTCCGCGGAAGGCAGCATGGCCTGCTGGATGCGCCGGGAGTAAATGATGCTGTCGGTGATGTCTTTGTTCTTCACGCCGAGCTCTTCGTTCTTCCGCTCGATCACTTCGTTCTGCGTGGCGAGCAGCACGCCGGTGCGGCGGATGCGGTTGTACGCGTAAAGCACGTAACCGGCAAACACGAAGAGCAGGAAAGCCCCGGAGCCGATGAACCAGAGCCGTTGATTGGCGCGCCGTTCGGCTTCTTTCCGCTGCGCGATCTCCTGTTCTTTTTTGATCAGCTCTTTTTCCCGTCGCTCATCCTGCCAGCGGTTGGTGAGCTCCGTCATGCGCGTGGTATTTTCGTCGTTGAAGAGCGAGTCGTTCACTTCTTTGAAACGGACGTGGTACTTCAGCGCGACTTCATAATTCCCCATTTCGGCGTAATCTTTCGACAGCTCTTCGTACAGCACGCGCAGTCCTTCGAGATAGCCGAGGTCGCGCGCCATGGTTTCCGTGCGGTTGTGCCAGTCGATCGCTTTGGCGTATTGCTTCCGCACGCGGTACATGTTGCCGATGTTGATCATCTGGTCCACCATCGAAGTCTTGTCGCCGATCGATTCGCTGATGGCGTATGCTTCGGTGTAAACGTCCAGCGCCTCTTCGAAGCGGAGCTGGTGCTGGTACACTACGCCGATGTTGTTCAGCGCCTGCGCCTCCACCGATTTGTCGCCCAGGCGGCGCGCGTCGTTCCTTGCTTTCACGCAATACGCAAACCCTTCCTCGTATTTTTCCTGCGAGAGATAAATGGCGCTGATGTTGAGGTTGACGGTGGGCGAAAGTTTTTGCCCGCTGTTCTTGTCCAGCAGTTCGGACGCGTTTTTGTAATAATCCAGCGCCAGCGTGTTGTTGTTCTGGTCGCTGTAAACGTTCCCGAGGTTGACATAGCTGAGCGCCATCCCGTAACTGTCGCCGATGCGCTCGCGGATGGCAAGGGCCTGCAGGTGGGCTTTGGCGGCGTCCACGTATTCCCCGCGGCGGTAACGGATCACCCCGATGTAATTGTAGCTGTCACCCCGGCCCTTGTCGTAACCGATCCGCTCGGCAAGGTCGCGGGCCTGCTCGGCGTAGCCCATGGCCTCGCCGGGCTCGGAAGAGCGCAATGTCCACGAAAGCCGGTTGAGCGTCTTGACGCGTTCCGTATCCTGCCCGAGCTGCTTCAGCGCAAACTTCAGGCTGTCGGCGTAGCTCAGCTCCGGCTTCGACTGGCCCCGTGCCGGCAGGCTGATCAGGTAACAGGTTGCTGCAAAGAGCAATACGCGTATCAGGAGGGGCGTCGGCATTGCCGCAAAACTAAGGATTCCTTGCGGATTGCGTAGAATCCATCACGGTTTGTTGATGATGAAAGTCAGCTGTTTAAACCGGCTCTAAATAGCAGGCCTGACATTACCCTGACAAAACGAGGCGAATAGAGTGGGAAATTTGTATCCGTAAATGCAGAGTATCCACATCATCGCTTTAACCCACCGCACCACCGACGTAAAGGAAATCGGGCGTTACCATCTCTCCGACGAGAGGCGGGGCGAAGTGCTGCGCCGTGTGAAAAGCGAATGCCGGCTCGACGAGCTCATGTACCTGTCGACCTGCAACCGCGTGGAATTTCTCCTGGTTACCGACGCTGTTGTAGATAAAGAATTTGTTTCCCGTTTTTTCCGCAGCTTTTCTTCCGACCCGGAAACAGTTGCGCATGCGATGAACGGCCATGAAGTGTTCAGCAATGAAAATGCGTTGAACCACATCTTCAGCGTCGCTTCGTCTCTCGATTCACTGGTCGTGGGCGAGCGCGAGATCATCACGCAGGTGCGCGGCGCTTATGAAGAATCCCGCGGGCTCGGCATTACGGGCGATACGCTCCGGCTGCTCGTGAAAAAGACCATTGAAACCGCAAAAACGGTTTACACCCATACCGACATCGCCCGCAACCCGGTGTCTGTCGTTTCTCTTGCTTACCGCAAGCTCCGCGCGCTGAACGTTCCGCTGAACGCACGTTTCATTTTCGTCGGCGCCGGGATCACCAACACGGCCATGGCGCGTTACCTGAAGAAGCACGGCTACTCCGATTTCGCCGTCTTCAACCGCACGCTCGCCAATGCCGAACAGCTGGCTGCAGAGCTTGGCGGGACCGCATTCCCGCTCTACACGCTCGACCAGTACCGCGCAGGGTTCGACGTGATCGTGACCTGCACCGGCGCGGAAGAAACCATCATCACGCCCGCCATTTACCGCTCGCTCACCAACGGCGACCAATCGCGCAAAGTGGTGATCGACCTCGCGGTGCCGAACGACCTCGACCCGGAAGTGCTGGAGCAGTGGGACGTGAACCTGATCGCGGTGAATAACCTGCAGGACGTGGCGAAGGAAAACCTGAAAGAGCGTGAAGGACAGCTCGAAGCCTGCAACACGATCATCGCTGAACGCATCGCGGAATTCCGCAGCGAACTGCGCCAGCGCCACGTCGAGCTGGCCATGTCGGCCGTGCCGCGCAAAGTGAAAGAGATCCGTGAAACGGTGAACGACGTTTTCGCGAAAGAGATCGGCCAGATGGACGACGCGTCGAAAGCTGCGCTCGAAAAGATCCTCGGCTACGTGGAGAAAAAATACATCAGCGTGCCCATGAAGATGGCGCGCGAGATCCTCGAAGAGGAATTCAGGCAGAATTAAAAAAGCAAAAAAAAAAAAATCCCAAATCCCAAAGCGGAATTACCTTTGGAATTTGGGATTTTTTAGTTTGAATTTTATGGACCGGAAGATCATCATCGCTTCACGTGGCAGCGAGCTTGCGCTGTGGCAGGCGAATTTCGTGCAGGCGGAATTGAAGCGCATCGGCATCACGTCGGAGATCCGCATTTATAAAACGCAGGGCGACAACATCCAGCACCTGCCGTTCGACAAGCTGGAAGGCAAAGGTTTTTTTACGAAAGAAATTGAAGACGCGCTGCTGAACAAAGAAGCCGACCTTGCCGTGCATTCCCATAAAGACCTTCCCACCGCATCGCCGGAAGGGCTTGTCGTTGCCGCCGTTTCGTACCGTGAAAACCCGAAAGAGCTCGTGCTCATCCGCAAAGAAGCGTACGATCCGCGCCGCAAGTTCGGCTTCCGCCAGGGCGCGACCGTCGGCACTTCGTCTGCCCGCCGCAAAGCCCAGCTCCTCGCATTCCGCCCCGACATTACCCTCGACGACTTGCGCGGCAACGTGCCCACGCGCGTGCAGAAATTGCGCGACGGGAAATACGACGCGATCATGCTTGCCGCCGCCGGCATCGAACGCCTGAAGCTCGACATTTCCGGCCTGCACGTGGAGGAAGTGCATTCCCACGAATTCGTCCCCGCGCCTGCGCAGGGCGTGCTCGCGCTGCAAACCCGCGACAACGACCACGAGCTGATCGCGGAGCTGCAGCAGCTCCACCATCCCGACGTGCAGGAATGCATCGCGGTGGAACGGAAAGTGCTCTCGCTGTTCGAAGGCGGCTGCCACATGCCGCTGGGCGTGTATTGCGAGAAAGAAGAAGAAACGTTCAAGATCTGGGCCGCGATGGCCGACGACTGGAACACGCCGCTGCGCGTGCTTTACACCGAAACGCGAAAGCCGGAACTGATCGCGGAGCGCATCGTGGAAAAATTCCGCGCGATAAAGCCCGGTTCCGTTTACATCACACGCGACCTGCGCGAGGACGATTTTTTCTTCCAGGTGCTCAAAGCCAACGGCTGCGACATCCACGGACGCGCGCTGATCGAGACCCGCCGCATGCCGGTGGTGAAAGTCCCGGAAGCCGACTGGGTTTTCTTTTCGAGCAAGCACGCTGTGCGCCATTTTCTCGGCCAGGTAAAGTTGCAGCCGGGCACGAAGATCGCCGCGGTGGGAAAAGCAACGTCGGACGAGCTGCGGAAGTTCAACCTGCGCGCGGATTTTATCGGGGGCGGAAGCGACACGCGCATCACGGCGAAACAGTTCGGCGCGGTGGCCGGGCGTGGCCGGGTTTTATTCCCCCAGGCCAAAGGAAGTCTTCGCACCGTGCAGGAGAATTTGCCCAGCGTGCACATCATGAACATGGTCGTGTACGAGACCATCCAGCGTCCCGCGGACGACCTGCCGGATGCAGAGGTGCTTGTGTTTACCAGCCCTTCGAACCTGGAAGCGTTTCTCGAAAAGAAAAAAATTTCCCGTAACCAGAAGATCGTTGCCATGGGCCACGCCACGGCCAGCACGCTGAAGGAAAAAGGGTTTCACAGCTACTGGTCGCCGGCATCCTTCGACGACGCAGGTTTGGTGCAGGCGGTGATGGGCGCCCTGGCGGGGGAATGAGCGATCGATCATCACTGAAAGAATCATTTCACACGTAACACTTTTTTCTTCCGGCTTTTTTTCGCATCTTGCTGATGCTCAACGCACCTCTTATGAAAAAAACGCTACTTATTCTCCTCGCTTCCTGGTTTTCCGTTTCCGTTTTCGCACGAAACCCGGAAGCCATGGTGATCACCGGCACCCGCAACCTCCAGACCGACGTACAGTTCACGCTGCCCGACTGGTCATTTGTGGATGTACTTGTCAACGGCCAGCCCGCAAAGGGAATCATGGCCGACGGCGGTGTTCCGCTGCTCCGCAAAGGAGATCCCGAGCTGCTTTCATTTTCACTTTCCGTCCCGGTCAACGCTACCGGCGCGATCCAGGTGAACGTGCTGTACGGCACATACGACGAGTACCCGGGCATCGAGCTCGCCCCGTCGAAAGGCAGCCTGAAGCGCGACGTCAACCCGGCGGCTGTCGCGTTCGAATACGGCGCTTCCTATTCGCGCAACGCATTCTTCCCGGTCGACGCGACGATGTTCGGAAAACCCTACATCATCCGCGATGCCCGCTACGTGGCCGTCCGCGCGTTCCCGTTCCGGTACAACCCGGTGACAAAAGTGCTGCGCGTGTACCACAGCATGACCTTCAACGTCATCAGCGATCCTAACCAGCCCGGTTTCAACGAATTGACCGCAGCCACGCAACGTAACGGAGGCGGCAACGATCAGCTGCTGTACACGCCCGTAGGCGAAGACGGTGGACGCATGCTCATCATCGGCCCCGCGCTGTACGAGCCCAGCATGCAGCCGCTGATCGACTGGAAAAAACAGAAAGGTATCGAAACCGAATACGTGACCATCGAGTCCATCGGCAATACGGAGACAAACATTTACAACTACGTCGACAATTATTATTCGATGTTCCCCGCGTTGAATTTTCTCCTCATCGCCGGCGACCACCAGCAGGTGGTGTCGTACGACGCGGGCAATTCCGGTTCCGAGATCAAATGGTCCGATTCCGAATACGGCCAGCTTTCGGGGGGCGACAAGTATCCTGAAATTTTCGTGGGCCGTTTTTCCGCCCAAACTACCAGCGAGCTGGAAGTGATGGTGACGCGCACGCTCGAGTATGAAAAAACGCCCGACATGGGAAGCTGGTACAACAGCTACATCGGCATCGGCTCCAACCAGGGCGCGGGCTACGGCGACGACGGCGAGGCCGACTGGGAGCACATGCGCAACATCGGCCAGCAATACATGACCTACGGCGGCTACGCGACGATGTATGAATTTTACGACGGCAGCCAGGGCGGCAATGATGCATCCGGCAACCCGAACGCGGCCATGGTTACCACGGCGGTCAACACCGGCGCAGGCCAGTTTTATTATTGCGGGCACGGCGCGCAGAACGTTTGTGTAACGAGCAATTTCGGTTCCACCGACGTGTGGGCGGCTACGAATAACAACATGTATCCCTTCGTTGTGTCGGTGGCCTGCAACAACGGCACGTTCATCTCCGGCACCTGCCTCACGGAAGATTTCCTGCTTGCCAATAACACGAACGGCCCCACGGGTGCAATCGCCGCCTGCGGTTCTTCCATCCTCATGGCGTGGGCCGAGCCGATGGAAGTGCAGGATGAAATGGCGTACCTGCTTACCGAAACGTACCCGAACAACGTAAAGCGCACGCTCGGCGGCATGTTCTACAACGGCGGCATGAGCATGCTCGACGCTTACGGCAACAGCAACACGGCCGAAGAAGTAATGGAAACCTGGATCATGTTCGGCGATCCTTCCGTCATGATCCGCACGCAGACGCCGACCAACCTTACCGTTACGCACCCGGTTTCACAAACCGTCGGCGCCACCACGATGCTCGTCAGCTGCCCGACAGAAGGCGCACTGGTGTGCATCACGGAGAACAACGTCATTCTCGGCACCGGCTACATCAGCGGCGGTTCGGTAACGATCAACCTTCCGCCCGCAGCGCCCGGCACGCTGCTCATCACGGTAACCGCGTTCAACAAAACACCTTACCAGGAATTTATACCCGTCGGCCCGACCGGCATCGCGCAGAACAGCGGCGTGAGCAATGTGAACGTTTTCCCGAACCCGGCCAACAACTTTGTGAACGTCGGTTATTTCATGAACAGCGATTCACCTGTGTCGATCGAGATCGTGAACATGCTCGGCGAAGTGGTGTATTCCGCGAACCAGCAGCAACAGGCCGGCGAGCAGCGCACGCGCATCAATACGGAAAACATCGCGGACGGCGTTTATTTCCTGCGCATCACGACGGAAACAGGCAGCACGACGGAACGGCTTGTGATCCGGTAGTAAATAAAATTTCTTTTTTAAAACCTCGAAGGTCTCCACCGCACGCGCGGCGGAGACCTTCGAGGTTTTAAAAGAAGTAACTTTACAGAAATCTTTTTGCCATGAACCAGCGTCCGCGTCGTACCCGTAAAACTCCCGTCATCCGCGAGCTTGTAGCGGAAACCCGTCTCAGCAGCCAGCAATTCATCTACCCGTACTTTGTGACGCACGGGAAGAACGTCAGGCAGCCGATAAACGCCATGCCCGGCATCCATCATTTCTCGATCGACAAGCTGGTGAAAGATGTGGAGGCGGGAATGAAATCCGGGATAAACAAGGTGCTGCTGTTCGGCGTGGGCGAGGAAAAAACAGAAGACGGAAGTTCCGCGCACAGCGACCATAGCATTGTTCCCGCCGCCGTTTCGGAGCTGAAAAAAGAATTCGGCGACGAGCTTTACGTGGTCACCGACGTTTGCGTTTGTGCCTACACCACGCACGGCCATTGCGGAATTCTCCAGGACGGCTACGTCGAGAATGATCCTTCCGTCGACCTGCTGGCGAAGATGGCGTTGTCACACGCGCAGGCCGGCGCCGACATGGTCGCCCCTTCCGACATGATGGACGGCCGCATCGGCGCGATCCGCCACAAGCTCGACGATCACGGCTTCGTCAATACCGCGATCATGTCGTACGCCGTGAAATTCGCCTCCGCCTACTACGGACCTTTCCGTGAAGCTGCCGATTCCTCCCCGCAATCCGGCGACCGCAAATCGTACCAGATGGACGCGCGCAACGGGAATGAAGCCGTGCGTGAAGCGATACTGGACGAAGAAGAAGGCGCCGACATCATCATGGTGAAACCTGCGCTCGCCTACCTCGACGTGATCAGCCGCGTGAAAGACAACGTGCTGCTGCCGGTAGCGTGCTACAATGTTTCCGGGGAATATACGATGGTGAAAACGGCAGCGGCTGCGGGACTGGTGGATGAGCAAAAGATCGTGATGGAGAACATGACGGCGTTTACGCGTGCCGGGGCGGATGTGATCATTACGTATCACGCGCGGGATATTGTGGAGAAAGGGTGGTTGTAAAAGCAGGGTGGTGCCGGGTA
>CBIHOC010000046.1:0-39295 GCA_966211705.1 uncultured Chryseobacterium sp.
TTAGTTCTTGGTTTTGTTTTTCTCATGTCTCATGTATCATGTCTCACTTCTCATGTCTCACGTCTCATGTCTAACGTATAATGTCTAACGTCTCATCCTTGTGGCAGACCACTTCTAGTTAATTTTTACCAGTGATCCTTTGAGAATGGCGATGGCGCTGGTCTCTATTTCTGCGCCTGCGTTTCCTTTGGCGGTGAACTTGGCCTGGGCTTCGTTCTTGATGTTGACGCCTTTCAGCGAAACGTCGCCGCCGGATGATGAAAGCGTCAGCGGTTTTGCGGCATCGATCTTTATCTCGCCGGCCGATTTGATCGTGATGCCGCTTGCGTTCATGGTGATCTCGTTGCTGTTCTGGTCCTTCATCGAGATGGATTTCCCGCTGTCGTCGATCTTGATGGAATTGCCGCCGGGCGTTTTCAGCTCGAGCGTCTGTTTGCTGTCTTCGTCGTGGAACAGGATCTTGATGCCGGTTTTTGTCACGATGCCTTTGTCTTTGTTCTCTGCAGCGGGAACGATCGGGGGAACTGCTTTTTTATTGAAGAGCTGCCCGATCACGACAGGATAACGCGGGTCGTCGTTCATAAAACCGATCACGACCTCGTCGTCCACCTCCGGCCAGAAGCAATGTCCGCGGCTGCTGCCGGCGTCGGTCATGGTCATGCGCGCCCAGATCTTGCCCTCGGGATCGATAAGCGGCAGCTTGACCTGCACGCGGTACTGCCCGGCCGGGTCTTCGTCGATCTTCAGCACCTTTCCATAATGCAGCCCGTTCGCCGGCGCGATGATGCCCGCTGCGGGGCGGGAATGGATCTCATACTTTTCGGAAAACCATTCGCTGCGCAGGCCGAACTGCAGCTGCGTGAACCAGCCCGCTTCGTCCACATCGTGACGTACGGCAGTGACGTACACGTCGCCGCTGAATTTATCGCCCAGCCCGGCGAGTTTTATCGAATCCCCCGGGTTGATCGTGCCGTTGCCGCCGATCTTCACGCGCCCTCTCACTTTTGCAAAACCGGCTTTCACCTGCCTGCCTTTGCTCCAGCTGTCGAGCTCGCCTTTCGTGACGAGGCCGGCATGGCTGAAGCTGATCTTTTCCGGGGAAAAGATCGCGGTGAAATCGCTCACTTTCACGCCGGTGTTTTCGAGCTGCTTGAATTGCGCGTCGGTGGATGGGGAAGACGTGACGAGCGCCTGCTTGTCCGCATCCCATGCCGAGGCTTCTACGGATTTGAACTGGGTGCGTCCATCGGCTTCGGTTTCCATTTCGAAAATGTCCTTGCCGTAAGTGAACGTGGTCGAGCCCGCAGGCGCCGTAGCCGGTGGATCGGCGATCATGAACTTCGAATTCGCATTGTCGTAATACACGATCTTGCCGTTCACCTCGGCGCGCGTCATCATGAAATCCCAGTCACTCACGTTGTACTGTAGAAAACCTTTGTGCTCGATGAAAGTCCCGCTGGTGGCGGCAGTGAGCCCGTAGGAAGTGAACAGCGCTTTGAGGATCGTGTCTTCCGTTGCCGCGGTTGCGGTTTCTTCGGTCACCTTGGTTTTGCGGCCCAGCGTCATTTTCACCGCTTTATTCCTGCATTCGAGAACGACGACGGAGGAAGAGCCGCGCACTTTGATGGAATGGCGGACGATGACGCCGGAAAAAACCTGCGGCGGGGCAAGGTCGTAGCCGATGCTGATGGTGACGTCTTTCCCCGGCGCAGTGGATTCGCCGGAGCTGAACGCGAACGTCTGCGAAGCAGGATCGCCGTCGATGAAAGCCACGACTGCGGAAGGAATGCGCCCGATCTCGTTCTGGATGTTGACCGAGATGATCGCGGGCGAGGCAAGCTCTTCCGTGCCCAGTTTTACTTTGATTGTCAGTGCGCCTTCAGCCATCGTTTATTGTTTTTCCAGCGGCGGAATGAGAATGGTCGTGCCGGGCTCGAGCCTTCTCAGGCTGTTGATGTTGTTCACCTGCGCGAGCTCGATGAACAGGTTCGGGTTGTTGTAATATTTTGCGGCGAGCATGGTCAGCGTATCGCCTTCGCGCACCAGGTACGCGTGCGTCATGTCGGGTGAATTCAGCTGCAGCTCGGTGGCGGACGTCTTTTTCGATTTGGAGCCGGCGAACGCGGTTTCGATCTCTGCGCGTGTCGCTTCACCGTTCGTTTTGAATTCCGTGTACTTGACGTTGAACTTCTCCGCACGCCCGTAAAAGGTGTTGTCGCCGAACTGGATGCGCACGTAGTTCGGCTGGTGCGTGCTGCTGTTCATGTTGTAGATCACGTTTTTCAGCTTGGTCGCCTGCGTGATGATCGGGTCGCTGGTGGAAAGCGCGGGCGTGCCGAGCAGCGCCAGGTACGCATTCGTGCTGTCAGCCTCGAAATTGTTGAGCAGGATGGTGAACGCAAGCTTTACCGGCGGCATGCGCTTGAAACGCATTTCCGAACCGGAAGCGCCGATCGGGACATCTTCGAAATATTCAACCTGCGATTCGTAATTGATCGTAGACGGGTTGAACTTACCGGTCCAGTCGCTGACCTTGGTGTTGAACTCTTCGTCGCTGTACGATTCGAATGTGATGCTGGTGGGCGAGGAACTGTCGCCGGAGACCTGCATTGCGGAAAGCGCGGAGCTGAATGACATGGGATTAGCGTTCTGCGGAGTAAGATGAGAGGTTATCCATGATCATGTTAACGCATTCTTTCAGCAGGCGTTCCTGCGCGCGCGCGTTGTCGTTCTTTTTCGGGGAAGGTGCGGGGGCAGGTGTGCTTTCCCCGGCGGCGCCTGCGGAAGGTGCGCCGGCTCCCGGCTTTGTATCACCGCTTTCGATGGTGGTCCTGACAAGCAGTTCCCTGATTTCTACCGGCATGAGAATTCGATTTAATAAGTTTTACACGGCGCCCGCTGCAGCCGAAAACATGGCGGAGAGGGCGGTCATGTTCACTTGTTTATAATAGAGATATTTGAACGTGATCTTTTCGATCAGCAGCCCGCTTTTTTCCGCATCGAAACCGGATGTTTCCCATTTGATCGGGTAGGCGTTGATGAAAAACCAGCTGTAGATCGGCAACTGCTGCGCATCGAGCGTGGTGACGATGACCGGTATCGGAATTTTTTTCTGCGTGAGGATCTGCGTTTCCAGCCAGTTGATCAGGTAGGAGCCGACGATCATTCCACGTTCGAGCACAAGATCACTCGTTTCGTAGCCGTCAGGAACTTTCACATTCCCGCCGTCCACGCCGCCCACTTTTACATCTTTCAGCTTCAGCGAAAAGTTGATCCCGGAAACGGATTTAAACCCGACGTCCTTCGTGAACAACCCGGGAACGCCGAAGTCTACGCGAAAATGAAAACCGGTCAGCGGGGAGGAAGTGCTCATGATCTTGCAGGGATTTAATACATTCAAAAAGCCTCTTAGCGCCTGTAAAAAACACAACCACTGAGTTCACAGAGGTATTTCACAGAGGAACACGGAGAAATTTTTTTCAGTGTTCCTCTGTGCATACCGGTTCCGGGTATTAATCTCTGTGGTCATTTTTCAAACAGTCTCTTAGGGCACGAACCCCCGGAGGGCGCAGGAATGAAGGCCTGCGTCTCCAGGGGAGCTTTGCTGTGCAGTTTGTGCGTTTATTCGATCGACAGGCCTTCGTGCGAGATGTCGATCGATTCGATCGCCACTTCGCTGCTGTCGGATTTCAGGTTCGGGCTGGCGATCTTTTTCGGCCATGCGTTGAGCAGCTTCCAGGTCATCACCGGGCTGTTCGTCTCGTCGAGCAGGCTGATGGTAACGTCCTTGCGCTCCGGCGTGTTCATCTGGACGGCGTTGAACCATTCGTAGAACTGCTTGTCGCTGGCGAAAATGCCTTTCTTGACGGAAACGTCGCTGGATTTGCGGATGCCGGACATCTTCTGCTTCGTGTAAGGCGCGGGCGCGTTGCCGTTGCGGTATTCGATCACGTCCACCTCGATGTCGAGGCCCGACACTTCAGAGCAGTTGATAATGGTGCCGCCCAGGTCAACGGAAAAGTGAAAGCCGGGGAGGGGATAGTTGTTATCTGCCATAGCTGTTGGTTCTTTTTAGTGAATGAATGTTGTTGCGGGTTTCGTGGAATTATGCTTCCTGCAGTTTGTGAGAGAACTTCAGGATGATAAATTCAGCGGGCCTTACGACTGCCATGCCGATCTCGATGTTCATTCGTCCTTCGAGAATGTCCACCTGTGACATCGTCGTGCCGAGACCGATGTTGACGAAGAAAGCTGCCGAAGGCGTGGAACCTGCAAGCGCGCCTGCTTTCCACAAATTCGTCAGGTAATTCTCGATCATCGCCTTCACGCGGATCCAGGTGTTCGTGTCGTTGGGTTCGAATACCGCCCAGTTGGTGCTGAGCTTGACGCTTTTCTCCACCATGTTGAAGAAGCGGCGGACGGAGATGTAGCGCCATTCGTTGTCGTTGCCGGCGAGCGTGCGCGCGCCCCAGACCAGCGTGCCTTTCCCGGTGAACGCGCGGATGGCGTTGATGGATTTACCCGCATTCACGTCGACGTTGAGGTCTTCCTGCTGGCGGTTGTCGATCTTCACCCAGGGATTGACGGTGGAGGCGAGGCTGACGTTGGCGGGAGCTTTCCACACGCCGCGGTTGGTGTCGACCTGCGCGTAAACGCCGGCGATCGCGCCGCTGGGGGGAAGCAGGTTGGCCCGCTTGCTCACTTCGTTCACGATGCTCTGGTACGTCACGTTCGTATCGAACACCACCTTGTCGAGGTTGTCGGCGATCGTTTTCGTGTCGTTCCGGATCGCAACGAGGATGTCGACGAGGGATTCAAAAATGGACTTGAGCGGTCCGCGCCCTTTTTTGACGGCATCTTCGTCGGACAAACCTTCAAATTGTTTTGACCCTGCAACAGAGGCAAGCTCGAAGTCGGGATAATCGGTGTCTTTCACCACGCCGATCGCAGCGCCCTTGTCGATGGAGAAGAGGCCGCGCACGACCGTTGCAAGCGCAGATGTGGAGTTGGTCTTCAGGCGAAGCTCGTTGTCGACCTGCTGGTTGACGATGCCCTGCGTGCGGAGCGCAATGATCTTGTCGACCAGTTCTTTGAGCACGGTTGCATAATGCGTGAGCTCGTCTTTCGGTGCTTTCACTTCGGGGAAGCGGAAGAACTTGTCGTTGAGCGAGCCTTCCCCGAGCGGGGCAGCGACGAACGCGTTGACGATCTTCTGGTCGGCAAGCGCCTGGCGGAGGTTCTTGACGGCGGTCGGATCGGTGATGAGATCTTCGAAGTTGATATCGCCGCCGTCCTTATCGACGAGCTTGATGTTCTCGAAGCCGAAGCCGTTGGAGAGCGTGGTCTGCACCCACGGGTAATAGGCTGCGCCGTATTTCAGGTAGTTCACGCCCACGCCGTTGCGGAAGTCGAGCACGATGTCCTCGTCCGCCCGGTTTTTGAAACCGCCATGCACGTCGAGAATGGCCACGCGGTCCTGCATGTCGTTGCACTGTTTCAGCATGAGCTGCTGCAGGCTGTAGGCCTGGTCTTTCTTTTTCAGGAGCATCGCATCCGGGCAGACAAGCATCGTCGGGTGATCTTCCTTTTCACACGCCATGATGCCGCCCTGCAGCGCGTCCATCGTCACCTCGTTCGGCGTTTTGACGCCGGCGCTGTCCGCCACTTCATACGGCCCGACAGAAACAATGTAACATTCGCCGCCGCCGTTTGCAAAATACATGCGGACCGAGTCGTAGATGTAGAACATCTTTTCGAACTCGACGTTGGTAACGCTCTTGTTGTCGTATGTCACCTTGATCGTTCCGTAATCGGGGCCTTTCCCGAACATCTCGTGATACTCCAGGAGCGAAGTGATATGCCGCGGCGTATTAAGAAGGCTTTTGCCCGCCCGGTCCGCCTTCTGTGTATAGCCGATAAATGCAGGAACTGCGGTCGGAACTTGCCCGACCGAAGGGGGGAGCGTAGTGATTTCTTCTACGTAGACTCCCGGCGTTTTGTAATCTGCCATTGAGGAAGTGGTTTTTGGTTCTTAAGGTGAATATTGAGTAAACATACTTTTATAGCTACACGGTCACGTAACTTTGAAGGCAATAATTATGAACATTTATTAAACATTGCCCTACGTTTTTCATATCCGCGAACGGTATTTTTTTCTTTACGACGCGTCCCTGGTCTTCCACCTGCAGCCGGAATGAATACGTTTCACTGAGGCGAACGGGCGCAAGTGAGACGAAACAGACAGCGCCGGGAAGATCGGGATGCGGCAGTTTTTCAAACAGCACCGATTCCGTTTCCTCGACGAGCGAGAGGTTGCTGTACGTATTGTATTTCTGGACGATCGTGTATTGCCAGTGAATGCTCCGCGCGGAAAATGCGATCGTCTTGCCGATGCGTTCCTCCGAAATGCGCAAAAACACCACGCCGTCGAAAGCGCTGTCGTTGTGCAGGAGCAGGAATTCCTTTTGTGCCACGCCGTCGATGGCCAGGCGGTAAACGTCTTCAGCGCACGTGCTGAGATCGATCACAACGGTCATTTCCTCCTGCAGCGCCCGCTCCGCGACAACTTCCCCGCCGCTGCCGGTGATTGACAGCACGCCTGTTGCAGGCTGCGGAAAATTCTCCTGCAGCGCGCCGAACGAAACCGGGAGCAGTCGCACAGGTGAAACATCGCCTTCCGCATCACGCAGGTCGAACACCAGCTTCTGCCTGTTGCTGCTGAAGAACTCCACATCCGTACGCGCCTGGAAATCCGGGTCGTTGCTGTGAAAGCCGAGGACGACGTCGAAAGGCTGTTCCACGCGCACGACGGGTGTTCCGTCGCCCCGGCATTCCTGCAGCAGCCGGAATTCCGAAACGCCGCCTTTCGCCTGGAGGCGGTAATTTGCCAGCTTCCTTGCCGAGCCCGCGAACGGGTGCAGCGCCGCGCCCCGCATGACACCGGCGGTGTAATACGAATGCCTGAAGCTGAGCGTGACGAGCGGTTTGTAGTTCATTGACAGTAACAGCAGAAGGATAAAAATGGTTCGCTCACGGCGCCTTCGGGTTTCGCTCGATCGCTTCGATCGCAGGCGCTTCGAATTTCACGAGGGCTTCGTTGATGCAGATCATGCGCGCTTTGTACAGCACCGAGGGCATGCTCTTGGCGCCGATCGATGCCCACATGTTGCTTTGTTCCTGCAGCGTAAGGTTGTAGATCTCGAACACCAGCTTCTCGACGCCGGGATCCATGTCGGGCGTGTTCTGCGGCGCAAAGAGCGACTTGCCCTGGAAGAAGGCGACGACGGCGGAAATGAACTTCAGCGCTTCAACGCTCAGTCCCGGGCTGAACGAGGCGGAGAACAACATGTACAGGTTGAGGTAAACGGGTTTCGCGCCCGGCAGGGGATAGCGCGGCGTGGCCAGCTTCTCTTCCTCGAGATTGATGAGCGTGACGATGATGCGGTTTTCCTCTTTGACCGCCGGCGTCCCGTCCTGGTTGACGATGCCCGAGATCACGACGCGGTCGTCCTTCAGCCGGAACTTCCCCCGCAGGAATTCGTTCAGCTCGCCGACAACGGAAACAATGGTGGTGTCGATCATCGTTTTAAAGCATGCGCAGGGCCCAGATGGTCATGCGGACAACATACACGCCCGCAAACCCGAGCGCGCAGAGGAAATAGAAAACATTGACGTCTTTCTTGAACCAGAAACCGGCGAGCTGCTGGCGCAATGAAGGCGCCACCGCCGAAAGCGTTTCGTCGGCAATGTAGCCGAGAAGTAATCCCAGCACAGCCGCCCCGAAAAACCAGAGCACCTCCGTCGCGATCCGCCGCCGCTGCATCGCCAGCCGGTTCGCTTCGATCTGCTCCGCCAGCTCGGCCTGCGTCGACGCCACTGCGCGGAACGACATCCTGTACAGGTCCTGCTCGGTCCTGCGTTCAATTGCTTTGAAAAGATTATCAACAGACATTGAATGCCGTCACGGTTAAGGAAGTTGAGCCGGATCACAAAATTTACAAATTCAATGACGGGTATTCTTTTTGCAGAAACTAATTACTAACAAGTTTTGAGCAATCGGGGAATGACAGTTGATGGAAAGCGAATTAATGATTGTTGCTGTGTTATGAATTGTTTACACAGCTTCCCTAAGAGAGAAAATAATCTTAACAAAGTGAAAACATTAGTTAAACAGGAAATGACGGAAGCCGAAAAAAAGAAAATAACCACGGGGGCACGGGGACACGGGGAAATGTTTTTTTTAAAATTGTAGAGGCGGGAGGCCTCGCGCCGCTACCATGATACCCCGTGTATCCGTGTCCCCGTGGGTATTAATTTTTCCAAAAAAAAAACGCGACGTTATCCGTCGCTCTTCTTCAATGAAACTGAAAACCGGAAATTTACCCGCACTTGGAATACCCGCAGCTCTTGCACTTCAGGCATCCTTCTTCGTAGATGAGGCCGTCGTGATCGCCGCAGGACGAGCATTTTTTGTCGCGCGGTGCGGTGCCGTCGGGGATGTAGCGCTTCAGCGCGCGCGCCACGCCGTTCTTCCACGTGTTGATGTTGTCCTGGTATAAATTCAGGTTGTCGATGAGGTCGACAACGTGCGGGATGGGCATGCGGTGACGGAGCACGCCGGAGATGAGCTTGGCGTAGTTCCAGAATTCCGGGTTGAAGGAACGTGACAATCCCTCGATCGTCACCTTGTAGCCGTCGCGGTCCACGTAGCGGAAATCGTAACGTTTTTTTCCTTCGTCATTCTTGCTCTTGATGATCCATCCCTGCGTCACGCGCTCGGGAACGACGAACGCTTCTTCGGCGCGGCCGGTGAAGATCTCGTACGGCTGGCCTTCGAGCAGGCCGACCACCGCGATCCACCGTTCTTCCCCGTTCAGGAAGCGCACGATCTCCGCTTCGAGGATGTGCGGGCGTTTCGGCGGCGGCGTGTCGGGCACAACCGTCTTCGCCGGCTCATTGGAAACGAGCACGCCGGAACGCGATCCGTCGCGGTACACGGTGATGCCTTTCAGGCCCTGCTTCCACGCATCGAAATAAATATCGCCCACGAGCCCTTCCGTCACGTTCGACGCGAGGTTGATCGTGGAGCTGATGGAGTGCGTGGTGTATTTCTGCACGATGGCCTGCAGGCGGATGCGGTTGCTCCAGTCGATCTCGGAAGCCGTTGCGCCGGCCCACGGGCTGCGTGTCTCGTCGGTGTTGCCGGTAATCTCCATCCACGATTTCACGCGCGGGTGATAGATCGTGAATTCCTGCCACGAATCGCCATTGTCGTCAACGAAATCGATCTTCGCGCGCGGATCGCCTTTGTTCACTTTCCTGCGGCGCTTATACGACAGCATGAACACCGGCTCGATGCCCGAAGAGGACTGCGCCATGATGCTCAGCGTGCCGGTGGGCGCCACGGTGCTGATGGAAATATTTCTCCGCCCGTGCTTCATCATGCGACCGAAAACTTCCGGCATCTCTTTTTCCAGCATCTGCACGAATTCCGATTGCATCTCCACCTGCGGGTTGAAATCGGCGAACTTCCCGCGCTCGATGGCCATGTCGATCGAGCAATCGAATTCCGCTTTGCATTTCACGCGCATGATCGACTCCACGAATTCCAGCGATTGCTCCGAGTCGAACTTGTGGCTGAGCGCAGCCAGCGTATCGGCCAGCGCGGTAAACCCGAGCCCGGTACGGCGGCCGCGTTTTCCCGCGTTGTAGAGCAGCTTCCAGGTTTCCACTTCCACCTGCTTGATGCTGGACGGCTCTTTGTCTTTCTCCACTTTATCGAGGATGCGTTCCACCGCTTCGAGCTCGAGGTCGACAAGGTCGTCCATGAGGCGCTGCGCTTCGTAGGCAACGCTGTAAAATTTTTCTTTGTTGAACGTCGCCTGCGCGGTAAACGGCTGCTCGACGAAATTGAAAAGGTTCAGCGCGATGAGCCTGCAGCTGTCGCCGCCCTGCATGGCGATCTCCGAGCACGGGTTGGTCGACACGTTTTTGAATCCCGGGTAAACGGACGAGGTGGAATACCAATGCTGGCGGTCCCAGAAAATAATTCCCGGCTCGGCAGTGTTGTGCGCGCAGCGGATGATCGTGTTCCAGAGGTCGCGCGCTTTCACGTTTTTCACCACATCCGGGTTTTCGGCGTCGATCGGCCAGCGCTGTTTGAAGATCGTGTCATTTTCCACCGCCTGCATGAACTCGTCGGAGATCCGCACCGAAACGTTAGCCCCGGTTACTTTCATCAGGTCCTGCTTGATGGTGACGAACGTTTCCGCATCCGGGTGCGCGATGTCGATGGTGAGCATCAGCGCGCCGCGGCGCCCGTTCTGCGCCACTTCACGCGTCGTGTTCGAAAAACGTTCCATAAAGGAACCTGCGCCGGAGGTTGTTCCTGCTGCGTTGGAGACCGGAAGTCCCGACGGGCGCAGGGTGGACAGGTCCACACCGACGCCGCAGCGGCGCTTGAAGAGCTGGGCCATCTGCTGGTCGGTATAAAAAATGCCGCCGTAGGAATCGTAAATTTCAGGAAGCACGATGCAGTTCGAAAGCGAAGCGATCACGTGCGGATTTCCGAGCGTGGCCATGACGCTTCCCTGGGGAATGACGTAGCGGAACTCGTCGAACAAATTGAAGATCGCTTTTTCATCCAGCTTCTTTCGCGTGCGGCCGTATTCCGACAACGCTTCCGCATTTATCGCGCTGCGTTCATCTTCGTATTTCTTTTCGATGCGCCCGAATTCCTTTGCCATCCTGCGGTGCATCTGGTCGGGAGAACTTTCCAGGAACAAACCGTCGGGTGCGCGCATGGCGTATTTGCTCAGCCATGTGGAAGCGGCAAGCTCGTCGCCATTGAAGTACGCAAGCGCAAGCGGGAGCGCCTGCTCGTAGGTCAGCTTCTTCTGAACCCCTTTCGTTTTTGGTGTATTGATCAAAACTTGTGTCATATTGGATCCGTGTTTTTTATTCGTGTGCAAAGTAGAAGGAGATACTTTGCGATGGCCCGCGCATTTTTAAACATTGATTCGTTCTTTTCAACACTAAGGCGGATTGTATGATGAGCATCATAATCCGTGCTATGCGGGATGATAAAACCGAACGAAGAAAAATTTGTATGACGGGGACTATTCAACAGTTCAGCCATAAAAAGTTCAGGCGCCTGGAATTGCGAATCTTTCAATATCGATGGCTAAGCCGGTCCGGCGGTTTGTTTACACTTTGCGCGAACGAATGTCTCGATTTTCGGACTTAGGCAACTATCTGACAATCAGTTGAAAATAAAATTGTCAAAAACCAATGTCTTGGCTTTTTTCGGGGCAGGAGACAATTGCAAATTTACAATGTTATTTAGCTACTAGGTAAAAAATATCCCCCATTAACAAACCCAAATTTAATCAAAAAATTCCCATGAAAATTCAGTCTCTCCCGGGAAAGGGCATCGCAAAGCTCTTAACCCTTTCGGTAATGATGTTTTTTTTAAGCGAACCTTTCAACGCTCAAAACCCCGTCACCAAAGTATTTGAGGACTGGAGTACCGTTTCCTCGACTCAGAACAGCTTCCAAAGGTCGGTGGTCAGATCGCGTAGCTTCGGTTCCAATACCTACTACTACCTGACTGGCGGCACGATCAACGCCAGCGGCAATTACGAGGTAATCACGCAGAAAATGAACTCCAGCGGCGGCATCCTCTGGACGCAGACATATTCCGGCACCGGCGCAGGCCACAGTGTAGGAACTGATATACGCATTGATGCCGTTGGCAACGTCTATGTGTGCGGCGGAACTTACAAGGACACTACGGATTCAACGAATGCGGTCGTGTTAAAATACAATGATGCGGGTACGTTCAAGTGGGCATATTCGTATAACGGCCCGGGCAGCAGGAATGACGGTTTTGCCGCGCTCTACGTCAACGGGAATGCAATTGCCGCTGTCGGCACCGCCTGGGGCGGATCAACACCGGAATACGATTTCCTCGCGGTGCGTCTGGATTCAAGCGGAAATAACGTGTGGACGAGGGTTTGGGATTACGTTGGCCTCAACGATGGAGCGCATAACTTGTATCTGAGCGGAACTTCTTTGGTTGTGGCCGGGGGGGCCCAGTCTGCTTCTACGACGTTCGAGTACGCTTTAGTAAGACTGAAAGCATCTGACGGCACCGTGCAAGGCACAACTATAACTGGTGGATCAGGTTTCGGCATCGACCAGTTGACTGACATTCAGACCGATCCAACGGGCAATGTGTATGTCACAGGCGGAGTTTATAACGGGCTGACCACGTTATATGATTTCAAGACAATCAAGTACGACACTGCTTTGAGCCAGGTCTGGAGCAACGTATGGAATGGGGCAAGCAGCTTAGATGATGTGGCTACCGGCCTCTACCTCGACCAGAACGGCAGCGTGATTTTCCCCGGCAGCCAACCGGCAGGCGCCTATGTTGACACAACGTTTATATCGGCGGCACCTCATCTTGCCTCAACCAGCAGATGCAGACTTCCAGCTTCGTTTATTACGATGGCCAGCAAAACGGTTCAACCGACGGGTTCATTTTATCTTTCGACTACTGGAACCAGCTCGTATGGGGAACGTGGTTTGGCGGGGTGAGCGCCGATAATCCTGCAAACGGAATAGTGGTGTATGCAGATAGCCTGATGTATATCTGCGGATCAACACAAACACAGGAGCAATCCACACCGGCCTTTCCGCTTGAAAATTTAGGAAACGGTGCTTACTGGCAGTTCCAAATGGATAACAATGCGGTTTATAATGCTTGCATTTCCCGCTTTACCCTTAGCGCGCTTATTAACGTCGGCGTGGATGAAGCACAGGCGCAAGCTAACCCGGCAAGCCTGCTAGTATATCCAAATCCGAACGATGGGCAATTCCAGGTGATTGTAAATTCCACTGCGAAGAATAAGCAGATCGAAGTGTATAATACGCTCGGCCAGCTCATACAAGCCGTAGAACTGGATGATAACCTGCAAAGTCAATCCGTTTCACTAAATTTGAGTGAGCAGGCCACCGGGGTTTATTTCATTGTTCTGAAAGACAGCAACGGCTTGTGCTCAAAGAAGGTCATTAAGCAATGAGAAGAGCGATTTCGGTGACGTTTTTATTCTGTGCTTTGGCGTTTCAATACGCCAAAGCACAGAATCCCAATTGGCAGCAGGCTTCCCTTATTCAGAATTCATATTTGCCGTACACCATGTATGAAGATACTGCGGCTGGTCTTTTGTACCTCGGAAGCGGCCCTAATGGTGTGCGTGTATTTGATGGCAGCACTTATACCAACATAGGTTCAAACTTAGGCGCTACTTCGATTCGGACAATCATAAAATATAATGACACGATATACGCAGGAGGAGTTTGCATCGGAAAATATCTTGTAAAATGGAATGGGACGGATTGGGACACGGCAGGAATTGGGGCGAATGGTGCTGTTGGTGCCTTATATGTTTATAACGGAGAAATATATGCTGGAGGTGTCTTTACTACAATAGGCGGTATAAGTGCGAATGGACTTGCAAAATTTGACGGAACAGCATGGAGTAACGTTGGAAATTTTCCTTCTAACTACAATTATGGAATTGGGGAGATTATTGAATACAATGGAGAATTATATATAGGCGGTAGTTTTGGTGATACAGCAGGAAATGTGATGAATATTGCACGTTGGGATGGATCTCAGTGGAATAGCGTTGGAGGAGGGTTTCATGGAGGATTTGATGAGGTGGCCTGCTTCGAGATTTTCAATAACGAGCTATATATCGGTGGGTTGTTTACAATAGCTGATGGCAATGTTGGAGATCGCATGGCCAAATGGGATGGAACTACCTTATCAGGTGTAGGAGGTGGGATGAGCATCGGACAAGTTCACGATTTAGCCGTTTATAACAACGCTCTTTATGCCGGAGGAACATTTCAAGAGGCGGGAGGAGTTTTTGCCTCACGTATCGCCAAGTGGGATGGAACAGACTGGTGTGGTTTAGGAGATACCCTAAACAACGTGGTATTGACTTTAGGGTTATACAACGACGAGCTTTATATGGGTGGTGGATTTTGGCTAATCGGTAGCGATACCGTCCGTTATTTAGCTAAATGGGTCGGTGGAAATTACGTTGACACCTGTGGCAATACGACAGGTATAATTGAAAATTCAGTTCCTTTCCCGGTTTCGGTTTTCCCCAACCCTGCGAACGAAACGGCCATCTTTCATTTTCCTGCTCTGACAGGCAAAGGCACAGTCGGCATTTACGATGCGATGGGACGAGAAATTTTTAACGAACAAATAAATGCTACGCAGTTCAACGTCGATGTAAGCGATCAACCTCCTGGCCTTTACTTCTACAAACTGGAACAAGGCGGCGAATTTTTAGCTACCGGGAAATTAATTATTGAGTAATTGGAAATGAATTATTTTCCCGGATTCCGCTGCTGTATCACCATGAGCGCCAGGCCGCTTACCATCAGTCCGCCGGCAGCAAAGAGCACGTGCGGCAGCACCGGTATGGGAACGACGATCACCACGCTGACGCCGTGCATCAGCAATCCCGCTTCGGTGAAGAAAAATCCTGTAATAAAGAGGATGAGGCCGAGCGCGGTGAACCGTTTCCGGAGATCGATCACCTGGCTGCGCATGGCGAGCGCGATGAGGAAGCAGGTTAAGAAACCGAGAAAAACGAGATGCAGGTAGCCGATGATCACGGGACGATAGCCGAACACGAACTTGTTCAGCGCGGGAAATACGCAGGCGAACTGGAGCACGATCTTAATGAGGAATGAAAAGAACGAGATCGCAAGAAGAAATCCGCCGACACGTTTATAATGAGCGAGCAATTCCTGCTTCCGGCCGGATGCTTCTTTCAGCAGGAAATACAGTGCCGCCAGCTGGATGACGCCCGCCAGGCCGGCGATAATGAACACGGTAACAGACGGCGCGGTCCAAAGCACGGAGATCACGTAAACCGGGAAGCACGCGATCATCATCAGGCGCATGAACATTTTCAGGTTCCCGCTGATCCTCCCGCCTCCGTAGTTCTCGACGATCTTCAGCGTAATGGCGAGCACGCCGAACGTAAACCAGCCGTTGTACTGGAAGTGAAGGAACCAGTACACCGCATTGTTCATGTGCACGAGGTTGAAATAGCCCGCAATCTCCATTGTCGCCAGCGCATAAGGCCCGAGCGTGGAAAGGATCATGCAGATCAGCGCGAAGCGCATGGTGACCACCGACCATTTGCGCCCGTTTTTGCTTTTCGTGTGCTTCCATAAATATCCCGCGTAGAAATAGCTGACGATCATGGAGCCTGTTGCAATGGCGATGGAAACCGGTCCGTATTCCCACGCGAGGAAGCTGACAAGCATGCCGTAAGAAGCAAGCTGGTTGAAAAAGAAGAGGCGCCTGTACAGGGGAAGCTCCTGCTGCTCCCGGTCGAGGAAAAATGCGATGATGGTGGCGAAGAGCGCCGCCGATGCCCATCCTGCAAACGCAAAATGCGAATGCGCATGGACAAGGTTTTCGAAATCCAGCTGCGGCAGCGAGTAACTTATCTTATAACGTGTGATCAATCCTGCCATGGATACTACAAGCAGGTTGAGCAGCGACCATTTCATCCAGCGCGCGGGCGCTCCTGTAAATTTTACGGTTCCGGGAATTGCATTCATATTTGGGTCAAAGGTATCGCGGCAGGCAAAAGTAAGATCATGAGCCGCGTCATTTCACGTACTGATCGGGGCATGTAAAATTCCGATTCCTTTTAAACAGGGAATGAGTAATGAATCAGAAAATTACATGACTTGCATCATCTACAGGAATTTCAGCTCGCTGTAACATTGTACCGAAAAACCACCAAAAACAAAACTCTTATGAAAAAAGCCTGGATAATCGCAGGAACCATTGTGTCGATCTTCTTTGCGGTTGCTTGCGGAAACGACACGAAACCCACAACTCCTGCGACCACGGAACCTTCCGCCTCAACGGATGATGATACTGAAGACGACGAAGCTGTCGCTTCAGATCCGAAAGGATTAGGAAAGTATACGAACGTGGAACTCACGAACCCCCTCGACGAAAAACTCGTTGCTGTAGGACAGGAAACGTACGACGTGAAATGCGCCTCCTGCCACAAACTTACCGATGAAAGGCTTGTCGGTCCCGGCTGGAAAGACGTCACCAAGCGCCGCACTCCCGAGTGGATCATGAACTTCTCTACCAATACGGAAGAAATGCTTGATAAAGACGCAGCGGCCATGTCGATGCTCGAGATCTGCCTTGTCCGCATGCCCAACCAGAATCTTTCCGACACCGAGGCGCGGGGCGTCCTTGAGTTCATGCGGAAAAACGACGGTGAAAAATAATCCCGAAACCGTTTCACCTTATCTAACCAACCACCCAATATGAGAACCTCCAGAATAGTCCCTGTTTCTCTTTTCGCTGCCGGAATCGCCATTGCTGCGGTATCCTGCAAGCCGGCAACCGTCGAAACTGTCGTCCAGGGAGATGCAGCTTCAAAATCATACGTTGCCCCGGGCAAGTATGATGAGTTCTACAACTTCCTCTCAGGCGGATTCAACGGCCAGGTATCCGTTGTCGGCCTTCCTTCAGGTCGTACGATCAAGATCATTCCCGTTTTCTCCGTAAACCCCGAAAATGGCTGGGGCTACAGCGAAGAAACGAAGCCGATGCTGAACACCTCATACGGTTTCGTGCCCTGGGACGATTCGCACCACCCTGAGCTTTCACAGACCAATGGTGAAGTTGACGGAAAATATCTTTTCATCAACGCCAACAACACGCCCCGCATCGCGCGCATCAACCTGAAAACGTTCCGCACCGAGGAGATCATCGAGATCCCCAACAGCGCAGGCAACCACAGTTCCCCGTTCATTACGATGAATACGGAGTACATCGTTGCCGGCACACGCTTCAGCGTACCGATGGGCGAGAACGCCGACGTTCCCATCAGCACCTATAAGGAAAACTTCCGTGGTACGGTGAGCTTCCTGAGCTGCGACAAGAACAACGGCCGCATGAACATCGCGTTCCAGATCAAGACGCCGGGTTTCAACTTCGACCTTGCCCACGCCGGCAAAGGCCCGTCGCACGGATGGATGTTCTTCAGCACCTACAACACGGAGCAGGCCAACACCCTCCTCGAGGTGAATGCTTCACAGCGCGACAAAGATTATATCATGGCTGTGAACTGGAAAAAAGCGGAAGAATACCTCGCGCAGGGCAAAGGCAAAGTTGAGCCGGCAAAATACGCGCACAATGTGTACGACGACGCTGTACATTCCGCCACATCCACGATCAAAACGGAAGTGACCACGCTCGATCCGAAAGACTGCCCGGGCCTCCTGTATTTCATTCCCTGCCCGAAATCCCCGCACGGCTGCGACGTCGATCCTTCCGGCGAGTACATCGTAGGCAGCGGCAAGCTCGCAGCCCTGATCCCGGTGTTCTCTTTTGCAAAGATCCAGCAGGCGATCGAAAACAAAACATTCGACGGCGACTTCGAGGGCATTCCCATTATTAAGTACGATGCAGCGCTCCACGGCGAAGTGCAGAAACCCGGCCTCGGGCCCCTGCACACGGAATTCGACGGGAACGGAAACGCTTATACGTCCATGTTCGTGTCTTCGGAGATCGTTAAGTGGAGCATTAAAGACCTGAAAGTGCTCGACCGCGTTCCGACCTACTATTCCATCGGCCACCTCTGCGTGCCCGGCGGCGACAGCAAGAAGCCTTTCGGCAAATACGTGATCGCGTACAACAAGATCACCAAAGACCGCTACCTGCCGACCGGCCCCGAGCTGGCACAGAGCGCGCAGCTGTATGACATCTCCGGCGACAAGATGCAGCTGATCCTCGATTTCCCGACCATCGGCGAGCCGCACTATGCGCAGGCCTGCCCGGCCGAACTTATCCAGAAGAACAGCCTCAAGTTCTTCCCGATCGGAGAAAATAAGCATCCTTATAAGACGAATGGCGAGAAAGAGTCCAAAGTCGTGCGTGAAGGAAATAAAGTTCACGTGTACATGACCTGCGTCCGCTCGCACTTTACCCCGGATAACATCGAAGGCATCCGCATGGGAGATGAAGTGTACTTCCATGTCACCAACCTCGAGCAGGATTGGGATGTTCCGCACGGTTTTGCGATCAAGCACGACGACAACGCCGAATTGCTTGTCATGCCCGGCGAAACACAAACGCTGAAGTGGATCCCCGATTACGTCGGTGTCGTTCCCTTCTATTGCACCGACTTCTGCAGTGCGCTGCACCAGGAGATGCAAGGCTACGCGCGCGTCTCGCCCGCCAACAGCCCGGTACCGCTTTCCTGGCACACCGGCCAGACGCAACCGGCCGCGGCTCCTGCCAAATAGCAAAAAATGACAAATGGGTGAAGCGGTTGCTTCACCCATTTTCACTCTTCGAAATCACTCGAAACGGGAAGTTCATGTCCGTTCATGAACAGCGGGAAGAAAAATCTGAGTTATGAAAAAAATGACGATCACTACGCGAATCCTCACGCTCCTTGCAGCGGTGGCAATCGCGGCGGCAGTTTATGTGCCGATCTGGAAAATCGACCTCGTGGCGCCTCAATATCCTGAAGGCCTGTATATGAACATCTGGGCGGATAAGCTGGGCGGAGACATCGCCATCATCAACGGTCTGAACCATTATATCGGGATGCGCACGCTGCACGTGGAGGATTTTCCCGAATTCAAAATACTGCCGTACATCCTCTGGGGATTCGGAATTCTCGGTCTGATCGTGGCGATCGTGGGAAGGAAAAAAATATTTTTCGGCTATTTCACGCTGTTCCTGCTCTTCGCCATCCTCGCGATGGTGGATTTCTACAGATGGGAATACGATTACGGCCACAACCTCGATCCGAACGCGCCGATACAGGTGCCGGGACAGGCTTACCAGCCTCCGCTGATCGGGTACAAGCAACTTCTTAACTTTGCGGCCTATTCCATCCCGGACAAGGGCGGCTGGCTCATGATGAGCGGCGGCGTATTACTGCTGGGAGGCGTCGTGGTGGAATGGCTGAAACAACGAAAACTGAAAAAATCGGGTATGAGCAATCCTTCCGGAACATTGAAAGTCGCTGTAGCCGCCATGGCGATCGTGCTGATGGGCTGCGCCGCGGGCGGACCGGTGAATATCCGCTTCGGGAAAGACCTGTGCGATCACTGCAAGATGGTGATCATGGACCAGGAATTCGGCGGGGAGATCATTACCTCCAAAGGCAAATGCTACCGCTTCGACGATACGAAATGCCTTGTGGCGTTCTCCAAAGGCGACAAGAAAGACGACGCATCCACCATTTACCTGCTCGACTATTACGGGAAAGGCGGCTTTATCCTCCTGGATTCCGCTTACCTGATGACGAGCCCCGAACTGCACAGCCCCATGGGCGGCAACGTGGCCGCATTCCGTGACGAGGCTTCACGGCAGAAAGCCATCCAATCGCTCGGGGGCACGATCCTGGCGACGGGCGAACTGATGAAATAAGCGCGGCTATTTTTTCCCCCATGAACCGACCCGGACGACATATCGCCATTCTTGCAGCATTTGCCCTGCTGGCCTGCCAGCACCTCGCGGCAAAGCAGCTGCGTGTCGACAAGCTGAAAGGCCAGACGATAACCGCGGTTATCGCATCGGCGCAGCGCGGCGACACGATCATCATCGGGAGCGGCATTTACAAGGAACCGACGATCACCATTACGCAGCCGTTGTACATCAAAGGTGAAAACCTCCCGGTGCTCGACGGCCAGTATAAGAACGAGATCATCCAGGTCAAAGCCGACAGCGTGACCATTACCGGGCTGAAGCTGCAGTATCCCGGCCACTCCGACCAGACCGACATGGCCGCGCTGAAGATCTTCAACGGCCACCATGTCGTGATCCGCTCCAACATCATCGAGCAGGCGTATTTCGCCATCTACCTCCAGGGAAGCAGCAACTGCCTGATCTATAACAACCGCATCCGCGGCGTAAAAACCGGCGAAATGGTCGCAGGCAACGGCATTCACGGCTGGTATTGCGACAGCCTCCGGATCTTCCAGAACGAGATTTCCACGCACCGCGACGGGATCTACCTGGAATTCGTGACGAAATCGATGATACTCGGCAACTATAGCCATGATAACGTCCGGTATGGATTGCATTTCATGTTTTCGCACGATGATACGTACACCTCCAATATTTTCGAGGCAAACGGCGCGGGCGTGGCGGTGATGTACACCAAAGGCGTTCACATGTATGCCAACCGGTTCCGCAAGAACTGGGGCGCGGCTGCGTACGGCCTGCTCCTGAAAGACATCGCCGACAGCGAGATCAACGGAAATATTTTCGAAGAAAATACGGTTGCCATTCACATGGAAGGAAGCTCGCGCATGGACGTGAAGAAGAATAATTTCCTCTCCAACGGCTGGGCCGCGCAGGTGCAGGCGAGCTGCATGGATGTCGTGTTCGGAGAAAACAATTTCATCGGCAATTCATTCGACGTGGCCACGAACGGGAATCTCGTGCTGACAGTGTTCGACGGGAACTACTGGGACAAATACGAAGGCTACGACCTCGACCGCGACAAAACGGGAGATGTGCCGTACCGCCCGGTGGGACTGTATTCCGTGCTGATCGAACGTTCCCCGTCCGCATTGATCCTGTACCGCTCGCCGGTCACCGCGTTGCTCGACAAGGCAGAAAAAGTTGTCCCGGGAATGACGCCGGTGGACCTGATCGACAATGCGCCACACATGAAATCTTTTGACAGATGATCGCAATTGAAGGGCTCAGCAAAAAATTCGGGAAGCTGAAAGCGCTGGATGAAATTTCACTTTCATTCCTGAACGGTGAAACCATTTCACTCATCGGCCCCAACGGTTCGGGAAAAACAACGCTCATCAAATGCCTGCTTGGCCTGGTCGTCGCCGACAAAGGAACGATCCGTTTCGACGGCAGGGACATCCGGAAGGAAAGCCAGTACAGGAACCAGATCGGCTACATGCCGCAGATCAGCCGCTTCCCGGAGAACATCACGATCGCGCAGCTCATCAAAATGGTGCGCGACATCCGCAAAAAAACGCACGCCGAGGGGGAAGACCATGAGCTGATCGATACGTTCGGGATCGACCGCATGAAAGACAAAACCATGCGCACCTTGTCGGGCGGTACGCGCCAGAAGGTAAGCGCCTGCCTCGCGTTCATGTTCGATCCCCCGGTGATCATCCTCGACGAGCCCACCGCCGGCCTCGATCCGCTGTCGACCGAGCAGCTGAAAGACAAGATCCGCAAGGAGAAAGCAAAAGGCAAGCTCATCCTGATCACCTCGCACATCCTGAGCGACCTCGACGACATCACGTCGCAGGTGGTGTACATGCAGGAAGGGCAGCTGCTTTTCCACAAGCCCATCGACGAGCTCCGCAAAGAAACCGGCGAGGAGAAGCTCGCCCGCGCAATCGCCCACATCATGCTTGAGCAATCCCGGAAGAACTAACGAATGAGCAAGATCAGCAAATACGTCATTTTTGACCTCGTGCGGAATCGCATTGTTATCTCGTACCTCGCGGTGCTGCTGGCGATCTCGTTCACGCTTTTTTTCCTCGACGCGAACCCGGTGAAAGGAATTCTGGGACTGCTGAACATCGCGCTGCTCATCGTTCCGCTGGTGAGCATCATTTTCGGAACGATCTACTATTACAATTCCGCCGAGTTCATCGAACTGCTGCTCACCATGCCGATCAAACGGAGCCAGATCATCTTCAGCGTGTACTTCGGCCTGGCGCTGGCGCTTTCGGTGGCGGTGCTGCTGGGCATGGGCATTCCCATCCTCATCTTTTCCCCCAACGCGATCGGCCTTACGCTGGTGGTGACGAGCATTGCGCTGACATGGGTATTCGTAGCCATCGCCATGCTCGCATCCGTGATGACGCGCGACAAATCGCGGGGAATGGGAATGGTCATTTTGCTGTGGCTGTACTTCGCGCTCATTTACGACGGGCTGCTGCTGTTCGTCCTGCTTACGTTCAGCGATTACCCGATGGAGAACTGGATGGTGGCGCTGAGCGCGCTCAACCCGATCGACCTCGCGCGCATTTTCATTCTCCTGAAGCTCGATATTTCCGCCATCATGGGCTACACCGGCGCCATCTACCGCGATTTCCTCGGCAGCGCGTCGGGAATGGTGTTCGCCTTCTCGATGCTTGTCGCCTGGATCATGGTGCCGCTGCTGCTCGCCGTGCGGAAATTCAGGAAGAAGGATATCTGAGCCCGGCATTCGCATTTCCCGAAAATTTTAACCACAGAGATTACAGAGGACATCCAGCTCCTGTACGCACAGAGGACACAGAGCAAATATTCCTCAGTGTTCCTCTGTGAAATACCTCTGTGATCTCCGTGGTTAAGATTTTCGGGTACGCAGATTTCGTATGGAGTGAAATCCTGATTTTGTGTGACAATAATCATAATTCATCCTTAAGGGTGTGCCGTACTTCGCGGGGAATTAATCCCGATTATGGCACAAAAGAAAAGTCACCCCACAAAGAAAAATTCCTGGGCCGAACCGTATAAGATCAAGATGGTCGAGCTGCTCCAGGTCACGACGCAACAGCAGCGTGTGAAGGCGATCAAAGAAGCAGGTTACAACACGTTCCTCCTCCGTTCGCGCGATGTTTACATCGACCTGCTGACCGACAGCGGCACATCCGCGATGAGCGATAAGCAATGGTCGGGGATGATGATGGGCGATGAAGCGTACGCAGGAAGCGAGAATTTTTACCGCCTCGAGCAGGTCGTGCGCGATTGCTACGGCTATAAATATGTGATTCCCACTCACCAGGGACGCGGGGCCGAAAACATCCTGTCGCGGACCTTGATCCGCAACGGCGACATCATCCCGGGCAACATGTATTTCACCACGACGCGCCTGCACCAGGAGCTCGCCGGCGGCACGTTCATCGACGTGATCATCGACGAGGCGCACGACCCGGAAAGCGAACACCCGTTCAAAGGCAACATCGACCTCGTGAAAGTGGAAGCGGCCATCCGGAAATACGGCGCGGAAAAGATCCCTTACATCTGCGTGGCCACCACGGTGAACATGGCCGGCGGACAGCCCGTTTCGCTGGAAAACCTGAAAGCGCTCCGCAAGCTGACCAAACGTCACGGTATCCGCATCATCCTTGATATGACAAGGGTTGCTGAAAACGCATTTTTCATCCAGCAACGCGAAAAAGGCTACGAAGGAAAAAGCGTCGCATCGATCGTGCGCGAGATCTGCTCGCTGACTGACGGCGCCACGATGAGCGGAAAGAAAGACGCGCTGGTGAACATCGGCGGCTTTCTTGCCATCAACGAAAAAAACATTTACGATGACGCAAGCAACCTTGTCGTCGTTTACGAAGGCCTGCATACCTACGGCGGCCTTGCGGGACGCGACATGGAAGCGATGGCGACAGGCATCATCGAGTCGCTCGACGACAACCACATGAAAGCGCGGGTGGGGCAGGTGGTCTATCTCGGCGAGCAGATGAAAGCGGCCGGCATCCCGATCGTCACCCCGATCGGCGGCCACGGCATTTTCATCGACGCGAAAAAATTCCTTCCCCACGTGAAGCAGGTGCAGTTCCCCGCACAGGCGCTTGCCGCTGCGCTGTACATCGACGCCGGCATCCGCACGATGGAACGCGGGATCGTTTCCGCAGGCAGGAGCGCTGTCACCGGCGATCATTATTTCCCGAAGCTGGAGCTGGTGCGGCTGACCATCCCGCGCAGGGTGTACACCCAGGCGCACATGGACGTCATCGCCGAATCGGCCGCGCGCGTGCATGAAAAACGCAAAGAGATCAAAGGCCTCAAAATGGTGTACGAGCCGAAGTATCTCCGCTTTTTCCAGGCGCGTTTCAAGCCGCTGTGAGGTGGTGAAAAGCAATAAAAGAACATCATGCCGCTTGACGAAGATCATGGTTCAGGAAGTTGCGGCCCGGTTACTTTGCCTCATAAAACCAACTGAAACCAACACCAAACCTTATGAAAACACTTGCAGCCGGGTTACTGCTCTTCGGAGCGCTGGCATTCACCACCTCCTCCTGCGACAGCCAGGAGGCCGCAAATGAATCAACACCGGAAGCCGCAGCGACAACGGATGCGAATGCGAACGCAGTCGGCCAGTCGGGCGTGAAGGACGACCAGTCCCAGAAAAACGTCGTGCAGGTGGCGGTCGGATCTGCTGACCACACCACGCTGGTTACGGCGATCAAAACTGCCGAGCTGGTCGACGTGCTTTCCAACGCGGGACCGTTTACCGTATTTGCGCCCACCAACGATGCGTTCAACAAGCTTCCCGCGGGAACCGTCGACGGCCTGCTGAAGCCGGAAAAGAAAGACGACCTGTCGGACATCCTGCAGTACCATGTTTTTGTAGGCGTGCTGAAGCTGGAGATGATGCAGGACGGGCAGACGTACAACATGGTGAACGGCGGCAACGTCACGATCGGTGTGAAAGACGGCAAGTACACGGTCAACGGCGCGAACATTGTCGCCACGGTACCTGCGTCCAACGGCGTGATCTATGTCGTGGACAACGTGCTGCTGCCGCCGGCGCCGGCGAAATAAAATTCCAGATCTTTTTTTGCAAATGCCCGGGGACTTCATTTTCCCGGGCATTTGCTGTTCCGGCTCATAGTTTTTACCCCTGCCCGCTGCCTAATTTTAGGGTAGTGTCTCAATTTGAAAAAAACAAAATGTTGGTTTACCACGGAGTCACGGAGACACGGAGTTCTCGATACGGCTACGCCTACCTAGAACTGACACTCCGTGTCTTCGTGCCTCCGTGGTTTTCAATTTCCGCCTACAAGTGGACATTTCCGGGAAGGTCAAACTGATACACTACTAATTTTAGAGAACCATGAGAACGCCGGTATTTATTTCCACGGTTTGCCTGTGCGCGGCCTTGTTCCTGCACGGTTGCAAAAAAGACGATGAAGTTGAAAGCGGGGAGCTGAACACGAAAGTGTACGTCGCCAACGAAGGGAGCGATTTCATCACCGTGCTCGACGCGTCCACCAACCGGGTGGCGAAAGAGATTACCGTGGATGACGGATCGGGAAACCTGCAGATGGTGCACAACATCCAGGCGTCGCCCGACGGCAGGACGGTGTGGGGAACGGTAAATCCCATGGCGACCGGGGCAATGGAGAAAGTGATCGTGATCGATCCGTTTACGGATGAGGTGACGCGGTGGATCAACATCGGTGTCGGCGTGCACCTGGCGCACGTGGTGCTGGACAGCGCTTCCAGCTTTGCCTATGTCACCGGCACCGATTCGAACGCCGTTTACGAGATCGATGCGCACACGTTTTCCGTCACCCGCACATTCTCTCTCGGCGCCGGCCACGCGCCGCACGGGATGCGGTATTCGCGCGGGAAGCTGTATGTCTCCTGCATGGATTCACATACGCTTTCGATCATCACACTTGCAGGCGGAACGATCCAGGACATCCCGGTCGGCGGCATTGCGGTGCAGACCGCGATCACGCCCAATGGCAATTACGTGTTCGCGACGTTATACGATACGAAAGAGGTGGTGCGTTATGAACCCGCCACCGGCGCCACGGTTCACTTCCCGCTGCCGGCTTCCGCGATCGGGCCTGTGCAAATCTACCCGGCTCCCGACGGCTCCCGCCTGTTCATCTGCGACCAGGGCGTGCTGCTGGGGCGACCGGCTTCCGACAAAGTGTTTGTCATGAGCGCGGCGGACGGCGGCATCCTCGCGACGATCGTTGCCGGTGATGCAGCCCACGGCGTGGTGATCAGCCGCGGTGGCGACAGGGCATACGTGACGAACAGCCAGGACGCCACGATCACGGTGATCAGCACCGGCGATTATTCCGTGGTTGCGACCATACCGGTCGGGCAGAACCCCAACGGGATCTCTTACTGGAGCAGGGAAGGAGGCCAGCCATAAATAATGAACGGCTAAAACATGCACTGGCGTGACCGTAATTCTCTTTCCAGGCGTTCTGCTTTCGGAAAAAGAATATTGTTTTCGAGATGAACGTGGAGGAACAGGTCGTCCTCGAATTCTTCCAGGGAAACATAAAATGCTTTGAATGTATTGCACGCGTCGGCCGGCGGCGTGAAATTGGCGGAAAGCCGTTCGATCTCCATAAAAATGTTCCCGACGAGCTCGTGATCGTCTTCCATCACGCGCAGCGGGCTTCCCACGAAGCCGAGAGACATGTCAAGGTCGGCGCCTGTTTTTCGCGAAGCCTGCGCCATTTCAGCGATGTAGGGGAACAGCACGTTTTCTTCCGTCTGCATGTGTTTCGCCATTTCCCCGCACATCATCGTCACCAGCTTCGCGATTTCCCGTACTTCCGGGTGCGCTCCGCCATGTGCTTCCGCGACTTTCCCGGACCAGGAAAGCAGCATCGGCATGGTGTTGCGGACATAAGCGTGGTGAATGTTGACGATGTAGGTGGAGAGGAAATCGAGCTCCCACTGGTCAATCGATAAAACGCCGGCGTGCCTTGCGTTCCCGGGAATGAGAAGCTGGAAGCTCAGCTCGCGGGGATCGATGTTTTTCGCTTCGCATACTTCACCGATGGTCCTCTGGCCGCCGCAGCAATAGTCGATGCCGTATTTCCGGAACACCTTCGCCGTGCGGATGTCGCGGCTCACGATGTCGCCGATCGTTGACAGTGGTTCGTGTTCCAGGGGATGAGCTGCTGTTGCGGGGAAATTTGCGCGTGACGTCATTTATCGGGATTGGGCAGGATTTTAGCCTGCAAAAATACTTTCCGGGCCGCCAAACCGCATATGATATATGTTAGTTTTTTCCCGGGCCTCCGGCATTGAATCCTGAGCTATATCATAGATAATCATATGACAGCACAGTTATTTTGTATTACCAAATACCCCGTCCATGTTTACAAGGATAAAGCGCAACACCGACGTTCCTCCATGCGAGGAATGCACGACCCGTACAGGTTCCATGTTCTGCGACCTGGAAATGCATGAGCTTCAGAAGCTGTCTGCACATAAGACGAGCAACATTTACAAAAAGGGGCAGAGCATCTTCTACGAAGATCGCCAGCCCCATGGAGTTTATTGCATTTATTCGGGGAAAGTAAAGATCCACAAATACGGCGAGAACGGGCAGGAGCAGATCCTCCGTTTTGCAAAACCCGGCAGCATCATCGGCTACAGGGCGCTGTTGCATGGCGACGTGTATTCCGCATCCGCCACGGCGATGGAGACTTCGTCGATCTGTTATTTCCCGAAAGACACGTTCATCGACCTGCTCAGGTCCAATTCGGATTTCAGCCTGCTTACCATCAAGCGGCTGGCGTCCGACCTGAAAACCGCGGAGCACCGGCTGACGAGCATGGCCCACAAGATGGTCAGCAGCAGGATGGCGGAAGCGCTGCTGCTCCTGAAGGAATGTTACGGTTATGAAACGCAGAGCACCGTGCTGAAAGCCATTCCTTCGCGCCGCGAGCTGGCCAACATCGCAGGCACCACCACCGAAACCGCGATCCGCATCGTTGCCGATTTCAAGCAGCAGGGTCTCGTGTCGTTCGACGGAAAACGGATCGCGATCCTGGACCTCGAGAAGCTGCAGCACCTGGCCAACGCCTGATCCGCGGTGAACATGCGCCACGTCATATCCCGGGATACGCCGTATCATCGTTTGCTCCTGCGGCCGGTTCTAATTTTGTCCTTCAATTCATAGCGGTATGGAGGGGATGAGCAAAGGCACCCGGAGAAGCATTTTTTGGGGACTGATCGTGTTGTTCGTGATCTATTCTTTTGCCGTCGACACCGCCGGAACCGCTGAAGACAAAGGCGCCGCCTACCTCACCGCCGAAGCGAAACAAGGCAAGCTGCTTTTCCAGGAATACAATTGCACGGCTTGCCACCAGCTCTACGGGCTCGGCGGCTACATGGGCCCCGACCTGACAAACGTCGTCGCACGCCCGGGCCGCGACACGATCTACCTCGATGCAATTCTTGCGAACGGCACCGCGCGCATGCCCGACTTTCACCTTACCATTCCCGAACGCCGCGCGCTTATCCGCTACCTCCAATACACCAACCAGACAGGCCAGTCGCCCGCCGTCGATGCGCGCGTGGAACCTGACGGATCAATAACCCTCCCGAATGAAAACTGAGCGGGCGCCCCGATTCCCGGTTTATTTCATCATCGCCGCGCTTGCAGGTTTGCTCGGCGCGCTGCTGATCGGCTGCCTCGCGGCATTCCAGTTCAGCTTCCCGGGCCTGCTGGATTCCCTCGGCTTCGTGAAATCGCGGCCGCTGCACGTGGCGCTGGCGGTGGCGTGGATATTTCTCTCTGCTGCAGGCGGCATTTATTTCTACGTCAACCGTTTTCTCGGGTACAAATGGTATTCCATCCGCTGGCCCATGTGGCAGCTCGTCCTCATTCTCGTCACGGGCACCGGCATCGTCATCTGTTATGCGGCCGGGATCTTCGGCGGGCGTGAATACTGGGAGCACCCGGCTTTTTTTTCCGTGCCCATCGTCGTGTCGTGGCTGCTGCTGGTGGTGAATTTTTTCAAAACCATTTTTTCCTCCGGCTCGCCCTGGCCCGCGTACGTGTGGATGTGGTCGACCGGCGTGCTGTTTTTCCTGGTCACGTTCCTCGAATCGAACCTGTGGATCTTCCCGTTCTTCCGCGACAACCTCGTCCGCGATCTTACGGTGCAGTGGAAATCGTACGGCGCGCTGGTGGGTTCCTGGAACATGCTGGTGTACGGCACGGCCGCTTTTCTCGTCGAAAGATTAAGCGGCAATAAAACCGCCGCACAATCCCGCACGGCATTTTTACTTTTCTTCCTCGGCTTTACCAATTTGCTTTTCGGGTGGGCGCATCACACCTACACGCTGCCGTCGGCTTCGTGGATCCGGAATTTGTCTTACGTCATCAGTATGACGGAACTGCTCATCCTCTGGCGCCTGATCGCCGATATTAAAAAGCTCGCTCCCGGTCCTGTGCCTGCGAAATACACGGCTGCATCGAGGTTCATGGTTTCTGCCGACCGCTGGATCCTGCTCAACCTTATCGTCGCGCTTGCCATTTCCGTTCCCGCGCTGAATCTCTACACGCACGGAACACACGTCACCGTTGCGCATGCCATGGGAAGCGCCATCGGGATCAACACGATGATCCTGCTCTCTTCCTGCGCATTCATCGCCGAGACGCTGCTCCCGGAAGCCATGACGGTCCGCCGCACGCGTTTCATCCGCCTCGGCCTGCTCATCGCGAACATTTCCCTGGTTGTTTTCTGGCTCAGCCTGGTCTGGGCCGGCGTGGAAAAAGGAATACTGATGATCCACGAGCGCAAGGAATTCGCAGTGGCTGCGTCGGCCATTTCCCCGCAGCTCAAATTGTTCGCTTTTGCCGGCCTCGGGCTGGCAACGGGATTCGGAATGGTCATCGCCGCGCTGGCAGCGATCCTGGTGAAGGCGATAAAGCGAAAAGAGGAAGGCCCGGCTCCCGGGAAGGAACCTGTACCTGCCCTGCAAGAGGCGGAAACCTGTGCTGAATCATAGTTTATTCAGCGTGTTTGATGGAATATTTGTGTGTGTTAAATAAAAAGGAGCTTCGGTCATGGTTTAGCTCGGGGCAAGGCGAAACAAAGGAATGAATGCCAATTTCGAGTAGTTATGCAACCCTCCCTTTCTTTTAATAATACCCAGAAAGCTTTTTCGATCAAGGATGATAAGTCGCTTTATCGTTCATTCCTTTTGTTTCGCCTTTTGCACAGCCCGCTTGTCGTAAAGATCGGCGCGTGGCTCACTGTCGTTTCACTCAAGCTGCATCTTCCCATCGCCGGTCTCGTACGGAGGACAATTTTCCGGCAATTCTGCGCCGGCGAATCGCTGGAGGAAAGCAAGGCTGTCGTTGAAAAGCTTGCCGGCAGCGGGATCGGCTCCATTCTCGATTATTCCGTCGAAGGAAAAGGGGAGGACGAAGATTTCGAGCGCACGAAGAACGAGATCGTTTCGATCATCAACGTGGCGGCCGGGAACAGGAGCATTCCTTACACCTGCGTAAAGCTCACCGGCGTGTTCCCGCATCATCTCCTCGAGAAGCTGGATGCAGGAAGGTCGCTTTCTGCGGCCGAACGTCCGCATTACCACCGCGCCATCACACGGCTCAGCACGATCTGCCGGGAAGCAGAAATGGCCGGTGTTCCCATCTACATCGATGCGGAAGAAAGCTGGATACAGGAAACGATCGACCGGGTCACGGAAGAGATGATGTGGAAGCACAACGCGAAACGTGCGATCGTCAACACCACCATCCAGATGTACCGGCACGACCGTCTCGCATACCTGGAGGCGCTGATCAAAGAAGCGCGCAAAAGGGATTGTTTCCTCGGCGTAAAGCTCGTGCGCGGCGCTTACATGGAAAAAGAGAATGCACGGGCGCAGCAGCTCGGGTATGCTTCACCCATTCACGCCGGCAAGGAAGCAGCGGACAAGGATTATGACGCCGCGCTGGAGCTGTGCCTCAGGAACATCGACATCGTCACCTTGTGCGCAGGCACGCACAATGAAGCAAGCACGCTGCACCTCGTCCGCAAAATGAAGGAGCTCGGCCTGCCCAGCGGCCACCCGCACATTTATTTTTCACAGCTCTACGGGATGAGCGACAACATCAGCTTCAACCTTGCTGAGGAAGGATACAACGTCACCAAATACGTTCCGTACGGGCCCGTCAAAGCCGTGCTTCCCTACCTGATCCGCCGCGCGCAGGAAAATTCGGCGATCGCGGGACAGATGGGACGGGAGCTGAAGCTGATCGCCGAAGAAATGCAGCGCAGGGAGCAGGTGAAACAACTGGCGACCGCCGAACGAAAGAAACTTACGACCAACGTCTGAACAGTCCCTAAAATCCATTTACTGTTATGAGCAGCATTACACACAATTACGATGTCCGCCTGACCTGGCTGTCGACACGCCTGGGGCTGTTGTCCTCTCCCGAGCTGGAAGAATCCATCGCCGTCGTTACGCCTCCGGAATTCCCGGGAGGAATGAAAGGGATCTGGTCGCCCGAGCACCTGTTCGTCGCATCGCTCAGCAGCTGCCTCATGACGACGTTCCTCGCCATTGCGGAGCGCTCGAACCTTGCATTCGAACGGTTCAGCTGCGGCGCTTCGGGAAAGCTGGAAATGATCGACGGGAAATACATGATGAGCGAGGTTACGCTCGAGCCCATCGTCGTGCTGAAAAATGAGGCGGACCGCAGCAAAGCGCAAAAAGTGCTTGAAAAAGCCGAAGCAAATTGCCTGATCTCGAATTCGGTGAAATCAAGGATTATCTTTGTGCCCCGGATCGAAGTAGAGTCCGCAAAGCAATCTGCATAGCGTTTCGAACGCGTTCAATTCACGCCAGAGTTTGCTGCAGCCCGGTACTTCGACAGGACCGGGTTTTGCAGCACTATCCAGCACCTCATGCCAACCGAATTACCGATCATCCGCATTACAAAAGAGTTTCGTTTCGAGATGGCGCACGCGTTGTCCTGCCACGACGGGCCCTGTAAGAATATCCACGGGCATAGTTACATCCTCGCCGTCACCATTTCGGGAAAGCCGCTCGACGAGCCGGGCAATTCCGCTGACGGCATGGTGATGGATTTCAAAGCGCTGAAGGCCATTGTAAAGACGCACGTCATCGACATTTTCGACCATCGTATCGTGCTGCACGAAACGGACCGGCAGCGTTACCCGGAGCTTGCGAAAAATGAAGGCGCGATCTTTTTCCCTTTCCCGCCGACCTGCGAATTGCTGTGCGCGCACATCACGCAGCTTATCGCTGCGCATATTCCCGCCGGCCTGAAACTGCATGCTGTCCGGCTTGATGAAACATCCACTTCCTTCGCCGAATGGCATGCGGAAGATAATTGATAATGCCAATCAAGGGTTGACTTCAATCCTTCCTGCACATCGATGCAAGTCCCGTAGGGACGGCCTGTTTCTAATGCTGATCGCCCTCTCCATGAAAAAGCCGGGCGGGCGACCTTGATCTGTTATCGACTAAGGACGCCCGCCCGGCCCTTGTGGGGTATGGTTCTTTTCTGTTAGAAACAGGCCGTCCCTACGGGACTCATTGCATTCTGAATCGAGGGAACAAGGATCAGTTTTCAACCCTTGATTGGCAGTAACAGGAAATTTTTTCTCAATTATTTTTCGCTCCTTCTTCGATCCACTGCAGCACCAGGTCGATCTCGTACTGGTTCAGCGGCCCCGTCAGCGGCATCGTCGGACCGATCTCCCCGGTGAGACGTTTGTACAACAAGCTTTCCGAAGGATTCAACGTGTCGATATAAGGCGCGCTGAAGCCGGTGTACAGGAGCTCGTTGTACGAACAGCATTCCTCGAGGTCGAGATACGGATGCGTCTGGTCGTGGCAGGGCAGGCAGGACGCGGTGAGGATCGGCTGGATATCGTTTGAAAAGCTCACCGGCGGAGGCGTGTTGTTGACGGGCGGAATAATGACCGGTCCCGTGTCTTTTTTGCAGGCGTTGCCGAACAGCAGGAGCGCGGCCATGACGGTGAAGATGCGCAGGAGTTGTTTTGCGGGCTGATTCATGGGATTATTTTTTTCGCCACATGTAGCGTTTGATGTTGAAGCCGATGCAGAATTTTCCTTTCAGGTAATCGAAGGAATCGCGTGTGTGAAGATCCTGCCACACGATCTCGTTCGAGCTGGAAACGACAAGCTGGAATAAATGTCCCGCCGTGCCGAATTCCCAGCCGATCGACAACGGGTAAGCGTTCGTCGCGGGACGATTGTTCGTGCGCCAGGAATATTCCATGATGAGGGAAGACGAAAAGCCGAGCCGGTACATGCCGCCGAACGTCAGCACGAACGTGTGGTGCTCTGCGCCGGCGGCCGCGAGGTTGTGATAAATGAAGGAAGGCGAAAGCTGCAGCGAAAATTTCTCGCCGAATTTTCGCGAAACGATCAGCGTCGTGTTGTACGACAGCCTGTCTGCAAAAGAGTAGGAGAAGGGCGTAACGCTGTCGGCAAAGAACGAGTAGGGGGCGATGCGCGGAAATTTATCCGTCATGATCGCCGCATTCGCATACAACGCCGCGGAAATGGGCATTGCGTTGTCTTCCCGCTGGCGAAGCAGAAGATACTTGATCTCACCGTCGACCGTTTTGTAATTTTTCGTGCGCCCGATTCCCACGCTCAATCGTTCCGTGAGCGGGAAGGAAAATCCAAGGCGGATGTTGGCGGCCAGGTCGAGACCGAGGAATTGCTGGTAGGCCGTGCTGTCGGGGCTGATGAGGCCGAAGCGGTGGCGGATGATGAACTCGGATCCGCCTTTCGGCGTCATTTCCGTCGTTTCCGCATTGATGAGCTGCGCGCTCCTGAACGTGCCGGTAACGAAAGATTCGTCGTCCTGCGCGTGCATCGCCGTCAACAGGAAGCAGGAAAAAAGGGTTGCAAGCCGGAAGCTGGTTTTCATGGCAGTAAGTTTTATTCCTGTTTGAGCGTGCGTATGTAATTGACCAGCTGCCAGCGCTGCGTTTTTGAAAGCGCGCGTTCATACGGCTGCATGCCGCCGCGGCCCTTGCTGATCTTCCAGTAGATCGACCCGTCGGTTTGCTGCTGGACTTGCGCGGACGTATGGTCGGCGGGCTTCGGGTTGAGGCTGGCAGCGCCCGGGCCGTCGCCTTTGCCGGTCATGCCGTGGCAGGCCCAGCAGAGCTTTTCGTACGTTTTTTTTCCTGCGGCCGTCGCGGCGACATCACCGGCAAGTGGGTTTTTTAATGTGTCGGCGGAAGAAGGCGCTTTCCATTCGGTCTGCGTTTTAAATGCGGCGCCGGATAAGATTGTCGCTGCGAGGATGAGGATCGTTAAGCCGGCCGGAACGGTAAATCGTGTTTTCATTGGATGGTTTGTTGTGGATTGGGGGAAATGGAGGATGTATTGGTGCGAAGCTGCTGAACGGCGAATCGTTGCTGCTGCGCTTCGGCGGTGTTGCCGGTTTCTTCAAAAATGTTCGCAAGGGCAATGTGCGCGTTCAGGTGTGCCGGCTGCATTTCGATCGTCCGGCGGAGATGACCGATCGCTTCATCGGGCTGGCCTCGTTTGTAAAGCACCATGCCGAGGTTGTAATGTGCCGAAACATTCTGCGGCTGCAGCTCCACGACCTTCTGCAGGCAGCGCATCGCCAATTCCGTGCGGCCCGTTTTCATATAGATCACGCTGAGGTTGTTCAGCACCACCGGCGATCCCGGCATCAGCGAATCGCATTGCAGCAGGTACTTTTCACCCGGCCCGTTTTTCCCCGCGGTGGTATAGATCACGCCGAGCGCCAGCAAAATTTCCGGGTTGCGCGGCTGATCGGTCAGCGCAGCTTCGTAATGAAACAATGCCGCAGAGAAGAAACCGTTCTTCTCCTCGATGTGCCCCAGCGTAAGATGCGCTTCTGCCCGCATTTCACGGTCGTGCGCGGTTTCCATGGACGGGCTGCCGATGATTTGTTTCAACTGGTCGGCCGCTTCGCTTTCTTTCCCGGTGAGAAAAAGAATTTTCGCCAGCCGCAGCCGCGCTTCGTGGTTGCCGGGATCCTTGTCCAGCAGGGCTGCCAGGTGCACCGATGCCTTCTGGTAATCCTTCCTGAAAATGTAAATGGACGCCAGCTCGCGCTCGAGGCTCAGCGGTTTCCACAATCCCCAGCGATGCGCCGCTTCCAGGTAGATCAGTGCTTTATCGAGCTTTTCATCCGCACCTGCGCCCGGCGCCAGCTGGATGCTGTTTCCCTTCGTCACCACCTGGTTGTAGATGCGCTCGCCCGACCACGTCATGAAATGCACATACGCGCTGTGCATGCTGAAGAGGAGCAGCAAAGAAAATCCCGCGGCAAAAATTTTTCCGCTGCGTGTCATTTTTCCGCTTTGCTTCAGCACGAACGATCCCATGTGCGCATAGCTGGAGTGCAACATCCTATAGAATAAAATGCTGAAATAGGAGAAGATGACCGCGATCGTGATGGCCAGCAGGAACGGAACCGCATCGTAAAGTCCGCGGAAAATAAAAACGTACACGAGCGTAAACACCCCGAGCGAAATGTCTTCGCCCAGTGTAAACGAATAGTTCCCGCCTTTTTTCCGCAGCGAAGATTGCAGGAGCGTCGGCGTGGTAAACCCGTACACCAGCGCGTCGTTCGGGCAGGCCGCCACGCAATCCAGGTCTTTCAGGCAATTCGTGTCCACCACTTTCCCGAACTGCTGCACTTCTTTATGTACGAGCACGTGCGAGCTGCACACGGTCGTGCAGATGCCGCAATCGGTGCAATTTCCCGTCAGCTTGATCTTTCCCGGCGCGATGCGGTCTGCAATGCCGAACAGCACGCCGTATGGACAACCGTAACGGCAGAAGCTGCGCGTGCCCATGAGGTAAACGATCGCAAACCCGCAGGTGAAGAACGTAAGCAGCGTTACCGGGATTCCCGGCAGGTTTCTCCAGAAATTATCCGTGGTGAACGATTCCCATCCCTGCCCGGCTTTTAAAACATGCAGCTGCGGGGCCGGCACGTCTTGCAGCAATCGTTCCACCTGCGGCCAAACGAAGAGGTACAACATCGCCGCCACGGGAACGAGGAAGAATGCGCGGGAGCGGACCGGTTTGGGTTTGATGCGGAATTTTTCGAGCAGCCACGCCGAAAGATCTTCCAGGGCGAGGATGTGGCAGCCCCACGAGCAAAAGAAACGGCCGAAGATCAAGGTGCCGATCATCGTCAGCCCCATGAAAATAAAACCGGCCGTGATTATCCCGAGGTGAATGGAATAAAGAACTTCATTGAACTCGAGCGGGGCAAGCGTGCGTTTTGAAATGAGCCAGTGAACGATGTGCAGCGTGATCAACATGTACACGCCCAGCAGGCTCGCGGCCCGCCAACGGCTGTACATCTTTTTCTTCACTGGAGCCATTTGTTCCCTTCATTACCGCACACATCCCGTGGTCACTGCACCACAAGCTTCCTGTAATACAGCTTCCCGTCGATCAGCACGCTCATCATGTAAATTCCTTTTGCCACATCCGCAAGCACAACCGGCTCGCTGACTTCTCCCGTCGCATTTTCCAGTCGTCGCGAATACACGTTCCGTCCTGACAGGTCGGTTACGGAAATGTCGATGTCTGCCGGTGCCGGCATGATTGCCCTGAACGTGAAATTTCCTTCCGACGGGTTCGGGAAAACGTCGATGTTGCCCGAAAGGTCCAGCCCATGCACATCCGTGCACACTTCCACGACGGCCGTCACCGGCACGAGCGGGCCGGGGCAGGTGGCGCCGCCGACTTCCACTTCCCAATCGTAGAAGAAATAATAATACGCAGCGCCCGCGCTCGAGGTGGTGATGGACAGCGTGTCCTGCATGGTGTACGGGTAGCTCACGCCGCCGCTGCTCCGCCACAGGTTCGCGTTGCCGGTCACACGCATGGAATAATTTTTTCCGGGCGTGACGTAAAAATCGAGATCCACGCGCGACGGGCCGGCCGGGATGTTGAACGTGCCAGCAGCCAGGATGATGCCGATCTCGTCGAACAACTGGACCGTGCGCGGGCCGGCGCTCCCGGAATAGACCTGCACCGATTTGATCGTGAGCGGACGATACACGTCGAACATGCAATAGTTGGAGCTCGAGCTGTACGCGCCGGCGCCGGTGGAATCCGGTTTCCCGGTGTAGCCGATGTTGCCGGTGTACACGGCTTCATCCTGCACCCAATACGTCGCGGTTGAATTCAGCAATGGCGTGGTGAATGAACTTCCCGTGCCCGCGACGTTCCCGCTGCTGTCGAGCCAGGTGAGGTTGCTGCCCGTTGCGTTCAGCGTGGCCGCCATGCCGGCGCAGACTGTATCCGGGGTTACTACCGGTGCAGGCGGAACGGCGTTCTGCGTGACGGTGAAAGGAGCGGACGTTGCCGTGCCGCAGTAATTCGTTACAGTTACGGTGTACGTTCCGGGACCGGCTGTAATGCGCTGCGTGGTGGCGCCGGTGCTCCAGAGGTAAGACATGCCGGCGGTTGCGATCAGCACGGCCGAATCGCCTGCGCAGACGTTCGGGCTGCCTTCGGGAAGGATCTGCACGACCGGGCTCCCGGCGGGCGACTGTTGCGTGAGCGTGAAAGGGATCGCCGTGTAATTGTTCGATTCGCTTTCTTCCACGAAATAATCGTTCGGGTCTGCTTCGTAAACGATCCAGTATTGCCCGTTGCACGTTCCCGGCGGAATGTTGATCCACATCCCATCGAGCGACTCGCTGTAAACGTCGGTGTAGCCGGAAGAAATTCCCTGCTCGATCACGGAGCAGCCGTAGCCGCCGCCGCCCAGCTGCCAGTTCGGGAAATCGCCGTTCAGCAAGGTCGTTCCCTGGTTGTACACCGTGTTGTCGTCTTTGCAATGGTTCGTGGCCGATGCAGAGCTGCACTGGTAATAATCCATCAGGCAGAAGCCGAGTTTTTTCCCGGAACCGACGATGCTCCAATTGAGCGGGTTGGGATCGGAAGGATCTTCGATGCGCAACGTGAACGTTCCCCATGCGTCGTTGTGGATGTGGTTGTGCGCCGGGTGATAGGTCATTGCGCCGGCCTCGCGGTCCCACCAGGTCATGGTGCTGCCGTTCTTGTGGTAAATGCGCTGCCACACGATCTGCTTCGGAAGCGGGTCGCCGTTGGGGCAGGTGAATGTTCCTGTCGCGGAGGCGGAGAATGTATCGGTTCCGCAAACGAACTTGCGCATGCCGCTCGCGTCCTGCCCGCGCACCGTCAGCGGCCCGTGCCCGATGTTTGGCGTCGACCCCGTGACTTTCAGTCGCCCGTTATCCACGCCGTTGCCGGTTTGTGAAAATTCGGAGGGCCCGCCGGCATAATTTTCCAGCGCATACCACGATATCGTAATGTCCGGCAACAGGTCGCAGTTCACCTGGGTCGCCGTGTCGCACTGGCAACTGGTGGCGTTGGTCGTCGTGCATTGGCTGTACATTGCAAGACTGCAGAGGCTGCCGAAAAGAAACAGTATCGTTTTTTTCATCGTGCGCGTGTTACGGTTGTGCGTTAAAAGCTGTTGCTGTAAATAAATGTTTTCGAAAAAGTCCGTTCGCCTGAACGGATGGTGAGCAGGTAAATTCCGCCGGATGCTTCCTGCATGCTCAGCGTTTGTGAAACCCTGCCGGCGCCGGAAACGGAATTCGTCGTGACCGTTTTTCCCTGCAGGTCGTAAACGATGAGCTCGCAGGATTCTCCCGTACTGTTCACAAAAGCTACCTGGAGCGCATTGCCTGCATTCTGCCAGATGTTGCAATTCTGCAGGAATGCGTCGACGTCGGTTATCGTGTTTGTACTGGCTTCATAGACCGTATACGTCGTAAGAAAGATGGAGTCGCCGATCGGGCCGCCGTCGTCGTTCGTCACGTTGAATGCACCGTAAAATGTCACCGAATCGCTTCCTGCAGCGGGCGCGGTCCATTCGAATTGCCAGGATTTTGTTCCTGTTCCGGTTGTTCCGGTGGGCGAATGCGTGATGTATTTCCCGAGGCCGGTGAATGTCGTTTCCGGTCCGAGGTCGTCCATCGAGCCGACCAGGTTGCCCGTTTCGTCCTGCGGAGAAATTTGAAATCCGAACCGCGTGTGCCCGGGACTTGAGATCGTTGCAGTAAACGTATAAACGCCGCCGGGCTGGTAACCGGTCACAGGAATATCCGAAGTGATTGCGCCGGTAATGTTTTGCACCGGGAAAGAAGAATGGCAATACGTGCAGTTGTTCCCGTCGGCCGGTGCGCCGCAAAAGCCGGCCGGCGCGCCGCTCGAATAACCTTTTGCGTCGGAGGAAAAGAAGACGTTAACGGCGGCAAAAATGACCGTGCCGGCAAGTGTCAAAAACAGGAATCGCTTTTTCGCGGTAGAGATTTTCCGCATGTGTAGGAATGTTGGATACACAAAAGTATCCGCGGCCTCTGCGAAAAAGTATGTGCTGAATCATAGAATCGGGCGCAGGGGAAAAGATGGTGTGCGGTTGTTGCGATCGAATGTAGCCTTTACCCGAAAGACATTTCTTGCTCCCGCACAACAGGTCGCCCCGATGGGGCTCAAAAAAATGAACCAGGCATTTACAATAAACAGTTCGCTCCTACGGAGCTTATCGTTTTTTTGCAAATGTTTACATGGTGTCTGTCGTTTTTTTAGCTCCACAGGAACGAGCTGTTTTTATAAAGAGCAAATGGAAATTCGATGAAAGCCTTATCGGGGTTC